>JAKFDH010000068.1:0-1574 GCA_036676245.1 Massilia sp. | reverse complement strand
GCGGCGTTTCGCGGTGCCGGTTCCTGAGGCGCTGCCAGCACCAGCCGGCGGTGACGTCCAGTACCGCTTCCGCCAGCGCGCTTAAATCGTCGGCCACCTGTTCGACCGTGAGTACGCCTTCCACATCGCGCGCCAGCGTACGGAAAACCTCGGCATGGTGGGCGCGGCGCAGCAGGTTCAGGCAGGTTTCCTCATCGTCCTCGCCGGTGCGCCTGAGCGCGGCCAGCCGCTGCTGCAACTCCCGGATGAAGGCCGCGCTGTCAAAACGCTCGCGCAACAGCTCATCGCTGGCCAGCTCGTCAATCACGCCGGGATGCTGGAACAGGTAGCGGGCCGGCCATTTGGCGGCGCCCAGCAGCCGCAGCAGGCGTTCATGCACCGCCGGGCGCTCCAGCAGCAGCGCCAGATAGCTTTCCCGCCGGAGCAGCGGCTCTATCCAGTCGATGATGCGGACGGCGGCTTCTTCCGTCACGCTGCCGTCGCGCAGCCACAACGCGGTACGCTGCACCAGGCGCACCAGGCGCGCCCGCGACTCCTCGCGCAAGGCCAGCACCCGGGGATGCTGGCGCCACAGCGCCAGGCGGGCGCGAAACTGCTCCGGCCATTGCTCGGACAGCTGCTCGAGCAGTTCGTCGAGTTGCTGCGGCGCCGACCCGTTGGTTCCGGCCGCCTTGCCGCAGCCCTTGCAGTCGGGCTTGCCGCCCAGCAGCTTGTCAAACTCCCCGGCAACCAGTTCGCGGTGGGCATCGAGCTCGCTGAGAAACGGGCAGCAGTTGCTGTAACCCAGGGTGTGCGCAATCCAGCCCAGATCGTCGTCACGGGTCGGCAGGACGTGGGTCTGCTGGTCGTCCAGATACTGGATGCGGTGCTCGACGCGGCGCAGGAAGTCGTAAGCGCGCGCCAGCGCATCGGCCGTCTCCTGGGGCATCAGCCCGGCGCGTGCGACGCGCTGCAACGCATCGACGGTGGGACGGGTGCGCAGCTCGGGGAACTGCCCGCCCCGCACGACCTGCAGCAGCTGCACGGTAAATTCAATTTCGCGGATGCCGCCGCGCGATATCTTCACATCGTTGGCGCGCTCGGGATGGCCGGCGCAGCGCTTGGCCGCGTGCTCGCGAATCTGCCGGTGCAGGATGCGCAGGGCATCAAACACGTTGTAGTCCAGGTAGCGCCGAAAGACAAAAGGCAGCACTGGGCCGCGCAGCGCCTGCGCCGAGCCGCTCTGGATGCATGCCATCGGTGCCACCACCCGGCTTTTGAGCCAGGCAAAGCGCTCCCATTCGCGCCCCTGCGCCTGGAAATATTCTTCCAGCGCACTGAGCGAGACGGCCGCCGGCCCGGAATTGCCATTGGGCCGCAGTGCCAGATCCACCCGGAACACGAAGCCGTGTTCGGTGGCATCGCCGATCAGGCCGAAGACGGCCTTCACCTGGCGCGCAAAATATTCGTGGTTCGATATCTGGCCGCGGCCGTCGCTGCGGCCGCTTGTTTCGCCGTCCTGGTCATACACATAAATCAGGTCGATGTCGCTGGAGACATTGAGCTCGCGCGCTCCCAGCTTGCCCATGCCCACC
>JAKFDH010000067.1:0-2328 GCA_036676245.1 Massilia sp. | reverse complement strand
AGCGCCCTACGCACAAAGCCGGCCCCTGCGCGTGCAGGACGTGGAGCTGGATCCGCCCGGCCCGGGCGAGGTGCTGGTACGCATCGGCGCTGCGGGTCTGTGCCACTCCGACCTCTCGGTGATCTCCGGCGATCGGCCGCGACCGACGCCCATGGTGCTGGGCCATGAATCGGCCGGCGAAGTGGTCTCCGTGGCGCCCGACGTGCGCGACCTCGCCCCAGGCGACCGCGTCGTGCTGGTGTTCGTACCCAGTTGCGGCGGCTGCGTGCCGTGCGCCGAGGGCCGGCCCGCCTTGTGCGAGCCAGGCGCGGTGGCCAACACGGCCGGCACGCTGCTGTCTGGCGAGCGTCGCTTGCACATCGGTGAAACGCGGCTCAACCATCACACGGGTGTGTCCTGTTTTGCCGAGTACGCGGTGGTGAGCCGGCGTTCCTGCGTCAAGCTGGAGGCCGATATCAGCTACGCCGAAGCGGCACTGTTCGGTTGTGCGGTGCTGACCGGCGTCGGCGCCGTGATCAATACCGCACGCGTACAGGCGGGCAGCACGGCGGCGGTGCTGGGCCTGGGCGGCGTGGGCCTGAATGCGCTGCTGGCTGCGGTGGCGTCCGGTGCCCGGGAAGTGGTGGCGGTCGACCTGAACGATGACAAGCTGCAATTGGCCCGCGAACTCGGCGCCACGGCGGTGGTCAATGCCGGCAACGCCCATGCCGTCGAGGCAGTGCGCGACCTGACGAAAGGCGGTGTGGACTATGCGTTCGAGATGGCGGGATCGGTCAAGGCGCTGGAACTGGCCTACCGCATCACACGTCGCGGCGGCTCGACGATCACCGCTGGACTGCCCAACCCGTCGCACCGGTTTGAGCTCGCGCCGGTGTCCCTGGTTGCCGAGGAGCGCACCTTGCGCGGCAGTTACATCGGTTCAAGCGTGCCGGTGCGGGACATTCCACGTTACGTCGACATGTACCTGCGCGGCAAGCTACCCATCGACCGCTTGATGGGGCAGCAGCTGGCCCTGGAGGCCATCAACAGCGGCTTCGACCGGCTGGCCAGCGGGCACGCGCTGCGCGACGTCGTGGTGTTCTGATCCGGCAAGACTACGCTCCCATGACTCCCCCACTGCGAACCGCTCCAGGCCATGAAAAATGCGCTCCATAGAGAGGTGCCGGCGTCCCTGACCGGGTACGGCGACATTCGCCCGTTTCAGGGTACCGCCTGGCTGCCGCAGGTCATCACCCGTGCGCCTGTGAAAGTGCGCTGTGCCGTTCCCGGTGCCAGCAAGGTATTGCCCGGCATCCGGGCCGCGGTTCAGGCCTGCGGCCTGAAGGACGGTGCGACCATCTCTTTTCATCACCACCTGCGCAATGGCGACGGTGTACTCAACCAGGTCGTGGCCGAGATTGCCCGGATGGGCCTGTCGGACATCACGATCGCTGCCAGTTCGCTGTTTCCGGTGCATGCGCCCCTGGTTGAGCACATGCGCAGCGGTGTGATCACGGGCATCAGCGCCACCTACATTGCAGGGCCGGTGGGTGACGCCATCGCACGCGGCGCACTGGCCCGTCCGGCCGTCATGTACACACACGGCGGGCGGGCGCGCGCCATCGAGTGCGGCGATCTGCATATTGATGTGGCCTTCGTCGCCGCCCCGACCGCCGACACCTGCGGAAACCTCAATGGGACCGAGGGCAGGTCGGCCTGCGGCACCCTCGGTTATCCGATGGTTGACGTGCAATATGCAGACGCGGTGGTGGCGCTGACCGATCACCTGGTGCCCTACCCCGCTTGCCCGATCCACATCACCCAGGACCAGGTTGATTTTGTCGTCGCACTGGACAGCATTGGAGATGCGCAAGGCATTGTGTCCGGCTCGACCCGGATGACGTCGGACCCGGTCGGCCTGCAGATTGCCCGCACGGCCGCAGATGTGATCCAGGCCTCCGGCCTGTTGACCGAAGGATTTTCGTTCCAGACCGGCGCGGGTGGCATCTCGCTGGCGGTCGCGGCCTACCTCACAACACTCATGCATGAGCACAAGGTCAAGGGCAGTTTTGCTTCGGGCGGTATCACCGGCTACCTGGTCGACATGTTCGAAGCCGGTTTGTTTCGCACCTTGTTCGATGTCCAGTGCTTCGATCTGCGCGCGGTGGAGTCCTTCCGGCGCCATGCCGCCCATCAGGTGATGTCGGCATCGATGTATGCGAATCCGCACAACCGGGGCGCCGTCGTGAATCAGCTCGACAGCGTGATCCTGGGCGCCGCCGAGATCGACCTGGACTTCAACGTCAACGTCACCACGGGCTCCAGTGGGCTGATCCTGGGCGGCTCCGG
>JAKFDH010000066.1:0-67875 GCA_036676245.1 Massilia sp. | reverse complement strand
CGGGTGCTGCAGTGGACGCCGCGCGCGCGGTCCCTGCCAGTCAATTAAACCAAAGGACAAAGTAGCATGACGAGACGCTTGTACTTGAAGGCCGCCCTGGCGGGCATGGCCGCCGTCGCATCCGGCTGCAGCGTGGGCGTGCTCGCCCCCGGCGGCGCGCAGGCCGCGACCAAGGCCGAGGCCATGGCGGCGCTGACGCTGGCGAACGCCTACTGGCAGGGCAGCAACTCGCCCGCCCAATGGTCGTTCTGGGACATCGCCGCCTACCACACCGGGAACATGGAAGCCTATTTCCTGACCGGCAAGGAGGAATACCGCAACTACTCGAGCGCATGGGCGGAGCACAACAAGTGGAGCTCGGCCAGCTCGAACGTCAAGGCGGAGTGGAAGTACCACTATGGCGAGACCAGCGAGCACGTGCTGTTCGGCGACTGGCAAATCTGCTTCCAGACCTATATCGACCTGTACAAGCTGGACCCGAACAAGGACCCGAAGAAGATCGCGCGCGCACTGGAGGTCATGGGCCACCAGATCGCGACGCCGAACAACGATTACTGGTGGTGGGCCGACGGCCTGTACATGGTGATGCCGGTCATGACCAAGCTGCACAAGCTGACCGGCGACCAGCGCTACCTGGACAAGCTGGAAGAGTACTTCAAATTCGCCGACAAGCTGATGTTCGACGAGCAGGCCGGCCTGTACTACCGCGACGCCAAGTACGTCTACCCGAAGCACAAGGCCGCCAACGGCGGCAAGGACTTCTGGGCCCGCGGCGACGGCTGGGTGTTCGCCGGCCTGGCCAAGGTGCTGGCCGACCTGCCGGCCAGCCACCCGAGCCACGCGCTGTTCGTGCGCCGCTTCAAGCAAATGGCCAGGGCGCTCAAGCCGGCGCAGCAGCCGGAAGGCTACTGGACCCGCAGCCTGCTCGACCCGGCCCAGGCCCCGGGGCGCGAGACCAGCGGCACCGCCTTCTTCACCTACGCCTACCTGTGGGGCATGAACCACGGCTACCTCGACAAGGCCGAATACGCGCCGGTGGTGGCCAGGAGCTGGCACTACCTGAGCAGGATCGCGCTGCAGCCGAACGGCAAGGTCGGCTATATCCAGCCGATCGGCGAGCGCGCGATTCCCGGCCAGGTGGTCGACCAGGAGTCGACCGGGCCATTCGGCGTGGGCGCCTTCCTGCTCGCGGCGGCCGAGATGCACCGCTTCGCCGACAGGTGAGCGTGAAATACAGATTCCGCCCCAAGGTGGGTCGTTCCTCCGCCCCCTTGGAACTTGTGGCCGGAGGCGCCTGTGCCGGCGCCTTCGGCTTTTTTTTGGCCACTCAAGTTAAACTATCCAATCTATGACGACATACATCCCACGCCGCCGTCTGCTGCAAGGCGCCGCCGCCGCCGGCCTGGCGCCGCTGACCGGCCAGGTTTTCGCCTCTGACAAGGCCGCGCGCTTCACCATCGGCGCCAAGGACTTCCTGCTCGACGGGAAGCCGCTGCAGATCCGCTGCGGCGAAATGCATTCGGCCCGGGTGCCGCGCGAGTACTGGAAGCACCGCCTGCAGGCGATCAAGGCAATGGGCCTCAATACCGTGTGCGCCTACCTGTTCTGGAATTACCACGAATGGCGCGAAGGGAAATTCGACTGGAGCGGCCAGCGCGACGTGGCCGAGTTCTGCCGCATGGCGCAGGCCGAGGGGCTGTGGGTCATCCTGCGTCCCGGCCCGTATGCCTGCGCCGAGTGGGAAATGGGCGGGCTGCCGTGGTGGCTGCTGAAAAGCCCGGGCGACTGCTTCCTGCGCACCCGCGCCGACGCCTTCATGAAACCGGCCCGGCGCTACCTGCGCGAAGTCGGGCGCGTGCTGGGGCCATTGCAGGTTACCCAGGGCGGGCCGATCCTGATGGTGCAGGTCGAGAACGAGTACGGTTTCTTCGGCGAGGACCTGGACTACATGCGCGAGATGCGCAAGGCCCTGATCGATGCGAAGTTCGATGTGCCCCTGTTCCAATGCAATCCAACCAATGCCGTCGTCAAGTCCCATATCCAGGAGCTGTTCTCGGTGGCGAACTTCGGCAGCGATCCGGCGGCGGGCTTCAGGGAACTGAATAAAGTCCAGCAAGGGCCGCTGATGTGCGGCGAATACTATTCCGGCTGGTTCGACACCTGGGGCAACCCGCACCGCCGCGGCGCCGCCACCAAGGCGGTAGCCGACATCCAGCAGATGCTCAAGGCGGGCGGCTCGTTCAGCCTGTACATGGCGCACGGCGGCACCAGCTTCGGCCTGTGGGGCGGCTGCGACCGCCCATTCCGTCCCGATACCAGCAGCTATGACTACGACGCGCCGATCGGCGAGGCCGGCTGGATGGGCGAGAAGTTCAACGCCTACCGCGACGGCATCAAGCCCTACCTCGCCCCAGGCGAAACCCTGCCCGAGGCGCCGAAGCAGAACCCGGTGGTCGCCATCGCGCCGTTCGCGCTGAAGGAAAGCGCGGCCGTGTTCGCGAACCTGCCGCGGCGCGCCATCAAGGACGTGTCGCCGAAGCCGATCGAGCAGTACGACATCAGCCGCGGCCTGATCGCCTACCGCGTCACCCTGCCTGCCGGCCCGGCCGGCATGCTGGAAGCGGCCAAGGTGCGCGACCTGGCCTGGGTGCTCGTCGACGGCAAGGAAGCGGGCACGATGGATACCCGCTACCGCCGCTTCCGCGTCGAACTGCCGGCGCGCAGCAAGCCGGTCACCGTCGACATCCTGCTGTACACGATCGCGCGGGTGAACTTCGGCGTGGAGATCCACGACCGCAAGGGCCTGCACGGCCCGGTCACCTTCAAGGCCAAGGACGGCACGGTGACGGAGGTGGAAAACTGGGAAATCCGCGCCATCGATTTCGATGCCGACGCGGTGCTGCCGCCGCTGGCGTTCAAGGCGGGGCGCGCCAAGGGGCCCGCTTTCTGGCGCGGCAGCTTTGACGCCAGCCGCACCGGCGACACCTTCCTCGACATGTCGTCCTGGGGCCAGGGTGTGGTGTGGGTCAACGGCCGCTGCCTGGGCCGCTACTGGAGCATCGGCCCGACCCAGACCATGTACCTGCCAGGTCCATGGATCAAACAGGGCCGCAATGAAGTGGTCGTGCTGGACCTGACCGGCCCGCAGGTGGCGCGCATCGCCGGCCTGAAGGAACCGATCCTCGACCAGCTGCACCCCGAGAAAGACCTGAAGCGTCCACCGAGCAAGATGAAGCCGAAGCTGGCCGGCGTAACGCCGGCACACGAGGGTCAGTTCGCTCCGGGTTCCAAGACGCAGGACGTGGTGTTCGCCAAACCGGTGGAGGGCAGCCAGTTCTGTCTGGAATCGATCGACGCCTTCGACGGCAGGCAGTACGCGGCGGTCGCCGAGATCGCGCTGCTCGACAAGGGCGGCAAGACGATCAACCAGTCCAACTGGACCATCGCCTACGCCAGCAGCGAAGAGGGCCGGAAGGAAGACGGCCAGGCGCTCAACGCGATCAACGGGCAGTCGACCGACCACTGGCACACCGCCTTCAGCGGCGCCGCGGCCGGTTCGGCGCACCCGCACCGCCTGGTGATCGACCTGGGCAAGCGGGTGGAAGTGGCAGGATTGCGCTACACGCCGCGCCAGGGCCCCGATGGCGTCACCGGCCGCATCAAGCAGTACCGCGCCTATGTGGGCGACAAACTCGCCAGCGAAGACTGACCTAAAAAATCACGGAGACATTATGCAACGTCGTAACTTCATCAACACCATTGTGGGCGGTTCCGCCGCCACCCTGCTGACCGCCGCCAACCAGGCAACCGCCGCCGCCAAGCCCGCCATCGCTCCCGGCGGCGAACGCGCCTACATGGCCAGCCTGCTGCAGAAAATGGCCGAGCCAGTCCTGTCCAACATGGCCAAGGGCGAACTGCAAAAGAAATTCAACCTCGAACTGAGCCCGACCTGGGACGGCCGCGACAGCAAGGTGGCCTACATGGAATGCTTCGCGCGCCTGATCGCCGGCATGGCCCCGTGGCTGGCGCTGCCCGACTCCGACTCCGCAGAAGGCCGCACCCGCAAGCGCCTGCAGCAAATGGCGCTGCAAAGCTACACCCACTCGGTGGACCCGAAAAGCCCGGACTACCTGCTGTGGAAGGGACACGGCCAGGCGCTGGTCGATTCGGCCTACTTCACCAATGGCCTGATGCGCGCGCCGAAAACCCTGTGGGAGCCGCTCGATGCCACCACCAGGCAGCGTATCGTCAAGGAGATCAAGGGCCTGCGCCGCGTCGATCCGCCGTACATCAACTGGCTACTGTTCGCCGCGATGAACGAGGCCTGGCTGATGTCGGTCGGCGAGGAGAGCGATCCGATGCGCATGAACACCGCGATCCGCAAGATCAACGAATGGTATATGGGCGACGGCTGGATCAAGGACGGCGAGGATGCCTTCCACTTCGACTATTACAGCTCGTTCGTCATGTACCCGATGCTGGTCGAGATCCTGGAAGTGCTGGACAGGCACAAGGGACCATTCTGGAACGCCAAGCCGGCCGAACTGCTGGCCCAGGCCACCAAGCGCATGCAGCGTTTCTCCGAACACCTGGAGCGCTTCATTTCGCCGCAGGGCACCTTCCCGCCGATCGGCCGCTCGCTGACCTACCGCACCGCGGCCTTCCAGCCGCTGGCGCTGCTGGCGCTGCGCAAGCAGCTGCCGGCCAGCCTGCCGGAAGGCCAGGTCCGCGCCGCCATGCAGGCGGTGCACGAGGCTATCTGGACGGCGCCGAGCAACTTCACCAAGGACGGCTACCTGACCATCGGCTTCGCCGGCCACCAGCCGGAGCTGGGCGACTGGTACTCGAACAACGGCAGCATGTACATCGCCTCGGAGAGCTTCCTGCCTCTGGGCCTGCCCGAGAACGACAGCTACTGGACGGCGCCGGCGCAGGACTGGACCCAGAAGAAGGCCTTCGCCGGCGTCAAGTTCCCGAAGGACTATCCAGTTAAGTACTAAGCGTGACCCTTGCCCGATCCGCCGCCGCCGGGCAAAATGCGCTGATGAATACCAAAGCGGCGGGCACGCTCACATATACTGGCTGGGGCCTGCTGACGCTCGTATTCTGGCTGCTGTTCGGCGAGTTCGCGATCGCCATGCGCGAGCGCACCTCGGTGCCCAGCGCTGTCGAACTGCTGCGCCAATACCACGCGTCGGACACGCTGGTGTCGCTGCTGGTCGCCGCGTTGCCGGCCGTGATCAGCCTCGTCATCGCGCCGATCATCAGCTACCGGTCGGACCGCTACCGGTCGGCCCGCGGGCGGCGCATCCCCTTCCTCCTGTGGCAAACCCCGCTGACGGCGCTGTTCATGATGGGCCTGGGCGTGTCGCCGATGCTGGGCACCGCCATCCATGGCGCGCTGGGCGCGGCGTCGCCGGGGCTCGACGTGTGCGTGCTGTCGGTGTTCGCGCTGTTCTGGGCACTGTTCGAAGCGATGGCCATCATGACCCTGTCGATCTACAGCGGCCTGGTCAACGACGTGGTCCCGAGCGGCATGCTGGGGCGCTTCTACAGCGGCGTGCGGGTGGTCAGCCTGGGCGCGGGCATCCTGTTCAATTCCTGGCTGTTCAAGCTGACCGAGGCGCACCTGATGGAGATTTTTGTGGGCATCGGCATCCTGTTCGGGGCCGGCACCACCTTGATGTGCCTGAAGGTAAAGGAGGGGAGCTATCCGCCGCCGTCCGAAACGGCTGCGCCGGGCTTCACGCTGGCTGCGCGCCGCTATTTCACCGAGTGCTTTTCGCAGCGCTACTACGTGCTGATCTTCGCCGCCATGATGTTCTCGTGGATCGCGCCCGGGCCGTTCACGACTTTCAGCCAGCTGTATGCAGGCCAGCTCGGGATAACGAAGACGGAACTGGGCAACCTGCTGGCGGCCTCGTATGCGATCTCGATGGTGGTGGCGTTCGGGATCGGCGCGGCGGTCGACCGCACCAGCGCGCTGGCGGTGACGATGGTGACGATGTCGTGCTACTTCGTCAGTTCGCTGCTCGGCTACTTCCTGGTCGAGACAGGCGAACACTACTTCCATTTCGCCTATGTGTGCCATGTGGTGATCAGCGGCGCCTACTACACCGCGTTCTCGTCGCTCGCGATGCGCCTGTTCCCGAAGGACCGCTTCATGCAGTTCGCTTCGGCGGCGTTCCTGGTGCAGCAGGGCGCGGCCGTGGTCCTGAGCATGGTACAGGGGCCGATCCTCGACTTTTCCGGCCACAACTACAAGCTCACGCTGCTGTTCGGCGCCTGCTTCGCGCTGATCTCCGTGGTGCTGATGCTGAAGGTGCGGCGCAACCTGAAGGATGCGCCCGGCCAGCAGGCAGCGCCTACTTCTTGATGATCTTGGGGTGGACTTCGTTCACCATCATCAGTCCGGCGGAGCTGAAGAACTTGCGGTATTCGGCGACCATCTCGCCGTTGATGATGACCGGGTCGGTGGCGACGTAGGTCTTGGCTTCCTCGATGTCGCCGGTGGCGAACACGAACAGGCCGCGCCAGCCCTCGGTGCCGTCCAGCGGGCCGGCCAGGACCAGCTTCTTGTCGGCCGCGAGCCGTTCCATGTTGGCGAAGTGGCCCTTGAACATCGCCGTGCGGGCAGGGCCGTCCGGCACCTTGGTCGGGCCGGTCTTCAAAATCACCAGCACATAGCTGCGCATGCCGTTGTCGTTGCCGCCCATCGCCTTGGCCAGCGCGGCGTCATACTGCGGTTTGGCGGGTGCATCGTCGGCCGCCACGGCGGCGCCAGAGACGCAAAACAGGCTGCAGGCCAGCAGCAGGGCATTCTTCAACATGGGCGGCTCCTGAAAAAACAACATCATACCGCCGCCGGCCGCCGGTCCAAAAAAATCTGCACAAGTTGTTGACCGTCGCCGTGAAAGTGGCTACCATCATCACAAATGACAACGATGGACATTTCAAATAAGTCCAGTGCGTGCAGGCCGCCAGGCCATAGGAGACAGTGTGTCAACAATTCATGATGTGGCCGAAAAGGCCGGAGTGTCGATCAAGACCGTGTCGCGCGTGCTCAACGACGCCAGCAGCGTCTCGGTCAAGACGCGCGAGCGGATCGAAAAAGCGATGCAGTCGCTCGACTTCGCGCCGTCCGCCGCGGCGCGCATGCTGCGCGGGCGGCCCACCGACCTGGTGGCCGTGATCGCCGAGAAGCTCACCACCACGCCCGATTCGTCGGAGATCATCAAGGGCATCCAGTCCGTCTGCGAAGAACGCGGCAAGATGCTGATCATCGGCGAGACCGGCGGCAAGGCCAGCAGCGCCAACCGGCTCGTCGCCGACATGCGCACCCGCCGCGTGGAGGCCTTCATCTTCGCCACGCCATTCCACCGTTCCGTGACCCTGCAGGAGATGCTGGGCCAGACGCCGACGGTGCTGGCCAACTGCTTCGAATCGGCCCAGCGCTATGCCACCGTCATTCCGGACGACGAAGGCGGCGGCTATGCCGCGGCGCAGGCGGTGCTCGAGGCAGGCCACAAGAAGATCGCCTTCCTCCAGCTGATCGCCGGCATGGTCGCGACCGGGCTGCGCCTGCGCGGCTTCCAGCGCGCGATGCAGGACCACGGCGTGACGCCGAACGCCAAATGGGTGCTCCATGGCGCCGAGGACGGGGGCGAGGAGGGCAGCGAATTCAGCCACCTGAGCGACCAGATCGAGCGCCTGTTCGCCGGCGCCAGCCGGCCCACCGCCATCCTGTGCGGTAACGACAAGATGGCGCTGCGCGTGATCTTCATCCTGCAGCGGCGCGGCCTGCGCGTGCCGGAAGACGTGTCGGTCGTCGGCTTCGACGATTTCCGCCTGATTTCCGAGGCGCTCGTGCCGGGCCTGACGACGGTCGCCTTGCCTTACCGCGAGATTGGCGAGATCGCGGCCCGCCAGGCTTTCGCCGGCGACGCCGAGCCGCCGTCGATCCTGCGCGTGCCGTGCCGCGCCGTGATGCGCGGGACCGTGTCGGCGCCGGGCCGCAAGCCATGAAACGCGCATTCTTCTCCGTGCTGGCCATGCTGGCCGGGACCCTGGCAGCGGCGCCGGTCGAGGTCAAGGTGTGGCGGCACGACACCGGCGACGCCGAAATGGCGGCCAGCAAGCGCATGGTCGAGCGCTTCAACCGCGGCCAGGACAAATGGAAGGCCGTGGTCGAGTCGATTCCCCAGGGTTCCTATACCGAGTCGATCACCGCCGCATCCCTGGTCGGGCAGCTGCCTTGCGTGATCACGATCGACCAGCCGACCGTGCCCAACTTCGCCTGGGCCGGCAATGTGCGCCAGCTCGAAGACCTGCTGCCGCCCGCCGCCATCGCCCAGCTGCTGCCGGGCGGGCGCGGCACCTACAAGGGCAAGCTTTACAGCGTCGGCCAGTTCGACGTCGTGCTGGCGCTGTTCTCGCGCCGTTCGCAGCTCGAAGCGCTGGGCGTGCGCATCGCCACGGTCGAGCAGCCCTACACGGCCCAGGAATTGCACGACATTTTGCTGAAGGTGAAGCGCAGCGGCCGCTACCGCTTCCCGCTCGACCTGAACGGCAAGGCCAAGGGCGAATGGGTCAGCTATGCGTTTTCCCCCTGGCTGCAAAGCGCCGGGGCCGACCTGATCGACCGCGCCGACTACCTGCGCGTCGACGGTGTCCTCAACAGCGACGCCGCACTTGGCGTGGCGCGCTATTACGCCCGCCTGTTCAAGGACAAGCTGGCCGAGCGCATTCCCGTCGACGACCGGGGCTTCGAACAGGGCCGCTCCCTGATCCAGTACAGCGGATCGTGGCGGGCGCGCGAATACACCGAGCGTTTCGGCGACGACCTGGTCGTGATGCCGCCGCCGGACTTCGGCCAGGGGCCGAAAGCAGGCGCCGCCTCGTGGCAATGGGCCGTGACCCGCAGTTGTCCGCACCCGCAAGGCGCGGCGGCCTTCCTGGCGCACCTGCTGTCGGCGCGCGAGATGGCCGAGATGTCGCGCATGACCGGCCTGATCCCGGTCAGCGAGGCGAGCGCCGCGCTGACCGAACATTACCGCGCCGGCGGCGCCTGGCGGATCTACTTCGATTTCGCCGCGCGCTACGCGGTCCCGCGTCCGGCCACGCCGGCCTATCCGGCGATCTCCGCCGCCATCGACAAGGCCATGTCCGACCTGCGGCACGGCAAGGACGCCGCCGAGGCGCTCGACGAAGCGGTCGAAGCGATCGAAGGCGACATCACCCGCAACAAGGGTTACGGCTTCGGCCAGGCAAAAGCGGTGGCGGTCAAATGAACAAGCCATTGGGACAAGCCAGCCTGTTGACGGTGAGCGGCTTCGCGGGGCCGGCGCTGCTGCTGTTCGCCGCTTTCATCCTGCTGCCGCTGCTGCTGGCGGCGGGCGCCACGCTGAGCAATCACCGCCTGCTGTCGCCCGAGCCGACGCAGTTCGTCGGGCTCGAGAACTACAAGCGCCTGCTCGCACTGCAGCTGGTCGAGGTCGAAGCGCTGCGCGATGCGCAGGGCGCGGTGCTGCACGACGAGGAAGGGACGCGCTTCCCGACCTGGCGCCAGACCAGGACCGACCAGCCCGGCCTGGCCGGCTACCGCGAAGCCTTCCACATCCGCGTGGGCGACAGCAAACTGGTGCTGGCGGCGACCGATCCGCTGTTCTACCGCTCGCTGTTCAACACCTTCCAGTTCGCGCTGCTGGTGCTGCCCCTGCAATGCGGCGCGGCGCTGGCGCTGGCGCTGCTCGTCAACCAGCGGGTCCGCGGCCGGATCTTCTTCCGCACGGTGTACTTCGCGCCGGTGGTGACGTCGATGGTGGTGGCCTCGATCGTCTGGTTCTTCCTGCTCAACGCCGACCGCGGCATGATCAATGAACTGCTGCGGGGGCTCAGCGGCGATCCGAACACCGGTCCGGACTGGCTCGGCGAGACTGCCTACGCCCTGCCTTCGATCGCCATCATGTCGGCATGGCAGGGCGCGGGCTTCCAGATGCTGGTGTTCCTGGCCGGCCTGCAGTCGATTTCGCCGGAGCTGTACGAGGCCGCCACTTTGATGGGCGCGAATGCCTGGCAGCGTTTCGTGCATGTGACCCTTCCCGGCCTGCGCAACACGATCATTTTCGTGCTGGTGTCGACCACGCTGATGGCCTTCGGCCTGTTCACCCAGGTCGACGTGATGACCAGCGGCGGACCGCTCGATTCGACGTCCACCGTGGTCTACCATGCGGTGCGCAGCGGTTTCAAGCAGCAGGACATCGGCTACGGCTCGACGATCACGCTGGTGTTCTTCGCCGTCGTGCTGCTGATCTCGGCCGTGCAGCGCATGCTGGTGGCGAAAGGGGAAGCAAAATGACGGTCTCCATGTCCCGGCTGGTGCGGCCGGCCCTGATGTTCTGCCTGATGGGCGCGCTTGCCATCGTGTTTGCCATGCCGCTGCTGTTCATGTTCGCGTCCTCGTTCAAGAGCGACGAGATGATCTTCACCAACCTGACCAGCTGGACGGCCTATGTGCCAAACGCCAGCTGGTCGCTGGCGAACTACAGTGCCATCTTCGAGAAGAGCAACCTGCCGGTCTTCCTGTTCAACTCGACAATCATCGCCACGGCGGTCGTCGTCGGCGGTGTGCTGGTCAACAGCATGCTGGCCTTCTCGCTGTGCCGGATGCGCTGGCGCGGCCGCCAGGCGATCCTGTCGGTGGTGGTGGCGCTGATGGTCATTCCCTTCGAGGTGATCGCCATTCCGCTGCTGTCGCTGGTGGCGCGCCTGCCGTGGCCGGGCATCGAGGACGGCATGCTGACCTTGCAGTACGGCTGGTTCAACAGCCTGCACGTGCAGATCATTCCCTTCCTCGCGAATGCCTTCTGCGTGTTCCTGTTCTACCAGTTCTTCCGCGATATCCCGCCCGAGCTGGACGAAGCGGCCAAGATGGACGGCGCGGGGCCGTGGGCGCTGTTCTTCCGGATCATCCTGCCGAACAGCGGCCCGGTGATCGCGACCGCCGCCATCGTGCTGTTCATCGCCGCGTGGAACCAGTACCTGTGGCCGATCATGGTGGTGCAGGGCGAACTGGCGCGCCCGGTACAGCCGGGTATCCAGCAGTTTTTCGGGCGCTCCAATTCATGGGGGCAGATCATGGCCTACGCGACCGTGGTCACGCTTCCCGTGCTTGCGGTGTTCCTCGCTTTCCAGCGGCAGTTCGTCGCCTCGGTGGCCGGTTCCGGCATCAAAGGCTAACTTTTCCTTTTAAATCATGACACTCAAAATCGACGGCAAATATATCTGGGACTTCTGGCATTTCGCCGAAGGCGGGCAGCAGCACCTGTTCATGCTGCAGGCCGACCGCGCGATCGGCGACCCCAACCTGCGGCACTGGAACGTGTCCATCGGCCATGCCGTGTCGACCGACCTGCGCAACTGGGACTACCACGGCACCGTCTTTGGCCCGTCGCCGTCGCCGGCCTGGGACGACTTCACCACCTGGACCGGCTCGGTCATCCGCGCCGAAGGGCAGTACCACCTGTTCTACACCGGGACCTGCCGAGCCGAGAACGGCCTGCGCCAGCGGATCGGGCATGCGACGTCAGGCAGCATCGACGGCCCCTGGACCCGCGTCGGCAGCGGCCTGGCGCTGGACATCGACGAAACCTGGTACGAGGAGCACGCCGAAGGCCGCTGGCACGACCGTGCGTGGCGCGATCCCTGGGTGCTGCCACAGAGGATCGACGGCCTGTACCACATGTTCTTCACCGCGCGCCGCAACGACGGGCCCCTGTACGAACGCGGCGTGATCGGCCACGCCACCTCGCCGGACCTGGTGACGTGGACGGCGGCCGCACCGGTGTACGCGGGCGGTCACTACGGCCAGCTCGAGGTGCCGCAGGTGTTCGAACGCGATGGCCAGTGGTTCTGCACCTTCTGCAATATCCGCGAGCACTGGACCGATGCCATGCGCGCGCAGCACGGCGGCGGCGTCTCCGGCACCCACTACCTGGTGGCGGACAATCCGCTCGGACCGTGGCAGCCGGCCGAGGGCTTCCTCGACGGCGCCATCCCGTGCCGCCGCTATGCGGGGAAGATCCTGCATGATCCGGTCACCGGCAAGGACTGCCTGATGGCCTTCCTCGATACCGGCGCCGATGGCCAGTTCGTCGGCCAGATCAGCGATCCGGTCGCACTGCGGCTTGAAGATGGCCGCTATCGCGTGCTCGATTCCTTGGACCAGAAATGACAACGGTAGACATTTTTTAATCCGCCAGCAAGAGCGGACAACGACAATAAATCAGGGAGACAGAATGAGAACGACAACGACATGCGGCCGCCTGGCCGCGCGGGGCAGTGATGCATTGCGGGCGGCGCTGCTGCTGTTGACGCTCGGCGCATCGGGATGCGGCGGCGCGAGCGCGGCCGGCGGCGTGGCTGCGCCAGCGGCGCCGGCCGCCGGTCCGATCGCCAGGTGGTCATTCGACGAACAGCGCGGCGGCGAGGCGCTGGAAGCGGTGTCCGGCCGCCGCGACAAGGTGAACTACGTGTTCAACCGGGCGCGCTTCAAACCGAATTCCGATCCCTTGTGGCGTGGCGCCGCCAGCTGCATCAAGGCGGGATGCCTGCTGTTCGACGGCTATTCGACCGACCTGCAGGCGCCGGCCCTGGCGCAGTCGCAGTACGCTGGCGGCTGGACCATCAGCGCCTGGGTGGCGCCGCATGCATTCGAATGGGGCGACGGCGACCACTATTCGAGCTTCGTGAGCCAGTACGACCAGGACGTCAAGGCCGGCTTCGCATTCGGCATGCACCGCTTCGGCGCCTGGGGCATCAAGCTTGGCTTCGGTACCTCGTCCATCGATGTGCGCGTCAAGGACCGCAAACTGCCCAAGGATACCTGGTCGCACGTCGCCGCAAGCTACGATCCGGCGACGCGCCTGGTGCGCCTGTTCCTCGATGGCCAGCAAGTGGCCAGCGCCACGGGACCTGCAGCCGGCACCTTCGTCCTGCCGTCGCGTCCGCTGTCGATCGGCCGTTATTCGCAGCCGCTGGCGGTGGCCACGATATTCCAGATGAATACCTTCCTTGGCCTGATGGACGAGGTGCGCGTCGACGCCGGCGCCGCCGACGCCGCGGCCGTTGCGGCGCAGGTCAAGGCCGACCTGGCCGGGCGCGGCGGCAAGGCGCCGGTCCTCGCCTTCGCCGACGTATCGGTCGAAGCGTCCGCCTTCGACGGCGACCGCCATCGGCCCCAGTTCCATGCGATGCCCAATTCGGGCTGGATGAACGAGCCGCATGCGCCGTTCTACTACAAAGGCCAGTATCACCTGTTCTTCCAGAAGAATCCCTTCGGCCCGTTCTGGCACCAGATCCACTGGGGGCATTGGGTCAGTCCGGACATGGTGCAATGGCGCGAAGTGCCGATCGCGCTCGCGCCGGAGGACGATACGCTGGCGCCCGATGGCATCTGGTCCGGCAGCGCCGCCTACAAGAAGGACGGCACGCCGGTGCTGTTCTTCACCGCCGGGAACGATTCGCTGGCGCTGCGCGAGCGCACCGGCATGGCCACGCCCATGGACCTGGGCGATCCCGACCTGCTGCGCTGGGTCAAGCATCCGGCGCCGGTCACGCTGCAGGAGCCGGGGGCAGGGCGCGCCGGCGACTTCCGCGATCCCTTCGTGTTCCGCGACGAGGCCAGGAACAGCTGGTTCCAGCTGGTCGGCTCCGTCGTGCCGGGCCGCAGCGGCGCCGGCCTGGTCCACGAATCGGCGGACCTGGTCAACTGGACCTACCGTGGCCCGCTGTTCACGATCGATCCTGTCAAGTACCCTGACTTCGTGCGTACCTTCGAGTTGCCGGTGCTGCTGCCGATCGGTAAGGGCAAGGATGGGCGCGAACGGCACGTCTTCATGGCCGACTTGCGGGCGCAGGCCTACTACTGGACCGGCGTGTTCGATGGCGCCACGGCGCGCTTCATCCCCGACAGCGAGGCGCCGCGCGTGTTCGACGTGGGGCAAGGCCACTTCTCCGGCCCGAGCGGCATGGTCGACCCGAAGACCGGGCGCACCATCGTGTTCTCGATCGCCCAGGGCGAAAGCACCTCCCAGGCCGAGTGGGACAGCGGCTGGGCCCATAACGCCGGCCTGCCGGTCGAAATGAAGATCGGCCCGGACGGCGACCTTCGGCTGGCGCCGATCGAGGAACTGAAGGTCCTGCGCCAGGCGCAGTTGCTTGACGTTCGCGATACGACGCCAGCGGCGGCGGGCGCCGCCCTGGCCGGGATCAAGGGCGACATGCTGGAGATCGAGCTTGAACTGGCGCCCGCCGCCGGCGTCAACGCCAGGCGCGGCCTGGTGCTGCGCAAGTCGCCGGACAATGTTGAGAACACCGAGCTGTATGCCGACCTCGCACGCCGGCGCTTCGAGATCGACCGCCAGCGCACCAGCATCGATCCGGACGTGCGCTCGAAAGGCGTGCAGGGCGGCGACTACGATGCGCCCGGCGAGAACGTGCGCCTGCGGGTATTCCTCGACCGCTCGATGGTCGAGGCCTACCTCAACGAGCGCAGGAGCCTGACCAGCCGCGTGTTCCCGGCCCGGCCCGATTCGACCGGCCTTGGCCTGCTGGCCGCGCCGGCGGACCGCGTCGTCAGCCTCAGGGTCTGGCGCATGGGGGCGATGAACGGCAAGCCGGTCAAGCCCGCCAGCATCAACGCAGCGGCCTCCGGCCGCTAGAACTGGACGACGATATGGCATCGATTACGCTGGCCGCCGTGGCCAAGACTTATCCCGGCAAAGACAGTGCGCATATATTGAAAGGCATCGATTTCTCGATCGGCGACGGCGAGTTCGTCGTTCTGGTCGGGCCATCCGGCTGCGGCAAGTCGACCCTGCTGCGCATGATCGCGGGACTCGAGGAAATCAGCGATGGCGAAATCCGCATCGACGGCGAGCGGATCAACGAAACGCCGCCCGCGAAGCGCGGCCTGTCGATGGTGTTCCAGAACTATGCGCTGTATGCCCACATGAGCGTGTTCGAAAACATCGCGTTCGGCCTCAGGCTGGCGAAAGTGCCGAAGGCGGAGATCGTCGTCGCCGTGCGCGCCGTCGCCAAAATGCTGCAGCTGGAACACCTGCTCGAACGCCGTCCGCCGCAGCTGTCGGGCGGGCAGCGCCAGCGCGTTGCGATCGGCCGCGCCATCGTGCGCAAGCCGCGCGCCTTCCTGTTCGACGAACCGCTGTCGAACCTGGATGCCGCGCTGCGTGCCGACATGCGGGTCGAGATCGCGCGCCTGCACAAGCAGCTCGGCGCGACGATGATCTATGTCACCCACGACCAGGTCGAGGCGATGACCCTGGCCGACCGCATCGTCGTGCTCGGCCCCTCCGGCGTGCAGCAGATCGGACCGCCGATGGTGCTGTACGAACGTCCGGCCAACATCTTCGTGGCCGGCTTCATCGGCAGCCCGAAGATGAACCTGGTCGCGGGCCGGATCGGCCAGTCGGGCAGCCTGTCGATGGGCGCCCAGGTGCCGCTGGCCTGGAATAACGCCGGCGCAGGCGCACAGGAGGTCACCGTCGGCATCCGTCCCGAGCACCTGGTGCCGGATGCGAACGGACCGGTGCGCGGCACGGTGGTGCTGGTCGAGCGCCTTGGCGCCGAGTCGCATGTCCACCTGGATGTGCCGGGCCTGGCCAGGCCGCTGGTGGTGGCGATCGGCGGCGAGCCGCCGCGCGCCGACCTGCCATGGGCGGTGCGTCCGCTCGAGGGCAGGGTGCATGTATTTGGACAGGATGGCCGGCGCATCGACGATGCGGCGCAGGCCCTGAAGAACGAAGCAACTGGCTTGCCGGAGGTCGCATGATCGTCGTTTGTGGTGAAGCCCTGTTCGACGTTTTCCCCCAGGGGGAAACGGCAACCGGGATCGAGCTGGCGGCAATGATCGGCGGTTCGCCGTTCAACCTGGCGGTCGGCCTGGCGCGGCTGGGCGCGCCGGCGCAGTTCTTCGGCGGCCTGTCGCAGGACATGTTCGGCACCCGCCTGCACGCGGCCCTGGGCGCCGAAGGCGTGGACCTGTCGGCAGCGCCGCGGCCGGATGCGCCGACCGCGCTGGTGATGGTCAGCGTCGACGCCAACGGCGTGCCGAACTACGCCTTCTACGGCGCCGGCACCGCCGAACGCATGGTGCGCCTGACTGACCTCGAGCGGGTGCCGGAAGGCGCCGCGGCGGTCCATGTCGGCTCCTATTGCATGGTGGTTGAACCCGTGGCTTCGACCACGCGCGCCCTCGTCGAACGCCAGCATGGCCGCAGCGTCATTGCGTACGACCTGAATGTGAGGCTGACGATCGAGCCGCGCGTCAAGCTGTGGCAAGACGCCTTGCAGTGGATGCTGCCGCGGACCGACATCCTGAAGGTCAGCGACGAAGATATCCATGCGCTGTACCCGTCGATGGCGGTCGCCTCGTTCATCGCCATGGCGCTGGAGCAGGGCGTGTCGCTGGTGGTGGTCACGCGCGGGGCGCAGGGCGTGGCTGCGGCCACGCAGTCGGTGCCGCTGCTGGAACTGCCCGCATTGCCGGTGACCGTGATCGATACGGTCGGCGCCGGCGATACCTTCCAGGCCGGCTTGCTGGCCAGCCTGGCACGCAGCGGCCGCCTCGATCGCGACGCCATCCGGCAGCTCGATCGCGCCACGCTGGGCGACGCCCTGCTGTTCGCCGCATGCGCGGCGGCGATTACTTGTTCGCGCCGCGGCGCGGACCTGCCATATCTCGGCGACGTCATTTCCGCCTCTTGAAGGAAGCGCTTTTCGATTAACCGCATACGGGCTGTTGCGAAAATGTCTCACGTTGGACATTTAAAATGACAACGATAGACATCTTGAGTAGTATTGACGATAAGGAACAGCCGCTTTTAAAGAAGGAGGCCGGCAGCAGGAACGAAGCAGGACAGCCTGTGCCCAGCGATGCGAATCGCCAGGCAGGCAGAAGACCCATAAAATACATTTCGGAGACAAGACAAATGCGCTACACACTTTCACGCTATATCGGCTGTTCGGCCGCCGTCGTCATTTCGATGCTGCCTGCGCTGGCCTACGCGCAGCAGCAAAGCGAGGCCAAGGCCGCCGCCGCTCCCGCCAAGGCCCAGCAAGCCACGCCTGGCGAAGCCGCAACCGAACCGGATGCGGTCGTTATCGTCACCGGCGTCACGCGCACCACCACCAAGAAGAACGCGACCTTCTCGATCAACACGCTGTCCGCGGACGACATCCAGAAGCTGTCGCCGATGAGCACCGCCGACCTGCTGTCGCAGCTGCCGGGCATTTACGCCGAAGGCAGTACCGCCGGCGAAGCGAGCAACAACATCACGGTGCGCGGCTTGCCGGTGGTCGGCGGCTACCGCTTCGCGCCGCAGCTGATCGACGGGCTGCCGGCGTATGAAGAACCGGAGGTGCCGCTGATGAACAACGACGTCTTCATCCGCGACGACCTGATGACCGAGAGCGTCGAAGCGGTCAAGGGCGGCCCGGGCGGCATCCTGTACTCGAACGGCCTGGGCGCGACCATCAACCATATCACCCGCACCGGCGGCGATCGCCTGGAAGGCGGCTACAAGGTCGAATACGCCGATTACGGCTTCCTGCGGCAGGACGCCTACGTGGCCGGGCCGCTGGGCACGAACCTGACCGGCGCCGTCGGCGGCTTCTACCGCCGCAGCAAGGGCATCCGCGACACGGGTTATACCGCCGACCGCGGCGGCCAGGTGCGCGGCAACATCGTCTACAAGAGCGACAATGGCCGCACCATGGCGCGCGTCGACGGCCTGCTGCTCAACGACCGTACGGCGTTCTACCAGAACCTGCCGATCTCGGTGCCGCGCTTCACGCAAAGCGGCACGCCGGCCAATCCCACGGTGCTGAACCAGGATACGATCGAAGCGATCGGCATTCCGTTCGCCCACGGCACCACGGCCTCACCCTACAACCGCAAGTTTAGAATGATGGGCGAGTACGGCACCCGCACGATCGACCAGGCCGACGGCATCCATCCCAACTTCAGGATGGGCACCCTCAAGCTGTCGCATGAATTCGACGATGGACTAAAGCTGTCCGCCGGCCTGCGCCACACCACGGGCAGCAGCGGCTTCAACGCCGTCTTTACCGGTAACGACACGGCCAGCGCCTCGACCTTCCTCAATGCGCGCTATCAGAACGACGTGATCTCGCCTGCGCACGGGGCGGCGCTGAGCTGCAACCTGTCGAACGTCAAGTTGATCGGCTACTTCAATGTGCCTTCGACCGGCGCCTGCGCGCAGTTCGCCAACATCAGCCGCGAGGATTTCGTCAGGAACTACGGCAAGACGGCCGGCGTCGCCGGTACCTTCCTGAACGACGGCACGCGCGTCCAGCCTGGCACCAACCTGAACTTCCTGATCCCGTTCGTCGCGCAGACGCAGGCGGCCAGCACCTCGCTCGACATCAAGGGACAGCAGACCTTCAATGCCGCCGGCACCCATGACGTCACCCTGGGCGTCTATGGCAGCCACTATACCTACGATCCGAACTTCCAGGCTTCGCTGATGGTGGCCGAAACGGCGGAGAACTCGCGCCTGGTCGACCTGATGGCGGTCGACGCGGCCGGCAAGCAGGTGGGGCCGACGCTGACCTCCGGCAGCGCGATCCTGCCCGGCTGGTTCGGCTTCAACAGCAAGGTCAAGGGCGATGGCCGGGCGCTGTACCTGCTCGACCACTGGGAAACGATGCAAAACAAGCTGAAGTTCGACATCGGTGTGCGCTGGCAGGACGTCAAGGCTTCGGTCGTGCGCCGCGACCGCAATAACGTGGTCGACCTGACGCCGGCCAATATCGTTCCCGGTTCGCTGCAGGACACGACGGCCGACAACGAAATCTCGCTGCCGGGGAATCCGTACTTGCTGAACAGGACCTACCGCGGCTTCGGCTGGTCGGTTGGCGGCAACTACAGCTTCAGCAAGCCGCTGGCCGTGTACGGCCTGGTATCGAGCTCGTTCCGCCTGCCAAGCCTGGAAGACTTGAACAACCTGTCTACCGCGACCACCCTGGTCGTCGACGGCAAGCCGGTGGAGATCAGCGCGATCGAGCACATTCGCCAGTACGAGGCCGGCCTGCGCTACCTGACGCGCGAGTTCGGCGCGGCGGTGGCGGTGTTCTACAACGACTTCTCGCCGCGCAGCGCGGTCAACATTCACAAGAACATCGAGTCGCCGCAGTGCGCCTCGCTGGGCGGCGTCACGCAGATCAACTCCTGTCCGGACGTGGCGCAGCTGTACAGGCGCGGCGTCAAGAACACGGGTGCCGAGATCGAATTGAGCTACCGTCCGCAGATGGTCAAGGGCCTGGAGCTGAAGGGCAGTGTACTGGCGCAAAAGCCGGAGATCGCTGGCGCGAACTACACCTTCACCCAGGAGGACAAGAACGCGCAGGGCGTCATCACCGGCTATCATTATGTGCACGTGAGTGAAGATGGCCGCCGGCCGCGCCGCCTGGCCAAGCTGATGGCGAACTTCTCGCCGTCGTACGACATGCTGTCGGCCACCGGCATACCGCTCTCGGTCTACGCCAATTTGCAGTACGTGGGTTCGCGCTTCTCGGAGGCGACCGACACCAACGTGACCTTGCTGCCGGCGTACCATATCATCAACCTGGGTGCGCAGTACCAGGTGAACGACCGGCTCATGGCGCAGCTGTACGTGGCCAATGCGACCAACCAGCTGTCGTTCACCGAGGGGGATCCCTTGTTCACGGACCTGCTGTCGCCTGACGGCACCCGCAACCGCGGCGTGGCGCGTCCCCTGTTCGGTCGCACCATCCGCGCCAGCCTGACCTACCGGTTCTAAGCCGGCCCCGGCCCCGGCGTCAACGCGCCGCCGGGGCCGGCCTGTTTCCGGCGAAATGGGCTTCGATCTCCTCCAGTGTCTTGTTCTTGGTCTCGGGCAGCAGGAAAGCCGCCGCCAGGAAGTAGATGACCGTGCTGGCCGCGCCGAAGAAGAACATCGTGGCATAGCCGTGCAGGCCGACCGTCGGCAGGAAGATCGCGGCGATCACGGTGGAGACGAACTGGTTGATCAGCAGCGCGATGCTCATGCCGTTCGAGCGGATCCGGGTCGGCATCAGTTCCGACAGCGCCAGCCACACGCATACCCCGGGCCCGACCGCGAAACTGGCCACGAACACGCACATCGCCAGCGCCACCAGCCAGCCGTGCGAGGCCGGCGGCACCTGCGCCAGCCCGGCGCGTTCTATCTTCAAAGGCGCCGCTTGCGCCTCGGCCGGATCGGCGAAGGGATTGAGGTGCAGGCGCCGGAAGAAGGCGCCGATCACGCTGTCCGGCTGCACGGTGTCCTCGCGCGTCAGCCGCATCGGCAGGGCCGCCAGGTCGTCGCTGCGGCGCGCCTGTACATTGGTGAAATCCCCATAGGAATAGGCGATCGTGAGCTGCTGCGGCGCGCCGCCGCCGGTCCCGCCCAGAGCTTGCAAGGTGGGGCCGTCAAGCATGAGTTCCATGCCGTCCGCCTGCACCCGCGCTTCGATCATCGGGCGCACATCGCGCTCCTGCGTCTCCACGCTGTGGAACAGCAGGCCTGCCGCCATCAGCGCCAGCACGATGCCGCCGCTGCCCAGCATCAGCAGGAACTTGCGTCCCTTGCGGTCGACCAGCGCGACCGCCGCCACCGTCATGACGGCGTTGAGCACCTTCAGCGCCACGTCGGCCACGTTGGCGGTTGCGCCGGGCAGGCCGGCCTGGTTCAGGATGGTGACCACGTAGGCCAGGATCGAATTGATGCCGGTCGCCTGGGTGAGGGCCAGGATCAGGCAAGCCAGCAGGAAGGGCAGCACGTAGCGGCGCTGCAGCAGCGAGCCGCCGCCCGCGCCCACGCCGCCCGGGGCGGACGCCTGGCGGATCTCGGCCAGCTCGGCCTCGGCCTCGGCGGCGGGCCGGGTGCGCAGCAAGGCCGCGCGCGCCGCTTCCATGCGGCCGCGCCGCGCCAGCCAGCGCGGCGATTCGGCCAGCAGCAGGCTGCCGGCGGTGAACACCAGGCCCGGGGTCAGGCACATCCAGAAGATGCTGCGCCAGGCATGGTCCTTGGCCGCGAACACGGCGTTCGTGCGCTCCGCGTCGGACAAAGCGCGCGCCGCTTCGGTGGCCAGCTCCACGCCCTGCGCCTGCACCAGCCCTATCACCGCGGCGGCCACCAGGCCGATCGTCAGCAGCAGCTGGAACAGGGCCGCGCCGCGCCCGCGCTGGTGCGCCGGAAGGCACTCGGCCAGGTAGAGCGGCACCACGACGCCGATCAAGCCGCCGCTGATGCCTTGCAGCAGGCGCCCGAGCAGCAGCGGCGTGTAGCCGTCCGACAGTGCGATGACCGGAATGCTGGCGGTGAACAGCGCGCCCGCCAGCGCCATCGCCCAGCGCCGTCCGATCGCGTCGGACACGGCGCCGGCGAATAGCGACGACAGCACGGAGCCGAGCAGCACGGCGGCGACGATGAAGCTCAGCTGCTGGGCGCTCAGCTTCCACGCCACCGAGGCGGTCGACTCCAGGTAGGGCAAGGCGCCGGCGATGATGCCGACGTCGATCCCGTACAGCAGGCCGCCCATGCCGGCAATGAACAGCATGTAGCGTCGGGCCCAGGTCGGGGAGGGCGGGGTGGCAGCGTGCATCGTGTCTCCTGTTGTTGTGTCTTGTATTTTTTTAGGTGCTCAGGTCGACCGCTTCGCCTTCGACGAACACGGCGACCGGGTGCAGGGATTGGTCCAGGACCACGATGTCGGCCCAGGCGCCGGGCGCCAGGCGGCCGCGCTCATGCTCGCCCAGGTAGTCGGCCGGGAAGCGCGACAGGCGGTTGGAGGCGTCCTCCACTTGCAGGCCGAGCGAGACGAAATTGCGCAGCGCCTGGTCCATCGTCAGCACGCTGCCGGCCAGCGAACCGGTGGCCAGCCGCACGCAGCCTCCGCACTTGAGCACGCGCTGGGTGCCGAGGGCGTACTCGCCGTCCGGCATGCCGGTCGCCGAGGTGGCGTCGGTCACGCCGTACAGGCGCGGAATTGCGCGCAAGGCCGCGTGGATGGCGCCCGGCTGCACATGGATCAGGTCGGGGATGATCTCGGCGTATTCGGCATGGCCCAGCGCGGCGCCGACGATGCCGGCGTGGTAGTGGTCCATGCCGGTCATGCCGTTGTACAGGTGGGTGAAGCCGGCGACGCCAGCCTTGAGCGCGGCCACGCCGTCGGCGTAGCTGCCGGCGCTGTGGCCGATCTGCACGCGCATGCCCAGCGCCGCCAGCTGCGGGATCAGGGCCAGGTGGCCGTCGACTTCCGGCGCCAGCGTCAGCACCCGGATCGGGGCGATCGCATTGAAGCGCTGCACCAGCTCGAGGCTGGCGGTGATGACGTCGGGCGGCTGCGCGCCGAGGCGGCGCTTGTTCAAGAACGGGCCCTCGAGGTGCACGCCCAGCATGCGCGCGCCGCCCGCGGGGCGTTCGGCGATCACGCCGGCCAGGCCGGCCAGCGCATGGCGGATGCCTTCTTCTTTCGCGGTGAGGGTGGTGCCGAGCAGGGAGGTGGTGCCGTGGCGGGCGTGAGTCCGGGCGACCGTGGCGCCGGCGGCGCCGCCTTCCATGATGTCGACTCCGGCCGCGCCGTGCACGTGCAAGTCGACGAATCCCGGCAGGATGGTCAGTGTGGCGTCGGCGGCAGGGCCTTCGGTGATCCGGGTGATGCGTTCGCTGAATTCGATACTGCCTGTGATCCAGCCGTAGGGTGTCAGGATTCTGCCGCTTAGCATTCTATTCCGCTATGATTAATTCGATGCCCAGCTTGAGCAGCCCTTCGCGGTACTCGGGACTGATGCTGGCATCGGTGATGACCGCATGGACGCGCTCGAGCTGCACGATGCGGTGCAGGCTGACGCGGCCAAACTTGGAGGCGTCCGTCAGGACGATGATTTTCTTGGCGCGTTCGACCATCTTGTGGTTCAGGCTCGCCTCGGCCTCGTGGTGGGTCGTCACGCCGAACTGCAGGTCGAAACCGTCGACCCCGAGGAACAGCTTGTCGAAGCTGTAGGCCTGCAGGCAGGCCTCGGCCTGGCTGCCCTGGATCGACAGCGACTGCTTGCGCAGCAGGCCGCCGGTCAGGATCAGGTTGACGCCGGGCGCGTCGGCCAGCTCCCACGCGATGTTCAGGCCGTTCGTCATGACGGTCACGTCGTTCGCCTCGCGCAGGTGGCGCGCCAGCGAGATCGTGGTGGTGCCCGAGTCGATGATGATGTTGTCGCCCGGCTGCACCAGCTCCGCCGCGCGCGCGCCGATGCGTTCCTTCTGCTCGTGGTTCAGCGCATCCTTCTGGTGGATATTGTGCTCGGTCGGCGGGGTGCGGGTCAGCACCGCGCCGCCATGGCTGCGCGTGGCCAGGCCTTGCGATTCGAGCGCACTGAGGTCGCTGCGGATCGTGACCGCGGACACGCCGTAGGATTCGACCAAATCGACGACCTTGACCGAGCCCTGTTGGGCGAGCAGGTGAAGGATGGATTCGCGGCGCTGGCTGGTGTTTCGCATGGTGTGGGCTCTGTCGACGATGAAAAATGTCGAGCTTACCAGATTGATGCGGTGGCGTCGGCAGGCAGGACGGCCGCATTGCGGTTGCAGGCCCGCGCGTACTGGGCCAGCACGCGTCCCACCTTGTGCTCCAGCAGCGCGCCGGTACGCACCGCCAGTTCGCCCTGCAGCACCGCCAGGTATTGGTCCGGCAGGTGCTGGCTAAGCAGCGGCAAGGGAATGTCGAGCGCATCCAGGTTGGCGCGCAGCCGCTCTACGGCGTCCGCCACCGGCGCCTCGCCCCAGTAGTAGCGGCAGCGGTCGGACAGGCCGTAGCGGCGCTTGACGCGCTGTTCGTCGCTGCTGCCGTCGTAATGGGCGCGCCAGTGGTTCGGTTTGGCCAGCATCACCTGGTCGAGCACCCGCATCAGGTTCGATGCCTTGGCGGGCGCCACCAGCTCGTCCTCGATCTGGCACAGCGCCAGGAAGCCTTCGCGCAGCGCGAAGGTGGCGGCCGGGCCGACCTTGAGGATGGCGAAGTGGTCGCGCACCATCTCGTGCAGCGCCGACTCGCGCTGGTAGTCGGTGGAGTGGGCCTCGAACACCAGGCCGGGCTGGCCGGCGACGAAGTCGGACAGGGCGCGCGCCTGGCCGGCGTCGTAGTGCTGGATGTGGCTGTGGTCGAAATCGACGCCGGGCTGGACCACCATGGCCAGTACCCGCCGCCATGCGGCGCGCAGGCCGAGGGCGGCAAAGGCGACGCGGTGCACCTCCAGCGTGCGGGCCGCGGCCTGCGGCGAGGTCACCGTGCCGGCTTGCGCCAGCGACGCCTCGCCGCCGGGGATCGGCACTTCGGTGCCGATCACGTACACCGGCGGCGGCAGGCCAGCCTGGGCCGCCGCGCTTTCGGCGATGAAGGCCAGCTGCGCCGAGCGCGCGGCGATGGTCTCGTCGCCGAGGTGGACCGGGTCGTCGGCGCAGCGCATGCTGCAGTCGAGATGGATCTTGTGAAAGCCGGCGCCCGCGTACGCTGCGATCAGTGTTTCGGCGTGCTCCATGGCGCTGGCCGCATCCAGTTTTTGCCAGGCGTTCGGGCCGAGGTGGTCCCCGCCCAGCACCAGCTTATCCAGCGGGAATCCGGCGTCGGCCGCCAGCTGCCTCACATAGTCGCGGAACTGCGGCGGCGTCATGCCGGTGTAGCCGCCGAACTGGTCGACCTGGTTCGAGGTTGCCTCCACCAGCAGCAGCGTATCGTAGCGGCTGGCCACGGCCATGGCCGCGCGCAGCACCGCCGGGTGGCTGCAGCACACGCTGTACAAGCCGGCCGCTTCGCCGCGCCGGTGCGCCTTGATCACTTGCTGGATGGGGGACAGCTGTTCTTGCTCGTTCATGACGGTGATTGGTTCGTTTGTTGGCGGGCCAGCAGGGCGGCGCCGCGTGCGCCGCCGGCGTCGCCGAAGCGCGGCGCGAGGATGGGCGGCACCTTCAGCCCATGGAACAGGTGGCGCTGCACCGCCGCCGGCAGCTGCACATACAGATGCGGCAGTTTGGACAAGCCGCCTCCCAGCACGATGGCATCCGGGTCGAGCGCCAGCACCAGTCCGGCCAGTCCGTGGGCCAGCAGGTCCAGGTGCGCCGCCAGCGCCTGGGCCGCGATGGCGTCGCCGGCATTGGCGCGCGCGGCGATGGCCAGCGGCTCGGCGCCGTCGCCGCCGAAGTGGGTATGCAGGCGGCTCATGCCGGGGCCGGACACATAGCGTTCGAGACAGCCGCGCAGGCCGCATGGGCAGTCGAGCAGGGCCAGGCCGTAGCGCGCCTGCAGCGGCGCCGGCAGCGGCCAGTGGCCCCATTCGCCGGCGACGCCGTTGTGACCGCGCATCAGCCTGCCGTTGACACAGCAGCCGCCGCCCGCACCGGTGCCGACAATCACGCCGAACATGCTCTGCACGTCGGCCGCCGCGCCACCCTGCGCTTCGGACAGGGCGAAGCACTGGCAGTCGTTGCCGATGGCGACCGGGCGCCCCAGCGCATGGCGCAGCGTCTCGGCCACCGTGCGCCCGTTCAGGGCCGGGACGTTGGAACTGAGCTGGCGGCCGGTGGCGCCGTCGGTCACGCCAGGCAGGCCGATGCCGACCGGCGCCGCCAGGCCCAGCGCCGCGTCGCCGCGCGTCACCAGGCCGACGATGGCCTGCACGAAGGCGGCGAAGTCGGTGCCCGGCGTGGCGATCCGTTCGCGCAGCACTTCCTGCAGCTCGCTGCCGGACTCGCGGTAGGCGACCAGTTCGATCTTGCTGCCGCCGATGTCGATGCCGTGGTAACCGCGCATGTCAGGCGCCATCGGGAGGGTAGATCGTCACGCCCTGCACGACGCGGTTGACGATGCCGCCGGTGAAGGGATTGTCCGGGCGCAGGCCGAGCAGCGCCGACTGGTGCAGCGCGTATTGCTGCGCCATCAGCAGCCACAGGGGCGCGAGCCAGGCGTCGGCCCAGTCGGGCGTCGCGACGCCGATCTCGGCGCCCGCGCCGACGGTCACGCAGCGGCCAGCCACGCCGTCGCGCTGCAACTCTTCGAGCAGGTCCTGCTCGTAGCGGCGCGCGCCGGCGCCGCTGCTGCGGAACAGGACCACCAGCGACTTGTCGTTCAGGACCGACTTGGGGCCATGGCGGAATCCCAGCGCGGTATTGGCCATTGCCAGCACCTGGCCGCCGGTCAGCTCCAGGATCTTGAGCGCCGCTTCGCTGGCCAGGGCCTCGAGCGGGCCGCTGCCCAGGTAGATCACGCGCTCGACCGGCTGGGCGGCGAGGTCCGCCACCGGGGCCGGCCAAGCGGCCAGCGCCTGTTCGCCCAGTGCTGCCAGCGTGTCGAGCCGCCCGGCGCGCGGCTCGGTGCCGAGCAGGCACAGGGCGGCCAGCAGCATGCAGGTGAAGCTGCTGGTCATCGCAAAACCACGGTCGCAGCTGGCTGCGGGCATCAGCACGTTGCAGGTCCGCGGATCGGCCGCGCCCTGCTGCGCCAGCATGCCTTCGGCGGTGCAGGTGATGTTCAGGAAGCGCACCTCGGCCACCAGTGCGCGCAGCAGGCTGACCGCCGCCGCGCTCTCCGGGCTGTTGCCGCTACGGGCGAAGGAGACCAGCAGGGTCGGGGCGTCGTGCTGCAAATACAGTTCGGGATGCGTCAACAGGCTGGTGGTGGCGACGGCGCGCACCTGGCAGGGCCAGGCCGCATTCAGCTCGTCGGCCACGATCTGGCCCACATAGGCGGAACTGCCGGCGCCGGTCAGGATCACGCGCTGGGCCGGGTTGCGCAGGCGGTCGCCGAGGAAGGCCGCGATGCGTTCCTGGTCCGCGGCGAGGCTGGCGCCCAGTTCGCGCCACAGCGCTGGCTGCTGCGCGATCTCTTCGGCGGTGTCGAGGCCGCCGATGTCGCGCCACGCTTGGGGGTCTCGTTCAAGAAGGGTAGTCATCGAAAGATTTTTCGTGTTTAGTTAGACGGAAGCATAAATAGTAAATTTCGAAAAGTCAAATACGAAAGATAAAAAGAAAGAAAATGCCGCGCCAAAGTCGATTGTAAAGCAAACGAAAGGCAATATCTGTAGAGCTTTCATCCAGATTTGTGACGAAATCACGACAGTATCGTAAGGCGGCTCAAGCAAAATGACGGTAAACGAAAGATTATTTGGTCGTTATCCGGCTATTTTTGCCGGATTTTTCTATTTTTCTTTCTTTTTGTTGACGATTTTTGTTTTTCTTCCTAAAGTTGGTGAACCGAAACCTAACAAGAGAGAGGGAAGACAAGCATGCAGCGATTTCAATTCCGGCTGCGCGACAGCGCGATCATCCGCGCCACGGCCATCCTGATTGGCCTTGCCGCCGCCGCTTCGGATGCGGCCTGGGCGCAGTCCAACGCTACCACGACTATCTTCGGCGAGGTGAAGGCGCCTGACGGCGCCGCGGTGGTGCTGGAGAACCTGTCGACCGGCGTGCAACGCACGCTGAAACCCGACGCTGCCGGCCGCTATGTCGCGAACTCGATGCCGCCGGGCCGCTACGCGGTGCGCGTGGTGCGAGCCGGAACGGTCGAAGCGAGCCGGGAAGTCGAAGCGCTGGTCGGTTCCGGCGCCGAGGCCAGCTTCGGCGCGGCGCAGCAGACTGTCGTCGTCAGCGGCGCGCGAACCAGGATCGACGTGTCGAACACGAACAACGGCGTCGTCTTCACGGCGCGCGAACTGAAATCGCTGCCGGTCGCCTTCGATGTGGCGGCCGTGGTCCAGCTGACGCCCGGCGTTTCGCGCGGCACCAATACCCAGTACGGGAATGCCCCGTCGATCGCCGGTTCCGGCCAGTCGGAGAACGCTTTTTATGTCAACGGCTTCCCGGTCACGAACATCCTGACCCAGGTCGGCGCATCCGAACTGCCGTTCGGCGCGATCGCCAACATGCAGGTGCTGTCGGGCGGCTACGGCGCCGAATTCGGCCGCTCGACCGGCGGCGTGGTGAACATCACGACCAAAAGCGGCGGCAATAAATTCGAGTTCGGCGGCAAGCTCGGTATCATCCCGGGGAGCCTGAAAGGCAAGCAGGAGAACACCTACTACCCGAACACCGGCGCCCATCCGGACACCGATGGCAAGCTGCTGTTCTGGAACCGCGACAACGAAAGCACCAGCAAGGTCGCCGGCATCTACGCCAGCGGCCCGCTGATCAGGAACAAGCTGTTCGCCTTCGTGGCGATGGAACAGACACGCACCGACTCGAACAGCGTGGCGGCATCGACCGCCGCCGGCGCCAGTTCGCCTACCGGCTGGAGCACCGGGCGCACCGAGGTCAATCGCTACCTCGCCAAAATCGACTTTAACCTGACCGAGGACCACCGCTTCGAGCTGACCAGGGTGTACGACCGCACCGACGGCCACACCCAGGCTTACGGCTATAACTACACCACGCTTGAACGCAACCACATCAAGGGCGGCGCCGGCAATTCGACCGTCAACTGCTGCGGCGCCGCCGCCGCACCGGGCGCCGACATCAGCATCTTCAAGTACACGGCCTACCTGACGGACAAGCTGACCGCGACCGCGATGGCAGGCGACTCGCGCACCAGGCACCGCCGCATCCCGGAAGGCTACAACGCGGCGCTGGCCCAGACCGCATCCGGCGTCACCACCCGCGTGCCTGGCCTGGCCTACCCGAACCCGCAAACGGTCACCGGCAGCCTGGTGCACCCGGAATCGGGCGACAAGCAGCGCGGCATGCGCTTCGACGTCGAGTACAAGCTCGGCTCGCATGCGCTGCGCGGCGGTATCGACCGCATCGACGTCGAGTCCCTGGTCGGCACCGAACTGGCCGGCGGCTACCGCTGGTCCTATCGCAAGGCTGCCGACCCATCGCGCCCGATCAACGGCACTTTCGAAACCCCGCTGCAGGGCGGCGGCTACGGCGTGCAAGGCTACTACGTGACCAGGGACATCAACACCAACCTGGCGCGCCCGACCAGCGAACAGTCGGCCCAGTACCTGCAGGACCACTGGCAGGCGACGGACCGCATCATGCTCGACCTCGGGCTGCGGCGCGAGCAGTTCACCAACTTCACCAGCCTTGGCAAGGCCTTCATCGAGCAGCGCAACATGATCGCGCCGCGCCTCGGCGCCACCTGGGACTACCTGGGCGACAGCTCCCTGAAGTTCTACGCGAACGCGGGCCGCTACCACCTGCCGGTGCCGTCCAACCTGTCGAGCAATATGGCCAGTCCGCTGCTGTCGACCAGCGAATTCTTCACCTATACTGGCGTGGACCCTGCCACCGGAGCGCCGACCGGCCTGCATGCGATCAGCAAGCCGTATTCGGCGAACAGCTTCTACGGCCAGGGCCGTGACGCGCGCGAAGTGACGGCGATCGGCCTCAAGCCGCTGTCGCAGGACGAGTTTTCGATCGGATTCGAACGCGCCCTGGGCCCGAAATTCACCGTGGGCGCCGGACTGCTGTACCGCAAACTGAACGACACCAACGACGACGTCTGCGACGACCGTCCGATCTATGCCTGGGCCGCGAAGAACGGCGTGGACACCGATCACTGGAGCGGCTTCCAGTGCGCGATCATCAATCCGGGCCGCGACAACGCGCTGTGGATCGACTTCGGCGACGGCAAGGGCCTGACCCGCGCCGACATTTCGGCGGCCGAATGGGGCAATCCGAAGCCGAACCGCAGCTACAAGGCGCTCAACCTGTTCGCGGAACATCCGTTTTCGAACGGCTGGTATGGCAAACTGACCTATACCTTGTCCAGCCTGAAGGGCAATATGGAAGGCCAGACCGATACCATCGGCGGCGGCGATGTCGGCCTGACCGTCAGCGACGACCACAAGGAACTCATGTACCACGCCTACGGCTACCTGCCTAGCGACCATCGCCATGCGATCAAGGCCTACGGCTTCGTGCAGCTGCTGCCCGAAGTGATGGCCGGCGCGAACCTGGCGCTGACCTCGGGCGCGCCGCGCAACTGCATCGGCGAGCTGCCGGCCGATCTGAAATGGGACCACGACTACGGCGCGGCCTACTTCTACTGCAACGGCAAGCCGGCCCCGCGCGGCAGCCAGGGCCGCATGCCCTGGCAAACCCAGCTCGACCTGAACCTGGCGTACACGCCGGCCGCTTACAAAGGCCTGAGCCTGAAGATCGACGTGTTCAATGTCCTGGACCGCAAGACCGTCACCCGTTACAACGAGACCCGCGAAGACGCCGGCGACATTTCCCACAACTACCTGCAAGTGGCAGGCCGTGCCGCACCGCGTTCGGTGCGGCTGACCGCCGAATACAACTTCTGAGACGACAGCAAAATGACAGACAAGCTCAAACGACGTGACCTCCTCAAAGCCGGCTTGCTGCTGGCAGGCAGCCTGGCGCTGCCGACAGCCTTCGCCGCCACCCGCCAGCGCCTGCGGATCGGCATGATCGGCACCGGCATGCGCGGCCAGGTGCTGCTGGCCGAACTGCTCAAGCGCGACGATGTCGACGTGGCCGCGCTGTGCGACATCGAGCCGATCATGCTCGGCCGCGCGCTGGCCATGGCCGACAAGGCCGGCAAGCCGCGCCCGCGCAGCTTCGGCGAGGACCGCGACCCGAAGGCCTACAAGCGCATGCTCGATGCGCGCGAACTGGACGGCATCATCATCGCCACGCCGTGGGAGCTGCACGCGTCGATGTCGATCGACGCGATGCAGGCCAAGGTGCCGGTCGGCTGCGAAGTGGTGGCCGGCGTCAGCCTGCAGGACCACTGGGATGTGCTCAATACCCAGCTGTCCACCGGCACGCCCTACATGCTGCTCGAGAACGTGTGCTACCGGCGCGACGTGATGGCGGTACTGCAGATGGTGCGCGCCGGCGTGTTCGGCGAACTGGTTCACCTGCAGGGTGGCTACCAGCACGACCTGCGCGCCGTCAAGCTCAATAGCGGCACGCCGGCAAGGCCTTACGGCGGCGGCGTCGAATTCGGCGAAAAAGGCTGGTCCGAATCGAAATGGCGCACCCAGCATGCGATCGAACGCAATGGCGAGCTCTATCCGAGCCACGGCATCGGGCCCTGCGCGATGTACACCAACATCAACCGCGGCAACCGTTTCACCAGCATCAACACCTTCGCCAGCAAGGCGCGCGGCATGCACGACTACATCTTCAGGCAGCCGGGCGGCGCCACGCACCCGAGCGCGAAGGCGCAGTTCAAGCTGGGCGACGTGGTCACCACCACGCTGGCCACCGAGAACGGCGAGACCATCCTGCTGCAGCACGACACTTCGCTGCCGCGCCCCTATTCGCTGGGCTTCCGGGTCCAGGGCACGGGCGGCATCTGGATGGACCTGAACCATTCGGTGCACATCGAAGGCGTCAGCGAGGCGCACAAGTGGGACCCGATGGAACTGTGGCAGAACCGCTACGAGCACCCGCTGTGGAAGAAGTATGCGGAGCGCGCGGCCGGGGCGGGGCATGGCGGCATGGACTTCTTCGTCGTGCATGCCTTCGTCGAAGCGCTGAAGGAGCAGGCGCCGATGCCGATCGATATCTACGACGCGGTGACGTGGAGCGCCATCACGCCGCTGTCCGAGCAATCGATCGCGGCTGGTTTCCAGACGCTGCCGTTCCCCGACTTTACCAATGGCCAGTGGAAGACGCGCAAGCCGATCTTCGCCTATGACGGACGTTACTGACATCCAAGGAGACGCGATATGAAACGCAGTGCATTGTTACTGAATTTCCTGGTGGTGCTGATGGGCGCCTGCGGCGGCGCGGCTTTTGCCGCGCCGGGCGATGCCGACGCGAAGAAGGCGGTCGCGGCGACGGGCGTGACGGTGGCCCTGGCGGGCAACGCCTTCATCACCAGTGCGCCGGCCGGCGCCACGGAGGTCATTGGCAGCAGCGGCCTGTCCAACTGGACCAATCCGGGCACGGTCGCCAGCGCCTGGTTCCGCATGAGCGGCGCCGGCACCGTCAGCCTGGCGATCAACGCCAAGGCTTCGGGCGGCGCCAAGAGCACGATCCGCGTCGGCATCAACGGCACGCCGTTCACCGTGCAGCTGGCCGGCGGCTCCAGCAAGGCCTATCAGGTTGGCACCGTCAATGTCGGCGCGCCCGGCTATGTGAAGGTGGACCTGCAGGGACTGACCAAATCCGGCAACTCGTTCGGCGAGGTGGCTTCGCTGCAGGTGACGACGTCGATCCCGCTGAACTACGCCAACGACCCGGCAAATTATTACTGGTCGCGGCGTGGACCGTCGGTCCACATGGGCTACGCCGCGCCGGCCAACACCGAGTACTTCTATAACGAGGTGACGGTGCCGGCGGGGCAGGATGCGATCGGCTCGTTCTATATGGCGAACGGCTTTTCGCAGGGTTACTTCGGCATCCAGGTCAAGTCGCCGACCGAGCGCTGGATCCTGTTCTCGGTGTGGGATGCGGACAACGGCGCCAAGACCACGCTCGTGTCGAAAGGGCCCGGCGTGGTGGACAACGCCTTTGGCGGCGAGGGCACTGGCGGCCAGAGCTACCTGTCGTATAACTGGGTCACCGGGAGCACCTACCGCTTCATCACGCGCGCGCGCCCGGACGGGGCAGGATCGACCGACTACTCGGCCTGGTTCCACGCGCCGGAAACGGGCAGCTGGCGCTACATCGCCACCTGGAAGCGGCCGGCCATCTCGACCTACCTGACCGGGAACCATTCCTTCCTCGAGAACTTCCTCGACTATAACGGCTACCTTGAACGGCGCGTCCTGTTCGGGAACCAGTGGGCGCGCAACGCCAACGGTACCTGGAGCGAGCTGACCACCGGGCGCTTCACCGGCGACGCCACCGCGGCAAATGCCCAGCGCATGGACTATGCGGGCGGTCTGGAGAGCGGCCAGTTCTACCTGCGTAACGGCGGCTTCTTCGCCACGCCGGTGGCGGTGGGCCAGTCGTTCACGCGCCCGGCGACCGGCCAGATACCGAATGTCGATGTGAGCACCTTGCCGAATTAAGCGACTCTTTGTGAGCCCCCTGTGGCTTTGCGGCGGCGTCCAGGGATGCCGCCTTTTTTTATGCCGGCACGTCCGCAATTACTGGCCAGGTAATCGCGGCGCGCCCCGGGACTGGGCGAAGGCGCAGGCGTCTTCGAGGCGGTCGTTCCCCCAGAACATCTCGCCGTCGACGAAAAACATCGGCGCGCCGAAGATGCCGCGTGCCTGCGCCTGCGCGGTACGCTCGCGCAGGGCTGCCTTGCACGCTTCTTCCCTGGCCGCCGCGATGATGGCCGCGCCGTCCACGGCAAGGTCGCCGAGGATGGCGGCGATGACCGCCTCGTTGGCGATGTCGCGGTCCTCGGCAAAATTGGCGAGCATGACCTGTTCGCAGAAGTCGTCCACCCAGGGCGCGCCTTCGCCGTGCAGCGCGATGCGCGCGGCAAGCAGCGCGTTGCGCGGGAAGGCGCCGGGGCGCCGCCAGGGCAAGCCGTACTTTGCACACTGGCGTTCCATGTCGCGCCACACGTACCTGCCCTTCATCTCCTGCAGCACGAAGGGCGAGCTGTCCCAGCCCAGCGACCTGAAGATCGGCCCGAGCAGGAAGGGCTTGAGCCGCACCTGGAGACCGGCATCGGCCGCGAGGCGCCGTATCCGCAGCATGCTCAGGTAGCTGTAGTTGCTGCCGAAGTCGAACCAGAATTCGATGTCTTTCATTGCTCGTTCCTTGTCAATCGAAGATGAGGAGGCAGCGGATTTCGATGCTCTCCCGCGGCGGCGTGCCGGCCGGCGTGGACGGATGCGCGAACGCGGCGTGCGGGGTATAGCGTGCCGCACTGCTGGCCGAATCGTATTGCTTGAACATCAGTACCTCGTCGAACTGCATCGCATCGAAATAGGTCCACGCATGGTCCGGCCGGTGCAGCAGCTGGAAGATCTCGCCGGTGCGGTCCGGATAGGCGATGTCGCTCGCGACCAGGTCCGACGGGTGCACGGTGCGAGCGTCGCACACGGCGAGCGGCGCGTCCAGTACCGGCAGGCGGGTCGAGCGCCACAGGTTGACGATGCTGAAGCGTTCGACATGGGTGAGGGCGAGCGCTTCCATCTCCAGCGCCAGCCTGCGCTGGGCCGACGCCGGCGTGAAGTCACAATGGACGCGGCCGGCCGCGCTGGGGCGATGGCCTTCGCGTGCGCCGAAAGCCGTCAGGGTGCCCGGCGCGCGCCGCCGCAGCACGTGGTCGAACACGATCGCGCGGCTGGCGCCGGTGGCGGCCAGGGCCAGTTCCCGCATCTCCTGGTAGTAGACGCGCCGGACCGCGTCGGCGTCGGAAAAGTCATCCAGGGCGCTGGGCGCGCTGCGCAGGATGAAGCCTTCGCGGTCGAGCGCGGGCCCGCCCGGCATCGCGCGCCCGTTGCGGATGGTGACCGGCATGTGGGCGTAGTCGCTGTTGTCCCACGCATGGCCGCCGGGCGGCGCCAGCATATAGGTCACCGGTTTGCGCGGGGCGCTTTGCAGGTATTCGAGGGTGGCGCTGACTGGTTCGAGGTCGATCGATGGAGCGTGCATGGTGATGGGCAGGGAAAATGGCGTGAGCCGGAAGCTTCATTAGAATCGGTCGCGGCGATTCCTTCAAACGGTCAAAATGCACGGTTCGGATGCCGGCACGGCATGTGAAACTGTGATTTAATCTGGTACGGAGGGATCGACACATGCCAAATCGCTTGCTGGACTTGCCGCCGCTGGACCTGCTGCGGACCTTTGTCGCGGTCGGGCGGCGCATGAGCATTTCGCTGGCCGCGCAGGACCTGTGCATCGTGCAGTCGGCTGTCAGCCGCCAGGTGCAGGCGCTGGAAGCGGCGCTGGGATGCCGCCTGTTCGTGCGTGGATTCCGCAGCATCGAGTTCACGCCGGAAGGGCGGCACCTGTTCCGCACGGCCGATCCGATGCTCGAACAGTTCGGCGCGGTCATCGGGGCCTTGCGCCCGGCCGGCGAACGGCCCTGCATCACGATCACGGCCAGCATTGGCGTCACGGCCTTGTGGCTGCTGCCGCGGCTTGGCGCGTTCCAGCGCGGGGCGCCCGGCATCGACGTGCGCGTGGCCGCCAGCAACCGGGTGTTCGACCTGGAGCGCGACGGGGCGGACCTGGCGCTGCGCTATTGTCCGGATGCCGGGGCCCCTGCCGGTGCGGTGCGCCTGTTCGGCGAAGTCGTCGCGCCGGTCGCCCATCCCTCCTTGAACGTGGACGCGATCGAGGACGCGGCCTGCCGGCGCGGGCAGGTGCTGCTCGAGTACGACGACAGCGCGAGCCCGTGGCTGCAATGGCAAAGCTGGCTGCGCGGCGCGGGCCGCAAGACGGGCGCGCCGGCGCCCGAGGCCCGGCTGCTGTTCAACCAGTACGACCAGGTGGTGCAGGCGGCGCTGGCCGGGCAGGGGGTCGCGCTGGGGCGGCTCGCGCTGATCGGGAATTTGCTCGGCGAGGGCAAGCTGGCGCTGGCGAGCCAGCGGGCGCCGGTCGCCACCGATTACGGCTACTGGCTGATGGCGCGGCCCGGCGCGGCCGGCCAGGAACTGCGGGCGGTACAGGAATGGATCATGGGCGAGGCGGCGCTGACCGCGGCCGGGCAGGCGCCCGGCCCGTGAGCGAGCGGATTATTTGGCTGGCGCCTTCGGCAGCGCGTTGAAGGACTTGTTGATGATCTTCCACTCGCCGTCGATCTTCAGCAGCTGCATATAGTCGACGAAGGTCACGTTCGGGTAGTCGAGCACGATCTTGCCGAGGCCTGCGGTGCCGACCACTTCCATGCTCTCGATGCGGCGCACGCGCTTGTCCTCGTCGGCGGCGGGCTTGCCGCTGAAGCGCTTGGCGAATTCCTCGGCCGTCAGCGACTGCAGCTTACCGTCGCGCACCGAGACAACCTTGGCGTCCGGATGAAAAGCCTTGCGGATGAGATCGCCATCTCCGGTGGCCTGGGCCTTGATGTAGTTCTCGAGCGGCACGCGCGCTGCCGCCGTTTCATCCTGGGCGTGAGCGGCGAGGGACAGCAGGGACAGCGCCGCTGGCAGGGCCAGCGTACGCAGGAAGCGGGAAGCCATCATGCAATTCTCCTTGGTATGGGCCCGCCAAATTTATCAGAAGCACATTCTTCCTGCATAACATTCGAATGCATATATTCGAACAATCGGGGTCAGACCTCAATTTCCCCACAATCGGGGTCAGACCTCAATTGATGTATGCAATGTCAAACTACGCCTCTACCCCAGACCGCAGTTGTCCACTATTAATTGAGGTCTGACCCCGATTAAAAAAAACGGCCCCGAAGGGCCGCTTGGTATTGCGCAGAAACGATTAGTACTTGTAGCGCAGGCCGATGAAGTACGAGCGGCCGGTGTGCACGGCGTCCGACGGCGCGTTGCCTTCGACGTTGCCGTAGTAGGCGTTGTTGTACGAATTGAAGCGGTCGTCGTACTGGTCGGTCAGGTTCACCGCCTGGAACGTCAGCGTCAGGTTCGGCTTGATGTTGTAGCTGATCTGCGCGTCGACGTTGAAGGTGCTGTTCTTGCCCTGGAAGTCGGAACCGCTGCCCGGCAGCAGGGTGCTGGTGTACTTCGAACGATAGGCGCCCGTCACCCGTGCCGAGACCTTGTCCTGCTCGTAGTACAAGGTCGCGTTGGCCGAGGTCGGCGACATGCCCAGCAAGTCGGCTACCGTGACCACCGGCGACGTCGTCGACAGCAGGTACTTCATCTTCGAGTTGACGCGCGTGTAGTTGATCGAACCACCCATGTTGTTGAACGGCGCCGGCAGATAGCTGAAACGCTGCTGTGCGCTCAATTCGATGCCTCGGATCAGGCCGCCAGGGGTGTTGACGAAGTTGGTGATCGTGAATGGCGTCTGGGCGTCGACGCTGGTCCCTGCGGTCAAGGCCGGATCCAGGCCCAGCGAGCCGAACGCGCCCTGATGCGACGTGCGCTGGATGTAGGTCTTCATGTCCTTGAAGAAGTAGCCAGCCGAGAACAGCGTGTCCTTGTCCTTGTACCATTCCAGGTTCAGGTCATAGGTGGTGCCGCGGATCGGGTCGAGCGTCGGGTTGCCGCCGCTGTAGGTGCGCTTGTCGAGGTCGATCGAGCCGGCCGGCGTCAGTGCCTGCAGCGATGGGCGCGAAATCACTTTCGAGGTGCCGAAGCGGACGATGACGTCCTTGATCGGTTCGGCGTTCAGGTTCAGCGACGGCAGCTTGTCGGTGTATTCCTGGTAGGCGCTGGTATAGGCCGGCGGCGGGGTCACGCCATTTTTGGCAGGCAAGGCCAGGAAGGCTGTGGTGACCTGGTTGGTCTTGACCACGCGCAGGCCGGTGTTGCCGCGCACCGGGATGCCGAACACGTCGTGGTTGAAGTCGTACTGCACGTACATGCCCTTGTCGGTCTCGGACGCGTCCTGGTTTTGGGCGCGGGCGCTGGCGATGGTGCTCGACAGGACATAGTTGTTGCCGGTGGTCGGCAGGCCAGGGCCGCTGAACGGGGCGCCGACGCAGTTGCAGTCGAAGCCGAGCACCTTCTTGATCGCGTTGAAGTTCGGTACCAGCCAGGTCTGGCTGCCGCTGCCGGTGCCCATCGTCTGGCTGCTGACATAGTTGGCCAGGTTGGCGTTCAGGTAGGCGGCGGCGTTGGCCGGAATGTTCTCGCTGGCCAGGCGCGATTCGGTCGTTTTGAAGATGAACTTCTTGACGTTGTAGCCGAACTTGATGGTGTCGTTCGGGGTGATGTCGTAGCTCAGGTCGAACTTGCTGGTCGTGAACTTGTTTTTCGTCTGGTTGGGACGGATGCGCACCAGGCTCGGGTCGCCCTTGGCGTTCGACGACGAGATGCTCCAGTAGCAGGCCTGGTCGACCGTGCAGCCATTCGATTTGCCCCAGCCGAAGACCGGGTTCAGCTTGTCGCTGTAGTCGTAGCTGTAGTTCTGGACATCGTAGGCGTCCAGCGTCAGCGTGGTCTGTTCCGGATTCTGCTGGGTCGAATTCGAGCGGCCGCTGAAGACGCGCAGCTGCAGGCCATCGGCCAGTTTCTGGTCGAGCGACAGGTTGTACTGGTTGAAGGTGGACCTCAGCTGGTCGTAGCGGGTCTCGGACCGCATGTCGACGTTGTTGAAGCTGGCCTTGTCGATCAGGCCGTTCTTGTCGATATTGTAGTTGTAGATGCTGGTCGACGGATTGCCCGGCAGGTTGCCGTCGCCGCGCGAGAACGAGATCACTTCCAGGTACTGTTCGGTACGGTTGTTGATGAACTCCGAATGCAGCGCGTCGAAGGTCAGCAGCGTGCCCTGGACCGGACGGAACTGCAGCGCGGCGGTGACGCCGGTGCGCTCGGTTTCATACTCGATGTGGCCGTAGCGCGGAATCCGCGGGTGCAGGGCCTTGGTGATGGCCAGCGCTTCGCCGGAGAGGTCGGTCAGCGAGCCTGCCTGGGCGTTGGTCTTCGGCAGGAAGGGAATCGGGATGAAAGTCTTGCCGCCATCCGTGCTGTAGCTCTTGAAGCGCATGCCGGTCGACTGCGCCGACGGCGCGCCTGCCACGGTGGTCAGGGCGCCGTTTTCCCAGCGGCCGGAGGATGGGCCTTCCTCGATCTTGTCGTTGGTCGAATGCGCCAGCGAGAACATCGCGCCCCAGCGCTTGTCGTCGCTGCGGGTCGAGATCATCAGGGTTTCGCGGTGGTTCTTTTTCTTCGACAGGTCGTTGTACTGGCCGGTCACCGAACCTGCGGCGGCGAAGCCCTTCATGTCGAATGGCCGCGGGGTGGTCAGGTCGATGGTGGCGCCGAGCGATCCTTCTTCGCTTTCGGCGCTGGCGGCCTTGGCCACTTTGATCGAGCTGAACAGTTCTGCGGCGAACACGTTGTAGTCGAAGCCGCGGTCGCGGTTGGCGCCGCCGGAGGAGTCGCGCCCGCCGGTGGTGGCCAGCGCTTCCATGTCGTTGAGCTTGGTGCGGGTGAACAGGCCGCCGAGGCCGCGCACCGTCATGGTGCGGCCTTCGCCGGCGTCGCGGTCGATCGCCACGCCCGGAATCCGCTGCATCGATTCCGACAGGTTGTTATCAGGGAACTTGCCGATGTCTTCGGCCTTGATGATGTCGACAATCGAGTCCGCCTGCTTCTTGGCCGAGATCGAGCTTTGCAGGCTGGCGCGGTAGCCGGTCACGATGACGGTGGCCGCTTCCGCTTCGGGCTTCTGCTCGGATTGGGTCTGGGCCATTGCCTGGCCGCTCATCGCCAGCGGGATCAGGGCGCCCAGCAGGGCGCTGGTCGTCGCGTACTCGTACTTGTTCTTACGTTTCATGTAGTCTCCACTCTAATTATTAGGTTTTGAAACTTGTTCGCCCCTGCCCGGGCGTCGAGCTGGCAAGGCCGCAAAGGCTGTTTGGTCAACCTATTTTAAAGTGGTTAGACCAATTCCACAATCCGGACAGGCCGGATATTGGGGGTTTTTTGCTGATTTTTGCCATATATCTTTACGCCAAGGGGCGTACGGTGTGTTGTTGAAATGCGAATTCTGCTTGCAATAAGGTAAATAGTTTCTTATGGGCAGTATTTAGGGGGAGGTGAGGCGGGAATGTGGACGAACTGAATGCGGCATCGTCCGTTCCTGAATGGAACAAGACGAGCCGCATCGTGCTGAAGGAGGCAGGCTCGTCGCCGAATGGCCAAGGGGAGGGGGCGGGCAGGCGCGTGCGCCCACCCGCCTGGGAGGTATTACTCTGCGAAGGCCGCCGACGCCGGCGTGATCCGGATCGACTCGGCCTTGATGCCCAGCTTGCGGTTGCCGATGATCTGGTCTTCGTCCATCACGGCTTTCGGCTTTTCGGCGTCGTACTTGATCGGCGAGAAGGCGTCGCTGACCAGCTTCTCCTTCAGGCCCGCCGCATACTTGGTGATGAACACAGGGCCTTGGTCACTTCATCGATCTTGCGCTCGCTCGAACCGGCCGAGGCGACCATCATCGCGGTCAGCGCGGCCAAGCCTTCCTTGCCTTGCGGGTCATGCGCGGAACCGGCGTTGAACAGCAGCTTGAAGCGGATCTGCGGCAGCGCCGACTTTTGCACCAGTACCCCGAACCTGGCGTCGCCCGCCGGCGCGTCGAAGCTGGCCAGCTTGGGCAGCGTGGCGATTGCTTCGGGCAGGGCCTGGTTCGACAGGGTCGTCACGACCATGCCCTCGTCCACCAGGTACTTGCGCGCGGCCGCGTGCAGGTCGGCCGGGGTCAGCGAGTCGACCAGGCGGTAGTACTCGTTGAGGGTGCCGTAGGAACGGTTGTAGTGGACGTAGGAGGCCAGCGTGCCGGCGATCTGCTCGGTGTTGTCCAGCGTGCGGATCAGGCCATATTTCTGGGCCGCCTTGGCGTCGGCCAGGGCCTTGTCGGAGACCGGCTTGCTGCGCATGCCGGCCACGGTCTGCATGATCAGGTCGCGCACATAGAGGGCGTCTTCCGCCTTCTTCACGCGCGCGCCGGCCATCGCCAGGGTGGGGTCGACGCGGCCGGGGAAGTAGTCGAACAGCTGGTCGACCTTCTGCTCATCCTGCATCAGGCGCTTGTATAGCGGCGAGGTGCGGCCGAAGCTCAGCGACAGCGCCATCGCCAGCGCGGCCTGGTCCTTGCTGGTGGTGGAGAACGCGGGGCTGCGGAACGCCACCGTCACGTAGGGCAGGGTGGGCGTTGGCCACGGCACGTGCTTGTAGATGGCGCCTTTCGGTGCCTGTTCGGCCGGCACCACCGACTTGTAGCTGCCTTTCTTCCAGTTTGCCCAGTATTTTTCGACCAGGGCGATGGCCTTCTGCGGCTCGACGTCGCCGGCGATGATGATCGCGGTGCGCTCGGGACGGTACCAGCGGTCGAAGAACACCTTCGAATACGCGTACTGGTTCGGCATGTCCTCGGCCGGTCTGCACCGGGATCTGCAGCGACACCAGGTTGGGGAAGCCGGTCGGCACGACAATCACTTTCAGGCCGTTGGCCAGGGTCTTTTCGGTGGCTTTGACCGGCAGCAGGTCTGCCTTGGCCGCGGTGCTTTTGGGGCCGTTGCCGGCGAGGCGGCCTGCGCGCTCATGGCGAACGCAGGCAGTGCGAGCTGGGTAATCGGGATAAGTTTCGACACGTTGTCTCCTGGGTGAAAAAGCAGCAGCGGGCAGCATAAAATATCCGACCCGGGATGGACAGGAAAACAGCATGCATACATTCTGTTGAGAAATTTTTAGTCGCTGCAGAACAACGCTCTTCGTGTTGCGCTGCAGCATGCTGAAAATGATATGGCAGCGGGCAAATAAGGTATTGGAGTGGCGGTGCCGCTTCCAGTACGATCTTGCGGATCAGCCCATACCGGAGTTCCATCATGAAGCACCTGCTGCGCTTATGCGCCTGCACCCTCTTGCTGGCGTGCGCCACCGCCGCCGCCGAACCCCAGTTCGACAACCCGCTGGTGCGCCAGCGCGCCGACCCGCACGTGATGCTGCACACCGACGGCTATTACTATTACACGGCCACGGCACCCGAATACGACCGCATCGAACTGCGGCGTACGCGCTCGCTCAATGAGCTCGGCAAGGCCGAGGCCAAGGTCGTGTGGCGCAAGCACGCCAAGGGCGAGATGGGTTCCCATATCTGGGCGCCGGAGATCCACTTCATCAACAACAAGTGGTACATCTACTTCACGGCGGGCACCGCCGAGGATAAATGGGCGATCCGCCCCTACGTGCTGGAGAACAGCGGCCCTGATCCGCTCGCGGGCGAGTGGAAGGAGCTGGGCAAGATCGACACCGGCTGGCAAAGCTTCTCGCTCGATGCGACCACCTTTGCGCATGCCGGCCAGCGCTACCTGGTCTGGACCCAGACCGTGCCGCCCAAAACGGAAACCAATATCTACATCGCGAAGATGGATACGCCGTCGACGATCAGCACCAAGGCGGTGCTGCTGACGACGCCGGAGTATGCGTGGGAGAAGGTCAAGTACCTGGTCAACGAAGCGCCTGCTGTATTGATCAAGAACGGCAAGGTATTCATGACCTATTCGGCCAGCGCCACCGACGCCAGCTATGCGATGGGCATGCTGACAGCATCCGCCGACGCCAACCTGCTCGACCCGAAGGCCTGGCGCAAGGAGCGCGAGCCCGTGTTCAAGACCAGCGCGGCCAATGGCCAGTATGGCCCCGGCCACAACGCCTTCACCACCACGCCGGACGGCAAGACCGACATCCTGCTGTACCACGCGCGCAATTACCGCGACATCGTCGGCGACTCCCTCAACGACCCGAATCGCCATACGCGCGCGCAAGTCATCCGCTGGCGCGCGGACGGCACGCCGGACTTTGGCGAGCCGGTCGCCGACCGCGGCCAGGTGGCCGCCAAGCCGCTGTTCCGCGATCCGGTGCAGGACGGCGCCGCCGATCCGGTCGTGATCCGCAACCCCAGGACAAACACCTGGTGGATGTTCTACACCAACCGCCGCGCCAAGGTCGCCAACGAGCCGGGCGTCGCCTGGGTCCACGGCACCCGCATCGGCATCGCCGAATCGAAGGACGATGGTGCAAACTGGAGCTATGTCGGCACGGCGGACATCGAGCTGCCGCCCGAACTGGGCGGCGCCAAGGCCACCCACTGGGCGCCGGACATCGTGCGCGGCGACGACGGCGTATTCCACATGTACCTGACTGTGGTGCCGGGTGTGTTCCCGACCTGGGGGCACCCGCGCCACATTGTGCACCTGCGCAGCAGCGACCTGCTCACCTGGCGCAATGCGCGCATGATGAAGCTGGCCAACGAAAAGGTCATCGACGCCGCCGTGGCGCGCCTGCCCGAAGGCGGCTGGCGCATGTGGTACAACAACGAGGCCGACAAGAAAGCGATCTACTTCGCCGACAGCCCGGACCTGGAAAACTGGACCGACCGTGGACGCGCCATCGGCGACCAGGCCGGCGAGGGGCCCAAGGTATTCCAGTGGAAGGGCGCGTGGTGGATGATCACCGACGTCTGGCAGGGCCTGGCCGTGTACCGTTCGACCGATGCGCGCAACTGGAAGCGCCAGGCCGGCAACCTGCTGCAGCAGCCGGGCAAGGGCGCGGACGACCAGGTGATCGGCGGGCATTGCGATGTCGTCGTCAGCGGCGGCCGCGCGTGGGTGTTCTACTTTACGCATCCGGGACGGGGAAGCGACCACGCGAAGATGGATGGCTACGAGCAGCGCCGCAGCTCGCTGCAGGTTGCGGAACTGATGCTGGACGGGGACCGCTTGAAAGTGGACCGCGATGCGCCGGCGCGCATCAATTTGCGTGGTGACTGATCAGCTTTTTGATTCTTTGGCGAGCCGCCTGTTTTTAGCGAATCGGCTCACCTACAATGAATTCGTCACCACCCGATTCCACGCCGTCCCTGCGGCGTGGATGATGGTTCGACACTCCGCCGTAGTATTAGGGTCTGTTATCGCCGGTCCCGCTGAAAAGCGGACCGGCGTTTTTTTGTGCCTCGCTTCCCAGGTCGCAATGCGAAACTTTACGCACTACGTTCAACGTCATTCCTGCGCAGGCAGGAATCCACAGCACGCCTGACCAGAGTTACGCCGTAGCGCAGCAGAGGTACTATGGATTCCTGCCTGCGCAGGAATGACGTTGACTTTCTCACGGCAACTCTACCCCCATGATTTTTGAAGCGGCAGGCAGCTAACAACGTGATTCCACGAGCGTACTACGCGGACAAGTAACGCTGCACCACCGTCGTCAGCAGCGGTGGCGCCTCCTGCATCGGATAGTGCCCGCATTCGGCCAGCGCCACCACCTCCAGCCGCTCGCAGTATGGCCCGTACGCCGCGCGCAGCGGCCCGCTGCGCATCGGCTCGGCATCGCATTCGCCCGCCACGATCAGCACCGGCACGGTGACCTGCGCCGGAGCCGGCTGCATCCCGCCGAACATGTCGACATAGCCGGCCACCGCGGCGGTGCTGGAGGTGGCGCGCCAGCGAGCGACCTTGAACGCCATCCACTGCGGCGACAGCCGTCCGCCGCCTGCCTGCACCATCGCGTCGTAGCGCAACTTGTCGTCGCCATTGGCCATCCCGAGCAGGAAACCCTTGATCGGGTCCGGCAGGTTCATGCCGTTCGGCGGCGGGGGCGTCAGCAGCACGGCCTTGCCGATGCGCGCCTGCTGCGTGCGCAGCATGGCCAGCACCACCATGCAGCTCATCGAATGGCCGACGATGGAAAAACGCTCCAGCTTTAGATGGTCCGCCAGCGCGAGCACGTCGGCGGCAGCTTCCGCGGCCGTGTAGTCGCCCTGCAGGTGCATCGACGCGCCATAGCCGCGCAGGTCGGCGAAGATCCAGCGATAGTTTTCGGTATCGAGGTAGGGATGGGCCGCATCCCAGCTCGAGGTGTCGCCCAGCCAGTCGTTCAGCACCAACACGGCGTGCTTGCCCGTGCCCAATCTCTTGAATCCGATCATTGCAACTCCTTGGCGTAATAGTGCCTTTTACTCACGGTTAGTTTAACCGCTTTGCACTGTAAAGCTGAGCAGCCTTCAGGCAGCGCACCGTCTGCGCGATATTAGTGAAATGGGCGTTTGCCAAGTGCGGTACCCATATTTGGTATAGGATAGACCCAAGGGTAAAGTATATCCAGGAGGCGCCATGCAAGTCGCAAAATGGGGAAATAGCCTGGCGGTCAGGTTGCCGGCAGCCGTCGTCGATGCGCTTGAGTTGAAGGCGGGGGACAGGATTGATATTCATGTCCACGGAAGCAGAACTTTCTCAGTAAAGAAAGTTCCAGGCGCGCGCGAACTATTGATGCAGCTTAGAAAATATCGCGGTCGCCTGCCTGACGATTTCAAGTTCGATCGCGACGATGCCAACGCCCGCGACTGACGCTTTTTTCGATACCAATGTCATCGTCTATTTATTGTCTGGCGATGCTGCCAAGGCCGATAGGGCAGAAGAGTTGCTCGCCGGCGGCGGCCATATCAGTGTCCAGGTTCTCAATGAATTTGCGGCGGTCGCGAGGCGCAAGCTTGGCCTTACCTGGGCCGAAACCAAGGACATCCTGGCGCAAGTCCGCGCGGTTTGCCGGGTCGAATCGGTCACGCTCGATATGCATGACCGGGCCATCAGGATCTCTGAACGGTTCGGCTATTCGATCTATGACAGTCTTATTATTGCAGCGGCAATCGTGGCGGGCTGCGATGCTTTGTACACGGAAGATATGCAGGATGGACAGGTCATCGATCAACAGTTGACGATAAAAAATCCGTTCATGCCGTCCTAAGTGGCTTGGAAACACGCCTAGCGGCCGCCCGAGACGTCGATGAAGCTGCCGGTGACGAACGAGGCGGCGTCGCCCAGCAGCCACACCACCGCCTCGGCCACCTCCATCGGTTCGCCGCCGCGGCCCATCGGCACGCCGGACTCGAGGCGGGTGACGCGGCCAGGTTCGCCGCCGCTGGCGTGGATGTCCGTGCGGATCAGGCCGGGTCGCACGCCGTTCACGCGGATCCCCTCGCGCGCCACTTCGCGCGACAGGCCGGTCGTCAGCGCGTCGACCGCCGCCTTCGAGGCCGCATAGTCGACGTACTCCCCCGCCGCACCCAGCACCGCCGCGCGCGAAGACATGTTGACGATCGCGCCGCCGGCGCCGCCGTGCGCCGTCGACATGCGCCGGACCGCTTCGCGCGCACACAGGAAGCTGCCGGTCACGTTGGTCGCGAGGATCCGGTTCAGGCGCGCGGCGTCCATCTGCTCGACGCGCATCTGCTGCTGCAGGATGCCGGCATTGTTGACCAGTCCATCGAGGCGGCCGAAGCGCTCGTCGATTTGCTGGAACATGCGCACCACGTCCGCTTCGCTGGCCACGTCGCCCTGCAGCGCATGGGCCGTGCCGCCAACGCGCTCGATGCCTGCCACGACTTGGGCCGCTGCATCGGCGTCGCGGATGTAGTTGATGCAGATGCTGTAGCCCTGGCGGGCGGCGAGCTGCGCGCAGGCCGCGCCGATGCCGCGGCTGCCGCCGGTGATGAAGACCAGTTTCGCTGCCATTCGATTCGCTCCTGTTGCCATTCGTGCCAGGTAATCCAGTAGACTTGCATTCTAAGCCCATCCTTCGGAAAGAGCATGTCATGACGCTTAATCGCCGCCAGTTCCTCGGTTCCGCTTCCTTGCCATTGTTTGCCACTGCGTCCGCATCGATTGCGCTGGCGCAGGCGCCCGATCCCACAGCCATGCAGGCGGACGTGGACAAGCTGGTTTCGCTCGGCGGCGACGCGGTCCCGCAAACGGAGCAGGGCAGCCTCGCGCGCCTGCAGGAGCTGCTGCTGAAGTATCCGAAGGCGAATGACTCCTACCTTGGCGGCGGCGCGGTGGGCGAGCTGGAAAAGAAGTTCTCGGCCCTGCTGGGCAAGGAAGACACGGTGCTCATGCCGACCGGGACCCTGGCCAACCAGGTTGCGATCCGCCTGCTGTGCGGCGAGGCGCGCCATGCGCTGGTGCAGCAGGAGGGCCATGTTTACCGTGACGAATCGAACGCGGTGTCCACGCTGTCGAACATTAACGTGGTGCCGCTTGCCGCCGGGCGCGCCGCGCCCACGCTGGACGAGCTGCGCGAGGCGATCAAGCGCGCCGAGGTGGGACCGTACCCGATCAAGGTGGGCGCGATCGCGCTCGAGTCGCCGGTGCGGCGCGCTTCCGGCGAAACCCTGCCCAGGGCGCTGGTCGCCGAGATCGCCAAACTGGCGCGCGCGAAGAACATCCCGATGCACCTGGATGGCGCGCGCCTGTTCTTCATGTGTGGGGCGGATGACTTCAAGCTGAAGGAGTATTGCGAGCCGTTCGACACGGTTTATGTGTCGCTCTACAAATACCTGGGGGCGGGCTACGGCGGCATCCTGTCCGGCACCAGGCCGATGATGGCGAAGGCGCGCGAACTGCGCCATGTGTTCGGCGGCACCGTGTACCACGCGTGGCAGGCGGCCTTGCCGGCGCTCGATGCGCTCGACGGGGCCGAGCAGCGCTTTGCCGCGGTGCGCGCCGCCGGCGAGCGCCTGATGGCGGGGCTCGACAAGCTGCCGGGCTACAGGGTCAAGCGGGTGGAGAACGGCAGCAACATCGCGTTTGTCGATGTGTCGGCCGCGCGCCAGGCCACGCTGCAGGAGAACCTGCGCATGGCAGGCATCACGGCCAGGCTGCCCGTGGAAGGGCGCCTGACCGTGGTGTTCAACGAAACCATCCTGCGCCGCGACACCGGCTATCTGCTGGCAGCCTTTGCCGCGGGCGCCGCGTAGCTCGGAGGCGTCACATAAACCTGAGTGCTTTGAAATACAACACGATTAACCAACGTCGCCCCAGCGAAGGCTGGGGCCCATACTGAGCATATTCAGCATGGGCCCCAGCCTTCGCTGGGGCGACGTTGGGTATTGCGGTTTTGGTTCGTACTTCGCGGTTTCTGTCAGTACTTGTAACCCAGGCTGACATAGTAGCGGCGGCCGTTCCATGCCAGTTCGTTCGGGCGCAGGATCGAACCGGCCGTCATCAGGGTGCGCTCGTCGGTCAGGTTCTTCGCTTCGACCGAGAAGGTCAGGTTGTCGCTGAAGCGGTACTGGATCTTGCCGTCGAGGTAGCCGGTCGCCTCCGAGAACACCGGGTTGCCGGTGTTGACGTCGGTGCCGCCCGTGTAATACGGATCGCGGTAATTGTAGGCAAGGCGTGCATTGAACTTGTCCTTGTCGTACCAGATGGCGAAGTTATAGCTGTTCTTCGACATGCCCGCAAACGACAGTTCGCTGCCGTCCAGCGTGTTGATGACGGCCGCACCCGGCGCGTACTTGTAGTTCATGCGGGTGTAGTTGGCATCGACGCCGAAGCCGTTCAGGAAGCCAGGCAGGAAAGTGAACGCGGTGCGGCCAGCCAGTTCCACGCCCTTGGTGACGGCGCCCTTGTAGTTGATCGTGGTGGTCACGTCCCACAGCTTGCCGGTGCCGAAGACGTCGGTGCGCACCACCACGTTCGGCATGATCGAGGTCTCGATATCCTTCTGGAAGTAGGCGACGCTCAGCTGGCTGTCGCGGTTCGGATACCACTCGACCGACAGGTCCTTGTTGGTCGCGCGGTAAGGCTTCAGGTCTGGATTGCCGGCGGTGCAGTCGTCGGTGCCGTCGCCGCCGAACTGCGCAAGGCCGCTGTTCTCGAGGCAGTTGACCGACGGCGCGATGCGGTCGATGGCGGGACGCGACATGACCTTGCCCCAGCCGAGGCGCAGGACCAGCGTGTCCGGCTTGAGCCAGGTGGCGGCGTTAAAGCTCGGCAGGTAGTCGTGGTACTTTTCGCGCGTCGTGACGATCTGGTTGGTGAGGATGCGGTCGTCGAAAGTGCTGCTGCCGGCGCTGCGCGCGACGCGGCGCCGGTATTGTTGCAGGCCGGTCGACGTGGTCTCGGTGCCGGTGTAGCGCATGCCGAAATTGCCGTCGATGCTAATGCCGAACAGTTCCTGCTCGAAGTCCAGGCGCAGGTAGGCTGAACGGATGCGCTCCTCGGTGTCGAAGCCCGGCACTTGCGGATACATCTTGCCGTCGCGGCCCATCGCCGTGTGCACCAGGTCGTGGTTGAACTTCGAGGTGTCGTAGAACGGCACGGCGGCCTGGTAGTTCGGCGCCATCCAGTTGTTCGGGAAGCCGCCGATGCCGGCGCCGCTGAGGAAGGCGGGCGAGGTGCCGCGAATCGCGGTAATGAGCTGCTGCATCTGGTTCGAACCGATCCAGACCTCGGAGTTGTTCCCGTTGATGAAGCTCTGCGCGACAGGCGGCCGCTGGCCGGTGCCGGTGTACAGAGGATCCCGGTTGACGATGTGCGTCACGTTCGCGCTCTGGACGTCGAGGTCGTCCGCGGTGCTGGCCAGGTTGCTGCCGTTGTTGATCAGGTAGCCGCCGCCGTTGTACTGGAACATGCGCGAGTTGCGTCCCTGAGCGCCGGCCCACACCTTGGTGATGAAAGGGATGCTGGTGCGGTAGCGCAGGTCGAGCTTGACCTGGTCTTCGCTGCTTTCCGACGCCGTCGGACGGAACTGCATCTCGGCGCGGGTGTACGAGGACGCGTTGTTCGGATCCCAGGCGGCCGGGAAGGTGAAGTGCGGCAGCCCGTTCTCATCGAGCTTCACTTTCAGGCCCGGCACGTTCTGCGACAGCGAGATGATGTTGGTGTCGTTGGCGTAAGCCGAGTTGGTCTTGGCGACCAGCGCCTCGGCGTCCCAGTTACCGCTGCGCCAGTTGAAACCGCCGGAGCGGTAGTAGGAGTCGACGCGCAGGTTGAAGTCGCGCGCGGCGGTGTTGAAGGCGTTGTAGCCGCCTTGCCCGGCGACCGCGGTGCAGTTCCCGACCGTGTATTCGGTCACGTGGTGGTTGGCCACGACCATGCCGGCCGGCGTGGCGGTGGTGCTGACCGGGGTACAGGTGCCGGCGGTGGCCACCGTGCCGTTGGCGTCATAGACCGGCATGGTGCCGGAATTCGACAGGCGGTTCACGTCGGGGAAGTCAGTGCCGTAGTTACGGTCATTGAGCATCTGGTCCTGCTTGTTGCGCTGGTAGCTGACGAAGGCGTTGAAGTCGTTATTGACCTTGTACTGCGCCGTGAATTCGCCCGACATGCGCTTGTGGTCGCGCGTCCAGATACCGTAGCGCGGTACGGAAGGGGAGTAGTCGAACCACTGGCGCTGGCAGGCGGTGCGGTCGGCGCCGGTCAGCGCGGCGCAGCCCGCGGCGGTGGAAACCGCTGCTGCCGCGGCATTGGTCGAGTTGACCGTCTTCTCCGGCGAGAAGTCCCAGTCGCGCAGGAAGCGCCAGCCGGTATTGCGGACGAAGTCGCCCTGGGTCAGCACATTGTCGTAGACGAAGTTGGCCATCAGCCCCAGGTTACCGTCCAGGAAGCGGTCCGCGACCAGCAGGCTGGCGCGCGGCTGCACGCCGCCGCGCAGGGTCGCGTGCTCGCCCGAGACGGTGGTGGCGAAGGTGAACTTCTTGAAGTCGAGCGGCTTGTTGGTCTTGATGATGACCGAGCCGCCGACGCCGCCTTCGGTCAGATCGGCGGTGGTGCCCTTGTAGACGTCGATCGACTTGATCAGTTCTGCCGGCAGTTCGCGCAGCTCGGCGCCGCGGCCGGCGGTGTTATTGGTGGACAGGACCGACAGGCCGTTGATCTCGACGCGGTTCAGGTTCGGCTCGACGCCGCGGATGGCGATCTGGCCGCCTTCGCCGAAATCGCGCGACAGCTGCACGCCGGTGATGCGCGACAGGGCTTCGCCCACGTTCTTGTCCGGGAACTGGCCGATGTCTTCGGCGACGATCGAATCGGTGACGGTGCCGGCGCCCTTCTTGCGTTCGATGGCGGAGATGACCGACTGACGGGTGCCGGAGACAACGACGACGGCTGGCTCGCCTTCCTTGGCCGGAGCGCTCGCCTGCTGGGCGTAGGCGCCCTGGCTACCGAGCGCCGAAACGACAGCTGTAACAGCGGCCGCGCAGCGCGTTCGGTTAAAGACGCGGGTTTGAATCGTGGCTTTCAATTTCATGTCTCCTGGCTGTTATTGTTAATACTGTTTTTTGAGTTGAACTCCAAGCCGATTGTATTGGCAAGCCAAACCGCTTTGGCGCGCACGCACGAATTAATCACGGGGTTGATCAAGAGGGGGCAAGACCGTGCAGGCGGCTGACGCGTGCACGTGCGTGGTTTGAAGTTTGCTTAATTCGGTACCATCGTGTCGAACCTGGGCAAGGCCGGATCGAGATGGTCCCAGGCATGGCCGCGCACGGCGTACGTTACCGCCTGCGGCTTGTAGCGGGACGGATCGTCAAGGCTGGCGGCGCGTATGGTAAAGAACTGCGGCGCCGCCGAGAACGTCATGTAGACCGGCGAACCGCACTCCGGGCAGAAGTGGCGCGTTTTCATCTGGCCGCTGTCGGCCACCATGTCCCAGCCTTTCGCCTTGCCCGTGACAGTCACGCCGGCGCGCATGAAGGTGAGGTGCGACAAGTGCCCGGTGCCGCTTTCGCGCTGGCAGTCGCGGCACTGGCAGTCGTTGCTGAACACCGGCTCGCCGGTGATCTCGTAGTGGATGGCGCCGCAAGCGCAGCCGCCGGTGTATGGCGCGTTCAATGTATTGCTCCCTGTTGGCCGGCGATGTCGCCGATGTTGTGGACCACCTTCTTCCATCCATCGCTCATGGACTTGAGGGCGACGTCGTTGCGCGGTGTGACAAAGCCCGCATGGACCAGGCGCAGGCGGGTGCCGCCGGCCACTGGCGTCAGGGTCCAGGTGACGACGGTATCGAGCGGCGCGCCGTAGCCGACATTGCCTTCGTCGCCGCTCTGCCAGCGGTAGGCGAGGCGTTCGTTGGGCTTCACTTCAAGCACCTGGCATGCGATGGTGCCGTCCCAGGCGCCGGCCGGCGTGGTCTTGAAGGTGAAGCGCTTGCCTTCGACGGCCTCGAAGCCGTCCGGCGCCATCAGCCAGCGGCCAATCAGCTCGCCGGTGGTCAGCGTTTTCCAGATCGTGGCCGCTGCGTGGGGGAAGACTTCGTCGAGCACGATGTCGCGCGTGTGGGAAGCCAAAGCTGAATCATTCATGATCGATCTCCTTCAAAAGTGTTCTGAGGTTGGCGAAGCGGTCGCGCCAGAAGACGCCGTAGTGGCCCATCCAGTCGACCAGCGGGGCCAGGCCTTCGGGCTGCGCGTGGTAGTAGACCTTGCGGCCTTCGGGCCGTTCGGCCACCAGGCCGGCCTGCTTGAGCGACTTGAGGTGCTGCGAAATGGCGCCCTGCGTCACGCCGCTGCCCTCGGTGAGTTCGGCGACGGTGATTTCATCGACACCGACGATGCGTTCGAACAGGGCGCGCCTAGTCGGGTCGGCGAGCGTGCGCATGACTGCGGTGATGGGGGTGAGCTGGTTCATGGGTATACATTAGTGCATACTAATGAATTAGTAAAGGCTAATTTATCATCCAGGCAGTCAGCCTCGTCTTAGACAATTGGGGGAGCACCATCTATTACCTAAACCCGGGGTCAGACGTGCGTTGATGCGTCGCGATCCAAATTTACCCCGGGGTCAGACGTGCGTTGTTAAATACCCTGTTAAATCAATGATCCTGATCCAACTATTCCAAGCCGACTTCCGCTTTGGAACGTGGCTTTTAGTGGCCATGGACGATGAAAAGCAGGCATGCGGCAATAACGCATCAGCACACGTCTGACCCCGCCCGTTTTTTGCATCACGACGCATCAACGCACGTCTGACCCCGGGTCCCTCTGGATTCCCAATTGAAACCTTGACATTGAGACCGGATGTACTAAGTTGGAACATTGCCTTACTTCTAATGTTTTTTGAATAACTCTCATTGGCTCCCTCCAAACCATGAAAATCCAGCTCGCAGTCGCCGTGACCTTGGTCCTCGCCGGCAGCAGTGCCGTCATGCTGGCGGCCCACAGCCAGCAAAGCCCCGTCGTTCGTCCCGATGAACCGATCTTGCCGCTCCCGGCCGCAGTCGCGGGCCTGGATCCCGGGCGGGTCAAGCTGGGCGAGCGCCTGTTTAACGACAAGCGGCTGTCGGGCGACGGCACCGTGTCGTGCCAGTCGTGCCATCTGCCGCATGCGGGCGGCGCCGACACCCGCCGCTATTCGGTCAGCGCCTTCGGTAATATTCGGCAGGTCAATTCGCCGTCGATTTACAACCTGCACTTCAACACCAGCGGCCTGAACTGGACGGGCCGCACGGCCAGCCTGGAGCGCCAGATCGAAGGCGCCGTCGGCAATGCCGATACCATGGGCTTCGACTGGAACAAGGCCATCGTTGTGCTGACGGCCGATACCGTGATGTCCGCCGAGTTCAAGGCTATCTATGGCGGCGACAACCCGGTCAATCAGAAAAACGCGATGGATGCCGTGGTCACCTACGAAAAATCCAGGGTGACGCCGTCACGTTTCGACGACTGGCTGGCCGGAAACGACAAAGCGATCACGGCGGTGGAGAAGCAGGGCTACCTGCAGTTCAAGGCGAAGGGATGCGTCAGCTGCCACAACGGCATCAATGTCGGCGGCAATTCCTTCGCCAAGCTCGGTGTGGTCGGCAACTACTTCGCAGACCGGGCCAAGCGGGGCAAGGGCGAGCTGAACGATTTCGACAACGGCCGCATGCTCCAGACCAAGAAGCCGGAGGACCAGCATGTGTTCCGCGTCGCCCCGCTGCGCAACGTGGCATTGACAGCCCCTTATTTCCACGACGGCTCGGTCGAGACCCTGGACCATGCCATCGAGCTGATGGGGCGTCACCAGCTGGGAGTGGAAATCCCGCCAGCCGACCGCAAGCTGATCGCCGCTTTTCTCGGCTCGCTCACCGGCAAGGAGTTCGAAACTAATCGCACGGCATCCGCATCGGATTGACGCAATAGGGTCGTTCCCGGTATTCGAAATAGTCGAAGTCGGCATGCAAGGCGCTGCCGGCCATGTCCTGGCACGCCATGCCGACGAAGGCGCCGGTGAAGTTGGGCTGGCCGGGTGCGCTGGCTTCGTCCGACAGAATGCTGGCATCGAACTGCTGCGCCAGCCATTGCCATTCACCGCCATTCGTCCGATAGGCGAAGTAGAGCCGCTCCTCGTCCACTTCCACGCGCAGCTGCACCGGCAGCCCGGGCGGCAGCGCGACCGGTGCCGTGAAAGCGTCCGCTTGCACGTGATTGGGCAGGCTGCTCATCGCGCGCACATGCTTGCCCAGTGTTTCGTCGTGGCTGATGTAAAGGTAGTGGAACTTGGCGCCGCCGTAATAGCAGACCAGGCCCGCCTGCTGCTGGAAATGCTCGGGTTCGAATTCGACCACGGTGGACGCGCTGAAGCAGTGCGCCTGCTGGCGGCGCGCCACCAGGGCCTGGCGAAACTGGCTGCCCAGGCTTTCGCGGCCGTACAGGCGTAAGTGGCCGGGCCGCGCGGTCAGGCTGAACAGTTCTTCCGGCCACGGCGTACGCAGCCACTGGAAGTCCAGCGGCAGCTGCGCCGCATTGAACTCTTCACGCGCCGGCGTGGCGGCGAAGGGGGGCGCCGGCAGGGCGGGTGCGGCGGCCTTCAGCTGCGCCGTTCCCTGTCGGTCGACGGTGCGCAGCCAGCCGTCCTCGCCCCAGGCCATGGGCTGGATGGCGGTCTCGCGCCCCAGCGTGCAAGTGCCGCGATTGCGCAGCGGCCGGCCGCACAAGTACACCATATAGGTCTGGTCGTCCTGGGTTTCAACCAGGTCGGCATGGCCGGCACGCTGCAGTTCGGCGTCGGGCCGATGGCGTGAGCTGAGGATGGTTTGCTCGGGATGCAGTTCATACGGCCCAAGCAGCTTGTGCGCGCGGGCCATGGTCACGCCATGGTTCCAGCCGGTGCCGCCTTCCGCGGTGAGCAGGTAGTAGTAGCCCTTGCGCCGGTACAGGTGCGGCGCTTCGGTCAGGCCGTGCGCCGTGCCCTTGAAGATGTTCTCGCGGCGGCCGACCAGCCTGCCTTCCTGTGCCGAGTACTCCTGCGCCACGATGCCGGCGAAACGATTGCCGCCCGGACGGTGGTCCCACAGCTGGTTCAGCAGGTATTTGCGGCCGTCTTCGTCATGGAACAGCGAAGGGTCGAAACCGCTGCTGTTGAGATGAACCGGATCGGACCACGGGCCATCGATCGCCGGACTGGTGACCAGGTAATTGTGGAAGTCGCGCAAGGAGGCGCTGCCGGTGGCGCCGCCGCTTGAGCTGCGGCCGTAGCGCTTGACGTCGGTGTAGACCAGCCAGAACAAGCCGTCCGCATGGCTCAGGCAGGGCGCCCATACGCCGCAGGAATCGGGTGTGCCCAGCATATTGAGCTGGCTGGCACGCGTGAGCGGACGGCCAAGCAGGCGCCAGTTGACCAGGTCGCGCGAATGGTGGATCTGGACGCCCGGATACCATTCAAAGGTCGACGTGGCGATGTAGTAATCGTCGCCCACCCGGACGATGGAGGGATCGGGATTGAAGCCGCGCAGGATCGGGTTTTGGATCATGTTTGTTCCATCATGGGTTCGCGCACCAGGCACCACAGCAGCACGGCGCCCAGCAGGTCGAGCAGCGCCAGGCTGACAAAAAAGGGCGTGTAGCCGACCGTGGCCATCAGGCCGCCGATCAGCAAGGAAAAGATAAGCAGCCCCAGGTTGCCGAAGGTGCCGCACATGCCGGCCACGGTCGCCACTTCATTGCGCCGGAACAGGTCGGAGGACATGGTGATGACGGTGACGGACAAGGTCTGGTGCGCGAAACCGGCCAGGCTGAGCAAGGCGATGGCGGCATAGGGACTGTCCACGAAGCCGACGAAGGCGACGCCCATCATCATGCAGGCGCCGAGGGTGAATGCGCCACGGCGGGCATTGATCAGGCGCACGCCGCGCTTTTGCAGCGCCAGCACCACCAGCGGCCCGAACAGGCAGCCCAGGTCGGCGGCCAGGAAGGGCAGCCAGGCGAACATGGCGATCTGCATCAGGTCGAAATGGCGCACCGTGGTCAGGTAGAGCGGTACCCAGAACGACAAGGTGCCCCAGGCCGGATCGGCCAGGAAGCGGGGCAGGGCGATGCCCCAGAAATTGCGCATCTTGAGGATGCTGAGAACAGAGGGGCGCGTCCCATCGCCTTGCAGGTGCTGCTCCTGGCCGGCGGCGATGTGCTGCGCCTCGGCGGCCGACAGGCGGCGGTGACGGGCGGGGGCGTCGTAGAGCAGCAGCCAGGCCGCGACCCAGACCAGGCCCAGCGCGCCGGTGATCACGAATGCGGACTGCCAGTTGTAATACAAAATGGCCCACACCACCAGCGGCGGCGCGAGCATGGAGCCGAAGGAGGCGCCGATATTGAAGATCCCGCCGGCCAGCCCGCGCTCCCTGGCCGGGAACCATTCGGAAACCGCCTTCATGCCGGCGGGATTGGCCGAGCCCTCGGCCAGGCCCAGCAGGCCGCGCAGGACCGCCAGGGACTGCCAGTTGGTGGCCAGGCCGTGCGCCATGCAAATGATCGACCAGGCTGCGGCGAAGATGGCGAAGCCGAATTTCAGGCCGATCACATCGAGCACATAGCCGCACAGCGGCTGCAGCATGATCGCGCCCTGGAATGCCGCCGTGATGTACGAGTATTCCGCGGTCGTGATATTCAGCTCGGTGAGTAGGGTCGGCGCCGCCACGGCCAGCGTGCTGCGCGTCAGGTAGTTGACGACCGCCCCCAGCATCAGCAAACCGATCATCCACCAACGTAGTCCTTTGATCTTGGAGGGCGGCATGCGTGCGCAGTGATGATATGGCGGATTGGAGTAATACCATAGCATACCAATGAAATGATTGCGCAACCTTTTTCTTTCGCGTCTCACCCCGAGGGGGCGGCTGGTTAGGTTAAGCGAGATTGGCTCTCGTCATTCCCACCAATGGCGTCCGGTGTCTGTTCTGACATTCGGACACGAACTCGGCGTCCGGTGTCTGTTCTGTCCGGTGTCTGTTCTGACATTCGGACACGAACTCAGCTTCGGTTTGCTTGGCGGATTGCTACGGAGTTGTGCTCTCAGGTGTTGCTGTTCAGACCGTGTCCGAATGTCAGAACAGGCACCGTGCGGCAGGTGTTGCTGTTCAGACCGTGTCCGAATGTCAGAACAGGCACCGTGCGGGCACCAATGTCAGAACAGGCACCGTGCGGGCACCGCGGGCAGGTGTCTGTTCTGACATTCGGACACGAACTCAGCCGCGGTTTGCTTGGCGGATTGCTACGGAGTTGTGCTCTCAGGTGTTGCTGTTCAGACCGTGTCCGAATGTCAGAACAGGCACCGTGCGAATGTCAGAACAGGCACCGTGCGGGCGGCACCGTGCGGGCAGAATGTCAGAACAGGCACCGTGCGCGTGTCCGAATGTCAGAACAGGCACCGTGCGAGGGCACCGTGCGAGGGCAGGCACCGTGCGAGGGCACCGTGCGAGGGGCACCGTGCGAGGCACCGTGCGATGTGCACGCCACCGACGGCTTTGGGGTGCGCCAGCGGACGGTCATATCGGCCGGTTGGGGGGGGCGAAGTCGGTACTACTGGATTCTAGTCGAGCAGATCGCGCCAGCGGTCGCGGTAGGCTAGCAGGCCCTCAAGCGGCAGCGGTGCGGCGACCATGACCTCTGCTGCGGGAATGCTGCCCCAGCGGTCCAGCATCCAGCCGCCGCAGGTGGTGCCGCTGGCGTCGCCTGATACCTCGACGGTTTGCGTCGGCCGCAAGGCCGCCAGCACCGGCGCGAACCAGGGGTTGCCGGTGAAGCTGCCTTCGATCGTCACCCGCCCTTCGGCCCCCAGCGCATCGAGGCAGTAGTCCGTCATCAAGGCGCAGTACAGGGTCGCAAGGGCAGTACGCTCCGCCGCGTCGTCCGCGGGCGGTCCCTCGAACGAGCCGGCGCGGCCCGCGAACGGCCCACCCGTTTCGGCGAAGCAGGGCAGCGCCATGCTGCCTTGCGCCACCAGCTTGGCCAAGGTGGCCGAACCGCACAATGCAGGCTGCTCGCCCGCCAGTGCGGCAAATTCGCGTCCGCCCATGAAGCGCATGCAGGCCACCGGCTGGCCCAGTGCACTGGTATTGGCCAGCATGTCGGCGTCTTCGTTCAAACGCGACAGCGGCGTGCCGAATGCCGCGGCGATGACCCAGGTGCCGGTCGAAAGCACGGTGCGCGCGGTCCCGTCGCCCAGGTAGCGCAGCAGCGAGGCATTGCTGTCGTGGATGCCGCACACAACCTGGCACTGCGCGGGCAAACCGGTGCGCGTGCGCAGGTTCGCGCTCACCTTGCCCAACCGGGTCCACGGAGGCACGACCGCCGGCATCAGGCTGCGCCAGCCCATGTCGTCCACCAGCGGCGAATAGTCTTGCGTCGCGGGGTTCCACAAATCGGTATGGCAGCCGAGCGAGGTCGCTTCGCCCGCCGCCACGCCGCACAGGCGCCATGCCCAGTACTGCGGATACATCAGGATGTGGCGCGTGCGCGCGAACTGGCCGGGGAAGGTCTTGGTCAGCCATGCCAGCTGGCGGCCCAGGTTCAGGCCGGCCGGCAGCTGCGGAGAAAGGGTGTTTGCAAAGGCAGGACGGGCGTAGCCAGGGTCGCCGGGTAGCGCGTATTCGTAGTCGAGCACCGGCAGCACCAGCTCGCCGTCGTCGCCGACCAGGGCGGCGGTCGCCCCATGGGTGACCGGTACGATTGCGCCGATGGTGGCCAGCTGCGCCAGTTCGGCGGTTGTGTCCAGCATCCACGACCACAGGCCTTCTGTGTCGTGGCGCGGGTAGGGCAGGCCGGTCAGCACGGTGTTCGGCCGGCGACGCTCGGCCAGCAGCGCCCCATCCGCATCCATCAGGGCCAGCTTGGCGTTGGTTTTGCCGATGTCGAGCACCAGCGTGGCGTTGCCCTGCATCGCTTATTTCGCAGTCTTCTTGCCGCGCATGAGGCGCGGCAGGGCAATGGTCACCAGCAGCAGCACGCCGACGACGATGGTCATGATGATGCCGGGGATGTTCGCCAGCGCCAGCCCGTAGGTGACGACGCCGAGCGTCATCACGGCCAGCATGACGCCGCCGATGGTGCCGGCGCCGCCCGCGATGCTGACGCCGCCGAGGATCACCATGGTGATGATCTCCAGTTCCCAGCCCATGGCGATGTTCGGCCGCGTGCTGCCGATGCGGCCCGTGAGCAGGAAGGCGGCCAGGCCGGCCATGGCGCCGGTCAGCATGAACAGCGCCAGCCGGTAGCGGTCCACCGCGATGCCGGAGAAGCGCGCCGCCACCGGATTGCTGCCGATCGCGTAGATGCGGCGGCCCCAGGTGGTGGTGTGCAGCAGCAGTGCAAACACGACGGCGAATACGAGCAGCACGATGAATTCGCGAGGGATAATATCGAAGAAGTAGCCTTGGCCCCAGTCGACCATCAGTTCCGGATAGCCGGTGAAGGCCTTGTCGCCCAGGACCACGCTGGCCAGGCCGCGGAACAGCGATACGGTGCCAATGGTGACGACGATCGACGGCAGCGCAAAGCGCGTGACCAGCACGCCGTTGAGCGTGCCGCACAGCGTGCCGGTGGCGATCGCCACCACCACCAGGCCGTGCGGCGGCATGCCCCAGGCGTGCGCCAGGCCCATCGCCACCGAGCTCAAGGCCAGGATGCCGGCCACCGAGATGTCGATCTCGCGGCAGATGATCAAGAGCGCCATCGGCAGCGCGATCAGCGCTTTTTCGCTGAAGTTGAAGGTGCCGTCGGCCAGGTTGCGCAGGTCGAGGAAGTTCGGCAGCAGCACGCTGCAGGCGGCGAAAGCGGCCACCAGCAGCAGCGCCAGCAGGCTTTCCCAGCGGCCCAGCTGGTCGCGCCAGCGCGATGCCTGCTTGTCGAGGATGGTGTAGCGCGAGGTGGAGGGGGCGCTTTGCATGATCGTGGTGGTGCTCACGCGGCACTCCTGTGTGGTGTGGATGGCGCCAGGTGCAGCGGCAGGATCTGCCGGCCGGCCCGTTTGTCGCCGCGTGCGTTGATCAGCACCGCGGTCAGGATGATGATGCCGGTCAGCGCGCTTTGCCAGAACGGCGACACTTTCATCACCGGCAGGGCGTTGTTGATCACGGCGAGGAACAGCGCGCCCAGTACGGCGCCCGCCACCGTGCCGGCGCCGCCGGCGATGCTGATGCCGCCGATGACGCAGGCGGCGATCACGGTGAATTCGAAACCGTAGGCGATCTCGGTGTAGGCAACGGCGTAGCGCGCCACCCAAAGGTAGCCGCACAGGCCAGCCATGGCGCCGGACAGTCCGTAGGTCCAGAACAGGCGTTTGGCCGTTGGGATGCCGATGTAGCGCGCCGAATGCGGCGCGTTGCCGATGGCGTACAGGTCGCGCCCGAAGCGGGTATGGCAGGCGAGGTACCAGGTGGCCAGCACCATCGCGGCGGCGATCCAGACCAGGTGGGTCAGGCCGAACAGGGTCGCCAGCGGGAAGGCCACGAAGTCCGGCGGCATCTGGTTCGACGACACCCAGGCGCCGCCCGACAGCACGAACACGAGGCCGCGGTAGACGCTCATGGTGCCGAGCGTGACGACGATGGCGGGCAGTTCCAGGTAGCCGATCAGCCAGCCGTTGACGAGGCCGAGCGCGAGGCCGATGGCCACCGCGGCCAGCACTACGGCGCCCAGAGGCAGGCCGGGGTTGTGCGCGGCGAGCAGCGCCGCCATCATGCCCGACAGGGCCAGGTTGGAGGCGACCGACAGGTCGATGCCGCGGGTGACGATGACGAACATCTGGGTCAGCGCCAGCATCACCAGCAGGGTGCTGTCGGTGAGCAGGTTGCCCAGGCTGCTGGCGGACAGGAACACAGGCGCGCGCAGGCCCACCAGGCCGGCCAGCACCACTATCAGCACTGCCAGCAGCACTTCGCGTTGTTTAAAGATCGTCACGCCGCTTCCTCTGTCGCCATTGTGCTGCCCGATGCCGCCGCGACCACGCTTTCCGGTGTCGCTTCGGCCCTTGAAAATTCCTTCTTGATGTGCCCCTGGTGCATGACGATCACGCGGTCCGCCAGTCCCAGCACCTCGGGCAGTTCGGACGACACCAGGATCACCGACAGGCCGCGCCCAACCAGTTCGCTGATGAATTTGTGCACGGCGGCCTTGGAGCCGATGTCGATGCCCTTGGTCGGCTCGTCGAGGATGATGACCTTGGGCCCGGTGGCCAGCCATTTGCCCAGCACGACTTTCTGCTGGTTGCCGCCCGAGAGTTCGGACACCATCTGCGCCAGGTGGTTGGCCTTCAATTCGAGCTGCTCGCTGAAGTGGCGCGCGATGCCGGTTTCCTCGGCGCGCCGTCCGCGCAGGAAGAAACCGATGCGTGACAGGACGGGCAGGGTGATGTTGTGCAGGATCGGCAGCGCCAGGTGCGCGCCCTGGTGCTGGCGGTCTTCCGGCACGTAGGCGATGCCGTGGCGGATGGCGTCGGCCGGGTCGCGGATGGTGATGGCCTTGCCTTCGAGCCGGACCTTGCCTTTGCACTGCGGGCTGAGGCCGAACAGCGCCTGCATCACTTCCGAGCGGCCGGCGCCGACCAGGCCATAGAAGCCCACGATCTCGCCCTTGCGCACCTTGAAGCTCACCTGGTCGAACTCGGTCGGGTGGCAGAAGTTGTCGACTTCGAGCAGCACCTCGCCGGGCGTGACGTCCAGCTTGGGATAGGCTTCATGCACCTGGCGGCCCACCATCAGCGCGACCAGCTCGGCCTCGCTGATGTCGGCCAGCGCGCCGTCGGCGACAAAGTGGCCGTCGCGCAGCACGGTGTAGCGGTCGGCCACGGTGAAGATTTCGTCGAATTTGTGCGAGATGAAGATGACGGCGGTGCCGGCGGCCTTCAACTGGCCGATGATGCGGTACAGCTCATGGATCTCGCGCTGCGACAGCGAGGCGGTCGGCTCGTCCATGATGACCACGCGCGCATCCTGCGACAGCGCGCGGGCGATTTCGACGAAGTGGCGCTGGGCCACGCTCAGGTCCTTGACCTTGGCGCGCACCGGCAGCGACACTTCGAGCCGCGCGAACAGGGCTTCGGCTTCGGCTTCGATGCGCGCCCAGTCGATGCGGCCGGCAAAGCCCTTGGTCGGCTGGCGGCCGACGTAAATATTCTCGGCCACCGTCAGTTCGTCGAACATCACGGTTTCCTGGTGCACGGCGGTGATCCCGGCCTGCATGGCCTGCTGCGCGCTGGCGAAGCGCACGGGTGCGCCGGCCAGTTCGATGACGCCGCTGTCGGGCTGGTAGATGCCGGTCAGCGTTTTGACCAAGGTCGACTTGCCGGCGCCGTTTTCTCCCACCAGGGCCATGACTTCACCGGCGCGCAGCGTCAGCCCCACTTCATGCAGGGCGATGACGCCGGCGAAACGCTTGCAGATGCCGGACAGGCGCAGCACCGGCGGCGCCGGGTTGGGGACGATACTCAAGGACATACGTGCTTTCTTTAGAAGATCTTCGCGAACTGGTCCACGTTGTCCTTGTTGTAGGTGAACGGCGGCGCCAGCGCCGCCACACCGTCGGCGTCGATCGGCAGGGTGCCCATGCGGCCGATCGAGACCGAACCGCCTGCCTTCGCACCCGGTACGCCTTTGACGAATTCGCTGGCAGCCATGGTGGCCGCGTAACCGAGGTCGATCGGGTTCCAGATCGCGAACTCCTTCACCGCGCCGCTCTTCACATGGCCCGCCATTTCGGATGGCAGCCCGAGGCCGGTGACGTACACCTTGCCGACCAGCTTTTCGTCGACCACGGCCTTGCCGGCGGCGTTGATGCCGACCGTGCTCGGGGAGATGATCGCCTTCAGGTTCGGGTAGCTGCGCAAGAGGCCGAGCGCCTCGCGGTAGCTCTTGTCGGACTGGTCGTCGCCGTAGGCCACGGTGACCAGCTTGATCTTGGCGTATTCGGGCTTCTTGAGCACGTCGCGCATCACGCTGATCCAGATGTTCTGATTGGTGGCCTGGGCCGACGCCGACAGGATCGCGACTTCGCCTTCGCCGCCAATGGCGGCAGCGGCCATCTGCACCTGCTTCTCGCCGATCATCTGGGGGTTGGACGGGTTCAGATGCATGAGCCGGCCCTCCGGCGCCAGCCCGCTGTCGAAGGAGATGACCTTGATCCCGCGCTGCATCGCCTTCTTCGCGATCGGTACCAGCGCGTTCGGGTCGTTGGCCGAAATGACGATGGCGTCGACCTTCTGGCTGATCAGCGAGTTGATGATCTCGATCTGGCCTTCGGCGCTCGGCGTGGTGGGGCCGGTGTAGATGATCTCCACGTTGCCCAGCTGGCCCGCGGCTTCCTTGGCGCCCGTGTGGGCGGCGTCGAAGAAGCCGTTGCCGAGGTTTTTGACGACCATGGCGATCTTCACCTTGCCGCCGGCGGCGGCGGGCTTGGCTTCGTCAGCCTTCTTGTCGCAGGCGGACAGTCCGCCCAGCAGGCCGACGGCGAGCGCCGACAGCAGCAGTTTTTTGATCTTCAATGCGATGTCTCCGAGCGGTAGAGGACGGACGACTGCAGGTCGTAGCCGGGGGTGTAGGGTTGGACGGCGGGCGATTCGGGCAGGGCTTCCGGCGCGACGGTGATCACTTTGACGCCGGACTGCTCAAGCAGCTGCACCGCGTTATCGGTGGCGTTGGTGTCGGTGATGACGGTCGATACGCGGTTAAGCCCGCACAGGATCAGGCCGGCCTTCTTGGCGAACTTGGAGCTGTCGGCCAGCACGATCAGTTCTTCGGCCTGGCTGATCAGGCGCTTCTCGGCCTGGATCAGCAGCGGGTCCGCTTCCATCAGGCCCAGCAGCGACAGGCCGTACACGCTCATGAACATCTTGGCCGCGTAGTGGTGCTGGGTGATGTCGTTGTCGAACGGCGAAAGGATGACGTTCTGCTCGCGGTAGACCTTGCCGCCGGGGAGGATGATTTCGTTCTCGCTGGACACGAGAAGGCGCTCGGCCATCAGGAAGGAATTGGTCAGGATCTTGAGCTGCTTGTCGACCAGGAACTCGGCCATCATGAAGGTGGTCGTGCCGCCGTTGATGATGATCGTTTCGCCGTCGCTGCACATGGAGCAGGCGTAGCGGGCAATCGCGCGCTTGCGCTCGGCGAAGCACTGGATGTTGTTCTGGAACGTTTCGCTCGACAGGGCGAAGGATTTTTTCTTTTGCTGCAGGTTTTCGGCGCCGCCCCGGGTGCGGGTGAGCAGGTTGCGGGCGGCCAGCCAGCTGATGTCGCGCCTGACGGTGGCGGGCGAGGCATTGAGTGAATCGACCAGTTGCTGCACGGTGACTGAATTATGCTCGGCGAGCAACTTCAGCAAACGTTTACGGCGTTTGTGATTAACCATTTTTTTGTCTCCTGAATGCCGTCTGTTGTTATCTTGCGGCCTTGACTAAAGTCGACCGAATGATCGCTTTGTCAAAAGCTAGACTAATCGCAGTTATGCACCTGGTCAATCATATTGTGATCAAACAATTGATTGTTTCGTTTCATGTTGCACTGCAACTGAGCAATCCAATCATCCTTTTGATTATTCCGGACTCGATCATCAACTTGATTGTTTCCGCGTTGACACTAACCGCTGCCCGGTTTCTACTGGTCGCCATTGCCAAGAGCACGCACGCAAAATTGCAATTTACAACGGAGACCGTATGACTTCCTCGATTCAAACCCAGCCCAAAGAACCGATCGCTTCACGCTGGGACGATGCACACGCCGCTACCCTCGGCGAGCCGGAACTGCTGCTGTACCGCTCGAACCTGCTCGGTTCGGACCTGCGCATCACCAATTTCGGAGGTGGTAACACTTCGGCCAAGATCGACATGCAGGATCCGCTCAGCGGCGAGCAGGTCGAGGTGCTGTGGGTCAAGGGCTCGGGCGGCGATCTCGGTTCGATCAAGCTGGACGGTTTTTCGACCCTGTACATGGACAAGCTGCATGCCCTCAAGGGCCGCTATCGTGGCCTGGCGCTGGAAGACGAAATGGTCGCCTACCTGCCGCACTGCACGTTCAACCTGAACCCGCGCGCGGCCAGTATCGATACCCCGCTGCACGCCTACATCAAGCGCAAGCATGTGGACCACATGCACCCGGACGCGGTGATCGCGATCGCGGCCTGCAAGAACAGCCGCTCGCTGACCGAACAGATCTTCAAGGGCGAACTGGGCTGGCTGCCATGGCAGCGTCCGGGCTACGACCTGGGCCTGAAGCTCGAAGCGCTGTCCGACGCCCAGCCCAACCTGAAGGGCATCATCCTCGAGGGCCACGGCCTGTTCACCTGGGGCGACAGCGCCAAGTCCTGCTACGAAACGACGGTCGCGATCATCAAGCGCGCCGAAGAGTGGCTGGACCAGAACGCGAAGCAGCCGTCCTTCGGCGGCGCCGTGATCGAGCCGCTGCCGGCCGCCGAGCGCGCCGCCTTCGCCGCCAAACTGATGCCCCTGCTGCGCGGCAAAATCAGCAAGGACGAGTACAAGTTGGGCCACTTCGACGACAGCGCCGCCGTCCTCGAATTCGTCTGCAGCAAGGACCTGGCGCCGCTGGCCGCGCTCGGCACTTCCTGCCCGGACCATTTCCTTCGCACCAAGATTCGCCCGTTTGTGATCGATTTTGATCCGAAGAACCCTGATTTTGATCGTTTGCTGGCGGGTCTTGATCCGGCGCTGGACGCTTACCGCGCCGATTACGTCGCCTACCACGCTCGTTGCAAGAACGATAAGAGCCCGGCCGTGCGCGACGCCAACCCGATCATTTACCTGATCCCGGGCATCGGCATGCTGTCGTTCGCCAAGGACAAGGCCACCGCCCGCATCGCCGGCGAGTTCTATGTCAACGCGATCAATGTGATGCGCGGCGCGAACGGCGTCGACACCTATGTCGGCCTGCCGGAACAGGAAGCGTTCGACATCGAATACTGGCTGCTCGAGGAAGCGAAGCTGCAGCGCATGCCGAAACCGAAGTCGCTGGCCGGGCGCATCGCCCTGGTCACGGGCGGCGCCGGCGGCATCGGCCAGGCGGTCGCACGCCAGCTGCTGCAGGAAGGCGCTTGCGTCATGCTGACCGATATCGACCAGGAAGCGCTGGACGAAGCCTACAAAGGGTTGGTCAAGGGCGCCGGCAAGGACAGCGTGGCCATGGTTCGCGCCAATATCACCAGTGAAGAGGAAGTCGAAGCGATCCTGACGGCGACCGCGCTGCGTTTCGGCGGCGTCGACCTGCTGGTGTCGAACGCGGGTATCGCCTCGTCGGCCCCGCTGGAAGATACGACCCTGGAAATCTGGCGCCGCAACCAGGACATCCTGGTGCAGGGCTACTTCCTGGCCAGCCGCGGCGCTTTCCGCATCATGAAGCAGCAGAAGCTGGGCGGCAGCATGGTGTTCGTGGCCAGCAAGAACGGCCTGGTGGCGTCGGCCGGCGCATCGGCCTACTGCACCGCCAAGGCGGCCGAGATCCACCTGGCGCGCTGCATCGCGCTGGAAGGGGCCGAACATGGCATCCGCGTCAACGTCGTCAATCCGGACGCCGTGATCAAGGGGTCGCGCATCTGGGACGGCAAGTGGAAGGAAGAACGCGCTTCGTCGAACAAGATCGGCGCCGACGACGTCGAAGAGTTCTACCGCAAGCGCAGCATGCTCAAACTGAGCGTACTGCCGGAAGATATCGCCGAAGCGGTGTACTTCCTCGCCAGCGACAAGGCGGGCAAGAGCACTGGTAACATCCTGAATGTCGATGCCGGCAATGCGGCTGCGTTCACGCGTTAATCGCATACTATAAAAGAATACTGGAGACACAAATGAGCAAGTTAATCGACGCGGGCCTGGTGGCCGGGCACAATGGCCGCCTCAAGGCCGACCTCGACGCGGACTACGCGGCGCTGGGCGGCATGCTGGCGCGCCGCGGCCAGGACATCGAAAAGCTGACGGCACTGGCGCAGACCTTCGCGCTGGCGCTTCCAAGCTGGGGCGTGGGCACGGGCGGCACGCGTTTTGCGCGCTTCCCCGGCCTGGGCGAGCCGCGCAATGTATTCGAAAAGCTGCAGGACTGCGGCGTGATCCACCAGCTGACCGGCGTCACCCCGACCGTGTCGCTGCACTTCCCGTGGGATAAGCCGACCGACGCGGCCGAACTGCGCGAAGTGGCGGCCGGCTACGGCCTTGGGTTCGACTGCGTCAATTCGAACACCTTCCAGGACCAGGCGGGCCAGGCCCACACCTACAAGTTCGGCAGCCTCACGTCGAACAGCGCCGCGGCCCGCGAGCAGGCGGTCGCGCATAATATCGAATGTATCGAGCTGGGCCAGGCGCTCGGTTCGAAAGGCCTGACCGTGTGGGTCGGCGACGGCGCCAATTTCCCGGGCCAGACCAACCTGCGCGGCGCGCTGGAACGCTACCTGGACAGCATGCGCGGCATCTACGCGGCGCTGCCGGCCGACTGGCAGGTGTACATCGAGCACAAGCTGTTCGAACCCGCGTTCTACGCCACCACCATCGCCGACTGGGGCACCAGCTTCGCCTGCGCGACCGAACTCGGACCGAAGGCCAAGTGCCTGGTCGACCTCGGCCACCATGCGCCGAACACCAACATCGAGATGATCGTCGCGCGGCTGGCGCAGTTCGGCAAGCTGGGTGGCTTCCACTTCAACGACAGCAAGTACGGCGACGACGATCTCGATTCGGGCAGCATCAACCCGTTCCAGCTGTTCCTGATCTTCAACGAGCTGGCCGATGCCGCCAAGCGCGAAGGCGCGGCTTTCAAACCGGCCTACATGCTGGACCAGTCGCACAACGTGACCGATCCGGTCGAGAGCCTGATGAGCAGCGCGGTGGAAGTGCAGCGCGCCTACATCCAGGCGGCGCTGGTGGACCGTGCGGCCCTCGAAGGCTACCAGCAGTCGAACGACGCGCTGCAGTCGGCGCAGGCGCTCAAGCGCGCCTTCCGCACCGACGTCGGCCCGATCCTTGCGATGGCGCGCGTGCGCGCCGGCGGCGCGGCCGATCCGGTGGCGTGCTTCCGCGAGTCCGGCTACCGCGCAGCGGCGGCGGAACAGCGGCCGGCAAAAGCAGGTGCGAGCAGCAGCGGGATCGTTTAAAGCCAGTGGCGCGTCGTTCCTGCGAAGGCAGGAACCCATGCTGAGCATGATCAGTATGGGTTCCTGCCTTCGCAGGAACGAGTGCGTCCGTGAAGGCGCACAAACAGCACGGTGCAAGTCCGTGTCAGGGCAAGCCATGACCCTGTAGCCGAAGATAACTGCGTCGCCGCGAGGCGGG
>JAKFDH010000065.1:0-10001 GCA_036676245.1 Massilia sp. | reverse complement strand
GCGGTCAACCAGGGCGGCAAGCGCAAGGGCGCGGTGTGCGCCTACCTGGAAACCTGGCACATGGACATCGAGGAATTCCTCGACCTGCGCAAGAACACCGGCGACGACCGCCGCCGCACCCACGACATGAACACCGCCAACTGGATCCCGGACATGTTCATGAAGCGCGTGATGGAGAAGGGCGACTGGACCCTGTTCTCGCCGTCGGACTGCCCGGACCTGCACGACAAGGTCGGCAAGGCCTTCGAACAAGCCTACCTGGGCTATGAAGCCAAGGCGCAGGCCGGCGAAATCCGTGTCTTCAAGAAAGTCGCGGCGCTCGACCTGTGGCGCAAGATGCTGTCGATGCTGTTCGAGACCGGCCACCCATGGATCACCTTCAAGGATCCATGCAACATCCGTTCGCCGCAGCAGCACGCCGGCGTCGTCCACAGCTCGAACCTGTGCACCGAGATCACGCTGAACACCGGCCCGGACGAAATCGCTGTCTGCAACCTCGGCTCGGTCAACCTGCCCGCCCACATGAAAGAGGGCAAGCTGGATGGCGTCAAGCTGCAGAAGACCGTCCGCACCGCGATGCGCATGCTCGACAACGTGATCGACATTAACTACTACGCGGTCGACAAGGCCCGCAATTCGAACTTCCGCCACCGTCCGGTCGGCCTGGGCATCATGGGCTTCCAGGACTGCCTGCACATGATGCGGGTGCCGTATTCGTCGATGGAAGCGGTCAAGTTCGCCGACACCTCGATGGAAGCGGTGTGCTACTACGCCTACCTGGCCTCGACCGAGCTGTCCGAAGAGCGCGGCCGCTACGAGTCGTACGAGGGTTCGCTGTGGTCGCGCGGCATCCTGCCGCAGGATTCGATCAAGCTGCTGGCGGAAGAGCGCGGCGGCTACCTGGAGCAGGACATGTCCGAGTCGATGGACTGGTCCGTGGTGCGCAACCGCATCAAGCAGTTCGGCATGCGCAACTCGAACTGCGTGGCGATCGCCCCGACCGCGACCATCTCGAACATCATCGGCGTGTCGGCCTGCATCGAGCCGACTTTCCAGAACCTGTACGTGAAGTCCAACCTGTCGGGCGAGTTCACCGAGATCAACGCCTACCTGGTGCGCGACCTGAAGGCGCGCGACCTGTGGGACGAGGTCATGATCGCCGACCTGAAGTACTTCGACGGTTCGCTGGTCAAGATCGACCGCATCCCGCAAGACCTGCGTGACATTTATGCAACGGCGTTCGAAGTGTCGCCGAGCTGGCTGGTGGAAGCCGCATCGCGCCGCCAGAAGTGGATCGACCAGGCCCAGTCGCTGAACATCTACATGGCCGGCGCCTCGGGCAAGAAGCTCGACGAGACCTACAAGCTGGCCTGGCTGCGCGGCCTGAAGACCACCTACTACCTGCGCACCATCGCCGCGACCCACATGGAGAAATCGACCTCCAAGACCGGCGCGCTGAATGCGGTGGCGGTCGACGGCGGCATGTCGGCCAGCGCCCAGGCGGCGGCAGCGGCCGCGGCGCCGGTGGCGGCAGCCCCGGCGGCGGTGGAAGAGGGCGCGGCCTGCTACCTGCGTCCCGGCGACGACGGTTTCGAGGAATGCGAAGCCTGCCAGTAATATATAGAGAGGATGGCGCCCCCGGGCGCCGTCCACAACAACTAAGCAGAAGAGGGAATCAATATGTTGTCTTGGGATGAAGAAAGCGCGCCAGCGGCGCCAGCACCGATCATGGCCGGCGCCGCCGGCGAACCCGTCGCCGACGCCGGCGCGGTCGCCAAGCGCGTGCACGCCGACGACAAGCGCATCATCAACGGCAAGACCGACGTCAACCAGCTGGTGCCGTTCAAGTACAAATGGGCCTGGGACAAGTACCTGGCCGGCTGCGCCAACCACTGGATGCCGCAGGAAGTGAACATGCAGCGCGACATCGAGCTGTGGAAGAACCCGAACGGCCTGACCGAAGACGAGCGCCGCCTCGTCAAGCGCAACCTGGGCTTCTTCGTGACCGCCGATTCGCTGGCCGCCAACAACATCGTGCTGGGCACCTACCGCCACATCACGGCGCCGGAATGCCGCCAGTACCTGCTGCGCCAGGCCTTCGAAGAGGCGATCCACACCCACGCCTACCAGTACATCGTCGAGTCGCTGGGCCTGGACGAGGGCGAGATCTTCAATGCCTACAACGAAGTCAAGTCGATCCGCGACAAGGACGAGTTCCTGATTCCGTTCATCAATACGCTGACCGATCCTGCCTTCACCACCGGCACCGTCGAGAACGACCAGAAACTGCTGAAGTCGCTGATCGTGTTCGCCTGCCTGATGGAAGGCCTGTTCTTCTACGTCGGCTTCACCCAGATCCTGGCGCTGGGCCGCCAGAACAAGATGATGGGCGCCGCCGAGCAGTACCAGTACATCCTGCGCGACGAGTCGATGCATTGCAATTTCGGCATCGACCTGATCAACACGATCAAGATGGAAAACCCGCTGCTGTGGACCGCCGCCTTCAAGGAAGAGATCAAGCAGCTGTTCATGAAAGCCGTCGACCTCGAGTACGCCTACGCCGAAGACACGATGCCGCGCGGCGTGCTGGGCCTGAACGCGACCATGTTCAAAGGCTACCTGCGCTTCATCGCCAACCGCCGTGCGCAGCAGATCGGCCTGGAGGCGCTGTTCGCCCAGGAAGAGAATCCATTCCCGTGGATGAGCGAGATGATCGACCTGAAGAAGGAGCGCAACTTCTTCGAGACCCGTGTGACCGAGTACCAGACCGGCGGTGCGCTGAACTGGGAATAAGGAAGGCCGCAACGTGGCGTCGCATGGCGCCGCCAAAAAACCGCCGCCGGCTTGCTGCCCGCCGGCGGTTTTTTCATGGTCCTTGCAAATGGACTAATCGAAGGCGACGGGCCAGCTGGCAGGTCTTGTCGCCCGGCCTGCGCAGGTCCGCCACGCTGACAGCGATTTTCCAGCTTCCACATTAATCCGCTCGACGGCTGCCGGCACTGCGCTGCCCGCACTTCCCCGCAAGCGGCCCGTGTGGATTTCGACGGCGCCCCCCGCTTCTTTTTTCCGTGCTCTCGGCGATGCAAATGCCGCCCGCTTTTTTGCGCGCGCAAAAAAATGCGCGCGCATCGAATCGCGCGTGTGTTCGATTTGTGGAAAATTCCCAACGCTTTCACGCCGCGCGCGCGCACTCGCGCGAAAATTTTTTTCAATCGCAAATCAAGGCGCGATTTATCGAAGGCGATGATCGCGATGCACGTTGCGCGAGCCGCGCCGCGGACCAGAAAAAAGCGGCGCGCGCACATCGCCGCGGCGTTTTTCCAGCGCGCTTTCTTTTGACGGACGGGTGTCTTCATGTGCCCGAAGGCGTCGTCAATTTGGCGCGCGCGACGCCGCTTCGGGCGCGTCGATGGCGCGATCAAGTGCGTGCGCTGGCGCACGTTGGCGCCGTCGCGGCGTCGCCGGACTGACATTATTTGGCACACCAAGCGGCCGCGCGCGGCGCATGCGAAGCCTTCCGCGCGCGCGCTCACGCCGCCTCGACGCGCGCGAAATTGCGCGCGCACTTCGCGCGCCAAAAAGATTTTCTCTCGATGAATCAATGCATTGCAAATGCGAAGGCGACTTTCATCAAGCTCGCGCGCGCGCGAATCGACGCGCCGTACGTGGCCGCGATGGCGCCGCGTGCGCGCATCTGCGACGCCACTGTGCGTACGCCGCGCGCCGACGTTCGCGCGTCGATCGCTGCGATGCGGAAGCGCGCGCGCGCGGTCCGGCGCGGTCGAAAAAAATCGGCGGCGCGGCGGTCGCGATGCGCGCACCGCGCATCGAAAATCGCGCGCAAAAAATCTGTGGCGGCGATGCCGGAATGAGGCCGCGCATGCGCCGCGTTTCGCGCTTCAAAGCGCGCGCGATGCGCCGCATCGAATGCGCAAATCGCGTTTTTGAAATCGGCTTGCGTGCGCTAACTCGCATTCTTCGCAAAAAAAATCAAGCGAATCATCGTGTAGCAGTTGCGCACACACAATGATTTCGTGTACTTTACGTGATTGAATTTGTCAAAATGTGAATGCGATGATTTTTACCGCGCGCTGAGACGAAAAAACCGAACAAAAATGGGACGCTGATTCAAACAGATATGCACATAACCACGCCGAAAACTTCAAGCCGCACTGCCTGATCCTGTTCAGGCATGGCGGCTTTTTCGTTTTTGGATAGTGCAGTCAGTGATGTGAACAGCGCACTTGAACACCGGATTCGCCAACCCTGCATACCAGGGATGGCTATGGCTGAAGTGCTGCAATCGTGAGGAGCTGCAGCAGTTCAGCTGGTGCCGAATTCATTAGCATAAACAGGGAACACGTTTGTGCCGATGAATAATTCGCCCGACTCTTGTTACAGGTCGGACGGGTTTTAATCTTGTAGCGTGATTTTTTCCCATCGCAGATGAAGGAGAACCCAAATGGCAACAGCCGCTAAGAAACCAGCAGTAAAAAAGCCAGCCGCGAAAGCAGCTGCCAAACCAGCAGTCAAGAAGGCCGCAGCTAAGCCAGCAGTAAAAGCAGCAGCCAAGCCAGCCGTAAAGAAGGCAGCAGCCAAGCCAGCAGCAAAGCCAGCAGCGAAAAAAGCCGCAGCCAAGCCAGCAGCCAAGCCGGCAGCAAAGAAGGCAGCAGCTAAGCCAGTAGCGAAAAAAGCCGCAGCCAAGCCAGCAGCAAAGAAGGCAGCACCAAAGAAAGCAGCAGCCAAGCCAGTAGCTAAAAAGGCAGCAGCCAAGCCGGCAGCAAAGAAAGCCGCTCCAAAAGCAGCCGCCAAGCCAAAAGCAAAAGCAGCCGCCAAGCCAGCAGCGAAGAAGGCCGTCGCTAAAAAGCCAGTAGCCAAGAAAGCAGCAGCCAAGCCAGCAGCGAAGAAAGCTGCAGCGAAGCCAGCCGCCAAAAAGGCAGCAGCCAAGCCAGCAGCTAAAAAGCCGGCCGCAAAGAAAGTAGTAACTAAAGCAGCAGCGAAGCCAGCGGCCAAGCCAGCAGCAAAAAAGGTGGCGGCTAAGCCTGCAGCAAAAAAGCCGGTTAAGGCTGCGGCGAAGCCAGCAGCCAAGCCAGCAGCCGCTCCTGCGCCAGCAGCAGCCAAGCCAGCTGTAAAGAAGGCCGCGCCGAAAAAGCCGGCAGCGCCTAAGGCAGCACCGGCACCGAAGCCAGCAGCAGCTCCTGCACCAGCAGCAGCCGCGGCAGCTCCAGCGCCAGCGCCAGCAGCGAAAACCGTGTTGGCTCCTGCAGCAGCATGGCCTTTCCCGACCAGCAGCCGTCCGTAATAGCCAGCTGTGCCTCGATAAGGCAGAATACCGCTGTGTGACTCGTTTCACACAGCGGTTTTTTTATTTTAAGGAGTTGTCGTGTTCAGTATTCTTCAGTTGATTGTCGATGCCATTGCCGGGGTGCTGGGCGGCGTCCTGTTGCTGCGTTTCTGGATGCAGGCGATCCGCGTGCGGCCACCGGCCTCGGTGGCGCAATTCACGTTCACGCTGTCCGACTGGCTGGTGCGCCCGATGCGCCGCATCGTGCCCGGTGTCGGCGGCTACGACTGGGCCAGCCTGATCGGCGCGCTGCTGGTGGTGCTGCTGGCCACCTCGCTGATGCTGCTGCAGGGCCTGGACGGCATGAGCGTGCTGGTCTACGGCTTGTACCGCTTCTGCAGCTGGATCCTCTATGGCTTCATGGCCCTGCTGATCGTCGAAGTGATCTTCAGCTGGATCAACCCGCATGCGCCGCTGGCGCCCTTCGTGCGGGCCCTGAACGACCCCCTGCTGCGCCCCTTGCGCCGGGTGGTGCCCCTGCTGGGCGGGCTCGACCTGTCGGTGCTGGTGGCCGTGGTGCTGCTGCAGATCGCGCAGGTGCTGCTGTCGATGCTGTTCGGGCTGCGTTGAGCAAGGCCTGGTGTTCGGCGCTGCCGGGCGGCGTGCGCCTGGCGGTGCAGATCCAGCCGAATGCGAAGAAGACCGAAGTGGTGGGCGTGCTGGACGAGGCCCTGAAGATCAAGCTGCAGGCCCAGCCCATCGAGGGCAAGGCGAACGAGGCGCTGGTCAAATACCTGGCCGGGGCGCTGAAGGTGCCCAGGAGCGCCGTGACGATCACCCATGGGCTGACGAACAAGCGCAAGCTGGTGGAGGTGGCGGCGAAGCTGTCGCCTGCCGAAGTCGAGCGCCTGCTGAACCCGCCCGCAAGTGAAAACTGAGCCGTAGGGCGGAAGCTGGCGTTACCGATTCAGAACCGGTACCCGAACGCCGCCTCGAACTTGTCGGCCAGTCCCGCCGCCGTATCCACATGGTTCTGCCCGCCCTGGTGCGCGATCTTGATCGAACCCATCAGGCTCGCCAGGCGGCCGGTGGTCGGCCAGTCCATCTCGTTGACGATGCCGAACAGCAGGCCGGCGCGGAAGGCGTCGCCGCAGCCGGTCGGGTCGACCACGGCCGCCGCCGGCACGCAGGGGATCTCGAAACGCTGGCCGCCGGCATAAATCTCCGAGCCCTTCTCGCCGCGCGTGACGATCAGCGCCTCGAGCTTCTCGGCGATCTGCGGCAGGGTCAGGCCGGTGCGGTCCATCAGCATCTCGAATTCATAGTCGTTGGCCGCGACATAGGTGGCCTGCTCGATGAAGGTCAGCAGTTCCTCGCCGCTGAACATGGGCAGCTGCTGGCCCGGGTCGAACATGAAGGGCACGCCCTGCTCGAAGCAGTCCTTTGCGTGCTTGATCATGCCGTCGCGGCCGTCCGGGGCGATGATCGCCACCCGCAGCGGGCCCGCGTCGGCCACGTTGTTTTCGTGCGAGAACTGCATTGCGCCCGGGTGGAAGGCGTTGATCTGGTTGTTGTCCAGGTCGGCGGTGACGAAGCACTGGGCCGTGTACGCATGGTCGATCTTGCGGATCGCGCGGGTCGGGATGCCCAGCTTGGCGAAGCGCTCGAGGTATTCGCCGCCGTCCTGGCCGATGGTCGCCATGATCAGCGGATCGCCGCCCAGCATCGCCAGGTTGTAGGCGATGTTGGCCGAGCAGCCGCCGTATTCGGTGCGCAGGGTCGGCACCAGGAAGGACACGTTCACCTTGTGCAGCTGGTCGGCCAGCAGGGCTTCGCCGAAGCGGCCGTTGTACTGCATGATTTTGTCGAATGCGAGCGAGCCGCAGATCAGGGTGGTCTTGGTCATGGTGAGGCCTTAAGGGTAGAAAACGGCGATCCGGTAAGCGGAGGCCTTGATTTGGGTGACGCCGAAGTACAGTTTGACCGGCTGCTCGGAACGGGCCGGGAAGCCCCTGGCCATCAGCGTGCCCTTGGGCAGGTAGTCGGCCGGGCCCAGCACGCGGCGCAGCAGCGCCTTGTCGTTGGTGTCGGTCAGGGTCAGTTCGATGTGCGGCCAGGCTTGCGCCAGCGAGCCCTGGTTGCGCAGCGAGGTGCTCAGCGAGAAGGTGCCGTCGCCCAGGGTCTGCAGCTCGCCGGTCTCGATGGCCAGGGTTTCGATCTGCATCGGCAGTTCGAGCTTGCAGCCCAGCTGGGCGCAGGCGGCCGACAGCGCCGGGATGAATTGCGGGAAGCGCGCCGCCAGCACATTGCGGAAGGTGGTCACGCCCTGCGCGGCCAGCGCCAGCGCCAGCAGCACCGAGCCGGCGATCATCAGGATCTTCTTCTTGCGCGCCGCCTGTTCCTGCTCGCGGCTGCGGCGCACGAATTCCGGTTCTTCGTGCAGGTCCTCGGCGGCGGGCTCGGGCTCGGGTTCCGGCGCGCTTTCCGCTTCGGCTTCCGGCTGCGGCTCGTCGGCGGACGGGCGCAGCGGCAGGATCGATGGCTCGTCGAGTACGATTTGCTCCATCGGCGCGTCGAACGAGGGCTCCACGCGCTCTTCCGGCGCCGCTTGCGGGGCTTCCGGCGCGGCGGAAGCCGGATTGAGGTTCAGGTCGAAATCGATCTCGAACGCAGGCGCCGGCGCGGGTTCGAGCTCAAAAAACGGACGGGTTTCGGGAGCGGGTTCCGGCTCGGGCTCGGGTTCCGGCTCCGGCTCCGGCTCCGGCTCCGGCTCCGGCTCCGGCTCGGGTTCCGGCTCGGGTTCCGGCTCGGGCTCCGGCGCCGGCTCGGGTGCCGGCGTCTTCGGCAGCACGCCGTAGGGATCGAAGCTCGTGTCGAAATCGAGCGTCTCGATCGCGTGCTTGACCTCTTCCTCGTGCGCGATTTTTTCTTCGATCTGGGCGACTTCGACGTCGAATTTTTCGCTCAGCGGGCCAACCGGCGCCGGTGTCGGCTGCGCCAGGTCGACCAGGGTCGCATTGCCGTCGAAAACTTCATGGCAGGCCCCGCAACGGACAATGCCCCCACGCAGTTTCAACTGATCCGAGGCGACCCGGAACGTCGTGTGGCAGTGGGGGCATTGGGTGGCGAGGGCCATGCCTTATTCGGCGCGGGCCGGTGGGACGGTAGCGCTGCCGAGCCGGCCGTGCAGGGCGACCCAGCCATCCTGCTCCGCCCACACGCCCAGCTTGATGAAGGGCGCGTAGGCCGCCGCCACTTCCTCGGCCTGGCGCGCCAGCACGCCGGACAGGATCAGGGCGCCGCCCGGCGCCACGCGGCCGGCCAGCATCGGCGCCATCAGCTTCAATGGGCTCGACAGGATGTTGGCGACGACGATGTCGAAGCGCCCGCTCGCATGCTGCGCCTTGGGCGAGGCGGCGAAGCTGTCCGGCAGGTAGTAGTCGATCTCGCAATGGTTGCGCGCGGCGTTGTCCCTGGCCGATTCGATCGCCTGCGGATCGATATCGACGCCGGCGACGTCGCCCGCGCCCATCTTCTTGGCCACCATGGCCAGGATGCCGGAGCCGCAGCCGTAGTCGAGCACGGTCTTGCCGGGGGCAGGATGCGCTTCCAGCCATTCCATGCACAGGCGCGTGGTCGGGTGGCTGCCGGTGCCGAAGGCCAGGCCGGGATCGAGTTCGAGGATCAGGCCGTCCGGGTCCGGCGCTTCGTGCCAGCTCGGGACCACCCAGATGTTCTTGCCGATGTGAATAGGTGCAAATTGCGACTGGGTCAGGCGCACCCAGTCCTCGTCCGGCACCGCGCGGGTGGTGAACGGGGGCACGGCCGGCAGCCGGATCGCGGCCGCCGCTTCCGCGACGATCGCCGCCTGGTCGGCGTCGACCTCGGTCAGGGCCACCACGCGGCTGTGTTCCCAGGCCGCTTCGGTGGGCTCCATGCCCGGTTCGCCGAACAGGGGTTTCTCCTGTTCGGTGCCTTCGTCGGCGTCTTCCACCGAGACCGACAGCGCGCCCGCTTCCATCAAGGCGTCCGACAGGGCCTCGGCGTGCTCGCGTGCGATCTCGATGACGACTTCTGTCCAGCTCATGCGTCGACCTTGGTTTCCGATTTGCTGCCGATCGCGCCGGCCTTCGGCAAGTCCGGCTTGTCGGCCAGTTTCTGCTCCAGGTAATGGATGTTGGTGCCGCCCTCGATGAAGCGGGCGTCGACCATCAATTCGCGGTGCAGCGGGATATTCGTCAAGATACCTTCAACCACCATTTCCGACAACGCAATTTGCATGCGGCGGATCGCCTGCTCGCGCGTGGCGCCGTAGGCGATGACCTTGCCGATCATCGAATCGTAGTGGGGCGGCACGTAGTAGCCGGCGTAGGCGTGCGAGTCGACCCGGATGCCGGGGCCGCCCGGCGCATGCCAGGAAATGATGCGGCCCGGCGAAGGGGTGAACTTGAACGGGTCTTCGGCGTTGATGCGGCACTCGACGGCGTGGCCCGACAGCATGATGTCGCGCTGGCGGAAGCGCAGCTTTTCGCCGGCGGCGATGCGGATCTGCTCCTGCACGATGTCGATGCCGGTGATCATCTCGGTGACCGGATGCTCGACCTGGACGCGGGTGTTCATCTCGATGAAGTAGAACTCGTTGTTCTCGTACAGGAATTCGAAGGTGCCGGCGCCGCGGTAGCCGATCTTGCGGCAGGCTTCGGCGCAGCGGTCGCCG
>JAKFDH010000064.1:0-5416 GCA_036676245.1 Massilia sp. | reverse complement strand
GTGTAGTCGAGTGCGAGCGTCGCGTTCCAGGTCATGGGCCGAGTTTAGCGTGCCTGCCACGCTGGCTCGCTATGAAGTTTATAGCTGTCAGCCCGTGTTTTTGATGGGCTTCGGCCGTTGTTGATCGTGGCTGGTCATTGATTCCGGTTGCCTGCGTTGTTCCCTGCGCTGTTGCATGAACTTGTTGCCCGCGCGGCAAACTGGAAGGCACTTCAGGATGCAGCCACCAACTGGTCTTTGGCTTCCTTCACGCGCAGCGCCAGGTGGTCCAGCGCTTCCTGCACCTGGTCCACCAGTACCAGGCACAGGTCACCGGGTTGCAGGCGCGCCAGTGCCGTGTCAATGGCCAGGAATTCGCCGCGGATTTCGTCGATGCGGCTGGTGCGGCTGGCCTTGTGCAATCCTTCCAGGCCTTCGCGCAGCAGCCCCATCACTTCGCCATCGGCACGGCCGCGCTGGGCGGCGTCCTGGTACAGGATGACGTCGTCAAAGGCGGCGCCCAAAATCACGGTCTGGTCGCGGATGTCGCTGTCGCGCCGGTCGCCGGCGCCGCTGATCACCACGCTGCGGCGCTGTCCGGGTGCGGCGGGCAGGGCGTCTACCGCCGCCACCAGCGCACGCATGGCGTCCGGGTTGTGGCCGTAGTCGGCAATGACCGTGGCACCGCGGTAGTCCATCACGTTGAAGCGGCCCGGTGCATTGTGTGCATCGTTGACAAAGGTGGCCAGCCCGCTCCTGATGGTGTCCCAGTTCAGGCCCGCCGCCCAGGCTGCGGCTACCGCCGCCATGGCGTTTTCGACCTGAAAGCCGATGCTGCCGCCGCGCGTCAGCGGAATGCCGGCCAGCGGGATGCGCTCGACCCACGCACCTTCGGCGGCCACCAGCACCGGGCCGTCCACGTAGACGGTGCGCTTGCCCTGCGCGCGGTGCGTGGCCATCAGCGGGTGGTGGCGGTCTGCTGCGAAATAAATCACCTTGCCGGGGCAGGTGGCAGCCATCTCGGCCACGATGGGGTCCGCTGCATTGAGTACCGCATAGCCGGTGGACGCGACGTTCTGCACAATCACGCGCTTGAGCACCGCCAGGTCTTCTACGGTGGTGATGTAGTTGAGTCCCAGGTGGTCGCCGCTGCCGATGTTGGTGACGACGGCCACCTCGCAGCGGTCAAAGCCCAGGCCTTCGCGCAGCACACCGCCGCGCGCGACTTCAAAGACGGCGGCGTCCACGTCGGGGTGCATCAGCACGTTGCGGGCGCTCTTGGGGCCGCTGCAGTCACCGCTGTCGGTCTGCCGGCCATTGACCCAGACGCCGTCGGTGTTGGTCATGCCGGTGCGCAGGCCGTGCGCGGCCATCAGGTGGGCAATCAGGCGCGTGGTGGTGGTCTTGCCGTTGGTGCCGGTCACGGCAATCACCGGTATGCGGCCGTTATTCACGTCATTCCCGCCGGTCGGGAACAGCTCGTTGATCATGGCCACGCCCACGGCGCGGCCCTTGCCATAGGAGGGCGACAGGTGCATGCGCAGGCCGGGCGCGGCATTGACCTCGACCACGCCGCCGCTTTGCGATTCGAGCGGGCGCAGCATGCTTTCGCAGACCACGTCGACGCCGCAGATGTGCAGGCCCACCATCTTCGCGGCGGCCACGGCACGTGCCGCCACGGCGGGGTGCACGTCGTCCGTCACGTCGGTGGCGGTGCCGCCGGTGCTCAGGTTGGCATTGTTGCGCAGGATGACGCGGCGTCCTTTGGCGGGAATCGATTCGGGCGTGAGATCCTGCGCCTCGAGCCGGCCCACGGCGATGTCGTCAAAGCGGATTTTGGTGAGCGAGGTGGCATGGCCCTCGCCGCGCCGCGGGTCCTGGTTGACGATGTCGACCAGTTCGCGCACGGTGTGCAGGCCGTCGCCCACCACCTGCGGCGGGTCGCGCCGCGAGGCGGCGACCAGCTTGTCGCCCACCACCAGCAGGCGGAAGTCACTGCCCGGCAAAAACTTTTCGACCATGACCTCGCCATACTCGGCCGCGGCGAGGTAGGCGGCTTCAAGCTGTTCACGGCTGCTGATGTTGACGCTGACGCCCTTGCCCTGGTTGCCGTCCTGCGGTTTGACGGCGACCGGCAGGCCAATCTGTTGGGCCACGGTCCAGGCGTCTGCCGCGTCAGTGACCGGCCGGCCCAGCGGCACCGGCACGCCGGCCGCACGCAGCAGCTTTTTGGTGAGGTCCTTGTCCTGGGCAATCGATTCGGCCACCGCGCTGGTGGCGTCGATTTCGGCTGCCTGGATGCGGCGCTGCTTGGAGCCCCAGCCGAACTGCACCATGCTGCCCTTGGTCAGGCGCCGGTAGGGAATGCCGCGCGCCACGGCCGCATCGACAATGGCGCCGGTGCTGGGCCCCAGGCGCTCGTCTTCATCGAGGTCGCGCAGTTGCGCAATGGCCGCGTCCAGGTCAAACGTGGTGTCGCGCAGGGCCGCGTGAATCAGGGCCTGCGCCAGTTCCATCGCCAGCCGGCCCACCGCCTCTTCGCTGTACTCGACAACGACCTGGTAGGTGCCGGCTTCCACGGTGACGGCCGTCTGGCTGAAAGTGACCGGGCAGCCGGCTGCCGCCTGCAATGCCAGCGCAGAAGCTTCCAGCACATGCGCCAGCGAGACGGGGCCGCCATGGTCGGTCTGGCGCAGCTCGCCCATGCCGGGAAACAGCGAGCGCACGCGCGGCTCCAGGCCGGGGAGGCTGTCGATGGACCGTTCGGCCGCCGTGCAGGCGACGATGGCTTCCAGCGCTGTGTGGCGGCTCCAGAGGTTGGGCCCGCGCAGGGCCCGGATGCGGGACACTTCCATTATTCTGCACTCCCGGCAGTTTTAGGGGTGGTTTCAAAGGCTTCCAGTCCGGCGCCGATCAGATTGAGCGGTATGCCCAATGCCCAGGCGGCACCGACGGCAGCCAGCAGCGTGCTGTCGCACAGGTCGCGCCGCGCGCGCCAGGCCGAGAGCTTGCCCAGGCCGGGCAGAAAAGCTTCGGTGGTGCCGGTGGCCAGCACGATCTGGTCCTGTCGGATATACAGGGCACGGCCGCCTTGGGCGCCATGCCTGGCAATGGCGGCCGCCTTGGGGTCGGTGCTGTAGAAGATGACTTCGCCGTCGCACAGGTCATGCATGTCGACGACGCGCTCATGGGCGGCATTGAGCACCGCCGCGCCACCGGGCAGCACCACGTCGACCTGCGAGCGCATGACGCGGAACATCTGCTCGTCTTCGGTGATGTCGAATTCAGCCAGGCCGGTGGCGCCGCCGAGGTCGGTGACCACGCCCACCTGGCAGCGGTCGTAGGCCAGGCCGCTGCGCAAGATGGTCTCGGCGCCGTTTTCAAACACGGCGGCCTGCACCGTGCGGTTGATCAGCAGGCGCTGGCCGGCTTCCCAGTGCGCGCTGTCGGAGGCATCGACGCAGCGCTGGTCCAGGAACAGGCCGTCGCGGCAGGCCAGGCCGGTGTAGCGGCCTGACAGGTGCAGCAGCCAGGCCACCAGGCGGGCCACGCGCTGGGTGCCTTCGGAGCCGGCAATGCCGACGATGGGAATGCGGCCGCAGGGGCTGTTGTTCAGGCCGTCCGGCTGGGCGTGGTCGGGCGAGTCGGGAAACAGGTGGTCGCAAATCGCGCGGCCCACCGGCCGCGGCGAACCCTCGGCGGGCTTGAGGTGCATCAGCAGCCCGGGCCCGGCATTGACTTCAACGATGGCGCCGCCCTGCGCGTGCAGCGGGCGCGAGATGTCCTGCGCCACCACATCGACGCCGGCAATGTCCAGGCCGACGACACGCGCGGCGAGCGACACGATGTGGTCGACCTCGGGGTGGACCTCGTCGGTGCAGTCGATGGCGACATTGCCGTTGCGCTGGATCAGCACCTGCCGGCCGGCCGCCGGAACGGCGTGCGGCGTCAGGCCCTGGCGCTGCAGGTCCAGCACAATGGCTTCGTCCTTGTCGGTTTCGATACGGCTGAGGGGAAAGTCTTCTTCCAGGCCGCGCCGCGGGTCGGTGTTGAGCTGGGCGTCCACCAGCTCCATCACGGTCGAGTGGCCGTCGCCGGTGACGGTGGCGGTTTCACCGCGCGCGGCTGCCACCACGCGGCCCCCGACCACCAGCAGGCGGTGTTCATGGCCGCGTATGAAGCGCTCCACCATCACCTCGCTGCCATGCGGCTCGGCCACGCGGAAAGCCGCTTCCACTTCTTCCCGGGTGTTGAGGTCCAGGGACACGCCGCGGCCATGGTTGCCGTCGGAGGGCTTGATGACCACCGGCAGGCCGATGTCTTGCGCAGCTTCCCAGGCCTGCTCCACGGTGCTGACGATTTCGCCTTCCGGCACGGGCACGCCGCAGGTGGCGAGCAGGCTTTTGGTCAGGTCCTTGTCGTGGGCAATGCCTTCGGCGATGGCGCTGGTGAGGTCGGTCTCGGCGGTCCAGATGCGGCGCTGGCTGGCGCCGTAGCCGAGCTGGACCAGGTTGCCGTCGTTCAGGCGGATGTGCGGAATGCGGCGGTCGGTGGCGGCCCCCACGATGGACGCGGTGCTGGGGCCAAGGTAGCAGTCATCGACCTTGGCGCGGATTTTCTCCACCGCAAGCTGCACGTCGGCCGGGCCGAAAGCTTCATTGTTGATGGCGGCCATCAGCAGCCGGTGGCCTTCGGCCAGCGCCGTGCGGGCCACCTGTTCGTCGCGCGCCCGGAACACCATGCGGTACACGCCGCGTTTCGATGTGCTGCGCGTCTGGCCAAAGCCGGTCGGCATGTCGGCCAGGTTCAGCAGCTCAATGACTACATGCTCCAGCACATGGCCGGCCCAGGTGCCTTCGCGCAGGCGCTGGATAAAGCCGCCGCGCTCGCCGACGCCGCAGTGGTGTTCGAGCAGGGCGGGCAGCAGGGCGACCAGCCGGTCGTTGAAGCCGGGCAGCAGGTGGGAGGGGCAGTCTTCCAGGCCGCCCAGATCCAGCCAGACTTCCAGAACGGGCCGGTAAGTCCAGATATTCGGACCGCGCAGGTAGTTGATGCGCAGTAGCTTGATGTCGTCCTGTTTGCTCATGTTTTGCAAAATTGTCGGCACGTTAGCGTATTTTCCCGTCCTGCCCACGCAGGACGCCGGTTCGTGCCGATAGATTTCAGTTCGAGGCCTTGGAAGGTCTCAGGGATCCTGCCTGTGTCTCGTTATTGACTTGTTGGTTTACTTGCAGCGTTGGCAGACTGCCAGGGGGCTGATTTTTGCAGGCTTTTGTCATTTTCGGGGCAGGAATGGGTAAACATCGGTGCAGGGGCCCGCATTCGGCGAAAATCCCTGCTTCGGGGCCAATCCGCGCGTATCCGAACACCCCGCGCCAGATGCCGGACTCCAGGAATTCACAACACAATGCAACATAACCACCCGGTGGACGACTCC
>JAKFDH010000063.1:0-2197 GCA_036676245.1 Massilia sp. | reverse complement strand
GCGTTGAGCACGATGTCGTTGATGGTCACGTACATGGCGTGCTCCACCAGCGGCGACTTGATCTTGTAGGTGCTGCCGATCAGCACCTCGGGGCGCTCGATGCGCTCGTGCATCTGGATCACGTCGGCCACGTGCATTTCAGGGGCATGCAGCGCCGCCTCGGCGGTGGCGCGCGACACGGCCTCGGCCTGCGCCTTCGCCTTGTCCTCGGGGGTGACGACGGCGTAGCCCTTGATTTTCTTGTCGATCTTGACGGCCATGACGCGATTCCTGTGATTCGTTTCGAAACCCCTCCCGCAGGCGGGAGGGGCATGGATCGATGTTATTTGCGGGCCTTTTTCGCGGCCTTCTTCGCAACCTTGCGTGCGGTCTTGCGCGGGGCCGCCTTCTTCGCGCCTGCCTTCTTCGCGACCTTGCGCACCGCTTTCTTCGCGGCCGCCTTCTTCGTCGCAACCTTGCGCGCGGCCTTCTTCGCAGCCTTCTTCACCGCCTTCTTCGCGGCGCGCTTCTTGCCTGCGCCCTTGCGCTTCAGCGCAGCGGCTTCCTTCTTGGCGCTGGTGCTGGCGCTGGCGAGCTTCTGCTTCGCCGTGCCGACCGCCTTCTTCGCCGCCCTGGTCGCCTTTTTCGCGGTCTTCTTCGCCGACTTCACCGCCTTGCCGGCGCGCTTGGTGACCTTGCTGCCGATCGACTTCGCCTTGTCGGCGACGGCCTCGGCGGCATTGGTCAGGGTCGTCGCGACCCCGTTGCCGTTGCTCATGGTGCTTCCTCGTCAGGTCTGGTGCGGGCGGGGCGCCCGCAGGCGGAATGTAGCGCGAAGCGGGTGGCGTGTATGCATGCGCCGGCCGGGGTCGGAACTTGCCGCGACCGCCGCCTTGGCTGCGGTCAGAACTTGCCGTAGTAACCCTCTTTCAGGGCGTCGAACAGGTTGGCGGCGGTATGCATCTCGCCGTCGTATTCGATCTGCTCGTTGCCCTTCACTTCCAGGATGCTGCCGTCCTCCAGCTCGAACCGGTACAGGGTGTTCTCCAGGTCCGCCTCCTTCACCAGCACGCCCTGGAAGGCGGCCGGGTTGAAGCGGAAGGTGGTGCAGCCCTTGAGGCCCTGCTGGTGGGCGTAGCGGTAGATGTCCTTGAAGTCCTCGTACGGGTAGTCGGTCGGGACGTTGGCGGTCTTGGAGATGGACGAGTCCACCCACTTCTGCGCCGCGGCCTGGACGTCGACGTGCTCCTTCGGCGAGATGTCGTCGGCGGAGATGAAGTATTCAGGCAGCTTGCCGGCCGCGTCCTCGGCGAACGGCATGGCCCTGGGGTTGACCAGCTCGCGGTAGGCCAGCAGCTCGTAGGACCAGACGTCGACCTTTTCCTTGGACTTCTTGCCCTCGCGGATCACGTTGCGGCTGTAGTGGTGCGCGAACGAGGGCTCGATGCCGTTGGAGGCGTTGTTGGCCAGCGACAGCGAGATGGTGCCGGTGGGCGCGATCGAGCTGTGGTGGGTGAAGCGGGCGCCGGTTTCGGCCAGCGCCTCGACCAGTTCCGGCGCGACCTCGGCCACCCGCTGCATGTAGCGGCTGTAGCGCGCGTGCAGCACCTTGCCGGCGATCTTCTGGCCGATCTTCCAGCCGTCCTGCTTCATCTGCGGGCGCTTGCGCAGCATCTCGGCGGTGACCTCGAACTGCTCGACCATGATCGGCGCCGGGCCCTTTTCCTGCGCCAGCGCCAGGCCCATTTCCCAGCCGGCCACCGCCATCTCGCGGGCGATGCGCTCGGTGAACTCGCAGGACTGCTTCGAGCCGTACTTCATCTTCAGCATGGTCACGGTGCTGCCCAGGCCGAGGAAGCCCATGCCGTGGCGGCGCTTGCGCATGATCTCGTCGCGCTGCTGCTGCAACGGCAGGCCGTTCACTTCGACCACGTTGTCGAGCATGCGGGTGAACACGCGCACGACTTCCTTGTACTCGTCCCAGTCGAACTCGGCCTGGTCGGTGAAGGGGTGGTGCACGAACTTGGTGAGGTTGACCGAACCCAGCAGGCAGGCGCCGTAGGCCGGAAGCGGCTGCTCGCCGCATGGATTGGTGGCGCGGATGTTCTCGCACCACCAGTTGTTGTTCATCTCGTTGACGCGGTCGATCAGGATGAAGCCCGGCTCGGCGTAGTCGTACGTCGAGACCATGATCATGTCCCACAGGTGGCGCGCGCGG
>JAKFDH010000062.1:0-99473 GCA_036676245.1 Massilia sp. | reverse complement strand
TTGGGGTAAAATGAGCACCGACTTTACCACCGCACCGCACGCTCGTGCCCTGCGCAATGGGCAGCGAGCGGCGCCATGGAAAAGTCTCCGAGGCCCCGCACACAAAAATCCTGACACTCCCCCCGTCGCGATGTCGATGCTGAAGGCGCCGCCCGGCCGCAGGTCCATTTCGCACTTGGAAACTGCGCCCCATTCCTTGGGCATGTACCACTCCTTGAGATGTTCCGGCTTCGTCAGCGCTTCCCAAACGAGATGCCTGGGCGCGTCGATGAAACGTTCGAGAACGAAATCGGTTCTCGGATTGATCGCAAAAATCTTGTTCATGATTTGGCTTCCCTTTCCTTGAGTTGTTTAACGTATTCGTCGAACCGATCCAATCGGGATTCCCACAACTGCCGTCGCCCGCTCAGCCAGTCCTCCGCCACCTGGAACCGTTCGGGCTCAATTTCGTAAGTACGCACTCGCCCCTGCTTGTTCGACTTCACCAGCCGGCAACGTTCGAGCAGCGTCAGGTGCTGCACAAACGAGGGAAGCTTCATGTCGAACGGCGCTGCCAGGTCGCTCACCGTCGCTGGACCGACAGACAGTTGCTCAAGGATTTTCCGCCGGGTCACATTCGACAAGGCGTGAAAGACATCATCAGCGACTGCGGTTTGAACCATTTCTGCACCGTTCGATTCGTTGGGTTGCCCGATGTGAGCGATCCTAGCACCGGCCAATACTTAGGTCAACACCTAAGTGTTGAATCCAAAAAAAGGCGCCGTTGAGACCCAGGCAACTTCTACCCGGTTCCTGCCGTTCGATTTCGCTACATACAACGCGGCATCTGCGCGTGCGATGGCGCTGCCAATGTCTTCTTCCAGGATCAACGCGGTCGCGCCGAAGGAACAGTTAACGCGCAACCCGTGCGGCCATTCCTGCGTCGTCATCGCGTTCCGCAGTTTTTCCGCCAACAAGGCGGCATGCTCGCGGTTGGTGTCTGGGCACACGAGCAGGAATTCCTCACCACCCCAGCGTACCAGCTTGTCGCCAGCCCGCGCCTCGCGCCGGATGACGGCAGCGAAGCGTCTCAACACCTCGTCGCTTCACCGGCCAAGATAATTGACGCCGACCGGCCAAGATAGTTGACGCCAACCAGCCATTTCCTTGCCGTAGTGCCCCGGAGTGTCGAGCCGGTGCAGCATGTGTCTGTTATCTTGGTTTTAAAGTTCGACTACTGGCCGGTAGTTGTCTCAGAAATCGCAGCGTACCATCTTGCCGAAAAGGGAATGTGCTATCTCTCACCCTACGGGCAAAGGCTAACGCGATCTGACCAGCATCCCCTCTGAAATAAGTTTCTTTACGATTTCTGCCTGGCGTAAGTCCCGTCGACGTTTCGCCGCGTCGCGTTGCTTCGCATGCTCTGCCATCCAAATCTTGAATTCAACAAAACTCTCTGGTGCAATTGTCCTCATCAAAGTCATTTGGCCAGTCGCAGAGACGACAACTTGCTCGAACACAGGAGCTTGGGTCAGTACTGCTGCTCGCTCCGCCTGGATGGGCCACAAATCGCTATCATCGTTTGAGAATCGAAATGGATGTGGATCGTCAGCTACAGGCTGGCGCCGCAAGAAATCAACTTCAAAGCCTTTGTCGTTGATGGCAGTCTCGAGTTGCATTTCTTTTCGCTGGAATGTCTTATCAGCGCGCTGCAGGACTTCGAGCACGGAATCTCCCTGGCTCGCTATCGTCGTCATGAACTGGACGCGCTTGCGCGCATCCCAAAGCAGATCAACGTCCATCGTTGCCAACGCACCTTGCTGAATTCGAACACCTGCTGCGGATTCGTACGCGTAGAGAGCGTGCGTTCCCACAACCGTAAAATGCTCGTACAGCCGCGCATCGGCCAGTGCCCGAAGTACAGCGATAACCGTTGATGGCGTGCGCCCGACTCGCAGCGCCTTGTTCAAGCGCTCGGCGTCTGCCAAGGCAGTTTTGAGGGATTTCAGTCTATCCTCAATCGCCTTCTTGCGTTGCATAAAGTCGGCGTAAATTTGCTCGTTCTCAGGCGAGCGTTTACCAAGGCGAATCTGGCGGTTGTCAGGCTGGGTTTTGACCAGGTACTCATACCCTCCTTCGACCTTCCAATACATTCCTCCCTTGTACTGCTGTGCCTGTGCGGCCACGCGGGCCGCTTCAGTAAACAGCGTTGCGGAATCGATGTATTGCCTGGAGGCGTTGTCAGAAAGGGGGACGTAGTCCATACAGAAACTTTCACCGTATATTTCAAGGAATAGCTTTTTATACGGTGAAAATGCACTTTAGTCAACCACAGCCCGGTTGCGGTGGTCCGAATGAGGAGACGAAAAAAAAGCCCCCGTGAGGGAGCTTTTTTTTCTACAACTGGCGGAGAGGGTGGGATTCGAACCCACGGTAGGGGGAAACCCTACGCCTGATTTCGAGTCAGGTACATTCGACCACTCTGCCACCTCTCCGGTGTTTCTTTTGAACTCTTGGCCAGGTTAGTAGCACAAGGGTGGTCTTCAAAATCTGTTCGCTAACTGCTGCGAGGACAAGATTATAGCAAAGCCTCAGGAAAACGGAAGAGGAAAAATACAGATTTTCCCAAATTCTTCCTCCGGGCAGAAAATCAGGCCGCCGGGCTCAGGCGCTCCAGCCCGCCCATGTACGGACGCAATACTTCAGGAATGACAACGCTGCCGTCTTCCTGCTGGTAGTTCTCCAGCACCGCCACCAGCGTACGCCCCACCGCCAGGCCGGAGCCATTAAGCGTGTGCAACAGTTCCGGCTTGCCCTGGGCATTGCGGAAACGCGCCTGCATGCGGCGCGCCTGGAAGGCTTCGCAGTTCGACAGCGACGAGATTTCGCGGTAGGTGTTCTGCGCCGGCAGCCACACTTCCAGGTCATAGGTCTTGGCCGCGCCAAAACCCATGTCGCCGGTGCACAGCGACATCACGCGGTACGGCAGCCCCAGGGTCTTGAGGATGGTCTCGGCGTGGCCGACCATTTCTTCCAGCGCCGCGTACGACGCTTCCGGATGCACGACCTGGACCATTTCGACCTTGTCGAACTGGTGCTGGCGGATCATGCCGCGCGTGTCGCGGCCATAGCTGCCCGCCTCCGAACGGAAGCACGGCGTGTGCGCGGTCAGTTTGATCGGCAGCTGGTCGGCGGCGACGATTTCGTCGCGCACGATGTTGGTCAGCGATACTTCCGACGTCGGGATCAGGTAGAAGGTCTCGCCCTCGCCTTCCACGCCGCCCTTCTTCACCGAGAACAAGTCGGCTTCGAACTTCGGCAGCTGGCCGGTTCCGCGCAGCGAATCGGCGTTGACCAGGTAAGGCGTGTAGCACTCGGTGTAGCCGTGCTCGCCGGTGTGGGTGTTGAGCATGTACTGCGCCAGCGCGCGGTGCAGGCGGGCGATGCCGCCTTTCATGACCGAGAAGCGCGAACCGGTCAGCTTGGTGGCGACGTCGAAATCGAGGCCCAGCGCGGCGCCCACGTCGACGTGGTCGCGCACGGTGAATGCGAAGCTGCGCGGCGTGCCGACCTTGCGCACTTCCACATTGCCGGATTCGTCAGTACCGGCCGGCACGGATTCGTGCGGCAGGTTGGGGATGGCTTCCATGAAGGTGGCCAGCTTGGCCTGCACATCGGCCAGCGCTGTTTCGTTTGCCTTGAGCTCGTCGCCAAGGCCGCCGACTTCCGCCATCAGGGCGGTGGTGTCCTCGCCCTTGCCCTTCATCATGCCGATCTGCTTCGACAGCGAATTACGCTTGCCCTGCAGTTCTTCGGTGCGCGTCTGGATCGCTTTGCGTTCGGCTTCGAGGGCGCTGAAAGCTGCCACGTCGAGCTGGAACTTGCGGGTCGCGAGGCGCGCTGCGACGTTGTCAATATCTTTGCGGAGAAGTTGAATGTCTATCATGGGTTGGGAATTGCCGGTATGTCGAAACCGCAATTGTACCAAGCCCTCTGCCATTCACTGAGAGTTTGCTCGGACAGCTCGGACAATCAGTTCAGCGCGAGCTTCTCCGCCGCGGTCAGGCGCTTGTGGGTCACCGTTACGACTGCCATGTTTTCGTCGACAACTGGCGCGGCGACTGCGTTCACGGCCACTGGCGCGGCGATGCGTGCGGCTGGCACTTCAGCGATGGCGTAGGCGGCGAAACCAGCCATCACACTGGCTGCAAGGAAGACGGCTTCGAGGTTTTTACGGACTTTCATGATCTGCTCCTGGTTGGTGAATCGGTTCGGTATGGTTGAACTTTATCGATTCACGCCCGAAGCTTCCATCGACTTGCGATGAAGCGCCGAAAAACTGGGACAGACTGTAAAAAAAGGCATCTTTTCTGTCTGTGCATGTGGGAGCCCAGCAGTGGCGGGGCTTAGTTTCCCGCGTCGGCGTCCAGCTGGCGCAGCCAGGCGAGCTTTTCGGCGATCTTGTTCTCGATGCCGCGCGGGACCGGCTCGTACCAGCGCGGCTCCACCATGCCGTCGGGCAGATAGGTTTCGCCGGCGGCGTATGCATGCGGCTCGTCGTGCGCGTAGCGGTACTCGTGGCCGTAGCCGAGTTCCTTCATCAGCTTGGTCGGCGCATTGCGCAGGTGGACCGGCACCTCGCGCGACTTGTCCTTCTTCACGAAGGCCACGGCGCGGTTGTAGGCGTTGTAGCCGGCGTTGCTCTTCGCGGCGATCGCCAGGTAGATGACGGCCTGGCCCAGCGCCAGCTCGCCTTCGGGCGAGCCGAGGCGCTCGTAGGTGGCCGCGGCGTCGTTGGCGATCTGGATCGCGCGCGGATCGGCAATGCCGATGTCTTCCCAGGCCATGCGTACGATCCGGCGCAGCAGATACTGCGGGTCTGCGCCGCCGTCGAGCATGCGGCACAGCCAGTACAGCGCGGCGTCCGGATGCGAGCCGCGCACCGACTTGTGCAGCGCCGAGATCTGGTCGTAGAAATTGTCGCCGCCTTTGTCGAAGCGGCGCGAATTGAGCGTGAGCGCATTGTCGACGAAGGCGCCGTCGATCGACGTGATGCCGGACGCATCGGCCGAGGTCTTGGTTTGCTCGAGCAGGTTCAGGAAACGGCGCGCGTCGCCGTCGGCATAGCCGATCAGGGTGGCGATGGCCACATCGTCGAAGGTGAGGCCGTGCAGCACCCGCTCCTGCGCGCGCTTGAGCAGCTGCAGCAGTTCGGCATCGGTCAGCGCCTTGAGCACGTACACTTGGGCGCGCGACAGCAGCGCGGAGTTGACCTCGAACGAGGGGTTCTCGGTGGTCGCGCCGATCAGCGTCACCAGGCCGGACTCGACGAATGGCAGCAAGGCGTCCTGCTGCGATTTGTTGAAGCGGTGGATCTCGTCGATGAACAGGATCGTGTGCTTGCCGCCGGCCAGGTAGTGCTCGGCCTGCTCGATGGCGGCGCGGATGTCCTTCACGCCCGACAGCACCGCCGACAGCGCGATGAACTCGCAGCCGAAGGCGTTCGCCGTCAGGCGCGCGAGCGTAGTCTTGCCCACGCCCGGCGGGCCCCACAGGATCATCGAGTGCGGCTTGCCCGAGCGGAACACCAGGTTCAGCGGCTTGCCCGGCCCCAGCAAGTGGCTCTGGCCGATTACTTCCTCGATAGTTGCCGGGCGCAGCGCTTCGGCCAAAGGCGGGGCGGGCTCGGTCTTGAACAGGTCATCCATGCTAGTTTTCGTCGAAATCAAGCCGGTAGTGTAGCGGATGGCGGCGTCAAACGCCCGGCAGTTCCACAAGTGCGCCGGGAATGCTATCCTCAAGCCATCAAACTGGCGCCTGCGGGAGACTTCAAATGAAGATTGCCGACCTGTTGGATGGACTCGAGCTCGTCAACGATTTCAGTTATCCGGAATTGAAGGTGATCGCCGGCTACCTCAGCCATGAGCAGGCCGAACAGGGCCGCGTGCTGTTCAAGGAGGGTGACCCGGGCGACTTCATGCTGATCCTTATCGACGGCAAAATCGGCATCTACAAGGGCGGCGTGCATGGCGACCACCTGCTGTCGACGGAAACGGGCGGGCGGCTCATCGGCGAGATGGCGATGCTCGACCACGAACCGCGCTCCGCCACCTGCGTGGCCGAAAGCGATTGCGAACTGCTGATCCTGACCAGCGCCAATCTCAAGAAGATGGCGCTCGAACATCCGGGCCTCGCCTACCACTTCATGACGGCACTGGCGCGCCTGCTGTCGCGCCGCCTGCGCCGCGTGTCCGGCATGATGGCCGACTTCCTCGAGCATTGAGGCGGGAGTTCACCATGTTTAAGAATGGTATGCGGCTGGTCCATCAGGTTCAAGGAGAGGTTGAATGAAGCAATATCGCTGGACGAGTTACTCCATATGCATCCCCGGTGACAATCGTGCCGCCGGGGTGACTGGAGAAACTCATGAAAAATATGTCGCGCGCCCTTCGGCGCCACCACGCCGCTCGTCTCAAGAAGGCACGATGTTTTTACTTCGGACGCGATAACCGTCTGGATCCGCGCAGCCTCGGTGTGGTCTTGCATACAACTACGCCGTGCAGTTGCTGGATGTGCGGAAATCCGAGGCGTCATATGGGCCCGTCCCTCGCAGAGCTCCTGCATATTTTGCGTCTTAACGAAGAGGCTTGAACGGCTGAGCGCCAGCCTCCGGCCCACCGTCCACCTAAGTTAGCGTGTTGCGACCACCGATTGAATCCGCAACCAGGAGCAGACGGAGAAAATACCGCCGGCAGTAGCGCCGTCATTCCCGCGCAGGCGAGAATCCATGCGCCGCCGATGTTTTGCTTCAGCATGGGTTCCCGCCTGCGCGGGAACGACGGGCTGCTGGCTGATGTGCACGCCACCGACGACTTGGGGCGAGAGCTGCCCGTTCTAGATGCGCAATTTGCGATCAAGCTTGAACACCAATACCTCAACGCTGGGGAAACGGATCACGCCAGGCCGGCAGCGCCAGCATGCGTTCGTGCCATGCGGCGATTGCCGGAAACTCCTTCAGCGGGATGCCCGCGTCGCCGGCATAGGGCAAAGTCACCGCCGTCGCAATATCGGCCACGCTGAGCCGCTCGCCGACCAGGTAGTTGCGCGTGCGCAGATGTGCATCGAGCACCGCGGCGCTGCTGCGCAAGGCCGCCAGCGCCTCGCCGATGGCCTTGCCGTCCGGCGCGCCCATGCCGATCGCGGGCTTGATCAGGTTCTCGAAATACAGCACGCCGGCATGGCGGGTGAAATGCTGGGCATCCCAGCTGAGCCAGCGCATCACGTCGACCTGGCGCGCATCGTGCGGCCACAGCTGCGAGTTCGCCGCGTCCGACAGGTAGCACATGATCGCGTTCGCCTCCCACAGCACCATGTCGCCATCCTGCAGCACCGGCACCCTGCCGTTCGGATTGAGCTCGAGGAAGGCCGGCGTCTTGTGCTCGCCCTTCGCCAGGTCCACACGCACGAATTCAACCGGCAGGCCCAGGTGGCGCGCCACGGCGCAGGCCTTGCGCGGCATGAGGGTCTCGCAATAGTAGAGCTTCATCGGGCGTGTCATGCGACCTCCCGGATGTAGGCGTCGAGCCGGTCGAAGCTTTGCGTCCAGCCGCCTTCATGGCCGTCGCGCGATTCTTGCGATTCGAATTCGCCCTGGTGGAAGTGCATCAGGGTCTGCCCGCCCTGCTCCGCGAAGTCGATGGTCACCAGCGTCTGGTGGCCCGGCTGGCCGTCCGGCCCTTCCCACGAATGGGTCATCACCAGGCGGCCTGGCGGGTCGATCTCGCGGTACTCGCCCCGCACCCAGTGCTCGGTGCCGTCCGGCGCGCGCAGGCAGGCGCGGTAGGCGCCGCCGACGCGCAGGTCCATCGAGTGGTGCGGCGTGGTAAAGCCCTGCGGGCCGGACCAGCGCGCCAGGTGCTCCGGCGTCGTCCAGGCCGCGAAGACCAGCTCGCGCGGGGCCTTGAACAGACGGGTAATGCGTAGTTCCTTATTGTTCGCGTTCATTGTTCACCTCCGGTTGAAGTTCGACCAGGTAATCGTCCAGGCGTGCGAAGCTGTCTTCCCAGAACTGGCGGTAGTGCTCGACCCAGGCCGCCGCCTCTTGCAACGGCGCCGGCTCCAGGTGGCACAGGCGAGACTGGGCGATGCGGCTGCGGCTGATCAGGCCGGCGCTTTCGAGCACCTTGAGGTGCTTGGAAATCGCCGGCTGGGTCATCGCGAACGGTTCGGCCAGCTCGGTCACGTTGAGTTCGCCGTGCTCGAGGCGTTCGAGGATGGCGCGGCGGGTGGGATCGGCCAGGGCCGCGAACACTGCTGTCAGGGAATCGGCACGCACTTAATCACCATTTAGTTATATAACCAAAACGGAATATACGCGCGTGCAAAGGGAAGGTCAAGCACCGTTTTCGCGGCGCTTGCGGGAAGGAACTAAGGCTTAGTTATTGAAGACGTCGGCGCCCTTCGGCACCACGAATTTGAACTGCGTGGCGGCAAGGTTCGGATTCTTCTCGAACTTCTTGAACGACAGGATGGATGTCTGGCCGAAGGAATCGCGCAACTCCATCGCCTCGGGCGCGCCGTTGCGCAGGCCGATGCTGATCTGTTCGAACGCAGTGTCCTTGGCTTTCGGTGTGGCCTTGAGCCATTCGAGGCCGTCGCGCGTGCCCGCTTCGCTCAGGGTGAAGTTCTTTTCCAGGTCGTTGCTGCCGAACAGGATGGCGGCCGGCGAGGAGCCGAGCGCGTCGCCGAGCTTCTTGATCGTGACCTGGTTCAGGTCCTTGTCGTAGATGTAGAGCTGGTCGCCGTCGGCCTGCAGCAGCTGCTCGTAGGGCTTCTGGTAGGTCCAGATGAACTTGCCGGGGCGGGCGAACAGGAAGGTGCCGGTGGCCGGCGCCGAAACCTTGCTGGCGTCCGTTTTCTTGACCTGGCGCTGGGTGAATTCACCGCGCGCGGCCTTGGTGGAGCTGACGAAGGTTTTGAATTGGTCGAGGGCGCTGGCGTGGGAGGTGCTGGAGAGAAGCAGGCCCGCAGCGATGAAAGTAGCGGCGATCTTATTCAGGGTAAAACGCATAAAGGTTCCATTTCGTTTTGTCTTGGGGCGCGGAAAGTGGGTAGGGTGGGTAAGCGCAGCACAACCCACCAAGCGTCATCGGCGGCTCTGGTGGTAACTTCGCTCACCCACCCTGCCCTTCCTTAACGTTCGTGGCCGAAAACGGTCTACTCGGCACTGGCCGCCGGCACCAGGATATCCCGGTTGCCATTCGACTGCATCGGCGACACGACGCCGCTGTTTTCCATCTGCTCGAGCAGGCGCGCCGCGCGGTTGTAGCCGATGCGCAGGTGGCGCTGCACCAGCGAGATCGATGCGCGGCGGTTCTTCAGCACAACCTGCACCGCCTGGTCGTACATCGGATCGGCTTCGCCGCCGCCCTCGCCCGCCGCAGCACCTTCGGCGCCGCCCTCGCCTTCCAGCGTGCCGCCCTCGAGGATGCCCTCGATATAGTTCGGCTCGCCCAGCGATTTCAAGTGTTTCACAACCCGGTGCACTTCGTCGTCCGATACGAAAGCGCCGTGCACGCGCACCGGCAAACCGGTGCCCGGCGGCATGTACAGCATGTCGCCCATGCCGAGCAGCGCTTCCGCCCCCATCTGGTCGAGAATGGTGCGCGAGTCGATCTTCGACGACACCTGGAACGCGATCCGGGTCGGGATGTTGGCCTTGATCAGGCCGGTAATGACGTCGACCGACGGCCGCTGCGTCGCCAGGATCAGGTGCAGGCCGGCCGCACGCGCCTTCTGCGCGATACGGGCGATCAATTCCTCGACCTTCTTGCCGACGACCATCATCAGGTCGGCCAGCTCGTCGATGATGATGACGATGGTCGGCAGTTTTTCCAGCGGTTCCGGCGCGTCCGGCGTCAGCGAGAACGGATTCGGGATGTGCTCCTCGCGCTTGGCCGCCTCGGCGATCTTGGCGTTGTAGCCGGCCAGGTTGCGCACGCCCAGCTTGCTCATCAGCTTGTAGCGGCGCTCCATCTCGTTGACCGCCCAGTTCAGCGCGTGGCCGGCCTGGCGCATGTCGGTCACGACCGGCGCCAGCAGGTGCGGAATGCCTTCGTACACCGACATTTCCAGCATCTTCGGGTCGATCAGGATCAGGCGCACGTCGGCCGGGTCGGACTTGTACAGCAACGACAGGATGGTCGCGTTGATGCCCACCGATTTGCCCGAGCCGGTGGTACCTGCCACCAGCAGGTGCGGCATCTTGGCCAGGTCGGCGATGACGGCCTTGCCGGCGATGTCCTTGCCCAGCGCGATCGTCAGCTGCGAGGAACTGTCGTTATACACCTTGGAGCCGACGATCTCGGTCAGGCGCACGATCTGGCGCTTCGGATTCGGCAGTTCCAGTGCCATGTAATTCTTGCCGGGAATCGTCTCGACGACGCGGATCGAGGTCAGCGACAGCGAACGGGCCAGGTCGCGCGCCAGTCCGACGATCTGGCTGCCCTTGACGCCGGTGGCCGGCTCGATCTCGTAGCGGGTCACGACCGGGCCCGGGTAGGCCGCCACGACCTTCGCTTCGACGCCGAAGTCCGACAGTTTCTTCTCGATCAGGCGGCTGGTGAATTCCAGCGTCTCGACCGACACGGTTTCCTGCACCGCAGGCGGTTCGTCCAGCAGCGACAGCGGCGGCAGGCCTGAATCGCCCGGCAAGTCCTGGAACAGGGTCGCCTGTTTTTCCTTCTGCGCGCGTTCGGACTTGACCACCTCGACCACTTGCGGCTCGATCTTGACCGGCGGCGCGGCGACGTGCTTTTCCACGTGCTTGGCGCGCTCGTGCACGACCACCTCGTCGCGCTTGACGGCCGCCACTTCGCCCTGCTTGCGGTCTTCGCGGTCCTGCAGGCGCAGGCGGAACCATTCGACGCCGTCCTCGATGGCGCCGCCGATGCGCTCGGCCACCGCCATCCACGATACATGGAAGAACAGGCTGAAGCCCAGGCCGAACAGCAGCAGCAGCAGCAAGGTCGCGCCGGTGAAGCCGAAGCTGCTCTGGGCGAAATCGCCGATCAGTTTACCGAGCACGCCGCCCGTCTTGCGCGGCAACTGCACTTGCAGCGACCACATGCGCAGGTATTCGAGACCCAGGCTGCCGACCAGCAACAGCGCAAAGCCGACCCAGCGGATCGGGCCTTCATGCTGGTGTTCGGGATCCGCCTCGCGCTCGAGCACGTACTTGTCGGTCAGCGAGCGGTAGCCCTGGTACACCAGGCGCAGGAAACAGACACAGAACCACCAGGCGGAAAAGCCGAAGATGAACAGCATCAGGTCGGCCAGGTAGGCGCCGGCGCGGCCGCCGAGGTTGGCCACCCTGGCCACCTGCACTTCGTGCGACCAGCCTGGATCACCCTTGTTGTACGTGAGCAATATCATCACGAAGTAAAGGAACACCACGGCCAGCGCGATCCAGCGCGCTTCGGAAAGCAGGCGCACCAGCCGGTTCGGCAAAGGTTGCCGGATGGTAGGATTTCGGGTGTAACTGGAAGATGGGGCTTGGCTAGTCTTTGTCATGCTTGTTGCTTAAGTTGCCGTCCAGGCGCCCTGGTGGGCCGCCCTCTCGCGCGATGCGCCCTATTCTAAGCCATATATTGCGGGATGGGCCCATGATTCATGCTCCTGCGCATGATCGACTATAATCACAGGGTCTTGAAAGCCGGCGAAATCGCCCCAGTTTCCATCCATAAACACTTCCTAGTCCAAGTTCCCATGACCACTACCAAACACGCGAAAGTCCTGATTCTCGGTTCCGGTCCTGCCGGTTACAGCGCCGCCATTTACGCCGCGCGCGCCAACCTGCAGCCGATGCTGGTGACCGGTGTCGAGCAAGGCGGCCAGCTGATGACCACCACCGACGTCGAGAACTGGCCGGCCGACCCGATGGGCGTGCAGGGTCCGGAACTGATGCAGCGCTTCCTGCAGCACGCTGAACGTTTCAAAACTGACATCGTTTTCGACCACATCCACACCGCCAAGCTGCAGGAAACCCCGATCCGCCTGATCGGCGACAGCAATGAATACACCTGCGACAGCCTGATCATCTCGACCGGCGCCTCGGCCCAGTACCTCGGCCTGCCGTCCGAAGAGGCCTTCATGGGCAAGGGCGTGTCCGCCTGCGCCACCTGCGACGGCTTCTTCTACCGCGGCCAGGAAGTGGCCGTCGTCGGCGGCGGCAACACCGCCGTCGAGGAAGCGCTATACCTGTCGAACATCGCGACCAAGGTCACGATCATCCACCGCCGCGACAAGTTCCGCGCCGAAGCGATCCTGATCGACCGCCTGAACGCCAAGGCCGCCGAAGGCAAGATCGTCATCAAGTACAACCACACGCTGGACGAAGTGGTGGGCGACACCAGCGGCGTCACCGGCATCAACATCAAGTCGACCACCGACGGCACGATCACGCCGCTGACCGTCCACGGCCTGTTCATCGCCATCGGCCACAAGCCGAACACCGGCATCTTCGAGGGCCAGCTGGACATGCACAACGGCTACATCAAGACCAGGACCGGTCTCGAAGGCATGGCCACCGCGACCAACATCCCGGGCGTGTTCGCCGCCGGCGACGTGCAGGACCACATCTACCGCCAGGCGATCACCAGCGCCGGCACCGGCTGCATGGCCGCGCTGGATGCCCAGCGCTACCTGGAAAGCCTGGAAGACTAAGCGAGGCCATGGCAACGCTAAAGGACTTCGCCGACCTGAAAGGCCTGAGCGCAAAGCTCAGGCAGCAGGACGAAGCGCGCCAGGCGGAAGAAGCCGAACGCGCCGAGCGCGAGCGCGTGGCCCGGCAGGAAGCCGGGCTGTTCAAGAGCGCGCTGGGCGGCGTCAAGCCGATACCCAAGTCCGACCGCTACGTCCCCAACGCCCCGCCCGGCATCAATAGCGGCATCGCGCCGAAGAAAAAGCCGCTGACGCAGGCCGAAGACGACGCGGCCGTGCTGCGCGAAATGATGTCGGACCAGTTCGACGTCGACCATTTGCTCGACAACGAGCCGAGCGTCAGCTATACGCGCAGCGGCGTCGGTCCGGACGTGGTGAAAAAGCTGCGCAAGAACCACTGGCCGGTGCAGGACGAGCTCGACCTGCACGGCATGACGCGCGACACCGCGCGCGAAGCGGTCGGCGACTTCCTGCGCCGCGCCAACAAGAACCGGCTGCGCTGCGTCTGCGTCATCCATGGCAAGGGCCTCGGCTCGGCCGGCGGCGAACCGGTACTGCGCTCGATGGTGCACAGCTGGCTGGAGCAGAAGGAAGACGTGATCGCCTTCTGCGCCGCGAATGTGGATGGCAGGAACCATGGCGCGCTGATCGTGCTGCTGCGCGCCGCCCTGGCCGCGAAGTAAATTCCGGCCCGGGACACGCCCGCCCCTCTCGTCAGCCCCTGCCCGGCCGTGTTAAGGTAGCAACGTCGCTTACCCCACGTCCGCTGCATGACCCTCATAAAATTCATCGAAATCATGGCCGTCCTGGTCGGCGCCTTCTCCGGCTTCATCGAGGCGCGCCGCAAGCGGATGGACCTGGTCGGCGTTTTCACCGTCGCCTTCATCACCGCCTTTGGCGGCGGCACCCTGCGCGACATCCTGCTCGACCGCCGCCCCCTGTTCTGGGTCACCCACCAGGAATACGCGATCCTGATCTTCATCCTGGCCCTGGTCGCCTCGCCCCTGATCCGCACGCTGCGCCAGATCGTCTCCGAACGCCTGATCGTCATCGCCGACGCCGTCGGCCTCGGCCTGTTCACGATCGCCGGCGTGTCTGCCGCCCTCGACGCCAACATGCCGATCTTCATCGCCTCGATGATGGGCGTCATTACAGGGATCTTCGGCGGCGTGCTGCGCGACATCGTGTGCAACGAAGTGCCGATGGTGTTCCGGGACGGCAAGCCCTATGCGATCTGCGCCTTCCTCGGCAGCTGGATGTTCCTCATCCTGAGCAAGTTCGAGGTGTCGCCCGACTTCGCACTCTGGTCGAGCGCGCTCTTCATCATCGGCTTGCGCCTGCTGACCTGGAAGTTCGACATGCGCATGGGCCGATAGCCGGGGGACCTAAACCGCTTCCGGCCCCGTCTCGCCGGTACGGATGCGGATCACCTGCTCCACGTCCTGCACGAAGATCTTGCCGTCGCCGATCTTGCCGGTGCGCGCAGCCTTGATGATCGCGTCGACCACCTGTTCGGCCATGCTGTCGTCGACCACGACTTCGATCTTCACCTTCGGCAAGAAGTCGACCACGTACTCGGCGCCGCGGTACAGCTCGGTATGGCCCTTCTGGCGGCCGAAGCCCTTTACTTCGGTCACGGTCAGGCCGGTCACGTTGACGTCGGCCAGCGCTTCGCGCACCTCGTCGAGCTTGAACGGCTTGATCACGCAGGTAATCTGTTTCATGGTGTCTCCCTCATTTCTGGATGGATCGTGATACTTCGGTGGCTATTCTAAACGACGCGGCCGATTCAATCCACGAAGCCTGCCAGCCAGAAGCTGCCCCAGGCCGCCGCCAGGATCGCCGCATGCGCCAGCGCGAGGCGCCAGAAGTAGGCCGGACCGCCCGCCAGCGCCGCGCCGAGCTTGCTCAAGGTGTTGGTGGTGACGGCAAACATGGCGGCGCGCAGCGCCTCGCGCGCCCCCAGCGCGCCGCTGCCGCCCAGCGACAGCACCGAGCCGCTGGCGGCGTGCACGTCGAACATGCCGGCCAGCGCCGCGCCCAGCTGCAATGCGCCCGCGCCCAGCCTGGCATTGGCCCAGGCCAGCGCGGCCGCCGCGCCGTACAGCAGCAGCGCGAACACCAGCGCGTCGCGCAGGCTGAACGCGTGGCCCGCCTTGGCCGGCGCACCCGCCGCCGCGGCCACCCCGCGCCAGCTGAGCCAGGCAGCGGCGGCGGCCGCGGCCAGGGCGGCGCCGAACACCGGCGCCAGCTGCGCCAGCAGCCTCGGGGCGACGGCGGCCGCGATCGCCAGCAACAGCGCGAAGGTGGCGATGTTCGACATCAGCGCCGCCGTCACGCAGGCGCCGCGCATGGCCGGCGCGCGCCGGCACAGCGCCCCCATCGCCGCCGTGGTGGCGACGCTGGACACGAATCCCGCCGCCAGGCCCGACAGCGCCAGGCCGAGGCGCGCGCCGGCCACCCGCAGCGCGACATGGGCCGCCGACTGCACGCACATGACCATGATCGCCAGCCCCCACAGGCGGCGCGGATTGGCGCCCAGCAGCCATGGCGCCGGGGCATCGGGCAGCAGCGGCCAGGCCACCAGCGCCGCGCCGGCCAGCAGCAAGCCGTCGTGCAATTCACTGGCGGTGAGCGACACGCGGGCGAAATGGTGCAAGCGGGAGCGCAGCGCCAGCATCGCCGCCACCACCACCGCCACCGCACCCGACAAGGCGGGCCGGTCGAGCGCATTCACGCCCAGCAGGAAGGTCAGGAACAGCGCCAGTTCGGTGGTGATGCCGGGGTCGTCGGAACGGTCGCGCCAGTACGACACCACCACCAGCAGCAGCAGCAGCAAGGCGGCGGCGCCGACCAGCACCGGGCCCAGCACCTGCGCCAGCGCGCCGGTCAGCGCCACCAGCGCGAAGCTGCGCATGCCGGCGAAGGCGCGCGCCGGGCCGCTGCCCTTGCGCCGCTCGCGTTCGATGCCGATCAGCAGTCCGCAACCGAGAGCGACCGACAGGCCGGTGAGCAGCTGCGCCTCAACCATGACCATCGCTCGCATGGTCGGCTGGCTGGCGCCGGGCGCCGCGCAGCAGGTCCGTCAAGTCGGCCGCCGGCATGGCCCTGGCGAACAGCCAGCCCTGGTACACCTCGCAGCCATGGGCGCGCAGGAAGCGCAGCTGCCCAGCCGTTTCCACGCCCTCGGCGACCAGGGCCAGCCCCATGCTGCGCGCCAGCCCGATGATCGCCAGCACGATGGTCGCGTCGCTGTCGCCGTCCGCCAGGTCGCGGATGAAGCTGCGGTCGATCTTGAGTTTGCTGACCGGCAGCGCCTTCAGGTAGGCCAGCGAGGAATAGCCGGTGCCGAAATCGTCGAGCGCGACGCTGCAGCCGAGCCCGGCGAGCGCCTGGATGTGCTCGCGCGCCAGCTCCGGCTGGACCATCGCGGCAGACTCGGTGATTTCGATATCGAGCAGGGCCGCTCTGGCGCCGGCGCGCTGCAGCGCCGCGCGCACGATGCCCACCAGGTCCGGCCGGCCGAACTGCTGGGCCGAAATATTGACCGCGACCGGCAGGCCGAGCCCGGCACGCTCCCATTCGGCAATCTGTTCGCAGGCGGTGGCGAGCACCCATTCCGACAGGGGCAGGATCAGCCCGCTTGCCTCGGCCACCGGGATGAAGCGCGACGGCGGCACCTCGCCCAGCACCGGATCGTACCAGCGCAGCAGGGCTTCGGCGCCGACGATGGCGCCGCTGCCGACCGCCACCAGGGGCTGGTAATGCAGGCGCAGCGCTCCCGCCACCAGGGCGCCCTTCAGGCGGGTGTGTAACTGCATGTCGTCGTGCACGCGGCGGTCCATATCGGGAGAATAGCAGGCCGCCACGCCGCGCCCGTTTTGCTTGGCCTGGTACATCGCCAGGTCGGCGAAGCGCAGCAGCGTTTCGCTGTCGGCGCCGTCGTCGGGGTAAAAGGCAAGGCCGAGGCTGCCGCCCACGTAGACGGTCTGCTGGTCCAGCCGGTACGGGTCATGCAGGGCGGCGAGCAGCTTGCTGCCGACCCGGATCGCCTCGTCGACCTGGTCCAGGTCGGCCAGCAAGATCGCGAATTCGTCGCCGCCCAGGCGCGCCAGCACGTCGTTCTCGCGCAGCTCGCGGCCGATGCGCTGGCCAACCTGCTGCAGCAGCTGGTCGCCCGCCGCGTGGCCGAAACTGTCGTTGATGGTCTTGAAATGGTCGAGGTCGAGGAACAGCACGGCGACGCGTGTCTGGTGGCGCGCCGCCCGCGCCAGTGCCTGTTCCAGCTGCAGGCGCAGCAACCAGCGGTTGGGCAGCCCGGTCAGTTCATCGTGGGTGGCCTGGTGGCGCAGCGATTCCTCGAACGCCTTGCGCTCGCTCAGGTCGCGGATGTAGGCGATCGCATGGCGGGCGCCATCCTCGTCGGCCCAGTTGCCAAGCGAAATGTCGACCGGCACCAGGACGCCGTCGCGCCGCTGCAGCTCGAGGTCGACCTGCCCCATCGGCCGGCTGACCGGCGCGCGGAAGTAGACGCGTATCGCCTCGGCATGGCGCGCGCGGGCATGCGCCGGCATCAGCATCGCTATGTCCCGTCCCACCAGTTCGGCTTCGGCATAGCCCGTCAGCACCGTCGCGGCCGGATTGGCCATCAGGATCTTGCCGCCGCCGTCGACCCACAGGATGGCATCGGGGGCGGCATTGAGCGTGATCTCCTCGCGACGGTATTGCGTCGCCAGCAGCTGCAGCGGGCGCCGGATCGCCTCCTGGAACGTGGCCTGGAACAGGTACACGTAGGCGGCCAGCTTGTATACATGGCCCACCAGGTTGGCGCGGTCCTTGTCGATGATGCCCTGGCCGGTGAAGAACAGCGCCGACGCGGCCGACAGCGCCACCGCCAGCGCCAGCGCAGTGATGTGCTCCGCGCCCAGCTGGTGACGGCGCCGGAACAGCACCGCCAGCGTGGCGACGTTGAGGCCGGCAAGCGCCCGTTCCCAGCCGATCTTCAGGCTGCTCAGGCCGGCGCCCTCGACGTACAGGACCGGCAGGTCCTGCGGCGCCAGCAGGCCGTGCATGGCCAGCAGCGCGACCAGCGCCAGCAGCGCACCGAGCCCCATCCACTTGTGGCGGCGCGCCGGCTCGGGCAGCGCCGGCAGCGCCGCGTAGACCAGCAGGGCCAGCGCCGCCAGCGTCCGCGCCGCCAGCCAGAAGTACATCGCTTTGTGGGCCGTGTTGCGGCTGAACGCATCCGGCATGCCGGCATACGACATGGCATGGAGGAAATCGAGCAGCGCGACCCCGAGGAAGGCGATGCCGAGCAGCACGACGGCGCCCTTGCGGGCCGAGAACAGGGCGTGGTAGCCGGTGGCGAACACCAGCAGCGCCACCGCCACCGACGCCAGTTCCATCGCCGTGTGCCAGAACAGGTAATGGCGCGGATCGGCCGGCAGGCGCCAGAACGGCTGCGCCACGTCCCACAGCAAAGGCAGGGCGACGGCCAGCATCAGCCATCCAGCGCCGGACAGGTAGCGCGGGGCACGCGGCGGCATCAAATCCATGCAAGTCCCTTGTTCATGCCGGCAACAGCAGGCGCACCGCGCCCGCCAATGCCGCGCTGATGTCGATCGCATTGCTGGCGTGGACCACCGTGTTGCAGCTGACCACCGGGCCGGCCCCGGCCGCCTTGAGCGCGGCCAGCGCATCGCCGGCGAACAGCGCGTGCACGGCGACGCAGGCCGGCGGCGCCGATCCGGCCAGGCGCAGCTGGCGCACCGCCGCCGCCATGGTCCTGGCGGTCGAGACGATATCGTCGACCAGCACCGGTGTGCGCCCTCCCAGCGCCGCCGCGTCCGGGGCCGACACCAGCACCTCGCGGTCGCCGCTGCGCTGCTTGGCCAGCACCGCGTGCGGGCAGCCGCACAGCGCAGCCACGGCGGCGGCCCATTGCTCGCTTTCCTCGTCCGGCCCGATGATGATCGGCAACGGGACATGGCGCGTGATCCAGGCCGCCATCGCCGGCGCGGCGTGCGCGACCCGGGTGGCGGCGCTGAAGATCTCCATCAGGCTCAGGTGGCGGTGCAGGTGCGGGTCGACGGTCACCAGCCAGTCGCAGCAGGACGACAGCAGGCGCGCCAGGTGCAGCGAGGTGACGCCCTGGCCCGCTTCGAACTGCTTGTCCTGGCGCATGTACGGCAGGTAGGGAACGACCAGGCCGACGCTGGCCGCGCCCAGCTCGCGCAGCACCGACGCCGCCAGGTAGCTTGGCAGCAGGCGCGCATCCGGGTCGTCCAGCATGGCCACCAGCAGCACGTCGCGCCCGGCCACGTCGAGCTCGACCCGGGGGCACCACTCGCCGTCCGGAAAGCGGTGCATCTGCAAGCCGCCCGGCTCGCACGGCAGGCTGGCGGCGAGGCGCCCGGCCATCGCCTGCGCCCCCGGCATTGCCAGCAGGACCGGCTTCATCGCCAAAGCTCCGGCGACGATTCCCTTTGCGAATCCTTTAACATGCATCCACTCCTTGTGGCGACGAGGCGCAAGACGCGCGGCGGCGCGGCGGCTGAGCCCATCTCAATCACCGCGCACCGACACCAGGTTGTCCTGCGACTGCGCGAACGCCAGCGCATAGGCCAGTTCGCCTTCGGACTCGGCATGGACAGTCAGCAGCGGCTGGCCGACCTCGACCGCGCTACCCAGCCGCACATGCATCATCAGCCCGGCGGCGGCGGCCTTCGGCGCACCGGCCAGCTTGGCCACCCGCGCCAGCGCCCGGTTGTCGAACGCCACCACGACGCCGCGGTGCAGCGCCGCCAGCACCCGGGTGCAGCACGCGCGCGGCGGCGTGCGCATGCCGCCCTGGGCTTCGCAGATGGCCTCGAACTTGCGCAGCGCGGCGCCGCTGGCGAGCACGCCGGCAGCCATGCCGTAGCCTTCGCCCGGCGCCGCCGCCGCGCCCATCTCGAGCACCGCGCCCGCCAGGCGCAGCGCGCGCTCGCGCAGGTCGGCCGGCGCGCCCGGCGCCCCATGCAGCACCGCCAGCACGTCGTAGGCCTCGAGCGCGGGGCCGATGCCGAAGCCGACCGGCTCGCTGCCGTCGGTCGCCATCACGCGCACCGCGATGCCGAGCGCCTGGCCGACGCCTTCCAGGCGCGCCGCCAGCGCGGCGGCGGCGCCTGCCGAGCGGACCTTGGCGCTGCGCCCGACCGGAATGTCGATCAGCACATGGGTCGAGCCGGCGGCGATCTTCTTCGACAGCACCGAGGCCACCAGCAAGCCGTCGCTGTCCAGGCCAAGCGGCCGTTCGACCCGGATCAGCAGGTCGTCGGCGGGACTGAGCGCGACCGCCCCGCCCCAGGCGATGCAGCCGCCTTCGCGCTCGACCACGCGGCGCATGACGCCGATCTCGAGCGCGACCGGGGCCAGCGTTTCCATGGTGTCGGCGCTGCCGGCCGGCGAAGTGATCGCGCGCGACGAGGTCTTCGGGATGGTCAGCCCGCAGGCGGCCACGATCGGCACCACCAGCAAGGTGGTGCGGTTGCCCGGCAGGCCGCCGACGCAGTGCTTGTCGACCACCGGGCCCGCGCCCCATGCGAGGCGCTGGCCGGCCGCCGTCATCGCCTCGGTCAGCGCGATGGTCTCGGCCAGGTCCATCCGGTTGCCCGAGCAGGCCGTGATGAGGGACGCCAGTTCGATGTCGGAATAGCGGCCGGCGACGATGTCGGCGACGATGGCGGCCGCCCCGTCCTTGCCGATCGGGCGGCCGTAGATCTTGGCGCGCACCAGCGAGAACGACAGCAGCGGGGGCGGATGCGCGACCAGCACCGGTTCGCCGTCGGTGCCGCCCAGCGCGCGCCAGGCGGCCTCCGACAGGCCGATCTCGTCGGCGCCCAGCAGTTCCGGATGCACCACGTTCAAGGTCGCGACGATGTGGGCGGCGCCGCGCCACACCTCGACGCGCGACTGGGCTTCGAATCCTTCGCTGCTGCACACCTGGCAGTCGCGCCGCATGTACACCACCAGCTCCTGGTAGGTGTCGATGCCGAGGCGGCGCAGCCGCAGGCGGTCCGGCGCCAGCACGCGCGGCGCCGCCGGCGTCGGACCGACGCGCGCATTCACGCCAGCTCCACCCGGTCGAGGTAGTCCGGCACCTCGCACGTCCAGTGCAGTTGATCCTGGATGCGCAGGCGCAGCGCATCGGCCGCCGGCGGCTCGCCGTGCACGATGAAGGTGCGCTTCGGCGGGCTGCGGAAATGCCCCAGCCATTGCATGATCTCGCCGGCGTCGGCGTGCGCCGACAGGTTGCTGATCTGGTCGACGCGGGCGCGCAGCGGCACGTATTCACCGTGGATCTTGATCGCCGGGGCGCCGGCGATCATCGCCGCGCCGCGCGTGCCGCCGGCCTGGAAGCCGGCGAACAGGATCGTGTTGCGCGGATCGGGGGCGAATGCCTTCAGGTGGTGCAGCACGCGCCCGCCGGTCGCCATGCCGCTGGCGGCGATGATGACCATCGGCTTCTGGCGCCGGTTCAGTTCGATCGACTCCTCGACGCTGTTGACGATGTGCGCCGCGTGCCGCATCGACTCGCAGTCGTGGAAGCTGAGCCGGTGGCCGTGCGCATGCTTGCGGTACAGCGAAGTCGCATCGGCGGCCATCGGACTGTTCAGGTAGACCGGCAGCGCCGACGGGATCGCGCCGCGCTGCTTGAGCTGGTGGATCGCATACAGCAGCGACTGGGCGCGTCCCACGGCGAACGAGGGAATCACGGTCACGCCGCCGCGCGCGCTGGTCTCGCGGATGGTCTTGCCGAGCAGCTCGAGCGGATCGGCCGGGTCGTGCAGCTTGTCGCCATAGGTCGACTCGAGCACCAGGTAGTCGGCGTGCTCGATCGCCGCCGGTGCCACCATGAGCGGGTCGTCCGGCCGGCCCAGGTCGCCCGAGAACACGACGCTGCGCGAGCCGTCGCGCACGGTGACGATGGCGGCGCCGAGGATGTGGCCGCCCATGTCCAGCTCGGCGTTCAGGGGGCCGGCCAGGCGGAACGGCTGCCCGAAGCCGACCGGCGCAAACTGCTTGAGCGCGCGCACCGCGTCGGCCTCCGAATACAGCGGCAAGGCCGGCTTGTGCTTCGAGAAGCCGTGGCGGTTGGCATAGTTGGCCTCTTCCTCAAGCAGGTGGCCGCTGTCGGGCAGCAGGATCTTGCACAGGTCGAAGGTCGCCTCGCTGCAATAGATCTTGCCGCGGAAACCGCCGCGCACCAGCAGCGGCAGGTAGCCGCTGTGGTCGAGGTGCGCATGGGTCAGGACCACGGCGTCGATCCCGGCCGGTGCGACCGGCAATCCGGCCCAGTTGCGCAGCCGCAACTGCTTGTAGCCCTGGAACAGGCCGCAGTCGACCAGGATGCACGCCCCGTCCGCGCTGAGCAGGTACTTGGAGCCGGTGACGGTGCCGGTGGCGCCGAGAAATTGCAGCTTCATTGGCGGACCTTGCTCAGCGGTATACCAGCACCGGCACCTGGCAATGGGTCAGCACTTTCTGGGTTTCGCTGCCCAGCAGCAAGCCCTTGACGCCCTTGCGGCCGTGCGAGGCCATGCAGACCAGGTCGCACTCCTTGTCGGCCGCCAGCCGCACGATCGCCTCGTACGGATGGTCGCCCCACAGGAACAGGGCTTCGCAGGGCACGCCCTGTTCCTTCGCCTCGGCCTCGACCACCGCCAGCAGCGCGCGCGCCTGCTGCTCGCTGTCCTTGCGGTACAGCTCGGGCGTATCGACCAGCATTTCCGGCTGGTAGGCCAGCACGTGGAACTCGGGAATGACGTGCAGGGCGGTCAGCCGGGCGCCGTTCTCGCGCGCCAGCGCGATGCATTTCTTGACGATAGCCTGCGAGCCGGCCGAACCGTCGACGGGAAACAGCAAGTGCTTGAACATGATGGGTTCCTTTCACATGGTGGAAGATGACTTGAAGCACGGTCCATTCTGTCTGCATCGACGCGGGAACGCAGCAGTGAAATTTGATGCACATCAGAAAAACAATCAAAAAGGGGCGGCCGCCGCCCGCCGCAAGAATCGATCGAACTTGCGCCAGGTCAAGGAATTCGCGCCTGCTACTGGTATATCGTCCCATCCCATGGACCCCGCCCACGCACCCGCGCCCCCGCCGGCGCCCGATCCCGTGTTCCGCGTCCGCGGCCTTGGCAAGACCTATGGCGCCGGCGCGGTCGAGGTGCGCGCGCTGCACGACGTCGACCTCGATATTGCAAGCGGCGAATTCATCGTCCTGCTCGGCCCCTCGGGCAGCGGCAAGTCGACCCTGTTGAACATCCTCGGCGGCCTCGACATCCCCAGCAGCGGCAGCGTGCAGTTCGGCGGGCAGGACCTGGCGCGCGCCGGCGAGGCGGCGCTGACCGACTACCGGCGCCGCCATGTCGGCTTCGTGTTCCAGTTCTACAACCTGATTCCCAGCCTGACCGTGCGCGAAAACGTCATGCTGGTCACCGACATCGTGGCCGCGCCGATGGACATCGACGAAGCGATCGACCGGGTCGGCCTCGGCCCGCGGCGCCACCATTTCCCGTCCCAGCTGTCGGGTGGCGAGCAGCAGCGGGTGGCGATCGCGCGCGCCATCGTCAAGCGCCCGACCGTGCTGCTGTGCGACGAGCCGACCGGGGCGCTCGACTACCAGACCGGCAAGCTGGTGCTCGAGGTGCTGGCCCGCATCAATGCCGAGATCGGCACGACGACCATCGTCATCACCCACAACGCGGCCATCGCGGCCATGGCCGACCGCGTGGTGCGCCTGGCCAACGGCACCATCGTCGGCATCGAAGCGAACGCGCACAAGCTGGCGCCGGGCGAGCTGTCGTGGTGAAGCGATGAAGGCGCTCGACCGCAAGCTGCTGCGCGACCTGCGCCGCATGTGGAGCCAGGCGCTGACCATCGCGCTGGTGGTCGCCAGCGGCATCGGCGGCTTCCTCACCAGCCTGTCGGCGGTCGATTCGCTGGCCCTGGCGCGCGACCGCTTCTATGCCGAGGGCCGCTTCGCCGACGTGTTTGCGGCGGTCAAGAGCGCGCCCGACAGCGCCTGCGGCGCGCTGCGCGAGCTGCCCGGCGTGGCCGACGCCCAATGCACGCTCGACTACATGGTGCGCATGGCCCTGCCCGGCCTGGCCGACCCCATCATCGGCGAACTGGTGGGCCTGGACCTGCGCCGCGGCCAGCGCATGAACATCGTCTCGGTCAAGGCCGGCCGCATGCCCGACCCGGCCGCCGGCGAGCGCGGCGCCGGCGGCGGCATCGAGGTGCTGGTGTCGGAAGGATTCGCCCAGGCGCGCCGGCTCAGGCCCGGCGCGCGCCTGTCGGCCCTGATCAACGGCAAGCAGCGCGAACTGCTGGTGGTCGGCATCGCGCTGTCGCCCGAATACATCTTCGCCGGCCTGTGGGGCATGCCCGACACGCGCGGCTACGGCGTGTTCTGGGTCGAGCGCGACGCGCTGGCCGCCGCCTTCGACATGCAGGGCGCGTTCAACAAGGCGGCGCTCAAGCTGGCCCCCGGCGCATCGAGCCAGGCGGTGGTGGCCGGCGCCGGCGCCCTGCTCGAGCGCTACGGCGCGCGCGAGGCGCACGGACGCGAGCAACAGCTCTCGCACACCATGCTCGACAACGAGATCGAGCAGCAGCGCGTGCTCGGCAGCGTGCTGCCGGTGATCTTCCTCGGCGTGGCCGCCTTCCTGCTCAACGTGGTCGTCGCGCGCATGGTGTCGACCCAGCGCGAACAGATCGCGGCGCTGAAGGCGCTAGGCTACAGGAACTGGCAGATCGGCGCCCACTACCTCAAGTTCGTGCTGCTGATCGTGGTGCTGGGGATGGCCCTGGGCATCCTGCTGGGCAAGCGCCTGGGCGCCGGGCTGACCGGCCTGTATGCGGAGCTGTTCCACTTCCCGCAGTTCGACCATGCGCTGACCCCGGCGCTGCTGGCCGCCGGCATCGGCATCACCCTGCTGACGGCGATGGCCGGCACGGTCAACGCGATCGCCGCCACCGTGCGCCTGCCGCCGGCCGAGGCGATGCGCCCGCCGGCCCCGGGCCTGTACCGCCGCACCTTGCTCGAGCGGCTAGGCATCGAACGCATCGGTCCGGCCCTGCGCATGATCTTCCGCAATATCGAGCGGCGCCCGTTCCGCACCGCCCTGTCGATGGCCGGCGTGGCCGCCGCGGTCGCCATCGTCATCATGGGCAACTTCTTCCGCGACGCGATCGACCAGATCGTCGACGCCCAGTTCACGCTCGGCCTGCGCGGCGAAGTGACGGTGTGGGCGCTGGAGCCGCTGCGCGACACGGCCCGCCTCGAACTGCAACGCCTGCCCGGCGTCACGGCGGTCGAATCGACCCGCTTCGTGACGGTGACCTTCGTCAACGGCCACCGGCGCGAGCGCGGCATGATCCGCGGCTATGCGGCGCGGCCCGAGCTGTACCGCATCATCGACGTGGCGCTGCGCGCCACCCTGCTCGAAGGGCGCGGCCTGGTCCTGACCGACCGCCTGGCCGCCAAGCTTGGCTTGCAGGTGGGCGACACGGTGCGCGCCGAAGTGATGGAAGGCAGGCGCCGCACCCTGCAGCTGCGCGTGGGCGGCGTGGTGCGCGAAATGATGGGACTGAACGCCTATATGGACCGGCGCGCGCTCAACGACGCCCTCGGCGAAGGCGACCTGTCCGGCGGTTTCGTGATGGGGCTGGAACGGGGCTTCGAGACGCGCGTGCTGGAGCAGACCAAGGCGCTGCCGCGCGTGGCCGGCGCCTTTAGCAAGGCCACCATGCTGCGCAACATGGAAGACATCAGCGCCCGCAACGTGCGCATCATGAGCACCATCCTGACCGCATTCGCCTGCGTGATCGCGGTCGGCGTGGTCTACAACAACGCGCGCATCGCGCTGTCCGAACGGCGCTGGGAACTGGCCAGCCTGCGCGTGCTGGGCTTCACCCGCGCCGAGGTGTCGGCCCTGCTGCTGGGCGAGCTGGCGCTCGTGATTGGCGTGGCGCTGCCGCTCGGGATGCTGCTCGGGCGCGTGCTGGTCGTCCTGATCACGCAGCTGCTCAGCTCCGACCAGTTCTACTTCCCCACCGTGATCAGCCCCGCCACCTACGCCTTCGCGGCGCTGACGGTGCTGGCCGCCGGCGCCGCCAGCGCCCTGGTGGTCCGCCGCAACATCGACCGCCTCGACATGGTCGAGGCCCTGAAAACACGAGAATGACATGAAACGCAAAACCTGGATCATCGGCAGCGCCGCCGGCGCCGCCCTCGCCGCGGTGCTGGCCTGGGCCTTCGCCCCGCGCCCGCTGGCGGTCGAAGTGGGCAGCGCCGCGCTGGGCCGCTTCGAGGCCAGCATCGCCGAAGACGGCATCACGCGCCTGCGCGACACCTACCGCGTGACGGCGCCGCTGGCCGGGCTGCTGCGCCGGATCGCCCTGCGCGAAGGCGACCCGGTCGCCGCCGGCGCGGCGCTGGCCACGATCGAGCCGGCGCTGGCGCCGATGCAGGATGCGCGCACCCTGCGCGAGCAGCGCGAGCGGGTCGAACTGGCCGCCGCCCATGCCGGGCGCGCCGATGCCCGCATCGCCCAGGCCCAGGTGGCGCTGGCGCGCGCGCGCGACGAGCTGGCGCGCAGCGAACAGCTGGCGCGCCAGGGCTTCGTGGCCGAAAGCAAACTGAGTGCGGACCGGCTGGCGCTGCAGGCCGGCCAGCGCGAACTGGACATGGCGCGCGCCGAGCGCCACATCGCCGACCATGAGGTGGCGCTGGCGCGCGCCGCGCTGCTGGCCGTGCGCGCCGGCGACGGCGGCGCCGGCCGCGCCTTCACGCTGCGTGCGCCGATTGCCGGGCGCGTGCTGCGCCTGCACCAGACCAGCGAAACCTTCGCCACGCCCGGCATGCCGCTGATGGAGCTGGGCGAGCCGGCCGACAGCGAGGTGGTGGCCGAGGTGCTGACCGCGGACGCCGCCCAGGCCCGACCCGGCAGCCCGGTGCTGATCGACCGCTGGGGCGGCCCGCCGCTGCAGGGTCGGGTGCGCCTGGTCGAACCGGCCGCGTTCACCAAGATTTCGGTGCTCGGCGTCGAGGAACAGCGCGTCAAGGTCGTCATCGACATCACCAGCCCGCCCGCGCAATGGCGCAACCTGGGCATCGGCTACCGGGTCGGCGTGCGCATCGTCACGCTGGCGGTGGACAAGGCGCTGCTGGCGCCGGTCAGCGCCGTGTTCCCGCTGCCGAAAGGCGGCATGGCGGTGTTCGTGGTCGAACAGGGGCATGCGCGCCTGCGGCCGGTGCGCATCGGCGCGCGCAACGACAGCGCGGCCTGGATCAGCGAAGGGCTGGCGCCGGGCGCGCGCGTGATCGTCTACCCGCCGGCCGAACTGCGCGACGGCGTCCGCGTTCAGGTGCGCGAGGCGTAGGGCCGCGCGGCGGGCATGCCGCGTTCAGTGGAAGACCATGACCGGCACTTTGGTATGGGTCAGGACCTTCTGCGTTTCGCTGCCGAGCAGCAGGCTCTTGACGCCCCGGTGTCCATGCGATGCCATGCAGATCAGGTCGCATTCCTTGTCGGCGGCGAGGCGAACGATTTCCTCGTACGGATGGTCGCCACTGATGTACGAGGATTCGCAGCTCACGCCCTGCTCGATGGCCTCGCCCTCGACCCTGGACAACAAGGACCTGGCATGCTCCTCGCTGTCCTTGCGGTACAACTCTGGCGTGTCGACCAGCATCTCGGTCTGGTAGGCCAGGATGTGGAATTCAGGTATCACATGCAGTACCGTCAGCCGGGCGCCGTTCTCGCGCGCCAGGGCCACGCACTTCTTGATGACGGACTGCGATGCGGCCGATCCATCGACCGGAAATAGCACGTGCTTGAACATGATAAACCCCTTTCCCTGGTTGGAGCGCCTACTACCAATTTAGGTCAGGAAAGCAATAAATACAATGTGCAAGCAACATTAGTCCGGAATCTTGTCGAGGTCCCTGAGCCAGACCGTCGCTTCCGCGTCGCTCGGCGCGCGCCAGTCGCCGCGCGGCGACAGCGAGCCGCCGTTGCCGACCTTCGGCCCGTTCGGCACGCAGGAGCGCTTGAACTGGCTGGTCTTGAAGAAGCGCCAGACAAAGCCGCGCAGGTGGCGCTTGATGTCCGCCAGCAGGTACTCGTTGCGGGTGGCCACGCCTTCGTCCGGCCAGGCGCCGGCGGCGCGGTCCTTCCATGCCGCATGCGCCAGGAAGGCCACCTTCGACGGCGCAAAGCCATAGCGCAGGATGTAGTACAGGCTGAAGTCGTGCAGCTCGTAGGGGCCGATCGTGTCTTCGGTCGACTGCGCCGGCTTGCCGTCGGCCGCGCCGCCGGGCACCAGTTCGGGGCTGATCTCGGTGTCCAGCACATCGTGCAGCACCTGCGAGCCGGTATTGCCGATCGCGCCGGTCTCGGCCACCCAGCGCACCAGGTGGCTGATCAGGGTCTTGGGGACGCTGGCGTTGACGTTGTAGTGCGACATGTGGTCGCCCACGCCGTAGGTGCACCAGCCCAGCGCCAGCTCGGACAGGTCGCCGGTGCCGATGACGATCCCCTTGTGCAGGTTCGCGATGCGGAACAGGTGGCTGGTGCGCTCGCCCGCCTGCACGTTCTCGAACGTGACATCGTAGACCTGCTCGCCGGCCGCATACGGATGGCCGATATCCTTGAGCATCTGCAGGCAGCTCGGGCGAATGTCCAGTTCCTGCCCGGTGCAGCCCACCACTTCCATCAGCTGCAGCGCCTGGCGCAAGGTGCGCTCGCTGGTGGCGAAGCCCGGCATCGTGTAGGCCAGGATGTCGGCGCGCGGCAGCCCGAGCCGGTCCATCGCCTTGGCGCACACCAGCAGCGCGTGGGTCGAATCGAGCCCGCCAGAAATGCCGATCACCAGCTTTTTCACGCCGCTGGCGGCCATGCGCTGCACCAGCGCCTGCACCTGGATGTGGTACACCTCGGTGCAGCGCTGGTCGCGCCGCGCCCGGTCCGCAGGCACATATGGGAAGCGTTCCACCACGCGCTCGAGCGCCACGCCGCGGCCCCGCGCAGGCGTGAGCGCGAAACGGACCACGTCGAAGGCCGCCACTTCCTCCGCATGGCGGCGCACCGACTGGCCGAAGGTGGTCGTGTGCATGCGCTCGCGCGACAGGCGCTCGAGGTCGACGTCGGCGGTCAGCAGCTGCGACTGGTCGGCGAAGCGCGGCGACTCGGCCAGCAGTTCGCCCTTTTCGTAGATGATCGACTGGCCGTCCCAGGCCAGGTCGGTCGACGACTCGCCGGCGCCGGCCGAGCCGTACAGGTAGGCCGCCAGGCAGCGCGCCGACTGCTGCGCCACCAGCTGGTGGCGGTAGCCGCTCTTGCCGACCAGCACATTCGAGGCGGACAGGTTGACCAGCACCGTGGCGCCGGCCAGCGCCGCGAACGAGGACGGCGGAATCGGCACCCACACGTCCTCGCAGATCTCGACGTGGAAGCGCAGCAGCGGCATGCCTTCGGCCTCGAACAGCAGGCCGCTGCCGAAGGGCACGTGCTGGCCCAGCAGTTCGACGCTGGCCACCGGCGCGCAATCGGCGGCGCTGAACTGGCGCGCTTCGTAGAATTCGCTGTAATTGGGCAGGAAGCTCTTCGGCACCAGCCCGAGCAGGCGGCCGCCCGCGATCACGGCGGCGCAGTTGAACAACTGGTGCCCGACCCGCAGCGGCAGGCCGACGATGAGGGCGCACGACAGCTCGCGCGAGGCATCGGCGACGGCGCCGAGCGCCTGCTCGCAGGCGTCGAGCAGGGCCTTCTGGTGGAACAGGTCGTCGCAGCTGTAGGCGGACAGGCCCAGTTCCGGGAACGCGACCAGGGCCACGCCGCGCGCGTCGGCCTGCCTGGCCAGCGCGATGGTCTCGGCGGCATTATGAAAAGGATCGGCGACCTTGCAGCGCGGCGTGGCCAGCGCGACCCGGGCAAACCCGTGCGCGTACAGGTTATGGAAATCGTTCGTCATCAATGGTCTTTCCGTTTTTGCGTAGAATGCACTGCATTTGACGTCCTCCCCTCCCTAAAGGAAGGAGATTCCTACTCCTAGCGTCGCACGTCCGCGACGGAGAATGTTTTTTGCCGCATTGAGATCACGATCATGCAAAGTACCGCAATCAGAACATCGCCACTCTCTTATTCCAAGGTCTGCAATACCTTTCGGCCGCGAATCGGGCAAGCTGCCGCAATTCGAACAGATCTGGGTGGTGAAACGTTCGTCCACTTCCTGAAACCACGCGCCATGCTTAACAGCCTTGTACGCAAGTTGTGCTCGGAAGGTCGACCAGCTGACGTCGTACACCGACTTGGCCATGCTGGTTTTGGCGAGTCCAGACGCATTCACATTGCCGACCACGACGTGGTCGAACTTGGTAATAAGCTTGCGCGTCTCATTATGCAGAAAATCGCGGCGCTTATTGGCAATTTTGGCGTGGAGCGCCTGCACACGCTTGCGCTTGCGCGCGCGCTGGGCTTTTCCAAGCGCCCGTTCGGCAGCGCGGTAAGACCCCGGCGCCTCAATTGCGGCGCCATCGCTAAGCTTCGCCAGATCTTTCAGGCCCAGGTCGATGCCGACGCCGCGTACCGGCCAGCGCAGGTGCGCCTCGGCGACCGCCATGGCGATGTTGAGATACCAGTTGCCGCGTCGGTCGCGGGAAAAATTGCTGCCGTCGGTGATCTTACCGTCGGGCAGGGGGCGCGAGTAAAAGACGCGGAAGGTGTTGCTGCTGAGCCATGGACGGTTAAATCGCAATGCATCTTTCTGACGATCATTGCAGTAGTTCCAGACGAAGTTGACTTTTCGGGCTTGCCTGTTCAGCAGTCCGTTGAGCGATTTGACACGATAGCGGAAGACGAGTTTCATAGTAGTTCGACAGTCAAGGCTGAGGCTCGTTCCCTCTACAAGCACAAAGTATCGACTGCTTTGCAGTCGGTCCCTTTCACTCCCCGCCCTGGAGGACGGGGTTTCTCGGGACAATTCTGATGAATTATCGCACGCATATCGTTTCCTCTCTGGGCGAGATCGGCCAGGGCGCCTGGGACGCGCTGGCCATGGCGCAGGACAAGCCGAACCCCTTCCTGTCGTTCGCCTTCCTGCACGCGCTGCACGAATCGGGCAGCGCCAGCCCGGAGACCGGCTGGCAGCCCCGGTTCCTGGCGCTGTACGACGGCGACGCGCTGGCCGCGGCCATGCCGCTGTACGTCAAGACCCACTCCTACGGCGAGTATGTGTTCGACTGGGCCTGGGCCGACGCCTACCACCGCAATGGCATCGCGTACTACCCCAAGCTGCTGTCGGCGATCCCGTTCACGCCGGTCACGGGGCCGCGCCTGCTGGCGCGCGACAGCGCGGCGCGCAGCGCGCTGGTCGCGGTGCTGCGCGCGACCCAGGCCGCGTCCGAGGTCTCGTCGACCCACATCCTGTACCCGCCCGAGGACCAGCTGCGCGAAATGGCGGACGCCGGCTTCATGGTGCGCAGCGGCGTCCAGTTCCACTGGCTGAACGCCGGCTACGCCGACTTCGACGCCTTCCTCGCCACGCTCGAACACAAGAAGCGCAAGAACATCCGCGCCGAACGGCGCAAGGTGCGCGAAGCCGGCGTGACGCTGCGCCGGGTGCGCGGGCCGGACGTGACCGCGGCCGACTGGCAGCTGTTCAATCGCTGCTACCAGCGCACCTATGCGGCCCACCATTCGACGCCCTACCTGAACCTCGACTTCTTCGAGCGCATCGGCCGCAGCATGCCGGACAACATACTGCTGGTGATCGCCGAACGCGGCGGCAAGCCGATCGCCGCCTCGCTCGTGATCCACGACCAGGACACGCTGTTCGGCCGCTACTGGGGCGAACTCGAACATGTGCCCTGCCTGCACTTCGAGACGGCCTACTACCAGCCGCTCGAGTTCTGCATCGAACAGGGGATCGCCGTGTTCGAGGGCGGCGCCCAGGGCGAACACAAGATGGCGCGCGGCTTCCTGCCCGCCAAGACCTGGTCGGCCCACTGGCTGGCGCATCCCGCCTTCGCCGATGCCATTGAACGCTTCCTCGAGCGCGAGGGCGGTGGCATCGACGACTACCTTGACGAACTGAACGACCGCACCCCGTTCCGCAACCGGAGAACCCCCCCGCCATGATTTCACACACCTTCCTCGGCGTCGGCGACTTCGCGCGCGCCTTCCGCTTTTACTCGGCCGTGCTGGGCGAGCTTGGCGCCGTGCTCAAGTTCCACGATCCGGACCAGCCGCTGGCCGGCTGGATGGCGCCGGACCAGCCAAGGCCGCTGTTCGCCATCGGCCCGCCGTTCGACGGCCAGGCCCACCATCCAGGCAACGGCCAGATGATCGCGCTGCTGGCGCCGTCGCGCGCGGCGGTGCAGCGTGCTTACGATGCGGCCATCGCGCACGGCGCGCAATGCGAAGGGGCGCCCGGCCTGCGCCCGCACTACCACCCGAATTACTATGGCGCCTATTTCCGCGACCTGGACGGCAACAAGATGGGAATCTGCTGCCACCATCCGGAGTAAGCGCCGGCTGTGGCGTTTTCGCGTCACCGCCCGCTTGACGTGGATCAAGCATCGAACTGTCCACCCGGCAAGCCATTTCGCATTGCCGGCCCCGGCCGCGCCCCCCGTTCCCAAGGTGGACAAGACCCTGTATGTATCGCCGCGCCCGGGCTGGCGCAAATATGTGCAATTTTGCACACAGGCCGTGCAAGCCTCTGGGTTTCACACTGTTGATAAAACGTGCACACTCCATCGCATTGCGTAAATGACCGCAAAAGAATAACAACCGAAGGAGACCGTAATGCGTTTGTCCAGGAAACAGAAGATCATGCTGCGCCGTTCGATGGCTGTGATGATGGCGCTGCCCGCCGTGGGCCTGCCAGCCGCCGCCTACGCCCAGGTCGCAGCGGCGCCTGCGGCGACCGGCGAGATGGAACGAGTCGTCGTCACGGCGCGCCGCCGCCAGGAGCTGATCCAGGACGTTCCCGGCGCCGTCACCGCGGTCTCCGGCGCCGAGCTGGACCGCCGCGCCATGCCCGACCTGACCGCGATCGCCGACCTGGTGCCGAACACCACGCTCAAGACTTCGCGCGCGACCAACACCACGCTGACTGCCTTCATCCGCGGCATCGGCCAGCAAGACCCGGTGGCCGGCTACGAGCAGGGCGTCGGCATCTACCTCGACGACGTCTACCTGGCCCGCCCCCAGGGAGCGCTGACCGATATCTACGACCTCGAGCGCATCGAGGTGCTGCGCGGCCCGCAGGGCACCCTGTACGGCCGCAACACCATCGGCGGCGCCGTCAAGTACGTCACCCGCAAGCTGTCGAGCAAGAACACCTTCGAAGTCAAGGGCGCGGTCGGCAACCACGGCCAGAAGGACCTGCTGGTCAAGGGCAGCGTCCCGGTCAGCGACATGATCCGCATCGGCGGCAGCCTGGGCACTTTCAACCGCGACGGCTTCGGCAAGAACGTCATCACCGGCGCCGGGAACTACGACAAGGATGTCATGGCCGGCCGCGTCAGCATCGAAGCGACGCCGACGCCGGACCTGTTCATCCGCCTCGCCGCCGACAAGACCGACGACGACTCGAATCCGCGCCACGGCTACCGCCTGACCACCGGCCCGGCGCCGGGCAGCCTGCCGGTGCTGGCCGGCGACTACGATACCCGCGCCAACCTGTACTCGGTCAACGGCCACCCGCAGGAAGTGGTCAACAAGGGCACCTCGCTGCTGGTCGACTACACCATCAATCCGGAACTGTCGTTCAAGTCGATCACCGCGCGCCGCTCGTCGGTGTCGCACGCGCCGATCGACTTCGATTCGCTCAATACCGCGTACTGGGAAGCGCCGACGATCTACCGCGACAAGCAGACCAGCCAGGAATTCCAGTTCACCTACACCGGTTCCAGGTTCCAGGGCGTGGCGGGCGTGTTCTACATGAAGACCAACGCCTTCAACGAGTTCGACGTGCTGTACAACGCCGCCGGCGGCCTCGCGCTGTACACGATGGACGACATCGACGGCAAGTCGTGGGCGGCCTTCGCCGACGTCAGCTACAACGTCACCGACACCTTCAACGTCAACGTCGGCGGCCGCTTCACCGAAGATGAACGCAAGGCGCGCATCTTCAAGCGCACCTATCTCGGCCTGGCCGGTTCGCCGACCCTGGGCAACCCGAGCGCCCTGCCCGGCGGCGCGCCCAACACCGACCTCGGCAAGGACGCGCTGCAGCGCAAGGACACCAAGTTCACGCCCAAGCTCGGCTTCGGCTGGAAGATGGCGCCTGAACACAATCTGTACGGCACCTACTCGGAAGGCTTCAAGGGCGGCATGTTCGATCCGCGCATGGACCTGCTGGCCACCGGCGGCCCGAACACCCCGGCCTCGCTGGAGAAGCGCAAGGGCGTCAATCCCGAGGAAGTGAGCAGCGTCGAACTGGGCGTGAAGTCGTCGATCAACGGCGGCCGCCTGCAGACCAACGCCGCCGTGTTCTACACCGACTACAAGGACGTGCAGGTGCCCGGTTCGATCCCGACCTACAACGCCGCCGGCGCCATCGTCGGCTTCGCCGGCTCGCTGACCAATGCCGGCAAGGCCAAGATCAAGGGCCTCGAGCTCGAAGCGATCGCGCGCCCGACCGACCAGCTGACCATCGGCGGCAGCTACGGCTACATCGACGCCGAATACAAGGAGTGGATGACGGCCGGCCCGGCGGGCCTGGTCAACGTGGCCAGGTTCGCGCGCTTCCAGAACACGCCGAAGCACACGGCCAACCTGAACGTCAACTTCGACTGGCCGATGACCATCGCCGGCCACAGCGGCACGATGAGCCTGAACAACAACCTGTCGTACAAGGCCCGGACCTACCAGTCCGAATTCGTGGCGCCGACCGGCGTCGCCGCGCTGGATGTGGTGGTGCCGCAGAACCTGAGGCTGTCGCAGGATGATTACTCGCTGTGGGACGCGGGCCTGGTGTGGACCAGCTCCGACCGCAAGATCCAGGTCGGCCTGCATGGCCGCAACCTGCTCGACAAGCGCTACAAGGTCGCTGGCTATGCCTTCGGTGCGTTCTTCAACTCGATCTCCACGTTCTACGGCGATCCACGCACGGTCAAGCTGACGGTCGGTCTGAAGTTCTAAGCGAGAACGGCAAACCAAAAGGGGAGCACGGCAAAACCGTGCTCCCCTTTTTTTTATTTTCCAACGCTTTGATTCCTGCAACCCTTAGGGCGGAAGAGGCGGAGGGTATCGATGCAAGGCCGATCGTCCCTACGCCTTGCGCACCCGCGTCATCTGCACCGGCGCCGCATCGCTCCGCACGAACAACTCCGGCTGCGCATCGGCATACTCGCGCAGCAAATTCCACACGGCCCGCACCCGCGGCAGCCGGTACAGGTCGACCGGCGCCACCAGCCAGTACGCCCGCTCGGCGAACAGCTCGTCCTGCAGCACCGGCACCAGCCTGCCATCGGGCGGAATCACATACGGCGGCGCCATGAACAGGCCCAGGCCCGCCGTCGCGGCCTCGGCCTGCGCCATCATCCCGGTGCAGCACAGGCGCCGGCGCGGCGTGAAGCCCAGTTCGTCCAGGAAGTTGAGCTCATTGCTGGCCAGCCGGTCCTGCACGTAATCGACGAAGTCATGCCCTTCGAGGTCGGCCTTGCGCAGGATCGGCGGATGGCGCGCCAGGTAGTCCGGCGAACCGTATAAATACAGGCGGAACGAGGCCAGCCGCGTCACCATGTAGCGCCCGGTGTTGGGCGCGTCCAGCGTGACCCCCAGGTCGGCCTCGCGGTTGGCCAGGTTGGCGAAGCGCGGCTGCACCAGCAGGTCGATCGACAAATCCGGATGGTCCTGCAGGAAGCGCGACAGCAGCGGCGTGATGACGCGCACCCCCAGCACCTCCGGCACGCCCAGCCGCACGACGCCGCGCACTTCGATCTGGTTGCCGCTCAGCTGGTCCTGCGCCGCCAGCGCCGCGCTCTCCATCACTTCGGCGTGCGGCATCAGCGCCAGGCCCATTTCGGTCAGCTCGTAGCCTTCGCGCGAACGGTCGAACAAGGTCGAGCCGAGCTGCGCTTCGAGCCGGTCGATGCGCCTCGCCACCGTGGTGTGCTCGACTTCGAGCCGGCGCGACGCACCGGACAAGGTGCCGGCGCGCGCCAGTTCCAGGAAATAGCGAAGGTCTGTCCATTCAGGCAATGTCTTCATTGGACCATTGTGCATCAGTGCACAGTGTGATGGCAATTAATTCCTCACGCGTGCGCGTGGGCGCGATCTAGAATCGCTCATCACACAAAGGAGACTGGCCTTGGATAGCCTGCATATCAGCAAACTCGTCGCGCACCACGCGCGCTACCGTCCCGCAGCGCGCGCACTGTGGTGCGACGGCAAGTGGCTCAGCTGGCTCGAAGTCGACCGGCGCGCCAGCCGCCTCGCCCATGCCCTGCGCGCGGCCGGCGTGGCCAAGGGCGACCGGGTGGCGACGGTGCTGTCGAACTGCCTCGAAATGATCGACGTCTACTGGGCCTGCGCGCGCATGGGCGCGGTCGCGGTGCCGCTGTCGCCGCTGCTGATGGCGTCCGGCCTGCGCAGCCTGCTGGCCGATGCCGCGCCGGCCGCCGTCTTCCATTCCGCGGCCACGGCCGCCGCCACCGCCGGCGCCTGCGACGGCCTGGCCGCCGTGCGCGTTTGCACGGGCGCCGCCTATGACGCCTTCGTCGCCGGCCAGCCTGGCGGCGCGCCGGAGGAGGACGTCGCCCCGGATGACCTTTACAACATCATGTACACCAGCGGCACCACCGGCCTGCCCAAGGGCATCGCGCTGACCCACCGCATCCGCGCCCACTACGCGGCCCTGCTGGCCAGCGCCTTCCGCTTCACCAGCGCCTCGGTCGCGCTGCACACCGGCGCCATGGTGTTCAACGGCGCCTTCGTCACGCTGCTGCCGTCGCTGCATGCGGGCGGCGCGTACATACTGCACCCGCAGTTCGACCCCGCCGCCTTCGTCGACACGGTCGAGCGCGAACGCGTGACCCACACCATGCTGGTGCCGTCGCAGCTGGCGGCGATCCTCGACCTGCCCGGCTTCGATCCCGCCCGCCTGGCCTCGCTCGAGATGCTGCTGTCGCTGGGCGCGCCGCTGCCGGTGGCGCACAAGGAAAGGCTGGAAGCGGTGCTGCCGCAGCGCCTGCACGAGCTGTACGGCCTGACCGAAGGCTTCGTCACCATCCTCGACCGCGCCGACGCCGTGCGCAAGCGCGGCTCGGTCGGCATCCCGCCGCCATTTTTCGAACTGCGCATCGTCGACGAACAGGGCCAGCCGCTGCCGGCCGGCGACGTGGGCGAAATAGCGGGCAAGGGCCCGTTCCTGATGCCCGGCTACTACAACAAGCCCGAGCTGAGCGCCCAGGCGCTGCGCAAGGGCTGGCTGATGACGGGCGACCTCGGCTACGTGGACGGCGACGGTTTCCTGTACCTTGTTGACCGCAAGAAAGACATGATCGATTCCGGCGGCGTCAAGGTCTACCCGCGCGACATCGAGGAAGTCATCGCCCGCCATCCGCAGGTGGCCGAAGCGGTGGTGTTCGGCATCCCGGACGACAAATGGGGCGAGACCCCGGTGGCGGCGGTGCAGCTGCGCCAAGGCGAGCACTGCGGGGCCGAGGACCTGCGCGCCTGGATCAACGAGCGCGTCGGCGCACGCTACCAGCGCGTGAGCCAGGTGCTGCTGGTGGATGAATTCCCGCGCAGCGCGGCCGGCAAGATCCTCAAGCGCAGCCTGCGCGAACCGTTCTGGGCCGGGCGGGAGACGAAGATCTAGGCAATCGAAGTCGCAAAGTGCAAGTAAAACCGCTCCCTTCAACGTCGTCCCCGCGTTCGCGAGGACGACGTGGCCTATTGCCGGGCTCACGGATTCATGTGCATAAATGCACAAAGGGTGTTCGCGCCCTTCCCTTCCGCAGTGTTGCCAATCAAGGCACACTGCACGGCATGCAAAACCTGCACCACTTCACCCATTAGACAGGGCTAACGTGTCCAATTTCACCGAAACGAGCTTCACCAGCCCCGATGGATTGCGCCTGTATGCACGCGACTACGCGCCGGCCAGCGGCCCGGCGAAGCTGCCGGTCATCTGCATCCATGGCCTGACCCGCAATTCGGCCGATTTCGAAGAGGTCGCCCCGTGGATCGCCGGCCAGGGCCGGCGCGTGCTCGCCGTGGACGTGCGCGGGCGCGGCAACTCCGCCTACGACCCCGACCCGAGCCACTACAACCCGGTCGTCTACGCCAACGACGTCATCAAGCTGGCGCACGACCTGGGCATCGCGCGCGCGGTCTTCATCGGCACCTCGATGGGCGGCCTGATCACGATGACGCTCGCCATGCGGCGCCTGAGCCTGATCGGCGCCGCGGTCCTCAACGATGTCGGCCCGGCGCTGTCGCGGCGCGGCCTGGAGCGCATCGCCGCCTACGCCGGCCGCGGCGAAGTGCTGGCCTCGTGGGACGACGCGGCCAGCTACACGCGCAGCATCAACGAACAGGCCTTCCCCGCCAACACCGGCGCCGACTGGGACAAGTGGGCGCGCCGCGCCTTCACCGAAAGCGCCCCCGGCCAGCTGGCGATGCGCTACGATCCGAACATCGCCGTCCCCATCCGCGCCGGCAAGATCAAGCCGAGCTCGCTGCTGGCGCGCTATGCTTTCCGCAGGCTGGCGCGCAACCGCCCGACCATGCTGGTGCACGGCGCCCTGTCCGACCTGGTCGAGCAGGAACAGGTCGCGCTGATGCGCCGCGCCGCGCCGACGCTAAGCTATGCCGAGATCCCCGGCGTCGGCCACGCGCCGATGCTGATGGAGCCGGCCGCCCAGGTGGCGCTGCGCGAGTTCCTCGCCAGGGTCGATTGAATACGCGATTGAACTCACTACCGAAAGTGCGCATGAACCTTGCTGGAAAAGTCATCATCGTCACCGGCGGCGCCCAGGGCATCGGCCTGGCCATCGCCGAACGCTGCGCCGAGAGCGGCGCCAGCGTCGCCGTCTGGGATTACCAGGGCGACGCCATCGCCGGCGCGCTCGAAAAAATCGCCGACCGCGCCCCGCGCGCGCAGGTGGCCGGCTTCATCGTCGACGTGTCCGACCTGGCCGCGGTGCACGACTCGGTCAAGGCCACGCTGTCGCGCTTCGGCCGCATCGATGGCCTGGTCAACAACGCCGGCGTCGTCGCCGACGCCCAGCTGGCCAGGATGAGCGAGGCGCAGTGGGACCGCGTGATCGACATCAACCTGAAGGGGGTGTTCAATTGCACCCGCGCCAGCGTCGAGGCGCTGCTCGCCAGCAGCGGCGCGATCGTCAATATCTCGTCCATCGTGGGCCTGTCCGGCAACTTCGGGCAAACCAACTATGCCGCCGCCAAGGCCGGGGTGCTCGGCATGAGCAAGACCTGGGCGCGCGAGCTGGGACGCAAGGGCGTGCGCAGCAATGCGATCTGCCCCGGTTTCATCGAAACGCCGATCCTGGCGTCGATGCCGGCCCGGGTCATCGAGGAGATGGTCGCGCAGGTCCCGCAAAAGCGCATGGGCCAGCCGCGCGAGATCGCGGCCGCAGCGGTATTCCTGCTGTCGGCCGATGCAAGCTACATTAACGGTGCCACGCTCGAGGTCACGGGCGGGCTGACGCTTTAAGGAGACACCATGAAGAAACTGCTACCCCTCGTCATCGCCCTGGCGCCGCTGTTCGCGCAGGCCCAGGAGTTCAAGGTCGCCCTGATCACCGGCAAGACCGGCGTGCTCGAGCCCTATGCCAAGGAAACCGAGACCGGCTTCATGATGGGTCTCGAATACCTCACCGGCGGCAAGATGGCGATCAACGGCCGCAAGCTGAAGGTCATCGTCAAGGACGACCAGAGCAAGCCCGATCTTGGCCGCACCCTGCTGGCCGAAGCCTACGGCGACGACAAGGTCGACCTCGCGGTCGGCACCAGCTCGTCCGGCTCCGCGATCGCGATGCTGCCGGTGGCCAAGGAATACAAGAAGGTGCTGATCGTCGAACCGGCGGTGGCCGACGCCATCACCGGCGACAAGTGGAACCGCTATGTCTTCCGCACCGCCCGCAACTCGATGCAGGACGGCCTGGCCGCCGCCAGCACGCTCAAGAGCGGCAGCGTGGCCTTCCTGGCGCAGGACTACGCCTTCGGCAAGGACGCCGTCAAGGCCGGCAAGGAAGCGCTGGCGACCATCGGCAGCAAGGCCAGGGTAGTGCACGAGGAGTATGCGCCGCAGAACGCGACCGACTTCACCGCCTCGGCCCAGCGCCTGTTCGACGCCCTGAAGGACAAGCCGCAGCCGCGCATCCTGCAGATCATCTGGGCCGGTCCGAACCCGATGAACAAGCTGGCCGACATGAAGCCCGAACGCTATGGCGTGATCCTGGCCCCGGGCGGCAACATCCTGCCGGTGATGAAGACCTGGAAAAGCTTCGCCGGCACCGAGGGCACGATCTATTACTACTACGACTTCCCGAAGAACAAGATGAACGACTGGCTGGTGGCCGAGCATACCAAGCGCTACAAGCAGCCGCCCGACATGTTCACCGCCGGCGGCTTCGCGGCCGCCAGCGCCGTCGTCAGCGCGCTGACCAGGGCCGGTTCGGGCGACAGCGACAAGCTGATCGCGGCGATGGAAGGCATGGAGTTCGACACGCCCAAGGGCAAGATGAACTTCCGCAAGGAAGACCACCAGGCCATGCAGTCGATGTACCACTTCCGCATCAAGAAGGACCAGAAGAACGAATGGGACCTGCTCGAACTGGTGCGCGAGATCCCGGCCGGCGAGTTGCCTATCCCTGTCCGCAACAAGCGCTGAAATGAGCAAGCCTTCCTTGTCCACCCGCGACCTGACGATCCGCTTCGGCGGCCATGTCGCGGTCAACCAGGTCAGCGCCGACTTTTACCCCGGCACGCTGACCGTCATCGTCGGGCCGAATGGCGCCGGCAAGACCACCTATTTCAACCTGATGTCGGGCCAGCTGGCGGCCACCTCGGGCCAGGTGTTCCTCGATGGCGCCGACATCACGCGCCACGGCGCGGCGGCGCGCACGCGGCTCGGCATCGGGCGCGCCTTCCAGCTGACCAACCTGTTCCCGCATCTGACGGTGACCGAGAATGTGCGCCTGGCGGTGCAGAGCCGCGCCCGCATCGGCCTGAACATGTTCTCCATCTGGTCTTCGCACAAGGAGCTGATCGGGCGCGCCGAGCATTACCTCGAGCGCGTGTCGCTGCATGCGCGCCGCGAGTCGCGCGTGGCGGCGCTGTCGCACGGCGACAAGCGCAAGCTCGAAGTGGCGATGCTGCTGGCGCTCGAACCCGAGGTGATGATGTTCGACGAGCCGACCGCCGGCATGAGCGTGGACGAAGTGCCGGTCGTGCTCGACCTGATCCACCAGGTCAAGGCCGAACGCAACAAGACCATCCTGCTGGTCGAACACAAGATGGACGTGGTGCGCTCGCTGGCCGACCGCATCATCGTCCTGCACAACGGCGCCCTGGTCGCCGACGGCGAACCGGCCACGGTGATGGCGTCCGCCATCGTCCAGGAAGCCTACCTTGGAACCCCCGAACATGCCTGAACCGATCCTTCAACTGTCCGGGGTCCACACCCACATCGGCGACTACCATATCCTGCAAGGGGTCGACCTGACCGTGCCGCGCGGCGGCCTGTCGGTGCTGCTCGGGCGCAATGGCGCCGGCAAGACCACGACCTTGCGCACCATCATGGGCCTGTGGAAGGCCAGCCGCGGCACCGTGCGCTTCGACGGGCGCGACATCACCGCCCTGCCCACGCCCGACATCGCCCGGGCCGGCATCGCCTACGTGCCCGAATCGATGGCCGTGTTCTCCGATCTGACGGTGCGCGAGAACCTGCTGCTGGCCGCGCGCAGCGGTCCGCTCGACATGGCGCGGGTCGACTGGATCTTCGGCTTCTTCCCGGCGCTCAAGAAGTTCTGGGACTACCCGGCCGGCAACCTGTCCGGCGGCCAGAAGCAGATGGTGGCGATCGCCCGCGCGATCGTCGAACCGCGCAAGCTGCTGCTGGTCGACGAACCGACCAAGGGCCTGGCCCCGGCCATCATCCAGAGCCTGATCGCCGCCTTCCGCGAGCTGAAGGACACCGACACCACGATCCTGCTGGTCGAGCAGAACTTCGCCTTCGTCAAGTCGCTCGGCGACAGCGTGGCCGTGATGGACGACGGCGCCGTCGTCCATGCCGGCGCCATGCGCGCGCTGGTCGACGACCAGCAGCTGCAGCAGCGCCTGCTGGGCCTGGCGCTCGATTCCCATCAATAGCGCGTGAACAGGAAAACCACCGTGAGCAACGCAAACATTCCCGCCATACCGGTCGACACCGTGCTGCCGGCCGCCAAACGCGACATCGCGCCGCTGCTGCTGGTGCCGGCGCTGATGCTGGCCGTGCTGCCGCTGGTCGGCAGCTTCCCGACCTGGGTCACGCTGACCGTGGCCGGCCTGGCGATGGGCATGATGATCTTCATCATGGCCAGCGGCCTGACCCTCGTGTTCGGCCTGATGGACGTGCTCAACTTCGGGCACGGCGCCTTCGTGTCGGTCGGCGCCTTCGCCGCCACCATGGTGCTGCTGCCGATGCACGCCTCGCTCGAGGCCGATTCGCTGCTGCTCAACCTCGGCGTGCTGGGGCTGGCCGTGGGGGTGGCGATGCTGGTCACCGGCCTGCTCGGCTGGGCCTTCGAGCGCATCATCATCGCGCCCGTCTACGGCCAGCACCTGAAGCAGATCCTGATCACGATGGGCGGCATGATCGTGGCCGAACAGCTGATCAACGTGATCTGGGGCGCCGAGCACATCGCGCTGCCGCTGCCGGCCGGCCTGCGCGGCGCCATCGTGCTGGGCGACGCCGCCGTCGAGAAGTACCGGCTGGTCGCGGTCGTGGTCGGGCTGGTGGTGTTCGCGGCGATGTTCCTGGTGCTCAACCGCACCAAGATCGGCCTCTTGATCCGGGCCGGCGTCGAGAACGGCGAAATGGTCGAAGCGCTGGGCTACCGCATCCGCCGCCTGTTCGTGGCCGTGTTCGCGGCCGGCTCGGCGCTGGCCGGGCTGGGCGGCGTCATGTGGGGCCTGTACAAGGAAACGCTGCACGCGGCGATGGGCGGCGAGATCATGGTGATGATCTTCATCGTCGTCATCATCGGCGGCCTCGGCTCGGTCGGCGGCTGCTTCATCGGCGCGCTGCTGATGGCGCTGGTCGCCAACTACGCCGGCTTCCTGGCGCCGAAGGTGGCGCTGGTCTCGAACATCATCTTAATGATCGCCATCCTGCTGTGGCGCCCGGCCGGCCTGTTCTCGAACGGCCGCCGCTAAAGGAACCCCATGTTGAACCGACTCCTCTCCGGCGACCTGCCGCGCAGCCGCACCCTGTCGACCGCCCTGCTGCTGGTGTTCTTCGGGCTGGCGCTGGCGCCCTTCATCACCAGCGGCGCGCGCCCGCTCAACACGGCCGCCACCATCTGCGTCTACATCGTGCTGGTGGCCTCGTACGACCTGCTGCTCGGCTACACCGGCATCGTTTCGTTCGCGCACACCATGTTCTTCGGGATCGGCGCCTACGGCGTCGGCCTGGGCCTGGCCAGCGTCGAGGAGCCGACCTGGTGGGCGGTGGTCAGCGGGCTGCTGCTGGCGCTGCTGCTGACCCTGGCGCTGGCGATGGTGGTCGGCCTGTTCGCGCTGCGCGTGCGCGCCATCTTCTACGCCATGATCACGCTGGCGGTGGCGTCCTCGTTCGCGGTGCTGGCCTCGCAGCTGTCCGACTTCACCGGCGGCGAGGACGGCAAGACCTTCAGCGTGCCCGAACTGCTGTCGCCCGGCTTCCAGCTGCTCGAGAACGAGGTGCTCGGGCGCGCGCTCGACGGCAAGCTGGTCACCTACTACATCGTGTTCTTCGGCTGCCTGCTGCTGTTCCTGTTCCTGCTGCGGCTGGTCAACTCGCCGTTCGGGCGGGTGCTGCAGGCGATCCGCGAGAACGAGTTCCGCGCCGAGGCGCTCGGCTACCGCACGGTGCTGTACCGGATCTGGGCCAACTGCCTGGCCGCGCTGGTGGCGGCGCTGGCAGGCGCGCTGATGGCGCTGTGGCTGCGCTACGTGGGGCCGAAGACGATGCTCGGCTTCGAGGTCATGACCGACATCCTGCTGATCGTCGTCATCGGCGGCATGGGCACGATTTACGGCGCGGTGGTGGGCGCGGCGCTGTTCATCATCGCCCAGAACTACCTCAAGTCGCTGATGGCGCAGGGCTCGGAAGCGCTGGCCGGCGTGCCCTTGCTGGCCGAAGCGCTGCACCCGGACCGCTGGATGCTGTGGCTGGGCGTGCTGTTCGTGCTGTCGATCTATTTCTTCCCCACTGGCATTGTCGGCAAGTTGCGGACCATCAAGCTCTAAGCGCCGGCTCCCTTTCCGCCATGCGCCGCGTTGACGCGTGCGTTTGGCGGATGCCGCCCTTTGGGCTCTTCCGCCCTACCGGTCCAGGTCCATCCGCATTGACCCGCCGTCCATTTCCGGACCAAATAGTTCAGCCCGCACGATAAGCCGGGATCAACTGGGCAATATCGCCGACGCCTATGATTTGCTCAGCAATGGCCTCGCCGCATGCCAGCGCGGGGGTGAAGACCATCTTCCTGGCAATTGTATGAAAGCACACAACATGAACCATCCCAAGACACTGCTCGCCATGGCAGCCTTCGCGCTCGCCACCGCACTGCCGTCCCACGCCCAAAGCACGCTGAGCGAGGGCTTCGACGACATCACCGCCCTCGACGGCTGGGAACTGATCAACGAAAGCGTTCCCGTCGGCCAGTCCTGGTTCCAGGGCAACCCGGGTGTCTTCCCGGCCCACCAGGGCGCGCAAGATGCCTACATCGCCGCCAACTACCTGAGCGCATCCGGCGGCGTCGGCACCATCGACAACTGGCTGATCACCCCGGTGATGAAGCTGATCGGCCCCACCACCGTCACTTTCACCACCCGGGGCGCGGTGGCCGAAGGCTATAACGACACCCTCGAGTTGCTGTTCCGCGCCGGCGACGGCAGCGGCAGCGCCGGCTTTTCCACGGTGCTGCTGACCGTGGGCGGGGTCGAACCCTATCCTGACGGCTGGCTGCGCTACACGGCCGAACTGCCGCTGTCCGGCAGCGGCCGCTTCGCCTTCCATTACATGGGCGACGCGGAAGCATCGAACTATATCGGCATCGACACTGTCAGTGTCGTGTCGGTGCCGGAACCCTCGGCCTGGCTGATGCTCGGGCTGGGGCTTGGCGGCCTCGGGCTGTGGCGCCGCAGGCTGTCCCCCGCCTTACCTTAGCGCATTTTCAGCACGCCTTTAGTACGCCTTTGGAGGTCATCATGTTCAACAGTCATATCGTGGTTGGCGGCGCCGTCGCGGCGCTGCTGGCGCTGGCGCCGCCGCAGGCGGCCAGCGCCGAGGGCCCGCAATCGATGGTCGTGGTGCGCGATGCGGTCACCGGCGAGCTGCGCCCCGCCACCCCGGCCGAAAGCCGCGCCCTGATGGCGCGCGATCCCGCGCTGGCGCCCCAGCGCGGGGTCGGCCCGCTCACTACCCGCGCCGATGGCACGCGCAAGGTGCACCTGGGCGATCGCCGCCAGGCCTTCTCGGTCCTCGCGCGCGACGCCGGCGGCACGCTGACAATGCAGTGCGTCAACACCGAGGACGCCGCCAACGCCGCCGTCCAGCGCCCCGCGCCACCGTCCGCCGGGGAGCATGATCATGATGAACGCTAAACTCGCCGCCCTGCTCGCCATGCTGTGCTTCGCCTGCAGCACGGCGCATGCCGCCGCCACCATCGTCATCGTCAACGGCAACGCCCCGGGCGAAGGGTTCAACGACCCGACGCCGGCAACGCCGGTCGGCGGCAACAGCGGCACCACGCTCGGGCAGCAGCGCCTGATCGCGTTCCAGCGCGCGGCCGCCATCTGGGGCGCCACCCTGACCAGCACGGTGACGATCCGGATCGGGGCCGCCTTCGTGCCGCTCGCCTGCAGCGCCAACAGCGCCGTGCTCGGCTCGGCCGGCGCCAACGACATCTTCGCCGACTTCCCGCACGCGCCGCGCGGCGACACCTGGTACCCGAGCGCACTGGCCAGCAAGCTGGCCGGCAGCGACCAGTCGGCCGCGTCCGACCCGCACATCCGGGCGCGCTTCAACGCGCGCCTCGGCCTGTTCCCCGATTGCCTGCCCGGCACCACCTTCTACCTGGGGCTGGACAACAAGCACGGCGACCAGGTCGACCTGGTCGCCGTGCTGCTGCACGAGTTCGCGCACGGGCTGGGCTTCCAGAGCTTCACCGACGAATCGACCGGCGAGGAAATCCTCGGCACGCCGGCGATCTGGGACCACTTCCTGGTCGACAACCGGATCAACAAGCTGTGGGTGCATATGACGGACGAGGAACGGCGCCGGTCGGCCATCAGCGACGAGGCGCTGTCCTGGAACGGGCCGCTGGTGCGCGCGGCCGCGCCGGCCATCCTGGCGCCGCAGTCCGATCTCGCGGTCACGGGGCCGGCGGCCGGCAAGGCGGTGGGCCGCTACCGGGTCGGCGACGCCGCGTTCGGGCCGCCGCTGGCGGCGCCCGGCGTGGCCGGCCAGCTGATGCCGGTGGTCGACCAGCCCGGCGGCGCCGGCCTCGCCTGCACGCCGCTCAGTCCCGACAACGCGGTGGCCGTGCGCGGCAACATCGCCCTGGTCGACCGCGGCGTATGCACCTTCGTCATCAAGGCGCGCAATGTGCAGAACGCGGGCGCCAGGGGCATGGTCGTGGCCGACAACGCAGCGGGCCCCCTGATCGGACTGGGCGGCACCGATCCGGAAGTCACGATCCCCGCGGTGCGCATCACGCAGGCCAACGGCGCGGCGCTCAAGGCGGTGCTGAACCGGCGGACCCGCACCGATTCCGGCGTCATCGCCACGCTCGGCGTCGACCCCGAGCGGCTGGCCGGCACCGACCGCCAGCGCCGCATCCGGATGTACAGCCCGGTCGAGTACGATCCCGGCTCTTCGGTGTCGCACTACTCGCCCGATGCGCGGCCGAACCAGCTGATGGAGCCGTCGATCAATGGCGATTTGCAGCACGCCGTCACGACGCCGCGCGATTTGACCTTCCCGCTGCTGCGCGATATCGGGTGGTGACACGGAACTTGTAAACTGGCGCACGGTGGGTGAGCGGCTGCGCTACCCACCATGGGTCGCCGACGGCGCTTGGTGGGTAGCGCTAGCGCTCACCCACCCTACCCTCCCTCGGCGCCGCTGGCCTCCTCGGCCCTGAGCTTGCCCAGCCAGCGTTTCAACGCCCAGCCGCCGGCCACGATCAGCAGCGCCGTCACGCCCAGCAGCGCCAGTCCGGACTCGCTGGGCTTCTTCAATTCCGCGATGATGCGGTCCATGAACACCATCATGAACACCGTGCTCGGGGTCATGCCGATCGCGGTCCCCAGCAGCAGGTCGCGCAGCCGGATCTGCGAGGCGCCGGCCACCATGTTGACGATCGCGAACGGCGCCACCGGCGTGAAGCGCACGATGATGATCGCCAGCAGGCCGCGCCTGGCCAGCTGGCGGCTCAATTCATTGACCCGCTTGCCGCCAAGCCGCTCGACCGCCTCGCGCCCCAGTCCTTTGCCAAGCAGATAGCTCAGCGTGGCGCCGGCCAGCGCCGCCGGCAGCGCACAGGCAAAGCCCAGCCACGGCCCGAAGGCGACGATCGCCACCAGGGTCAGGAAGGTCAGCGGCACCGCCAGCGCCACCGCCAGCGCGAAACCGGCGACCGCCGCCAGCGGCCCGAACGACCGGCCCAGCGTCTGCAGGGCGCCGACGATCAGGTCGATGTCGAGCCAGTCCTTGAGCGGCGACCAGGACCAGGCGACGCCGAGCAGCACCAGCACGGCCACCAGCAGCGCCAGCAGCCACAGGCGGCGGCGCACCGCCCGCGCGGCGGCGTCCGCCTGCGGCGCGCCCGGCATGTCAGCGATTGGCATCGGGCTCCCGCATCACCTCGGCCAGCGCCTCGGCCAGTTCGCCGACGTTGGCCGTCTCGAACATCGAGCCGTGCAGGCCGCGCACGCTGCGCTGGACCAGGTGGTTGGCCATCACGCGGCGCCAGGCGCCGAAGAACAGGCGGTCCCAGTTGGCCAGCCCCGACGAGCGGATCAGCACCGTGCGGCCGTGGTAGGCGATGGCGCGGTAGCCGCGCAGCGCCATCACCTGGCACACCAGGCCGGGGTCGTTGACCAGCGCGCCGAGCCGGCGCCCGTTGAGCGACAATTCCTGCACCCGCAGGTTGCGCACCAGCCAGCCCAGCATGCGCCACGAGGCGGCGCCGCCCAGCGGCGCGCGCGGGTTGATGGTGTCGATCAGCACCAGCGCGCGCTGCGCCATGCCGCGGTCCTGCAGCTGGCGCGCCGTCTCCAGCGCCGCCACCCCGCCCACCGAGAAGCCGGCCACCACGCCCGGCTCGCGCCCCTGGGCCGCGATGCTGCTGGCGTACAGCTCGGCCAGTTCGCCCATCGTGCGGATCGGCTGGTCGGTCGGCGGCTGCAGCATGAACACGTCGTAGCTGCCGGCCAGCGCGCGCGCCAGGTCCTGGAAGCGCAGCAGGTCGCCGTGGCCGGACGCGGCCAGGTACAGCGGCACGCGGCCATTGTCGGGCCCGACCCGCACGATCAGGCCGGGCGGCGTGATCTGCTTGCCCAGCGCGACGGCGAGGCGCTCGAGGGTCGGGTATTCGGTCAGCGTGTACATCGACACCTTGCGCCCCAGCATGGTCTCGATGCTGGCCAGCAGCGCCACCGCCGCCAGCGAGTCGCCGCCGATGTCGAAGAAGTTGTCCTGCACGCCGATCGGGCGGGCCTCGATGACCGCCTCCCACAGCGGCAGCAGCGCGCGCTCGAGCGCGCTGCCGGGCGCGCGCCCGAACGCCGCCGGCAGCTGCGCGCCCAGCGCCGGCAGCGCCGCATAGTCGATCTTGCCGGCGCTGCCCTGGTGCAGCTCGGCCTGCACCCCGATCGCGGCCGGCACCATGTAGTCCGGCAGGCGCTGGCGCAGCACATCTTTCACATGCTGCGCCGTCACGCCGGCCGCGGCGCCGACCCAGGCGTGGATCTGCGGCTTGCCGCCGGCGTCGACCAGCATCGCCGCGGCCTGGGTCACGCCCGGCGCCAGCAGGCAGGTCGCCTCGATCTCGCCCAGTTCGATGCGGTAGCCGCGCAGCTTGACCTGGCGGTCGCCGCGGCCGATGAAATGCAGGTTGCCCTCGACGCCCAGCCAGCCGCGGTCGCCCGTGCGGTACATGCGCCCGCCCGGCTGGAACGGGTCCGGCAGGAAGCACTGGGCATCGAGCTCGGGCCGGTGCAGGTAGCCGCGCGCCAGCGTGGCGCCGCCGATGTAGATGTCGCCCGCGATCCCCAGCGGCATCGGCCGCAGCTGGCGGTCGAGCACATAGATGCGGGTGTCGTCGATCGGGCGCCCCAGCGGCAGCGCCGCCTCGCCGTCCTGCAGGCTGCACTTCCAGGCGGTGGCGAAGATCGCGGCCTCGGTCGGCCCGTACACGTTGTACAGCTGGGCCCCGGTATGGGCCAGGAAGCGCCGCGCCAGCGCCGGCGCCAGCACTTCGCCGCCGCAGCAGGCCACGCGCAGCTTGAGCTGGGACGGCGCGCCGATGCCGTCCAGGAAGCGGCTCAGGGTCGACGGCACGAAGGCCATGATGGTGACCCCATGGCGCACCGCGAAGTCGGCCAGCGATTCGGGCAGCAGGCGGCCGGGCGGCGGCAGCGCGACGCGCCCGCCGTGGATCAGCGGCAGCAGCGTCTCGATCAGCGAGGGATCGAAGGTGATCTGGGTGGCCTGGCAGGCGCAGTCGCGCCAGTCGGCCGCATACGCGCGCGACAGCCAGGCCAGGCGCCGCGCCAGCGTCCCATGCTCGACCATCACGCCTTTCGGGCGCCCGGTCGAACCGGACGTGAACAGCACATAGGCCAGGTCGCCCGCGCCCGGGCGCTGCGGCGCCGCTTCCTCGCCCGCCGCCGGCGCCGCGGGGGCCTGCTCGGCCCAGTGCACGCCGACCGTCCGCGCATGCAGCTGGCCAAGGCGCAGGAAGCTGTCCGGCGCGATCAGCAGGGCCACGGCCCGGCTCTGCTCGAGGATCTCGGCCAGGCGCTCGCGCGGCGCGTCCGGGTCCAGCGGCAGGAAAGCGGCGCCGGCCTTGGCGATGGCCAGCAGCGCCAGCACCATCGCCGGCGTGCGCTCGATCGCCACCGCCAGCACCGTGTCGCGCCCCGCGCCCAGCTGGCGCAGGCGCGCCGCCAGTTCGCCGGCGCGCCGGTCAAGGCCGGCGTAGTCGCAGCTGCCGCCGTCCCACACCAGCGCGGTGGCCTCGGGACGCAGCGCCACCTGGTGTTCGAACAGGGAGATGAAGGGCTGCGGCGCCTCGTGGCAGGCGATGTCCTTGTGCAGTCCATGCAGCAGCGCCCAGGCCTCGTCCGGCGGCAGGATCGGCAAGGCGTCGACGCGCGCGTCCGGCATCGTGCGCAGCGCTTCGACCAGCTGCCACAGGCGGCGCGCCAGCAGGTCGGCCTCCCCTTCGGCAAAGCACGCGGCGCTGGCGTCGAGGATCAGCTCCGCGTCCTGGTCGGGCCCGAAGTCGCACACCGTCACCCCCAGCGGATAGCGCGCGGTGCCCGACAGCAGCTGGCGCGAGTCGAACGATTCGGCGGCGCCGAACCTGAGCTTGTAGTCCTGCTTTTCGAACGACAGCAGCACGTCGAGCAGTCCGTCGCGCCCGCTGCGCATCACTTCCAGGTGGCGCACCAGTTCCGACAGCGGATAGCGCGGGTGGCGCAGCGCGCCGCGCATCGCCATCCGCACGCCGGCCAGCAGCTCGTCCACGCGCATGCTGTCGTCGACGTCGATGCGCACCGCCAGCACCCCGGCGAACATGCCGGGCGTGGACTTGAAATGGCGCCCGCCGCGGTTCAGGCTCGGCACCCCGATCAGCACTTCGCCGCAGTGGTTGACGCGCGCGAAGTACAGCGCCAGCGCGGCCAGGAAGTAATTGAAGGTGGAAGCGCCCTGCTCCTGCGCGTGCGCCTCGAGGCGGGCGTAGTCGGCGCGCGCGATCGCCTGCACCGCCACGCGCGAGCCGGGCAGCTGCTCCGCGCGCGCCTCCGCGTAGCGCCGTTCGATAAGCGGCGCCGGCAGCGCCGGCACCTGGCCGCGCCAGTAGGCCTCGTCGCGCAGGAAGGCGTCCGAATCGCGGTAGGCGTTCGATTCGACCACGAACTGGCGGTAGCGCGGCACCACCAGCGGCGCCGCCACGCCCTTGCTTTCGAGCTCGTTATACAGCTCGCACCAGCGCTGCATCACCAGCGACGTGCCCCAGCCATCCATCACCAGGTGGTGGAACTGGATCGTCAGGCCGTACAGCTCCGGCCCGGCGCGCAGCAGCACGAAGCGCCACAGCGGACGGCCGTCGAGGGCGAACGGCTGCGCGATCAGGGCCTGGCAGTGCGCGCGGATCGCTTCCTGGGGATTGGGGCCGGCGCCGACATCGATCACCAGCAGCTGCGGTTCGACATGCTCGAGCAGGCGCTGGCTGCCGTCCGCCCGCGGCACCAGGCGCAGCGCCTCGTTCTCGGCCACCAGGCAGGCCAGCGCCGCCTTGAAGCGGCCCTCGTCCAGCGCGCCGCGCATGAAGTTGTAGCCGCCGATATTCAGGTGCGGGCTTGCGGGCCAGGCGCGCTGGTCGAGCCAGACTTCGCGCTGGCTCAGCGACAGGCTCAGGCTTTCGTCGCTGTCGAAAGATGCGTCCATTTTGCGATCTTCTCCACTGCGTAGCGGTAGCCGACGTCGGCGATTTCCTGCGAGCGGCGGTAACCCATCAGCGAAAACTCGGCGACGGGCGGTTCGAGGTAGTGGTCGGCCTGCGCGATGGTGCGGCTGCGCTGGCTGGCGCCGCCGATATGGCCAGCGCTGTACAGGATCGAGGCGATGCCGGGCGACTGCTGGCCATCCGGCCCGAAGTAGCCCTTGATGGTGCTCCACACCGACAGCCGCGCCAGCGCCGGATCGGCGCCCAGCTGGTCGCGCACGTCGACGTCGATGGCGATGATGGTGCCGTTGCCGCGCCGTTTCTCGAGCGGGGTGCCGAGCCGCACCCGCATCGCCTCGACCGGCACGTTCTCGAGGATGGCGCCGTCGACCAGCAGGTCGCCGTTGTGCAGCACCGGCGGGAACAGGCCGGCCGGCGAATTGCTGGCCAGGACGGCGCGCCACAGCGGGCCGCGGTCCTGCACCGTGGTGATGCCCTTCGACAGGTTGCAGGCGGCCGCGAAGTACGGCGTCCACAGGTCGTCGATGGTGGTTTCGCCGAACATCTTCTTCAGGTCGCGTTCGACGCGCCGGCCCGAGACCAGCGAGATCACCGGCAGGGTCAGGCGCTCGCCGCCGCTGGCGAAGGCTTGGGTGCGGCTGCGGATCTGTTCGAGCGTGGCGCCGCTCGCGTACTGGGCGCCGATCAGCGCGCCCATGCTGTTGCCGCCGATCAGGTCGACCGGGATGCCATGCTCCTCGAGCGCGCGCAGCACGCCCAGGTGGGCGAAGCCGCGCGCCCCGCCGCCGCCCAGCACCACGCCGACCGCGGTGCCGGTCAGGAAGCGCCCGAGCCGCGCGAAGTCGGCATCGCGCCCGCTGCGCACCGGGTAGCTCCGTTCGAACTCGCGCACGCCGCGCCATTTGCCCACCTCGACCGGGGTGCGCGCCGCCGCCGGATGCAGCAGCACCAGGTGCTTGCGCTTCATCGGGAAGCCCGGTTCGCGCGTCAGGCGCTGCTCGATCTCGCCGATCTCCTGGGTATGGCCGGCGCGCGCCACGAAGATCACCTGGTCGGCCTGGCGGAACGCCCGCCGGGTCCAGGTCGAAGCCTGCTCCTCGGCCTCGTAGACCAGGAAGTCGTGCGCGCTTTCAAGGTCGTCCGGATGGTCGAACAGGCGCGCCGGGTCCTCGCCCGGCGCCGGCGGCCGCAGGTGCTGGACCCGGCCGACGGTGCCGAAGGTGCGCGCCAGCGCATGCGCCACCTCGGCGGCGCCGGCGCCTTCGTGCAGCGGCACCACCGCGAACGACTGGGCATACTGCTTGTCGACCAGCGGCGTCGAGTGGCGCATGAAATCGTAGATCACCTGGACGAACACGCGGTTCATCGCCAGCGGGTGCCTGGCCAGCAGCGCCTCGTAGCTGGCGCGCGACAGCAGCGCCAGGGTCGAATCGCGCACGGCGGTGACGTCGGCGGTGCGCGGCTGCTGCAGGATCAGGCCGACCTCGCCCACGCTCTGGCCCGGGCGCACCTCGTTGTACAGGTTCAGCTCGCCGTTGCGGTCGCGGCGCGACACGCGCAGGCCGCCGCTGACGACGAACAGCATGCTGTCCGAGGGCGCGCCTTCGCGGTAGACCGGGTCGCCGCCGGCGACGTGCTCGTAGGCCAGCGCCTGGGCGAGGTCGACCAGCACCTGTTCCTCGAGCGTGCCGAAGCCGCGGCTGGCGCGCAATACACGGATCGCTTTTTCATGCAAGTCCATAGTGCCTTGAAACCTTGGTCGCCAGCGATTGTGAATTGAAAAGGAAATGAAACTTGCATTTTGGAATTGCCCTATGATGAGTCAAAGCGACAAGTTTTGTCAATGACAACTGTGGCAAACCTGGCAAGTACGCGGTGCCGCGACGCCGCTAGGCCGGACGCCGGAGGGCCTTGTCGATCGCCGCGGTGAAGGCATCGATGTCGATCGGCTTGGTAATGTAGCAATGGAATCCCGCCTCCATGCCACGCCGAAGGTCGCCAGGCATGGCGCTGGCCGAAATGGCAATGACCGGAATGCGCGCGGTCTTCGGATCGGCGCGCAGGATCCGGCGGATTTCGAAGCCGTCCAGGCCGGGCAGGTTGATGTCGATCAGGATCACATGGGGCAGGTAGCGGCGCGCCAGTTCGATGCCTTCCGCCCCATCCCGGGCCGTGACCAGGGTCAGGTCGGCGCGCGGCGCGACGATCTCTTCGACCAGGCGCAGGCTGTCCGGATTGTCTTCAATATACAACAGCGTGGAACGCGTGCGCGACGGGCGCACGGCGGCGCTTGCGGGCCGGCCCTCGGCGGGGCCCGCCGCCGGCGCCGGCAGGGCCTGCCCGCACAAGGCGAAGCTGACCCAGAAGGTGGTGCCGGCATCGAGCGTGCTCTCGACCGTGATCTCGCCTTCCATCAGCTGCACCAGGTGCCGGGTCAGGGCCAGGCCGATGCCGGTGCCCTCCTCCACCCCGGCGTCGCGTTCGAGCCGGTTGAATGGCTGGAACAACTGGGCCAGCTGCGCTTCGTCCAGGCCGGCGCCGGTATCCTGCACGCCGATGCGCACCCGGCCCGCCGCCGGCTCGCACACGACGGTCACCGAACCATGTTCGCGGTTGTACTTGATCGCATTCGACAGGATATTGATCATCACCTGCTTCAGGCGGGTACGGTCGCACAGCACGTGGCCGTCGGGCGCCGCCGGAAAATGCAGCGTGATCCCGCGCTTGTCCGCCAGCGGCGACACCAGCGCCTCGCATTCCTGCAGCACCGGCGCCAGCGCCACCGGCTCGATCGACACGGTCAGGGTGCCCGACTCGACCCGCGCCAGGTCGAGCACTTCGTTGATCAGCACCAGCAGGTGCTTCCCCGCCTGCAGGATATGCCGGGCGAATACCTTCTTCTGTTCCAGCGTCGACGGCAATTCGTTCGAACTGAGGATCTGGGCAAAGCCGAGGATGGCATTGAGCGGCGTGCGCAATTCATGGCTCATGGTGGCCAGGAACACGGATTTCATTTCGTTCGAGCGCTCGGCCTCGCGCCGCGCCTGCTCCAGGTCGCGGTTCAGCTCGACCAGCATCGCCGTGTGTTCGCGCAGCCGCAGCGCCAGCGCGGCATTGTCGATGCGCAGCTGGCGCGATTCGAACGCCCGCGCCAGCACCGGCACCATGGCCGACAGCTTGCACGGCTTGAGGATATAGTCCAGCGCGCCGACCTGCATCGCCTGCACCGCGGTCGCGATGCTGCCGTCGCCGGTCATGACGATGCAGGCCAGGTCGGGATCGATGGCGCGCGCCGCCTGCACCACGGCGATGCCGTCGGTGCCGGGCAAGTTCAGGTCGACCAGCATCAGCGCGAAGGCGGCCTGGCGCAGGGCTGCCAGCGCCTCGTCCGGCACGGTGAAGCCGGCGACCCCGTAGCCTTGCCCGCGCAAGGTATGGCACAGCGCCTGCACATGGGCCGCTTCGTCGTCGACGACCAGGATGTTCACTTGCGCGTTGCCGTTCACTATTCAGTCTCCCGTGCGCGCATGCAGCCGGCCAGGGCCTCGCGCAATTCGGCCAGTTTCGGCGGTTTGCTCAGCACCCGGTCGACATGGAGCGGCAAGTCCTCGTCGGTGACGATGCGCTGCCCCCAGCCGGTGAGCAGCACGACCGGCGTGGCCGGCGCCGCCGTCTTGATCGCCGCGGCGACCCGGCGCCCGTCGATATACGGCATGCCAAGGTCGGTGATGACCAGCGCGTACGGCTCGCCGCGGCCGAGCGCGGCCTGGAACATGTCGATGCCCGCCTGCCCGCCGTCGGCGCTGGTCACCGCGTGGCCGTCGCTCTCGAGCGCCGCGCGCAGGGCCTTGAGCACCAGCGGGTCGTCGTCGACCGCCAGGATGCGCAGCGCCACGCTCATGCGCGGGATGGCGGCCAGCGCCGGCGCCGGCGCCGGCGCGGCGGACAAGGCAAAGCCGAGCCGCATCACGGTCCCGCTGCCGGGCGCGGTGTCGATCTCGATGGCGGCGCCATGGCGCTCGACCATGCCATACACCATCGCCAGCCCGAGCCCGGTGCCGCGCTCGCCCTTGGTGGTGAAGAAGGGTTCGAGGCAGCGCCGGCGCGTATCGTCGTCCATGCCGACGCCGCTGTCGCCCACTTCGATGCAGACCCGGCACGCCGCCGCGACCAGGCCGCGTTCGCAGCGCGTGCGCAAGGTCAGCGTGCCGCCCTCCGGCATCGCATCGACCGCATTGAAGATCAGGTTGGTCAGCGCTTCGCGAATTTCATTGTCGACGCCCATGATCGGCGGCAAGCCCGGTTCCAGCTCGGTGCGCAGGGCGATCACGATGCCGCGCTGCTGGGGCATATCGCACCAGCGCGCGCGCGTCAGGTCGGCCACCTGCTGCAACAGGCGGTTGGCGTCCACCTGCGCCAGGTGCATCTGGGGTTCGCGCTGCCGGTAGAACTCGCGCATGCGCGCCACCGTCGCCGCCACGTCGTCGATGGCGCGCTTGATCACTTCCAGGCAGGCGCGGGTGTGATCGCTCAAGCCGGGCTCGGTCTCGAGCAGGGACTCGGTGTACAGCGCCACCGGCGAAATGGCGTTGTTGATGTCGTGGGCGATGCCGCTGGCCATCTGGCCCAGCGCGCGCAGCCGTTCCTGCTGCACCGCCGTTTTCTGGCTTTGATGGAGCTCCTCGTAGGCTTGCTGCAGCGCCTGGTACAACTGGCTCTGGTTCGCCGCCAGCGCCACGTGTTCGCTCAGCTGGCGCAGGAATTCGCATTCGCCGCTGTTGAAGCTGTTCGCGGCCAGCCGGGCCGTGACCAGCACGCCGAACACCTGGCTCTCGGCCAGCAGCGGCGCCATCACCAGCGCCGCCAGCGCGCCGCGCGCCAGGCGCTGGGGAAAGGGGAAAGGGACCTGGGCGATGTCCGGCTCATACACCAGCTGGCCGCGCACGCAGCGCGACAGGCCGTTCTCGTCGATCGGGATCTGCGCATGCTCGGCCATCGCGAATTCCAGCGCCAGGGCCGCGCTGCGCAAGCCCACGCAGCTGACCACCAGCGCCTTGTTGGGCGCATCGTACAGGCAGATGCAGCAGAAATCGACCGGCAGCTGGTCTTCCAGGCTGCGGATGACGACCTGGAAGATACTGCGCAGATCCTGGCGCTCGCCGATCGAGCGGGTGATCTGGTGCAGCAGGTTGAGGCGGCCGAGCTGCGCATGGGCCTTCTGCTCGGCCTGCTGGCGCACGATCACTTCGCCTTGCAGGGCCTGGTTGCTGGCGGCCAGTTCCTGGCGCGACACCGTGCTCAGCTTGAGCTTGTCGGTCATGCCGTCGAAGGCGCGCGCCAGCTCGCCCAGTTCGTCCTCGGTATGTCCCCCGAGCTTGAAGTCCAGGTCGCCCGAGCCCACCGTGGCCGTGCCCTCGCGCAGGCGCTGGAGTGGGAGGACCAGGCTGCGGAACGTGACTAGCGAGCTGGCCGCGATCAGGAACAGCACCACGGCGCCGAATGCCGTCACTGCGGCCAGTTCGCGCTGCTGCGCCACGAGCGCGCCCTGGCGGCTGCGTTCGGACAGGATCAGCGCTTCCGAGATCATCGACTGCGTCTTGCTGGAAATCTGCCCCGTCAGGCGCGACGCCAGTTCGGTATTCGCCGCGTCCTTGGGCAGCTGACGGGTGCTCACCAGCAAGGCGAACAGCCGGCCCACGCTGGCATAGGTGGCGCGCAGCGACTCGATACTGGCTTGATCGTCGGCGTCGCTGAAGGTATCGGCCGATGCAAGCAGCGTCGACAGCGACGCGCTGCGCAGCTGCCATTGCGATTGAATCCGCTTTTCGCTGCGCAGTACATACTCAAGGGACAAGTAGCGCAAGGCAGTCACCGCGTTCAGTACCTCGTTGGCCGCCGCGTTCTTGATCAGCTCCTTGCGTATCTGCTGGGTCGTGGAAAACAGCACCGCACCCACCGCCACGACCACGGCGGCGGAAAACAGGCCGATCAGCTTGAGGCGGGAGGCAATTTTCATCGGAGGCACGCTCAGTGAATGACGGTGACGCCGGCGGGCGCGACCGCCGTCATCGCATCGAGGTACAAGTAGTCGACGAAGTTCGGCATCTCCCGTTGCGGCGCCAGTTTATTGCTCATGGCCCAGCCCGCCTCATCTTCGAGCGCCAGGATCAGGCCCTGGTCCAGCACCAGCTGGAACCGGTAATACGGCCAATTCGACTTCCACTTGCTGGTATCGATGGCGACGCTGGAGGCCATGATGGCGCGCGCAACTTCGGGTTTCTCCGTGCAGTCCTGCACGCCCCGGGCCAGGGCCCGTAGCAGCTTCTTCATCAGTTCCGGATGAGCTGCAACGTACTCGCGCCGGCCAACGAGGCTATATGGAATCTCATAGATGTCCTCGCCATAGATAGCGGTGCCATTGCGGCCAAGCTGCTTCAGCAAATTGTCGAGGAAAGGCTCCCAGGTCACGATCGCATCGACTTCGCCGCTTGCGAGCGCACGGGAAAATTCTTCCGGTTTCAGGTTGTGCACGGTGACGTCGTCGGCCGCGATGTGCTGGCGGCTGAGGAAGGCATCGAGCACAAAATGCCCGGACGTCGCCAGCGTGGCGCCGATCGTCTTGCCCTTCAAGTCAGCCAGCGTGGCGATACCCCGGTCGCGCCGCGCGACGATGCCATGGTCATGCTCGGTCTTGAAAAAGGTTGCGACGACCGACAGGGGGATGTCGTTCATGGCCGCCATCATGATCGGAATATCGGCCGTGGTGGCCATGTCGGCCTTGCCGGCAAGGGCAGCTTCAAGCGACGCTTTGCCACTCTTGTACGGCTGGATCACGAGCTCCACGCCAGCGTTCGCGAAATACCCCTGCCTCAGCGCCACGGTGACGGGACAGGTGCCAACGTATTCGGCGTTGCTGGCGATGACCAGCTTCTCCATCGGCCCGGCGACGGGCGCTTCTGCAGGTCCGCGCAACAGCAACAGCGCCGATGCGCCCGCAGCGACGGCAATGAGGCCCGCGGCCAGCATGATGCGCCAGGCCTTCCCGTGCTTCCGTCCGCCCGCCGCCTCGGTCATCGTGGCCTCCCGTCCTGTTGCACACCGCACAGCGCCAGAGTGACACAATTCAGGGGCCAACAATCTATCGAAGAATCACAGATCGAAAAAAAAACGGACGCCTCGGCGTCCGTCTCTTAAATACAGCAAGCGACGCTTATTCGGCCAGCTGCTTCTGGAAGGCGGCAACGCCATTCAGGATCTCGGCTTTCGCGTCATCCACGCCGCCCCAGCCTTCGACCTTGACCCACTTGCCCGGCTCGAGGTCCTTGTAGTGCTCGAAGAAGTGCTGGATCTGGCGCAGGCGCAGTTCGTTCATGTCTTCCGGCTTCTGCCAGTGGCTGTAGATCGGCAGGATCTTGTCGACCGGGACCGCCAGCACCTTGGCGTCGCCGCCCGCCTCGTCCACCATCTTCAGCACGCCGATCGCGCGGCAACGCACCACCACGCCGGGAATCAGCGGGAACGGGGTGATCACCAGCACGTCGCACGGGTCGCCGTCGTCGGCGATGGTGTTCGGCACGTAGCCGTAGTTGCACGGATAGTGCATCGCGGTGCCCATGAAGCGGTCGACGAAGATCGCGCCCGATTCCTTGTCCACTTCGTACTTGATCGGATCGGCATTCATCGGGATCTCGATGATCACGTTGAAATCGTTCGGCACGTCGCGGCCGGAGGAGACTTTATTCAAACTCATGGGATTTTCCTAAGATTGCGGGGATTCGGTGAGGAACATTATAACGAATTTCAAGGCGGAATTGTGCGGCGCAGCAACCCTTACAGGATACTGGCCAGCGCGCACTGGCGGTAATGGGCTGCCGCTTCCTCGGCCTGCCCCAGCGCTTCGTGCATCTGGGCCAGCTTCAGGTGGGCTTCGCGCACCATGCGCGCCGCGGTCGCGTCGGACAGGGCCTGCTCCAGGTAGCGCTGGGCCTTGCCCCACAGTTTCTGTTTCAGGCACAGGGAACCGAGGGTCAGCGCCAGCTCGGCGTCGTTCGGGCGCTGCCTGATCCAGGTTTCGCAATGCTCGATCTGGGCCAGCAGCGAGGCCGATCCGGCCGGCCCGGCCGACTCGCGGTAGGCGCGCACGACGCGGTCGTCCCATTCGGCCTTCAGGGCTTCCTCGGCGCTGGCGCGCGCTTCCTCGTGCAGGCCGCGCGCATTGAGCGCGGCCACCGCGCGCGCGGCGATGAAGGGCTTGACCCGGTCCGTGCCCGGCACCGTGCTCCACACCCGCAGGATCGATTCGGCGTCGTGCGCGCTGTCGGACAGCAGCGCATCGTAGGCCAGCTCGCGCAGGCGCGACGACAGCGCCGGATGCAGCGCCTTGTGCTTGTCGAGCGAACGCACCAGGCGCAGCACCTCGGGCCAGTTCTTGGCCTGCTGGTGCGCCTTCATCGACCATTGCAGCGCGTGGATGTGGCGGGTGCCGCTGGCATTGAGTTCGGCCACGGCTTCGAGCGCCGCCTCCGGCTGGTGGTCGTCGACCAGCAGTTCGGTCACGGTCATCAGGCGCGCCGTCTTCATGCCGGTGTCGGCGCTGATCCCGGCCAGCCAGTGGTCGCGCCGCTTGGCCTGGCGCATGCGGTGCGCGGCGCGCGCGCCGATCAGGGCCGCCAGGCCGGCGTTCTCGGGCAGTTCGGCGGCGCGGATGGCCGCCTTTTCGGCATGGCCGAAGCGCCCTTCGAACAGCGCCTTGAGCGCGTCGCGCAGGCCCTTGTTGCCGTCGCGCTCGCGCTTGCGCTGGCGGTAGGCCGCCACCTTGCGCGGCATGTCGAGCGTGGCGCGCAGCGCGCCGACGAACAGGTACAGCATGGCGAACAGCAGCACCGCCAGCACGACGAAGAAGTTGAGCGACACGTCGATCCGGTGCGGCGGGTAGAAGAACACCACATTGCCCGGATTGAAACGCGCGGTCACGGCGATTCCGATCGCCAACGCCATCAAGGCGACCAGCCAGAGGAAGATGCGCATGGTTTAAGGCTTCGCTTTGTAGTTGCGCACGGCGTTCAGGCTTTCGGCCAGCGACGGCATTTCGATGGCCAGGTTGTTGGTCTGGACCTGGCGCAGCAGCGCCTGCGCGGTCTGGGTCGAGCGCGAACGGGTGTCGAAATACTTGACCAGGGCTTCCTGTGCGGCGGCCAGGTCGTTGCGGAACGCGGCTTCGTTGCGCGACAACAGGGCCAGGCGCGCGTTGAGCAGGCGCAGCTTGACGTTCTCGCGCAGGAAGTAGGACTGGGTCGGCGACAGCATCAGCGCCTCCGGCGTATCGACGCTGCGCACCCGGATCAGCTGGCGCACGTCGGTCCACATTTCGGTGCTCCAGTTGTGCCACATGTCCTGCACGCGGCCGGTCAGGCCGGCCGGCTCGGGCGCATCGCCCGGCTTGGCGCCCGGCTTGGCGGCGCGCGGCGGACGCGGCGGCGCGGCCGGGATGGCCGGCTTTTCGTCGGCCAGCAGCGGCAGGCTGTCGACCAGCGTGATCGCGTTATCGAGGCGCAGCGCGACGCCGGCCATGTCGAGCATCGGCAGCGCCTTGAGCTTGTCGGTGTCCTTGGCGATGGCGCGCCGGATCGTGATGAATTGCGGCTTGTCCGAGCGCGACAGCGAACGGTCGGCGTTTTGCAGCGCGATCAGCGCGCCCTGCACATTGCCGGCCAGCTGCAGCTGCTGGCTGGCGGTCGACAGCACCTGCTCGATCTCGGCCAGCGCCCACTCGTCGCGGTTCTTCGACAGGTCCTGGTACAGCTGTTCCAGCGCCAGCTGCTGGCTCTGGGCCTCGATCTGGCGGTTTTCCAGCACCAGCACCTTGGCCTGCAGCTCCTTGGTCTGGTCCTGCACGTTGCGCGCCAGACTGCCCGTTTCGGCGTTGCTCAACTCGCCGCGCTGCAGGCTCTTGGCCATTTCCATGCGCAGTTTCTGGATGCTGTTGTTGCTGTACCAGACTTGCGCGGCCAGCAGCAGCCCGATCACGATGACGGCCACCGTCAGCGGACGCAGCACGAAATCGGCGGCGGCGTCGGCCGCGTCGGCGCGCGCCGCGGCGGGCGGATTGGGCGGCGGCGGCGCCGTTTGCGGCTCGGCCGGCACGATGCTCTGGCTGGCGGCGGGCGCCGCGCTGGTAGGGGTTGGTTGTGGCAATTCGTTCATGGTCGTGATTGTAACGCGGCAAGCAATCGTTCGTCGCCTGATCCGGTGAGGGTCGGGTGTGCAAGTCCTAGCAAGATTGCGGTTTCGGCAATGCGGGCATGCGGCACAATCAGGCGCTGCTGTTGCATTTTTGCCACAGCGGCGGCCGCGCCGGCGTCCGGTTCGAGTTGCCGCACCAGTTCCAGCAGGCCGCGCAGCGCCTCGGAGCTCGTAATTATCCAATCGTTCGCGTGCGCCAGCAAGCGGCGCAGCGTGGTTTCCAGCGCCGGCGTCAAGGGCGGCACGCTGCGGCGGTAGGCCGCCACCGTTTCCACCTGGGCGCCGGCGGCGCGCAAGCCCTCGGCCATCAGTTCGCGCCCGCTTTCGCCGCGCACGATCAGCACCCGCTGGCCGGCCAGGGCCGCCAGGTCGAGCGTCTGCAGCAGGTTTTCCGAATCGCTGCGCGCCGCGTCCTGCGGGCTGACGATGGTCGCGTTGGCGCTGCTGACCCCATGCTGCGCCAGCGCCGCGCGGCTGCCCTCGCCCAGCACCGCCGCCGTCACGCCCGGCGGCCAGGCCTTGATGTGGGCGAAGGCGGCGTCGATCGCGTTCGGCGACACGAAGGCCACCATCGCGTACCGGTCGAGGCCGGCCAGCGCCGCCTGCAGGGCCGACTGGTCGTCCAGCGGGTAGATCTCGAGCAGCGGCAGCACGACCGCCTCGCGCCCGAGGGCGGCGACGGCATCGGCGAGCGCGCCGGCCTGGGCCAGCGGACGGGTGATGATGACCGGGTCAGGCATCCGGCGCGGCGGCGGCCTCCACCTTGCACAGGGCCAGGATCGCGCTTGCATCCTGGCGCGCCAGCAATGCCGACACCTGTTCGCCCAGGGTTTCGGGGGCGTCGGCCGGACCGGACAGTTCGGCGCTGGCCATGCGGGTCCCGTCCGGCGTGGCGACCATCGCCCGCAGGTGCATGGTGCCCTGGTCGACCGTCGCGAACGCGGCCAGCGGCACCTGGCAGGAGCCGCCGAACACCTTCGACACCTTGCGCTCGGCCGCCACCGCCTGCGCCGTGGCCAGGTGGTTCAGCGGCGCCAGCACGGCGCGCAGGTCGACGCCGTCGGTCCGGGACGAAACGATTTCGATCGCCATCGCGCCCTGGCCGGCGGCCGGCAGGCTGTCGGCCGGGTCCAGCAGCGAACGTATGCGTCCGGGCAAGCCGAGGCGCTTGAGGCCGGCGGCGGCCAGGATGATGGCGGCGTAATCGCCACGGTCGAGCTTGCCGAGGCGGGTATCGAGATTGCCGCGCAGGGGCTTGATCACCAGCTGCGGGTAGCGCGCCGCGATCAGCGACTGGCGGCGCAGGCTGCTGGTGCCGACCACCGCGCCCGGCGGCAGGTCGGCCAGGCTGGCGTAGTCGTTCGAGACGAAGGCGTCGCGCGGGTCTTCGCGCTCGAGCACGGCCGCCAGTTCGAAGCCTTCCGGCAAGTCCATCGGCACATCCTTGAGCGAATGGACGGCCAGGTCGGCCCGGCCCTCGGCCATCGCCACTTCGAGTTCCTTGACGAACAAGCCCTTGCCGCCGACCTTGGACAGGGCGCGGTCGAGGATTTGATCGCCCCGGGTCGTCATTCCCAGAATCTCAATGCTGCACTGCGGATATAATAACGATAATTGCGCGCGTACGTGCTCCGCCTGCCACATGGCGAGGCGGCTCTCCCGCGATGCAATAATCAAGCTGGACGGGTGCTTCACTGCCAATTCAGTTGCTTTCAAAACGGATTCTTTCACTGTCGTTAACGCTAACCGGCTTACGCGTCAGTTATCGGCTCATGCATAAGATCACAAATTTTATCATGCGGCCCCTTTGCAGACCGTGGCCATAAGCCTTTGCACCAACAATTCACACTGTGGTTCAACAATGGTAAATCTAGCTGCTGCCCAAGAAAATCAACCCGGCGTCGACAAGGACGCTCCGCTGAAGGAAGACATCCGCCTGCTCGGGCGCCTGCTGGGCGACGTGCTGCGCGACCAGGAAGGTGAAGATGTCTTCACCGTCGTCGAGACCATCCGCCAGACGGCGGTGCGCTTCCGCCGCGAAGCGGACGTCCAGGCCGGCAGCGACCTGACCACCCTGCTCCACAAGCTGACCCGCGAACAGACCATCTCGGTGGTGCGCGCATTCTCGTACTTTTCGCACCTGGCCAACATCGCCGAGGACCAGCACCACATCCGGCGCCGCCGCGCCCACCTGCTGGCCGGCTCCGCGCCCCAGCAAGGCAGCGTCAGCTTCGCGCTGGCCAAGCTGAAACGCGCCGGCGTCGGCCACGACACCGTCAACACCTTCTTCAAGGATGCGCTGATCGCGCCGGTACTGACGGCCCACCCGACCGAAGTGCAGCGCAAGTCGATCCTCGACGCCGAGCACGACATCGCGCGCCTGCTGGCCGAACGCGACCTGCCGCTGACGCCGAAGGAACGGGTCGCCAACATGCAGCTGCTGCATGCGCGCATCGCCACCCTGTGGCAGACGCGCATGCTGCGCTACTCGAAGCTGACCGTGGCCGACGAGATCGACAACGCCCTGTCCTACTACCGGATCACCTTCCTGCGCGAGCTGCCCGGCCTGTACGACGACATCGAAGGCGAGATCGCCGCCCAGTACGAGGACGAAGCCCCGGCGCCGGCGCTGGGCGACAGCGCCTACGTGCAAATGGGCAGCTGGATCGGCGGCGACCGCGACGGCAACCCGAACGTCAACGCCGGCACCATGCAGCACGCGCTGGTGCGCCAGGCCACCACCATCCTCGACTTCTACCTCGACGAAACCCACGCGCTGGGCGCCGAGTTGTCGATCTCGACGCTGATGGTCAAGGCCACGCCGGCCTTGCAGGCGCTGGCCGACGCCTCGCCCGATTCGTCGCCGCACCGCTCGGACGAGCCGTACCGGCGCGCCCTGATCGGCATCTACGCGCGCCTGGCGGCCACCGCCCGCGCGCTGGGCGCCACCAACATCCTGCGCAAGGAAGTCGGGCACGCCGATCCTTACGCGCATGCCAGCGAGTTCGGCGCCGACCTGGCGGTGCTGGCCGGCTCGCTGCGCGCCAACCATGGCGGCCTGCTGGTCAAGCCGCGCCTGGCCACCCTGCAGCGCGCCGCCAGCATCTTCGGCTTCCACCTCGCCTCGCTCGACATGCGCCAGACCTCGGACGTGCACGAACGGGTGCTGGCCGAACTGTTCGCCCGCGCCGGCAGCGAAGCCGACTACGCGGCGCTGGACGAAGTGGGCAAGGTCAAGCTGCTGCTGGCCGAACTCGCCCAGCCGCGCCTGCTGTATTCGCCCTACCTGGACTACAGCGACGAGACCAACTCCGAACTGTCGATCCTGCGCGCGGCCAAGGAAATCCGCCAGCGCTACGGCGCGCGCGCGATCCGCAACTACATCATCTCGCACACCGAAGAAGTGTCCGACCTGCTCGAGGTGCTGCTGCTGCAGAAGGAAACGGGCCTGCTGCGCCCGCAGGCGGGCGAGCTCGATGCGATGGTGATCCCGCTGTTCGAGACCATTCCCGACCTGCAGCGCGCCGCCGTCATCATGCAGGAGTGGATGGCGCTGCCGCTGGTGAAGGGCCTGATCGAACGCCAGGGCCAGCTGCAGGAAGTCATGCTCGGCTACTCCGATTCGAACAAGGACGGCGGCTTCCTGACCTCCAACTGGGAGCTGTACAAGGCCGAGATCCACCTGGTCAAGGTGTTCGCGCAGGCCGGCGTCAAGCTGCGCCTGTTCCACGGCCGCGGCGGCACCGTCGGCCGCGGCGGCGGCCCGTCGTACGAGGCGATCCTGGCGCAGCCGCCGGGCACCGTCAACGGCCAGATCCGCCTGACCGAACAGGGCGAGATCATCGCCTCCAAGTTCTCGAACGCCGAGATCGGCCGCCGCAACCTGGAGCTGCTGGTCGCCGCCACGCTCGAAGCGTCCCTGATGCCGCATGCGGCCGACGGCCCGCACGCCGAGCGCCTGGCCCAGTTCGAAGCGATCATGGCCGACATCTCCGAGCGCGCCTACAAGGCCTACCGCAACCTGGTGTACGAAACCCCGGGCTTCACCGACTACTTCTTCTCGGCCACGCCGATCGCGGAGATCGCGGAACTGAACCTCGGCTCGCGCCCTGCCTCGCGCAAGTCGACCAAGCGCATCGAAGACCTGCGCGCGATCCCCTGGGGCTTCTCGTGGGGCCAGTGCCGGCTGCTGCTGCCGGGCTGGTACGGCTTCGGTTCGGCCATCGGCGCCTGGATCGACGCCGGCCCGCGCGAGGAGCGCATCGCCACGCTGAAGACGATGTTCAAGGAGTGGCCGTTCTTCGCCACGCTGCTGTCGAACATGGACATGGTGCTGGCCAAGACCGACCTGGCGATCGCCTCGCGCTATGCCGAACTGGTGGCCGACGCCGAACTGCGCGACCGCATCTTCAAGCGCATCGCCGCCGAACACGGCAACACGCTGCACTGCCTGCAGACCATCACCGGCGCCCAGGAGCGGCTGGCCGGCAATCCGCTGCTGGCGCGTTCGATCCAGAACCGCTTCGCCTACCTCGACCCGCTGAACCACTTGCAGGTCGAACTGATCCACCGCCACCGCTCGGTCGCGGGAGAACCGGGCAAGATCGACGAGCGGGTCCACCGCGGCATCCACCTGTCGATCAACGGCGTGGCGGCGGGTTTGCGCAACACGGGCTGACATCCGCGCAACAGTCGGCGGTGGAAAGGTTGCAGAAATTGCTAGAAATAGCGTTAGAATGCCCCATCGCCACTGCCGGTACCTTGAATGAAACGATGGAGCGTCGAATCGCTTAGCTTGTCCGGGGCCGGCGCCATCCTGGCGCTGGCGGGCGGCGCCACCATCGTCGCATTGGGCCAGGCCAGCCCGCCGCCGGCGGCGCTGCTGGCGCTGATCTTCGCGCTCGCCTGCGTCGCCGTCCTCGTCCTCGTGCGCATCCGCCAGCTGAACAACGCGCACCACCGCGCCACGGCCCGGCTGAACGCCAGCGAGAGCCGCTACGCCCATCTGATCGACACCGCGCACGAAGGCATCTGGGTCATCGATGCCGACGGCGGCACCGTCTACGCCAACCAGCGCCTGGCGCAGATGTTCGGCTGCAGCCCCGTTGACCTGGCCGCGCGCGCCCTGCCCGACCACCTCGGCGACAATCCGCCCGACGTGCTGTGCCGCCTGCTGCGCGCGGAGGCGGCCGACCAGGGCCGCACCTTCGACCTGAGCTACCGGCGCGGCGGCGGCAATTCCGGCTGGGCCATCGTCAGCGCCCGCCTGCTGACCGGCAGCGACGGCGAAGGCGCCGGACGCACGCTGCTGATGCTGACCGATATCACCGAGCGCAAGGCGGCCGAAATGGCGCTGGCCGCGGTGCAGATCGGTCTTGAGGTACGGATCCGCAAGCGCACCGAGGAACTGGAGGCGGCGAACGAACAGCTGCGCGCCGAGATCGGCGTGCGCCAGGCGGCCGAAAGCGCGCAGCTCCTGAGCGAACAGCGCTTGCAGGACGTGGTGTCGACGATGCCGATCCCGCTGTTCATCAAGGACGCGCAGTCGCGCATCATCATGATGAACAAGGCGGCCGAGGAACAGTTGGGACTGCCGTTCGCGCAGTTGTCGGGCACCCGCGGCAGTGCGTGGTTCCCCGCCGAGCAACAGGCCGGCTTCCTGCGCGACGACCAGATTACCTTCGCCCGGCGCAAGCTGCTGGTCGTGGAAGAACAGGTATGGAATACCGCGCTCGGCGAGAACCGTCTGGTGCAGACCTACAAAAAACCGGTGTACGACGCGCAGGGCGAGCCGCATCACCTGATCGTGATGCTGGTCGATATCACCGACCACAAGCGGGTCGAGGAGGCGCTGCGCCTGTCGTTCGAAAGGCTGCGCCAGCTGAGCGACCACCTCGAGACGATCAAGGAAGACGAACGCAAGAAGTTCGCGCTCGACATCCACGATGAACTGGGGCAGAACCTGATGGCCCTGAAAATGGAAGTCGAAATGCTGCACGCCCGCGCCAGCGACAAGCACCCGCACCTGAAGCGGCGCGTCAGCCATGTGCTCGACACGATCGACACCACGATCCGCTCGGTGCGTTCGATCATGAACGACCTGCATCCGAGCACGCTGGAACTGGGTTTGCCGGCGGCGCTGGAGTGGCTGGTGGACCAGTTCGAAAAGCGCAGCGGCATCGACTGTTCGCTGACAGTGACCGGCGGCGACGGCCCCCTGCCCGACATGCGCCAGACGGCGGTGGTGTTCCGCATCATCCAGGAGTCGCTGGTGAACATCCTGCGCCACGCGCAGGCGAGCACGGTGGACGTCATGCTGACATTGACGCCGGAGCACCTGGGCATCGTCATCGTCGACGACGGCATCGGCATGCAGCCGGGCGACGCCGGCAAGGCCGCCGCCTTCGGGCTGCGCAGCATCCAGGAGCGGGTCGACGTGTTCGGCGGCGAACTGGTGATCGACAGCCGGCGCGGCAACGGCACGACCCTGTCGATCATGATCCCGCAGACCAGCATCGGCACCGAGATGAACGAAGAAGCGGCGGATGGGCCTTGATTTCTTTAGATGTACTAGCTCAAACTTGACCTGACACACGGCGTCCGAGGACCGGCAGCATCCGCCCCTTTGCGGACCTTGGGAGGGACCCTTTTCAATTTCTTATGCCTTGGGGCGCGAGGATTTTCCGGTAGATTTCGAATACTTCAATACTTGCGATGTTCAAGAAGCCCTAGAGCTCCCTGTGCATGGCTGTACAAGAAGACATTGATCAGGTCGATTTTATAGAGCGTTATTTGAGCCTCGTCATCCTCCAGGCCGATCTCGTCTTCACACGCCGGCCGGTCCTTCTCGACAGGTTTTGAGAGCAGGTTTGACGAATTAATAACGTACGAGATATACTCTTTGGTCTTCACGGCAAACTCAGCGGGGACGAGGTTGTGGGCGAGGCCATTCCGTAGCTTGTTTAGTTCGCTCATTGCCTTCCACATCCAGTAATCTTGGGAGAGGTTAGGGCTAAATGCACGACACATCTGGAGTGCTTGGGAAAACGTTAGCTTCGCTTGCTTCACGACGGCTGGGTTCGGCGCTATCTTTTCTAAATAGCTCCACAGGAGGTCTTCGATTAGGAGGTGAGTCCTGAGGATCGAAAACGTCGGATCACCGGGCTTGGGTATGATAGCGTTTATCAGGAAATCCGTAGAATCTGCTTTTGACATAGGTTCTCCAATTAAACACCCATTATTGCGAACCTTACTGGTTTTCGATAGTCTCGGCTCAAACTGCATGAATGCACAGATCGCGACGCTGCCACATCAGCGTCCTCATCACTTCTCTTCATCATCCGGATCGTCATCAGCCCACTGAGATAGGTCATCAATTGGTGTAGGCATCCGGCCACTCAACCATTCGGCGCACAATGCTGGACTGAACTCGGTCTCAGTGGACTCGATCACCCAAGAGAGGAACTTCTTTGGGCCACCGTTCATGTACGGCGGAGGTGAAACCGGCTTGAAGACCGTCGGCAGGGGTTCAGAAATTGAGATGTAATTCAAGATGTGTCCCAATTCCTGGACAACTTGCCAGGCAAGCGGATGTCCGATATCGATCTGAAGCTTGACCCACCATGTCCCGTTCTCGAACACACCCTGACCGATGCTCGGCTTAACTCCAGGCACTGTTTTCAAGAATGCCACCAACGGGTCACACGACGAGATCTTATCCATCCGAGCTTCTTATCAAGTATTAAATCGCGAAAACGAACGACTGCTTCTGGCCGAACGACGACATCATACTGTAGCGCCAGCTACCTGCGCTGGTCTGCAATCAATGCCACCATCGCTTGCGAGAAAGCTCCGCTGGCGCCCGCACAGGCACGAGGCGCCAGTAGCCTTCAGGATTGGCAAACAGTGATCCGGGCGGATATACGATGCCATGATCGCGTCGGAGGCGGTACGAAGGGGCGGCGGCATCGGCCGCAAACGTCTGCTCGTCGCGCAACTCAGGCGCTTCGCTGAATAGGTAGCGCGTGAATACGCGCAGCAATTCCACCCCGTCCTGCCGGTCGGCTCCTGCTGTGATTGCATCAGGCAAGCCCAATAAATGCATACCGCATGAATAGATCTCCTCGCCCGTAACATAGACTACTAAGGCTTCGTGGGCACTGAACAAGTGAAGGTTGCTAACCAGTGCGTGCCATTTCTCAACAGGATGAGCCAGCCCGCTGCTCTCGACTTTCACGCCCAGACCGCCCGCGTCTAGCAGCGCGGCGGAGGCACGGATCATCGCCTCTGCAGCGGCACGCGTACCACCCTGACCGATCAGATAGACCACCGAACGGTGCTGGGCAATGGCGTCCATCGCGGGTGTATCGCGCCAGTGAGACCCCGAGGCGCTGAAGGCCCGTTCCATCGCTGGGTCGGGACCGTGGAACTCGATCTCGCACTTGAATGACGATGCCAGGTGCAGTAGAGATTCGCCAATCATGACGTAGCCACCGCTGTCGTGCATGACGGCGTTGAAGCAGGCATCACGGTCGGGCCATGGGCCAGGTATGCACATCACCATTTCCGCTGCTGGCGGAGGCAGTTCAGCAGTTTCGTCAAAGGCAGGCAAGCGGAATGCTCCAGTAAATTGTGCTGGTCCGACTGGACCGAAACGGCGGCTTCTGGCCGGTATCAGCCAAGATTGTCACGTAGCGAGAGCAGTTCGGTCACTTCGCATACAGCTACACGTTGCGAGCCTTCTACCAAGTCGAATTGAACACCTACCTTCAGGCGTGAAGCATGCACCTCGCGACGCAGGTCCTCATCGACGATATAGAAATTTGCGTTGCACCGCTCTGGAACGGTAGCACCATTTTCCAGTTCAGATTCATCGGCCGACAAAAATAGTGGCCACACCATCCAAGCTTGCGTGTTGGCGTCGTCAGCGTATCGGATATCCGGTCTGTAAATCCCCTGACGAGGAGGCTGTTGACGCCCGCTCAGTTCTTCAGGCAGGAACGATATAGCTGCACGAAAATCAGGTGGGTGTCTTGGCATGATTGCGCTCGGGGCTCATTCTAGAAAACATATCAAGTTATCGACCGGCGGCTAGTGGCCGCAAGCGGGTATATGCTGTTGCTAGACAATCCGCCTAGCTTCACTGTTTTTCGGTGTCGCCTGTTCGTGGAATAGATCTGCTAAGTATTCGCAGATTTCTTCTTCGCCGAGATCATTCGGCACAATAAAGTCGGCCGGTCGCCGCTTACCCTCGTTGCCCAGGTAGAAGGCGCTCCACTGTCCAGCGGTACCTGTCACACCTATCAGGGTGCCAAAGATTTTGAATTCCATACTTTTCATTTCAGTTCCGCTTCGCGATTCGCTGAGCGCCCGCTCTTGGCCGACATGGTCCGTTTAAACGAAAAAACTACCGTGGTTCATCGTTTGGCAAAATTCCTGCAATGGCAAGAGCAAGCTCATCATCAATGATTTCAGTTTCATCCGTAAAGCCCGATGCTATGCGCCGTTGGGCCTCCGGCACCACAAAGCCCAAAGCGATTCGCTGGCGAATGAAGGTAGCCAATACGTAATTCGTGATTTCGCCAATAGGCACTGACCAATTGGCGCGGCAACGCTCAATTAGGCTCGAGTTGAAGTCTGGTTCAACCCAAGGGCCAACAATATCTGCAACTGCTCTGTTTTCCATTTGGTTCCATTCCAAGCCGCCTCCGAGGTCATCCCACTGGCTGCTTTTGGCCGATCTCTGCCGATTTTACTCGACGGCAGCAGTGTAGCGCCAAGCTCGGCAACTGCAGCACCATGCGGACTACTTCGAAGCAGTCTTGGCCAAAGTACGCCAGTCGCGCTCTTCCTTCATCCCCAATCCTGCAATTAGAGTTCGGAGGGTGGGCACCAGCGACCATGGCCGTGTCTTACTGCTGCCGTCCCATTCCACCTGGCCGCATTGAAAGCACACGCGCATTGCGCTGGTCTGCCTATTAGCACGAAAGAACGTAATCGTATGATGCGGCTCGAAAATGCATGCGGGTTCCGCATCTTGTGTCGCGACAGCCATGCTTCGTATGGCGATAAGGAACTTCGAGCGTTCAAGAGAACTAAGTTCGCGAGTAGTGAAAATGATCGGGCGGTAATCCTTCGGGCGTTGCGGTTGAGTCAATTCATCGAGCACGTCATCAACATTGGAATGCTCAGTAACGACTATCCGGTCCGACTTTTCAACGGCCTCGGCCAGTTCTTTTATGTAGACGCGCCCTTCACCGTTGTCCGGTACCGCATTTCGCTCGGCACGCAAACGGTCCAACGGATCTCGGAGGTCAGCTTTTTTATCGGAGCAAGAGGCGCTGAGCAGAGCGACTATCAACACTAATATCTTGTTTGTCATGAATCCCCGTCAAATACTGAAGAAAAGCCCGCTTCCGAGCACAGCTTGATAGTCCGCTTGTGGCCGATCGCCGCCAGACTATCATTCACTAAACCTTCTATGTTTTGCTGGGATGCCGTGCGCTAACTCCTAACTGAAGGGTCAGGTCGGGCAACGCGCCAATGTCGGGTACTCTGGCACTTTGCCCGACCTGACCCTGAACCTGAAGCCGGGCGAGCGCGTTTACGATCATGTTCTTCCTGGTGCTGTCCGGCCTGTAAGGCAAATACTCTTCGCGGAGAATGAGTAGTTCCAGCCACTGCTCCAGAAAATCCGCATCACGTGCCAGGCCATCCCTGGATTCCAGCCATCGCCGCTCGAACGCTTCTAGCCGGCGCGCGATGTCGTTCGACTGCTTCCAGCATGCAGTGCACAAGTTTCGCTTCGCGTGGATATAGGCCTTCCGGACTTCGTACGCGTACTTCTGGCCGGCCGCCGTAAAGACTTCCGATTTGCTGCAGCGCCAACAGTCAAACTGGGCGCTTGTATATTCCTTCACATAATAAAATGCATAGGAGCGCAAGGAAGTTTGCGCAGCAGGTGGTTTCTTCGGATTCATGATGCCATAGTATGCTGCAATTCTTTCGCATTCCACACTTTTGGAGCACTGATGCGTATCGCCACCTTTAACATCAATGGAATGAACGCCCGCCAGCCGGCGCTGCTGCAATGGCTGGAAGAAACACAGCCCGATGTGGCCTGCCTGCAGGAGCTCAAATCGCCGCAGGAGCGCTTTCCCGAAGCCGAACTCAGGGAGCTAGGCTACCACGCCATCTGGCATGGCCAGAAGAGCTGGAACGGCGTGGCGATCCTGGCGCGCGGGATCGAGCCGGTCGAAGTCGGGCGCGGGCTGGCCGGCGACCTGGAAGACGAGCAAAGCCGCTACATCGAAGCGGCCGTCAACGGCGTGCTGGTGTGCTGCCTGTACCTGCCGAACGGCAACCCTGCCCCTGGGCCCAAGTTCGACTACAAGCTCAAATGGATGGAGCGCCTGATCGTGCGCGCCGCCGAGCTGCTCGAAAGCGGCAAGCCGGTGGTGCTGGCAGGCGACTTCAATGTGATCCCGACCGATATCGACGTCTACAAGCCCGAACGCTGGGTGACGGACGCGCTGTTCCGGCCCGAGACGCGCGAAGCCTTCCATCGCCTCATCGGCCAGGGCTGGACCGACTCGATCCGCGCCATGCACCCGGACCAGAAGATCTTCACGTTCTGGGACTACTTCCGCGACGCCTACGGCCGCGACGCGGGCCTGCGCATCGACCACCTGCTGCTGAGCCCTTCGCTCAAATCCAGGCTGAAGGCCGCCGGCGTCGACCGCGATGTACGGGGCCGCGAAAAGCCGAGCGACCACGCCCCCACCTGGATCGAGCTGGACATTTGACGACGCGCCCCTGCACTAGTTTTCCTTAGCCTGGCACGCAGAATTTCTGCGTTGAACAGTCGCGACAGTCCTTCCATAATGCCGGCTGCGAAACTATTCGAAAATGGGCAAGTATGCATTCACCATTCATCCTGGTCACCGGTGCAGCGGGACGAATCGGCACTGCCTATTGGAAACACTGCGCAGCGAGCCGGAGGCTGCGGCTGGCGGACCTCGACCCGGCATCCCTCGCGGGCGCGGCTGGCGAGACGATCGCCTTGGACGTCAGCGACCTGCAAGCATGCATGCGCGCCTGCGAAGGCGTGGACACGGTCATCCACCTCGCCGCAGATGCCGCGCCCGACGCCGATTTCTTCGGCTCGCTGTTGCAGACGAATATCGTCGGCAGCTACAACATGATGCTGGCGGCTAAGACGCAGGGTTGCCGCCGCTTCGTGTTCGCCAGCAGTGCCCAGGCGATCGAAGGCTATCCCCTCGATGTGCAGGTGCATGAGGATATGCCGCCCAGGCCAAAAAACATGTACGGCGTCAGCAAGGCTTTCGGCGAGGCGGCGGCAGCGTTTTTCGCCCTCGATGGCAGCATGAGCACGATCGCGGTGCGCATCGTTTATGGCGCCGTGCCTTTCAGGCGGCGCAGCTGCGCCGCCTGGTAAGCGCCGAAGGCGGCGTCGTTGAACAGGCAGCGAATCAGCGGATCGTCGACGATGTCAGCCTCCAGCAGATCCGCCTCGGTCGCCGCGTCGAATACGGCGTCGTTGATCCGCATGTACATCGACGTGAGCGATTCGCCCAGCTCCAGCGCCGCGTAGACTTTGGCGGCGGGGATCTCGGTGGTCCACGCCAGCACCGGCTGGGCGCCTGCCAGCGGCGCGATGGTGTCGCCCTCGACCCGGTAGTGGAATACGCTCGCCTGGCCCGCGTGGTCGTAGACCGACAGGCGCCAGGTGCGCGCTTGTTCGAAGTAGCTGTCCGGCGGCAGCTCCATCTCCCTGTACTTCTCCAGCAAACCCGCGCGGCAGAAAGCATCCACCGTCGCCGCCTGCTGCGCGGTGAGCGGCGCGAAACGGCCTGCGATGTCGGCGGTCGGCATCGGCGGCAAGCCGGGCCGGTAGTCGTAGTCGACGTCCTGCGCGCCCACCGGGATCACCCAGGGCAGCGGTGCGGCAGGCGCCAGCGCGTCCTTGTCCAGCGTGACCGACACCGAAGGATTGAGCCGCACGACACGCGTGGCCGGCAGCGCAGCCTCGATCTCGCGCTCGAACTGGCTGTAGGTGATCGGGAAGAAAGCGTGGTTGTACCAGGACCAGGGCTCCTGCACGAACTGGCAGGAACTGGGCACCACGTAGCGCGGCGCCAGTAGCTGCAGCTGCTCGATCCAGTCAGCCGGCAGTTCAGCCGGCGCCACGGTCGCGCGCGACGGCGACAGCACATCGATCTCGCGCATGGTCTGGAAGGGCCACAGCACCATGTCCCATGGCGCAAAACGCGCCAGTTCCGCCAGCGCCTCCGGATCGATCCAGGCGTCGACGACATTGAGCACATTCAGGCCGCCTGCGCGCACGTGGAACATCGAGTCGACATCGGAATCGAGCGCTTCGCGCGGGATCACCTCGAACGGCCCCACCTTCACCGGCTGGTCGATCGTCAAGGCATGTACATGCACGAAGCCAAGTTCGCGCACCATCGCGAACAATTCCTCGAACAGGCAGTAGATAAAAATCGGCGTGCTCCGGTCCAGCAGGTCCAGGCTTTCGAGCGAGCAGTGGTCGTCGTGGAAATGCGAGATGAAGACGGCATCGACATCGAGCTGGCGGATCTGGTCGTGGTCGAAGCGCACGTCGGGGAAGGCGTGGCAATTGCGGCTGAAGGGATTCTCGAAGATGGGGTCGAAGGCAATCTTCGTCCCGTCGGCCTCGAAGACGTAGCCCGCGTGGAGAATCCTGGATATGTTCATACCGCAATTTTACGCGATGGCGATTTCCAAGAAGGGTACGGCCTGTCAGGTTCAGGCTCGCTGTGGCAAACCTTCTCGAATCCACATCTCTTTTCCTCTGCTTTCCTCTCTTTTGTTCTCAAATTCGCGAGATCGACAAAAAGAGAAGAAAAGAGAGAGAAAGAGAAGAAAAGAGAACGGCATTTGAGAAGGTTTGCCACAGGGCGGCAGGGAGTCGGACCACCCTACCCGGCCGGCCATGCATATCAGAAATACCCAGGCCAGGCGCACCCGAGCACCATCGACTCTGTTAGTATTTTCTCCACTTTGCTGCTCTGCAGCCGAAACGAAAGTTGGCAGATGAAGAATGCGATGGCGATGTGCGTGCTCTTGCTGTGCATGGTGGGCGCTACTCGTGCGCAGCCGGCGCCCGAGTACGAGGTAGAGGACAAGCTGCTGCTCAAGACACGCGACGGCGCCACCGTTTCGGGCATGATCGTTCGCAAAAAGGATTCGGCAGCAAAACTCCCGGCCGTACTGCAGTTCACCATCTACGTTCGCCCGGAGCGCGACCTGGCGAGCCTGAAAGAACTTGCCGACCGCGGCTACGTCGCCATCATCGTCTACAGCCGCGGAAAGTACCTGAGCCCGGACCCGATCGCCCCCTACGAACATGACGGCAAGGATGCCTACGACGTCATCGACTGGATCAGCCGCCAGCCCTGGAGCAATGGCGCGGTCGGCATGTTCGGCGGCAGCTATAACGGCTTTACGCAATGGGCAGCGGCCAAGACCCTGCACCCCGCCCTCAAGACCATCGTGCCTTATGTAGCGAACCGCCCCGGCATGGGCCTGCCGATGGAGAACAATGTCTTCATTAATCCGAACTATCAGTGGGCCTTTTACGTCAGCAACAACAAGACCCTCGACAACGCCGTCAACGACGACCGCGACCGATTCCGCAAGATGCAGTTCGGCTGGTGGAACAGCGGCGCCGCCTACCGCAGCATCGACAAGGTCGATGGCACGCCCAATCCCTTGCTGCAGCGCTGGCTGCAACACCCATCCTACGATGGCTATTGGCAAGCGATGGCGCCGTACAAGGAAGATTTCGCGCAGATCCGCATTCCCGTGCTGTCGGTCGACGGCTACTACAACGATTCGCAAGTGTCCGGCGTGAACTACCTGCGCGAGCATGTGCGCCATGTGCCGAACGCCGAGCATTACCTGATCATCGGCCCCTACGGCCACTTCGGCGCACAGCGCGGCGGCGAAAAGGTCATCAACGGCATGGAAGTGCCGCCGGCCGCGCTGATCGACACCAAGGCCATCACCTATCAATGGCTCGACTACGTTCTGAAAAAGGGCAGCAAACCCGCTGTACTGAAGGACAAGATCAATTACCAGGTGATGGGAACGGACCAGTGGCGCAGCGCGCCATCGCTTGCGGACATGAGCAATATCACGCTCAAGCTCTATCTGAGCGCACCGCGCCGGCTCAGCGCCACCGCGCCGAGCAAGGAAACCTTCTTCAAGCAGGTGGTCGACCTCAAGGATCGCGAGCAGTTCGACAACGACTATTACCCGGGGTCGATCGTGACCGACAAGATCGATACGAGCAGCGGCTATACCTTCGTCAGCGAACCGTTCGACGATGAAGTGCTTTACAACGGCGCTTTTGGCGGCGAAATCGCCGCGCGCATCAACAAGCGCGACTTCGACGTGGGCGTGACGATGTATGAACTCACGCCCGAGGGAAAGTACTTCCACCTGTCATATGTGATCAACCGTGCCAGCTATGCGAAAGACCCGACGCGCCGCATGCTGCTCACGCCCGGCAAGGTCGAGCGCATCCCTCTGGGCACGACAAAACTGGTCAGCAAGCGCATGAGCAAGGGCAGCCGGCTGGTCGTCTACCTGAATGTCAACAAGAACCCGTTCTCGCAACTCAATTACGGCACCGGCAAGGACGTCAGCGACGAGACCATCGCCGATGCGAAGGAAAAGCTGAAGGTCGAATGGTCGAATCGCAGCTACGTCACGGTGCCGGTCCTGCGCGTCACCGACTAACTAGACCCACCACTTCTTGGGAAACTTGCCGGAGGCTTGCCACTCCTCGTAGAACGCGATCTTCGAGAGCAGCAGCGCACGGCTGCACTTGAGCTCCTCCATCTCGTGGTCGATGCGCTGCAGGTGCGCGGACAGCACGGCGACGCGTTCGCCCAGGGTTTGCTTGCCGCTGGCGACCAGCGCCGCATAGCGCTGCATGTCGGCCAACGTCATGCCGGTGGCTTTCAGGCGTTCGAGGAACATCAGCCAGTCGACGTGGTGGGCGTGGTAGCGGCGGCGCTGTCCCGCGTCGCGCGCCACCATCGGCATCAGGCCGATCGATTCGTAGTAGCGCAGCGTGTGGATGCTGCGTCCGCTGCGGCGCGCCAGTTCACCGATGCCGATATGCTCCGTCATGCCCCCTCCCTATGCCAGTGCGCGTTCCACCAGCGCCGTGCCCAGGTACTCGGTGATCTCGATGATCTTGCCGTCTCTGAATTTGAACACATTCATGTGCCAGCACGCTTCGTCGGCCATTGCCGCCATCAGTGGCTTGCTGTCGCCGTCGGCCAGCGCTGCGTAGAGGTGGCGGATGGTTTCCTTGTTCTCGATCGTGTTCACAGAAGTCTCCCAAGTGAGTGGAGATTCAATTAGAGATGCTAGAGCTTACTCTAGGTCAAGCGCCAAATGGCATAATCGCGTATCGACGGGAGGAATATGCAAAGATTCGCAAGTTTTGCTCTACTGGTGTCACTGATGGCCGGTCACGCGCATGCCAGCGATACCGGCATCGGCTATCCGCTTCCTGTTCGTCAGGCCAGCGTTTTGCCTTCGGCTTCCTCCAGATTCGCAGTCGCCCACGACACCCTTGCCGTTCAGCTAACTCTTCCTCTTGTCGGGCGAGTAGAGGACTTTCACCTCCAAGTAGGTGCGCCCTGCCGGGCGCACCATAAAAAAGGGCAGCCCGTTGCGGAGCCGCCCTTTTCTTCTGTTGCCAACCAGCTTAGTGGTTGTGCAGGAAGCTCTTCAGCTTGTCCGAACGCGATGGCTGGCGCAGCTTGCTCATCGCCTTCGCTTCGATCTGGCGGATGCGCTCGCGCGTCACGTCGAACTGCTTGCCCACTTCTTCCAGCGTGTGGTCGTTCGACATCTCGACGCCGTAGCGCATGCGCAGCACCTTCGCTTCGCGCGGGGTCAGCGAGTCCAGCACTTCCTTGATCACGTTGCGCATCGAGGCGTGCAGCGCCGCGTCCAGCGGGGCCAGGGTGGTGTTGTCTTCGATGAAGTCGCCCAGCTGCGAATCGCCGTCCTCGCCCATCGGCGTTTCCATCGAAATCGGCTCTTTCGCGATCTTCATGATTTCGCGGACCTTGTTCTCCGGCATTTCCATCTTCAGCGCCAGGGTCGCCAGGTCCGGCTCGCTGCCGGTTTCCTGCATGATCTGGCGCGAGATGCGGTTCATCTTGTTGATCGTCTCGATCATGTGCACCGGCACCCGGATCGTGCGCGCCATGTCGGCGATCGAACGCGTGATCGCCTGGCGGATCCACCAGGTCGCGTAGGTCGAGAACTTGTAGCCGCGGCGGTATTCGAACTTGTCGACCGCCTTCAGCAGGCCGATGTTGCCTTCCTGGATCAGGTCGAGGAACTGCAGGCCGCGGTTGATGTACTTCTTCGCGATCGAGATCACCAGGCGCAGGTTGGCCACGGTCATTTCGCGCTTGGCGTGGCGTGCGCGCTTCTCGCCCGCCGCCATCTGCTTGTTGATCTTGCGCAGGTCGGCCAGCGGCAGCGCCACGCGCGCCTGCAGATCGATCATGCGCTGCTGCAGTTCCTTGATCGCCGGGACATTGCGGGCCAGGACGGTACTGTAGGCGTACGCCGAATCGACTTCGCGGTCGACCCATTCGAGGTCCGTCTCGTTGCCCGGGAAGACCTTGATGAAGTGGGCGCGCGGCATGCCGCAGCGGTCCACGCAAATGGCCAGCACGGCTTTTTCGATCTGGCGCACTTCGTCCATCTGGCCGCGCAGGGTGTCGCACAGCTTTTCGACGACCTTGGCGGTGAAGCGGATGCCCAGCAGCTCGTTCGAGATGATTTCCTGCGCCTTGACGTACTTGGCCGAGCCGTAGCCTTCCTTGGTGAAGGCGGCGGCCATCTTGTCGAACTGCGCTTCGATCAGTTCGAACTTCTCGAGCGCGCCCTTCTTCAGCTGCACCAGCTGCTCGGTCGAGAAGCCGGCCGCGCCGCCATTGGCGTCGCCGTCTTCTTCCTCGTGCTCTTCTTCGTCTTCCTCATCGTCGTCCGACGCGGCAGCGTGCGGCGCCGGCGCGGCCGGGGTGCTCGATTCGTTCAGGTCGACGAAACCGTCGACCACTTCGTCGACCTTGATTTCGTCGCGTGCGATCTTGTGCGACAGCGCGATGATCTCGGCGATCGTCGTCGGGCAGGCGGAAATGGCCTGGACCATGTCTTTCAGGCCGCCTTCGATGCGCTTGGCGATCTCGATCTCGCCTTCGCGCGTCAGCAGCGCGACCGCGCCCATTTCACGCATGTACATGCGCACCGGGTCGGTGGTGCGGCCGAAGTCCGAATCGACCGTCGACAGCGCGGTCGCGGCGGCGGCTTCGACTTCGTCGTCCGAGGTCGCGGTGGCCACGGTGTCGGTCAGCAGCATCATTTCGGCGTCAGGGGCGCGCTCGTAGACGGCGATGCCCATGTCGTTGAAGGTCGCGATGATGCCTTCGACCGCTTCCGGATCGATGATGTTCTCGGGCAGCTGGTCGTTGATCTCGGCATAGGTCAGGTAGCCGCGCTCCTTGCCCATGTTGATCAGGTTCTTGATCTGGGCGCGCCGGCGCTCCATGTCCGCTTCGGTCGCCTTCGGATCGACCGGCAGCACGAGGCCGCCCTTGGCCTTGCGCTCCTTGGCTTTCGATACGGCCTTCAGTTCGGCGCGCTCGACGGCGTTGAGCGCCGCCACTTCGTCGTTCTCAGGGGTGAACTCGCTCGGCTTGCGGCCGCGGCGGCCGGGCACCTTCACCGACGGCAGCAGGTAGCCGGAGGTGTCGATCGCGGCCAGCGCGGCGGCGTCGGTGGTCTGGCTGACCGCCTGGCCGGCGGTCTGGATCACGGTCGGCTCGGCCTCGCCCTTCTTGGCGCGCGGACGCACGGCCTTGGCCAGCGCCGCTTCCGGCTCGGCATCGACCATCACCTCCGGCTTGACCAGCTTGGCGCGCTTGCGCACCACGACGGCCGCTTCGGCGCCGGCATCGACCTGCACATCGTCGGCCGGTTTCACCGCCAGGCGCGAGCCCTTCTTGACGACCGTGACCACTGCCGCCGCTTCCGTTTCGAGGAAGTAGGAGGTGGCGGTTTTCGGCACGGCCAGCTGGGCGGCGCCCTTGCGCGGCGCCTTGGTGGCGGTCAGGGTCAGGGTCTTGGCGGTGTTCTTCATTCAAACTCTCCAATCGAGGCCGGGTGCGGGCCTGCGAAGTCAATAACCCACCTGGGCGCGCTGTGAGGCGAACCCGGTGGAGCGTGGTTCAGGGTAGCCCTAGCTGAGGGCGGCGTGGCCGGATGACAAGCAGGCGGGTGCGGAAGTGTGTTGTGCTTTGATCAAAATGGCGCTGTACATGGCAGAACGAAAAAAAGCCCGCTAGCTAAAACGGGCTTGGTTCAATAGGTGAATTATACCGGAATGCAAGATATCGCGATAATTGATAAATTGAATACCAGATATAACCGATCCACATAATGAGGCGCTCTGCGCTGTCTCAAATCGTGCGAAAGGCAAGAGGCGGATGATACACGATTTCGCCCGCCAGTGCTCACCCGCCCTCGTTTACTTGGCTTAAATATGCATAAGTCAATAGTGTTCGATACAACATGCCATCAACATCAGGCACAGAAGCGGCGACCATATCAATGTGCCCATGCTATCCTTCCGGTTCCCGTCCTCACAATGAAGTCAATGAATCCAACACCCGAAGTCGTCGCCGCACCTGCCGACGTCCCAGCCACCGTCACGGCTGCCGCACCCGCGCTTAGCGCGCGCACCCTGCTCAAGCAGTTCCAGCAACAGTTCCCTGCATTTAAGAATTGCCTGCCGCTGGCGATCGGCATCGACAAACAGATCCTCGCGCGCATGCCCGAGCTCGACCGCAAGACCATGCGCGCGGCGCTCGGCATCCACACCGGCTCGCTGCGCTACCTGCGGGCGATGGAAAAAGCCACCGTACGCTACGACCTCGACGGCACCGCCGGCGCCGAAGTGACCGACACCCACCGCGCCCACGCCAAGGAAGTGCTGCAGCAGCGCTTCAAGAAGGAAGCGGAGCGCAAGAAGGCCGAGCGCGACGCCGCCCAGGCCGAAGAAGCGAACCGCCTGCGCCAGGAAAAGCTGCTCCAGCTCGCCTCCAAGTTTTCCCGCAACTAAGCCGGCGCCATGATCAGCGATCCGGAAGAATTGCTGCCGCCTTACGCCGGCATCGAGCTGGGAAACGTGCGCATGGTCAAGTCCGACAAAGACGCCGCCGAGGCGCTGGCCGCGCTCAGCTCGATGGATGTGCTGGGTTTCGATACCGAATCGAAGCCCACCTTCCTGAAAGGGGAAGTATCGACCGGCCCGCACCTGGTGCAGCTGGCGACCGACGATCACGCCTACCTGTTCCAGATCGGCGCCGCGCCGGCGGTCGAAGTGCTCAAGTCGGTGCTCGAATCGCCGACCATCCTGAAGGTCGGCTTCGGCCTGGCGGACGACGTCAAGCGCCTGCGCAGCAAGCTCGGGATCGACGCGGCGAATGTGCTCGACCTGTCGACCGCGCTGCGCAAGAACGAGCGCAACACGCTCGGGGCCAAGACGGCGGTGGCGCGCTTCTTCGGGCAGCGGCTGCAGAAGTCGAAGAAAATCACGACCACCAACTGGGCCTTGCCGCGGCTGTCGGAGAAGCAGATCCTGTATGCGGCGGACGATGCGCACGTGGCCTTGCGCATTTACCGGCACTGGCGCGCGGGCGGCCCGGCGGGTTAACGCCATGAAGCTGTCACCGCTCATCCTCGCCCTGCTCGCCCTCCCCGCGCTGGCCGCCGACCGCCCCGCCGTCCTGCCCGACACGCTCGACCAGCGCCTGCTCGCCTGCACCGCCTGCCACGCCAGGCAGGAAGCGGGCGGCGCCTACTTCCCGCGCATCGCCGGCAAGCCGGCCGGCTACCTGTACAACCAGCTGGTCAACTTCAAGGAAGGCCGGCGCCAGTTCCCGCTGATGACCTACATGGTCACCCACCTGCCGGACGCCTACCTGCGCGAAATCGCCGACCACTTCTCGAACCAGCACCTGCCCGCCCCGCCGATCCAGCCGAGCGACGCCCCGGCCGCCGTCATGGAGCGCGGCCGCCAGCTGGTCACCAAGGGCGACGCCGCGCTCAAGCTGCCGGCCTGCGTGGCCTGCCACGGCGCCAGCCTGGCCGGGGTCGCCCCCGCCATCCCCGGCCTGGCCGGCCTGCCGCGCGACTACGTCAACGCGCAGTTCGGCGCGTGGAAGAACAAGGTGCGCAGCGCCCACGCCCCGGACTGCATGGGCGTCATCGCCGAGCGGCTGAGCCTGGCCGACATCGCCGCCATCTCCAGCTGGCTCGGCGCCCAGCCGCTGCCGGCCAACCTGCGTCCCGCCACCGCCATCGCACGCCCGCTGCCGATGGCTTGCGGCAGCGCCCCGGACTGAGGCCATGAAGAAGCCGGGCATCATCGCCACCGCCGTCGCCGCCCTGCTGCTGCTGGCGATCCTCATCGCCTGGCCGCGCGACCAGCTGGTGCCTTCGAGTTCGCCGGCCGCCACCGCCGCCACGCCCGCCAATATCGCGCGCGGCCAATACCTGGCCCAGGCCGGGGACTGCATGGCCTGCCACACGGTACGCGGCGGCGCGCCGTATGCCGGCGGGCGCGCGCTCGACACGCCTTTCGGCCGCCTGGTCGCCCCCAACATCACGCCCGACCGCGACACCGGCATCGGCGCCTGGAGCGCGGACGACTTCTGGCTCGCCCTGCACAACGGCAAATCGCGCGATGGCCGCCTGCTGTACCCCGCCTTCCCCTACACGAACTACACCAAGGTCACGCGCGACGATGCCGACGCGCTGTACGCCTACCTGCGCACGGTGCCGGCGCAGCGCCGCGCGAACGAACCGCACGCCCTGCGCTTCCCGTACAACCAGCAGCTGATGCTGGCCGGCTGGCGCCTGCTGTACTTCAAGCCCGAAGTATTCACGCCCGCCGCCGGCAGGGACGCCCAATGGAACCGTGGCGCCTACCTGGTCGAGGGCCTGGGCCATTGCAGCGCATGCCACAGCACCCGCAACCGCTTCGGCGCGGCCGAGGATGGATTGCAGGGCGGGCTGATTCCGATGCTGGGCTGGTATGCGCCGTCGCTGACGTCGGATGCCGAGGCGGGCCTTGGCAGCTGGGACCTGCCGCACATCGCGCAGCTGCTCAAGACCGGCGTATCGCCGCGCGCGACCGTGTTCGGGCCGATGGCCGAAGTGGTGCAGCAAAGCCTGCAGCACCTGAGTGACGCCGACGCGGCGGCGATGGCGGCGTACCTGAAGTCGCTGCCGGCCACGCCCTACGAAGCGCCGGAGATGCCGTCCGGGCGCCAGGTGGACAAGCTGCTGGCGGACGGGAAAAGGCTGTACGAGGCGCAGTGTATCGACTGCCACGGCGGGGACGGCAAGGGCCTGCCGCCGGCCTATCCGCCGCTGGACGGCAACCGGGCCATCACGATGAATGCCTCGGTCAACGCGGTGCGGATGGTGCTGAACGGGGGCTTCGCGCCCGGCACGGCCGGCAACCCGCGGCCGTACGGCATGCCGCCATACAGCCACCTGATGAGCGATTATGAAGTGGCGGCGGTGGTGTCATACATCCGCGCCAGCTGGAGCAACCGCGCGCCGCCGGTGTCAAGCGATGAGGTGAACCGGTATCGCAGCGTGCCATTGGATTGATTTGGCGGCCGCGGGCGGCGCTGGTGGGTCACGCTGCGCTTACCCACCCTACCCTCCCCTTTTGGCCCGTGTCACAAAAAGTGGCGTAGGGTAGGTAAGCGAAGCGCGACCCACCAGTTCCGCCACCAGCCCAAAACTACGGCGCCGGCGTCAGCATCGCCGCATAACACGCATCGGCAAACCCGATCCTGTCGGTGGTCGCATTGCGCGCATCATCCATGCCGATCATCTTTTCGCGCAGCAGATACACCAGCGCCGAATTCATCGAATGGCAGCCGGCATTGTACTTGCCGGTCCCGCCATCCATCAGCGTGCGCACCTGCGCGAAACTGCCCGACTCCACCATCCGCACCACTTCCGGATTCGAGGTCAGGCACTCGGTCGCCAGGTGATAGCGGTCGCCGTCGACCGAGGGCAGCAGCGCCTGGCACAGCACGCCGCGCAGCGCGTTCGCCAGCGCCTGCGACTGCGCCTCCGAATTGCCCAGCAGGCGGTTCATCTTCTGCAGCCCCAGCTCGGTCGAACGCGCATGCAGCGAGGCCAGCACCAGCGGGCCCGATTCGGCCAGCGCCAGCGCTTCCTGCGCCGTCTCGGCGTCGCGGATCTCGCCGATGACGATCACGTCCGGCCGCTCGCGCAGCGCGTCCAGCGCGCCCTTGTAGAAGCTCTCGACATCGCCGTCGAAGCCCACTTCGCGCTGGGTGATGATGCACTTGCGCTGCGGGATCAGGGTCTCGACCGGGTCTTCAATCGTGATGATGTGGCCCGAACGCTGCTTGTTGATCTCGTCGACCATCGACGCGATCGTGGTCGACTTGCCCTGGCAGGTGTCGCCGATGATCAGCACCAGCCCGCTGGTAAGCTTGGCGAAGTCCTGCTCCGCCGTGCGCAGGCCCAGCGCCGACAGCGGCAGCGGCTCCTTCGGGAAGCGCCGGATCACGCAGCCGAGCCGCTTCTTGCCCTGGAAGGTGAAGCAATTGGCGCGGATGCGCGCGGTGTGCAGGTCGATGCCGCGGTCGAAGGCGCGGTCGGCGATCCGGCCTTCCCAGTCCGGCTCGATGACCTCGAAAAATTCTTCCAGCTCTTCCTTGGTGATCGGCGAATCGGTCACGGCGACCAGGCCCTTGGGCTGGCGCAGCATCAGGGGGCTGTTCTGGTGGATGATGATGTCGCTGAAGATCAGGCGCGAATTGAGCAGGTGCAGGATCTGTTCGACCAGGGTGCCGAATACCGGATGGTCTTCGTTTTCTTCGAACGACAGGGTGCGGATTTGGGAAGACTGGTGATTTTCCATCTGGTGTCATTCTCTGCAAGGGTGGGACGAATTTGCTGGTAATTATAAGACCACGGCGGGAGAATAGATTGCGTAGCTGAAATATAAATTTTCCGCATCCAAGTCGATATCTGTATGAAAAATGACTTGGCAAACGCCGCGACATGGCGCACGATAATTACAAACCAAATCCACTGGTGCAATCATGAAACGCTCGTCCGCCGTCCTGCTGCCCGTCTTGCTGGCACTCGCAGGCCCACCCGCCCTGGCGGCGGAACCGCCATCGTTGTTCGAAGCGCGCTGCGAACGCGAGTTGCGTCCGGTGCTCCAGGTGCGTGCCGCCCCAACCGATTATCAAGTTGACAATTCCGTGCCGAGCCGCCTGCTGCGCAACCGTGGCGCCCGCGTCTACGCAGGCGAATTGATGCTGGGGATGACGTCAACGCAACAGGTGTCCACCATCGATTTCGACGCCCCGTCCCTGACCGACAAGGAAAGCGGGCGCGAATGCATTTCCCCGCAGATCTCGGTCACGCTGGTGTTCCAGCCGATCAATGTGTATGTGGCGCGCGAATTCACGCCGCACAGCTGTCCTTACCGGACGGTGCTGCAGCATGAAATGCGCCATGTCCGGGTCTACGAGGAGCAGATTCCAAGATTGACGGCGTATGTGAAGGCCAAACTGGAGGAGCGCTATGGCAACCGTCCCCTGTACGCGAAGGCGGGGGAAGGCATCAACCAGCTGCAAGCCGATGTCGACAACTGGCTGCGCCCGATGATCCAGTACCAGCTCGGCGAGGTCGAGAAGATGCAGCTGGCGCTCGACACGCAGGAGGAAAAAACCATGATGTCGGCCTCTTGCCTCGGGCAGGTGGCCGATAACCTGGGCGCGGTATTCTGACTAGCGCCAGCGCGTCATCCGGTGCCCGCGCACCGCATAGAACAGGATCAGCGCATAGCACGGCAACATGACCCAGTAGGCATCCTGGGCGCTGGTGGCATCGGACAGGCGCCCGTACAGGATCGGCAGCAGCGCGCCGCCCGCGATCCCCATGATCAGCAGCGCCGAACCGCTGGCCGTGTACTTGCCCAGGCCCTGCAGCGCGAGCGGCCAGATGGCGGGCCATACGAGCGCGTTGGCCAACCCCAGCAAGGCCAGGAACATCACCGTGTCCGGCACCGCCGGCACCCCGGCCCATCCGAGCAGCAGCTGCGACAGCGTGGAACCCGTCGACGACCCTGTAACCACGCCGGCCGTGAACACGATGCCGGCCAGCGCCGACAGCAGCAAGGCGTTCTTCTGCGACAGATAGCGCGGGATCGCCGCCGTGCCGATCGCGTAGCCCAGCACCATGAATCCCATCGTGTACGAAGTCAGCACGCCGAAATTGGCGACCTCGAAATGGCGGCCGTACAGGCCGATGGTGTCGCCTGCGATCACCTCGACCCCGACATAGGCGAACAGCGAGAGCGCCCCGAACACCAGCTGCGGGAACTGCAGCACGCCGAAGCCGCGCAGCGGGGCCTCGGCGGCGCCGGCGCCGCTGTCGGCCTCGGCCTCGATGTCCTGCAGCGGCGAGAAGCGCACCAGCAGCATGATCAGCGCCAAACCGCCCGCCATGCACAGGTAGGGGAACACCAGCCGCTCGGACAGCTCCGCGCGCAGCGCCGCCTTGCCGGCCTCGCCGAGCGCCGCGATGGCGCTGTCCGAATAGCCGTCCACGCCGGAGAGCACCAGCGTCGAAAACACCAGCGGCACGACCACGCCCGCGCCCTTGTTAAACAAGCCCATGATACTGATGCGCATGGCGGCGCTCTCGCGCGGGCCGATGCACACGATGTAGGGATTGATCGCCGTCTGCATCAGCGTCATGCCGGAGGCCAGCGTGAACAGCGCCAGCAGGAACAAGCCGTACCAGGTGGTCCGTGCGGCAGGGATGAACAGCAGCGCGCCCACGGCCATGATGCCCAGGCCCAGCGTCATGCCGTTCTTGTACCCGACACGGCCGAGGACCGCGGCCGCCGGCAACGCCATGACGGTGTAGGCGATGTAGAACGAGAAGGTCACCCACAACGCCTGGAAGTTGTTCAGGTCGCAGACGATCTTCAGGAAGGGAATCAGCGAACCGTTCAGCCAGGTCACAAAGCCCAGGATGAAGAACATCAGGCCGACGAACAGCATGGCCACCACCACTTCCCTGGTCGAGGCGGCAGCGGCCGGCCCGAGGCTTGTTTCAACTCGATTCATGTTTGGTTCCAAAAAAAATTGACCTCCCGTCGCGACAGAAGTCGAGATGGTCACGATCACAAAAACCTTAACCAACGTCATCCCTGCGCCAAGGCGGCCCTCGGCAGGGATCCATACTGAGGCTGCTTATATTCAGCATGGATTCCTGCTTTCGCAGGAATGACGTTGGTGTGTGCGCCTTGAGCTCTGAATTTGCTACTTCGGAACTCGTTACACCGCTCAGAACTTCGCGCGCAGGCCGACGCTGTAGCGCGAACCGTTTTCATACACGCCCACCGGCAGGCCGTCGGTCGTGTTGGTGCGGATCACCTCGTTGGTCAGGTTCACCGCCGACGCGAACAGCGACAGGCTCGGCGTGATGTCCCAGTTGGCGCTGGCGTCCCACTGGCCGTAGGCGCTGGTCACATCCTGCCCGCCCTCGTTCAAGCCGCCGTAGGATTTGGAACGGTAGTTGTACGACAGGCGCACGCTGTAGTTCTTGCGCTCGAAGTAGGCGCTGGCATTGAGCTGGTTCCTCGAGTTGCCCACCACATTGAGCTTCTGGCCGCCGGCCACCGAACCGGCCTTGGCGTCGGTCAGCGTGTAGTTCCACACCGTGCCGAAGCCGTTGCCGAAGGCCTGCTGCCACTGCACTTCAAGGCCGTTGATGGTGGCGCCGTTGTCGGCGTTGTGCGGCCGGGTCACGGTGCGCGTCACGCCGCCCACGTTCTCCTGCGCGGCCTTGGTGTAGATGAAGGTGTCGAGCTTCTTGGCGAACAGCGTGGCCGACAGCAGCGATGCATCGGCGAAGTACCACTCGGCGCCGATCTCGGCCTGGTTGGCGTGGTAAGGCTTGAGCAGCGGATTGCCGGCGGTGGCCGCATTCGTGGTGCCGCTCACCTCCGTGCTGGCCGACAGGTCGCTGAAGGTATTCCTGGCCATGACGCGCGACAGCGCGCCGCGCACCACCAGCGTCTTGCTCACGTCGTACACGGCGTTCAGGTTGGGCAGCACGTCGGTGTAGCTGCGCTTGACGCTGCCGAGCGTGTAGCTGCGGTCGCCCTTGAGGTCCTGGTAAGCCTCGGAGGTCTGCTGGGTGCGCACCAGGCGCACGCCGAAGTCGCCGCGCCACTGGCCGGCCGCATAGTCGGCCCGCACATAGGCAGCCGTGATCTTTTCCTGGATCCGGTAGTACTCGCCCTTTGCCTCCGCGTACACCATGCCCTTGTCGTACATGGCGAAGCCCTTGCTGGCGGCCAGCGCGTCGTTCACCCACGCGTACTGCGTCAGCGAGCCGGCCGAAGCCGCCTCCTGGCTCAGCAGCGGCGACGGCCCGGTCGACAGCTCGGCCAGCGTGAACGATTGCCAGCCCGGGCTGCCCGGACCGGTGGTGCCGATCGTGCGGTGGTTCTGCACCGTGTTGTCGCGGTACTTCAGGCCCGCCTTCACGTCCTTGATGAAGCCGCCGGCCATGTCCAGCGTCAGGTCGGCCTGGGCGTAGTTCTCCTTGCCTTCCATCTTGCGGATCCAGTCGCGCGCCCCCTGCAAGGTCAGCTTGCTCGCGTCCAGCGGATTCATGTCGAGATACTTGACCTCGTAGGTGTCGGGCGCCAGGTTGATGGTGGCGCGGGTATTCCCGGTGAACCAGAAATTGCGGTCATGGTCGCTGCCGCCGGAGCCGGAGGTGGTGCCTGCCTGGCCGTGCAGCTTCCAGCCGCTGCCTTCATAGGTGCCGTCGACGTCGAACACCTTGGTCTTGACGTAGGCGTCGCGGTAGATCGGCTCGAACGACACGCCGGTCGCCGGTCCCACGGTGCCGCCGACAAAGGCCTTGGTGCCATCGGAGGTGGTGATGAAGCGCGGATTGTCGACGCGGATGACGTTGTTGGCGTCGGCCAGGCCGCCCACTTGCCACAGGTAGTTCTGGTTGTTGTTATCCATGCTCATATCCGAATTCAGATAATTGACGGAGATGTCGGTGTCGCTGTTCGGGCGCAGCTGCACGGTCAGGTTGGCGGTGGTGCGCTCGCGGTCCTGGCGGAAGATGGCCGAGCCGCCGCCCCAGGACGCATACGCGTTCGGCGTGGCCGCGCCGTTCTGGTCGACGATGGTGTACCTGGTGGTGTCGGTGAAGTTCTCCAGGCCGTCGCGGCGCATGGTGCGCTTCTGGCGGCTCAGGGCCAGCAGCACGCCGACGGTGCTGCCCTCGTTCTTCCAGCTGACCAGGCCGGACACTTGCGGGTCGGTCTTCTTCGGCAGGTCGCTGTAGGTCGCCTCGGCCGACAGCTGCGCGGTGAGCGCCTGCTTGAACTGCAGCGGCTTGCGGGTCTTGACGATGACCAGGCCGCCGACGCTGCCTTCATCGAGGTCCGCCGAAGGGCTCTTGTACACGTCCAGGCTGCCCACCAGTTCGGACGGCAGGATGTCGTAGTTGAAGCCGCGGCTTTGCGAATCGTTCTTCCACCAGTAGGCCGATGCGACGGCCTGGCCGTTCAGCTGCGTCATGTTCAGGTTCTTGTCGGTGCCGCGCACGAAGATGTCGCGTCCTTCGCCCCAGGTGCGGTCGACCGAAATGCCGGGCACGCGCTGCAGCGAATCGGCCACGTTCTTGTCGGGGAACTTGCCCACATCCTCGGCCGACACCGAATCGACGATGTTCTGCGCGTCGCGTTTTTCGGCCAGGTTGCGTTTCAGCGTCTCGCGGATGCCGCGCACTTCCACGACCTGCTCCCTGGCCGCCTCCTGGGCGAACGCCGGCATGTGCTGGAAAGCCGCGGTGCCCGCGATCAGTGCGATCAAGTGCGGCAGACGCTTCTTGCGGAAGATAGGCTCAGACATGGTGAAAATTCCCTCTCAAGTTGATGTTATTAAAATCTTAAAAAACCCCCGGCACTCTCCGGCGCCGGGGACAATCACACGACAACGGGGGGTGTGATCACTTCCGCGGTGGCTTGTACCACTTCGCAAAACCTTGTTGAACCTGGGCGGCCGCATCCTGAGCCGTCAGCTTGCCGTTCAGGAGCTGCGCGTTCACATCCCACAGCGCGGTCTCCATGTTCGGCAGGCCGCGGTTGAGGAACTGCGAGTTGAGGCGGAAGGTCAGTGCGCAGCTGTTGCGCCATGCCGCCATCTGCTTGGCCAGCGGATCGCGCACGGCGATCAAGTGGTTCGACAGCGTGAAGAAACCGATCATGCGGTTGGTATACAGGTCCGCGAATTCCTGCGACCCGATCCAGGCCAGCAGGCGGTAGGCCTCATCCTTGTTCTTCGACCTGCGGTTGATGCCGATGCCGATATCCATGTGGTCCGACACCTGGCAGGCCTCCCCTGCCCGCCTGGCCGGCGGCGGAAACACGCCCAGCTCGAGCCCGGGGACCTGGTTGAAGTAGGCGATGTCCCATGAACCGGCCGGGTACAGCGCCGCGCGGCCCTGGGCGAACTGGGCCTGGCTGTCGGCGTAGGTCTGCGTGCTTGCGTTCTTGCCCAGGTAGCCGCCCAGGCGGGACGTGAATTCGAAGGCGGCCACGAAGGGCGCGTCGGTGAAGCGCGCCTTGCCTGCCACCAGTGCGCGGCGCCCTTCCTCGCCGCGCCAGAAAGTCGGGCCGGCATTCGTGAACACGGTCTGGCTGGACTCCCAGCGCTCGGCGGTGCCGAGGGCGAGCGGCGCCACGCTGCCGTTCCTGCGCACCGCGTCGAGCGCGGCGAAGAACTCGTCGACGGTGGCGGGCGGCTGCAGGTTCAGCTTGGCGAAGATTTTTTTGTTGTACAGGAAGCCGTGGATCACCGACGCGACCGGCATGCAGAAGGTGTCCTTGCCGTCGTCGGTCTGCCATGCCACCAGCGAGGAGGGGGCGAAATGCTGCATGCCGGGCTTGCCGTCAAGCCGTTCGAGGTAACCCTTGCGGTACAGCGCCAGCGAGGTATCGAACGGGCGGCAGGACACGAGGTCGCCCGCATTGCCGGCGGCCAGGCGGATCGACAGGCTGCCGTCGTACTCGGTCGGCGCGGTGGGCGCGAAGCGCACCGTGATGCCGGGGTGCTTGCGTTCGAAGGCGGGGATGATGACGGTTTCCCACACGGCGCGGTCGTCGATGCGCCAGCTTTCGAGCACGATGGTGCCGGCTTGCGCGGCGGCCGGCAGCAGTAGCGAAAGGAGGAAAGTGGCAGCCTTCATCATGGACCCTTGTTGTCGATGAATCCATGCTAGCATCCGGAAAAATGTAACGCCAATCGCAGGGGCGCGACCGCAACAGTTCCGTAAACGATTGAATTTAAAGGAAAAATACTTGGAGAGATGAAGGGAGTACTTACGCTTCCTTACAGGAGGATCGATGCCCGTCGCGGGCCCTGTTTGGCGCCGCAACGCAAGCTCACAAAAGCTTACGTAACTTTACAAATCAGTTCAATTCATTACGCCGGCAGGCGGATCACGGCGTTCAAGCCGCCCTCGGGGTGGTTGGCCAGCACCAGCTCCCCGCCATGGCCGTCGATGATCCCGGCCGCGATGCCCAGTCCCAGACCCATGCCGCCGTCATTGCGCTCGCGCCCGTGCGACAGGCGCACATACGGTTCGAGCAGGCTGGCGAACGCCGCCTCGGGCACGCCGGGGCCGTGGTCGCGCACCGAGATCTCGATCCAGCCATCGAGCCGGCGCACGGCGATCTCGGCGCGCTCGCCGTAGAACAGCGCGTTGTCGAGCAGGTTGCCGATGGCCCGCTTGAGCGCCAGCGGCTTGGCGCGCACCGCCAGCCCGCTGCCCGCGAAGGCCACGCTGTGACCGGCCAGTTCGGCGCTGCGCACCATGCGCCGGATCAGCGCGTCGAGATTGACCTCGGCCGGGTTCTCGTGGATGTCGCTGTCCTTCACGCATTGCAGCGCGCCCTTGACCATCATGTCCAGTTCGTCCAGGTCCTCTTCGAATTCGCCGCGCAGCGCATCGTCGTCGAGCAGTTCGGCGCGCAGTTTCAGGCGCGTGATCGGGGTGCGCAGGTCGTGCGAGATGGAGATGAACAGGCGCTCGCGGTCGGCGATGTAGCGCGCGATCCGCTCGCGCATGCCGGCGAACGCGCGCGCGGTGTTGACGAATTCGCGGCTGCCCGTCTCCGGCAGCGCCGGCGCGTTCTCGTCCTTGCCGAACGCCTCCGCCGCATCCGACAGCGCGGCCAGCGGGCGCGTGATCGAGCGCACCACCAGAATCGACAGCAGCAGCACCGCCGCCAGCGACGCGCCTTGCAGCACCAGCCGGTCAAAGGACAGCGGGTCCTGGCTGCTGAGGAAATAGGGATTGGGCATCAGCGTGGCCAGGTACAGCCAGTTGCCGGGTTCAAGCTCGGTCTGGATCACCAGGACCGGCGCCGGGTCGGGCTTGAGCAAGAGGATGTGGCGCACCCAGCTCTCGGGCAGGTCGCCGACCTTGACGCCGTCCGGCGACACGGCCAGCTGGTCGGGCCAGGCGAAGGCCAGGCGCAGCGGCCCTTGCGGGCGCAGGTCGGCGCGCAAGGTCGCCTCCATCGTCGACAGCGCGGTCTGCGCCAGCGCATGCGGCGCGATCTGGGGCACCGCGACGTAGCCCTTGTTCAGGCTGACGAAGAAACGGGTGCCGCCCATCTCGCGGAACTGCTGGATCAACAGGCTGCGGTAGTTCGGCGGCAGGCTGCGGAAGAAGCGGATCGCGCTGGCCGCGCCCTGCCCCAGGTACTGCGACGCGGCCTGGGTGTCGACGTCGGCCTTGGCGCGCAGCTGGGCCGCCCAGATCAGGCTTCCCGCGAGCTGGGTCACCAGCAGCCCCGCCACCATCACCAGCGACAGGCGTCCCAGCAGCGATTGCGGCCACAGGCGCCGGCGCCGCTCAGGCATGCGACATGCTCACGTCGGCCGAGAACACATAGCCCGCGCCGCGCACGGTCTTGATCAGCGCCGGCTGCTTGCCGTCGTCATTCAGGCGCAGGCGCAGGCGGCTGATCTGCACGTCGAGCGAGCGGTCGAGCGGCCCGGCCTCGCGCCCGCGCGTCTCTTCGCACAGCACGCTGCGGTCCAGCACCTCGCCCGGATGCTCGACAAAATACTTGAGCAGCACGAAATCGAGGCCGGTAAGCACGACCTGCTCGCCGGCGGCGTCGACCACCGTGCGCTCGAGCAGGTCGAGCGTGAAGCCGTTGAAGCGGCAGTAGCGCATGGCCGCCGCCGGTTCGATCGCGGTGCGGCGCAGGATGGCCTTGATGCGCGCCAGCAGCTCGCGCGGGCTGTACGGCTTGGCGATGTAGTCGTCCGCACCCAGCTCGAGGCCGACGATGCGGTCGGTTTCGTCCGAACTGGCGGTGAGCATGATGATCGGCACGTTCGACTGCTTGCGCACGATCTTGCACAGCGCGAAACCGTCGGTATCGGGCAGCATCACGTCGAGGATCACCAGCGACAGCTGGTCGCCATGCTGGCGCAGCTCCGCCAGGAAGCTCTCGCCGTTATGCGAAGGCAGCACTTCATACTGGTTCTTCTCGAGGTAGGTCTTGAGCAGTACCCGGGTTTTCTGGTCGTCGTCGACGATGAGGATTTTGCGTGCCATGGTGTCGTCCGGTCTATTTTCGATTGCGCAAATTAAGGGTTCGCATCACGCCGGCGAGGCGGCGCTGCACCTCGGCCGGCGTGACGGCGTCGTTCATGAAAAAGCGGTGCACCTCGGCGATGATGGCGTCGCGGCTTTCCTCGTCGGCCGCCATCCGGTGCACCAGGCTGGGGGCCTGCACCTGGGCGCCCTTGCCGAACGTGGTCCAGGAGGCGCGCGCGCAGCTGTCCATCTGCGCCAGGTCGGCGTCGCGCCGCACCGGCACCGAGCCCTTGGCCAGGTTGTACTGCTGCTGCACCGCGGGCGTCACCGCCAGCCGCGCCAGCTTTTCCTGGGCCGCCACGTGCTGGTAATCGTGGGTGAACATCGACAGCGTGTCGACGCTGTAAAGGTGGACCGCGCCGGTGCCCGGCATCGCGGCGCAGCCGAATTCATCGTCGGTCGCAAAACCCAGTTCGTTCAGTTCCGCCTTGGCCCAGTCGCCCATGACCAGCATCGCCCCTTCGCGCCGCGCGAAGCGGCGCACCACGCCGGTCCACGGCTGTTCGTCGAGCGGGCTGGCCATCCAGCCCTTCATCAGGCGCAGGCGTTCGAGGGCTTCGGGCAGGCGCCGGTCGGCCACCGCCTGCGGGCTTTGGCGCACGAACAGCTCGCGGAAGTACTCGGGGCCGCCCCCGGCCAGCACCAGGTTCTCGAACAGCGTCGCGACCTGCCACGACTCGCTGCTTTGCACCAGCGGCGCATGGCCGGCGGCGCGCAGCCGGGCCGCGGCGTGCACCAACTCGGCCCAGCTGGCGGGCGGCGCGAGCTTGAGGCGCGCGAACAGCTTGCGGTTGTAGAGCAGCGTGTTGATGCGGTGGATGCCAAGCGGCGCGGCCACCACGTGCTTGCGGTGCTGCACCAGGGCCTGGATCGTTGGAAACAGCACCCGGCTCCAGTTCCCGGCGACTGCCACGTTGTCGAATTCGAGCAGCAGGCCCAGCTCGGCCCATTCGCCGATCGAGACGCCGATGATCTGCGTGGCATCGGGCGAGTTCCCCGACAGTACAAGGCTCTTGAGCACCTTGCCCGCGCCCAGGCCCGCGCCGCCGGGGATGGCGCCATCCTTCCACTCGACGCCGTCCTCGAACAGGCGCGCGGCCAGCACGTTCGCCGCGCGGCGCTCGCTGGCGGAGGTCCACCAGTGCAGCACCTGCAGCGCGGGCGTGGTGGCCGATGGGTTGGGAGTCTGGGTGGCAGCCGCGCAGGAGAAGGATGCGAACGCCGCGCAAAGCAGCATCGCCCGGCGCAAGGGGCCGGAACTGGATGGCGAGGCGTGCTGGCGAATCTGCGCAATCAAGCGGTACTCCAACAAAATGGAGCACCGATTATAGCGAAGGCAAACGTGAGGGCCGCAATTGCGGCCCAGGACTAGCGGATCGGGTAGCGCAGACCGGTCTTCAGGTCGAGCGTGCAGCGCACGCCGTTGTCGCTGAACGGCACATCGTCCGGCGGCTCCTCGCCGGCCAGCGCGCCCGACACATTGGGCAGGCCTTCGCCCTTGCGGATCAATTCATCGGCGCGTTCGTACACGTTCGGGCAGCCGGTTTCGGCCAGCAGCGCCTGCACGATCGGCACCTTCCACGCATCGACGCCGCCGGCCTGGAATTCGCAGACGATGAAGCCGGCCTTGCCGCCATAGCCTTCGACCACCAGGCCGGGCAGGCCGTCGGCTTCGGCGTCGATCAGGCGCACCAGCTGGTCCGGCTTGGCGCGCGCGGCACGGCCCGCGCTCTTGGCGATGGCGGCCTTGACGCGGCGTTTCATCATCGCGTGGTCGACCGGCTCGGCCTCGTCGAAGGTCCACACGCGGGCGCGGATCTGCGAGTGCGAGTTGTAGGCCGCGCGCGCAAGGAAGGTGCGCGACGAGGACTGCACGATGGCCGTGCTGCCCGGCTTCATTTTCTCGTTCGGCTTGCCCTCGACGCGCTCGATGGCGGTCGGATAGATCCAGGGTTCGCGCGCGAGCAGGCTTTTTTCCTTGCCCTGTTTAATGGTGATGATGATCATGGGGTGTATGCAGAGGGTAGGGTGGGCGAGCGCAGCCGACATGATACCGCCTCATGGCCCATTTAGAGGCCGGCCTCTAATCACCCCCCGTTTTTGTTGCCGCTAGACCGATCAGTCTATAGCATTGCCCCATGCAATCTTCCGACGCCAAAACCCGCCTCATCGCCGCCATGACCGACGCCCTGCAGCGCCGCGGCCTGCACGGCAGCGGCCTGACCGAACTGCTGGCCGCGGCCGGCGCGCCCAAGGGCGTGCTCTACCATCACTTCCCCGGCGGCAAGACCGAACTGGCCGTGGCCGCCATCGGCGCCACCGTCGATCGCCTGTGCGCCAGCCTCGACACCATGTTGGCCGGCAATGCGGACCCCGGCCCCGCGCTGATGGTCTGGATCGCCTCGGCCCAGAAGAAACTCGACGCCAGCAACTACGAACGCGGCTGCCCGCTGGCCACCATCGCCCTCGAAACCACGGCCGCCGACGTCGAGATCCGCGCCGCGCTGGCCGCCGGTTTCGCCGCCGTGCGCGAGCGGATCGCCGCGGCGCTGGTGCGCGCCGGCCATGACGCTCCCGGCGCCGGCGCGCTGGCCGCCCTGCTGGTGGCGGCCTACGAAGGCGGCCTGCTGCAGGCGCGTGTCGCCGCCGACCCGGCCCCGATGAAACAAGTGGGCGACGCCCTGTTCGCCACCCTCACGCTGCACCGTCCCAAGGAGTAAGCCATGCAAGAGAACCGCCCCGTCCCTGTCACCCTGATCACCAGCGACGGCTACCGCATCAGCGCGCTGCGCTACGCCGCGGCCGGCGCCACCCGCGGCCACCTGGTCGTGGCCGGGGCCACCGGCGTGCCGCAGGGCTTCTACCGCCGCTTCGCCGAATTCGCCAACAGCCAGGGCTACGCGGTGATGACGCTCGACTACCGCGGCATCGGCAAATCGCGCCCAGCCTCGCTGAAGGGCTTCCGCATGGACTACCTGGACTGGGGCCGCCAGGACCTGGCCGCCGCGGTCGAGGCCATGAGCGCGCCCGGCCTGCCGCTGTATGTCGTCGGCCACTCCTACGGCGGACACGCCTTCGGCCTGCTGCCGAACCACGACAAGGTCGACGGCCTGTACACCTTCGCCACCGGCGCCGGCTGGCACGGCTGGATGCCGGCCCTCGAACGCCTGCGCGTGTCCCTGATGTGGAACGTGGTCGGCCCGCTGCTGGTGCGGGTCAAGGGCTACCTGGCGTGGAGCTGGCTGGGCATGGGCGAGGACTTGCCGATCGATGTCTACCGGCAGTGGAAGCGCTGGTGCAGCTTCCCCCGCTACTTCTTCGAAGACCCGGAGCAGGCGCACCTGAAGGCCGGTTTCGACAGCGTGCGCAGCCCGATCATGGCCTGCAACGCGCTCGACGACCTGTGGGCGCGCCCGAACTCGCGCGATGCCTTCATGGCCGGCTACCGCAACGTGGACTGGCAGGCGACCGACATCGACCCGCGCAAGGCGGGCATGGGTCCGATCGGCCACATGGGCTACTTCAAGGCCCGCTGCCAGCCGCTGTGGGCGGGCGCGCTGGCATGGCTGGAACAGAACGGGCGCCAGCGCCCGGCCTGAAGTTTGACCTGACCAACACGCCGAAATTGCATTCTGTCCGGCCGTGCGCGCAATCTGTCGCAAACGCCGGGCAAGCGTGCGGCCGTTTTCCTACTATGCTCGCAGGGATACACTTCCCCTGCTAACCAACGAGACAAGAGGAAACGACCATGAGAAAAACCAACAACGCCAAACGCGCACTGCGCCACCTCGTCCTGGCCGTGTCGGCCATCGCTTTCGCCGTGCCGGCGGTCCAGGTTGCCGCATCGAGTTACAGCTGGAACAGCGAAAAGGTGCAGGGCAGTGGCAACATCAAGAAACAGGCGCGCGAGCTGGCCCACTTCACCGGCGTCTCGCTGAGCCTGCCTGCGGCGATGGAACTGCGCATCGGTAACACCGAGAGCATCACCATCGAAACGGACGACAACCTGCTGCCGCTGATCGAGACCGTGATCGAAGACGGCACGCTGAAGATCCGCCCCAACAAGCGCAACCTGAATCTCAATTCGAAGACGATGAAGATCGTGGTGCAGGCCAAGGACATATCGCGGGTATCGCTGGGCGGCTCGGGCTCGATCGACGCCGACGCGATCAAGGGCGGCAAGGTGCAGCTCGACCTGGGCGGTTCGGGCTCGATCAACATCAAGGGTGTCGAGAGCGATTCGATGTCCGTCAGCGTGGGCGGCAGCGGCAACCTGAAGACCGGCGGCGGCTGGACCAGGCAGCTGTCGGTCTCGATCGGCGGCTCGGGCGACGTCGACGTGGGCCAGGTCAAGGCCAAGGAAGCGAGCGTCAGCGTGGCCGGATCGGGCGAAGCGACGGTGGCGGTGAGCGATGCGCTCAGCGTGACCATTGCCGGCTCGGGCGATGTGAATTACTACGGCGATCCGAAGGTCAGCAAGAGCGTCGTTGGTTCCGGCGGCGTGAAGCGGGTTGGCGGGGCGAAGTAAGGCAGGAGACGTTGAAAGTGGCGTAGACAGAATGTATTGACCTACCAACCTCAACTAACGCGGGTTACGCTGAGGGTTGGTACAACTTTCGGCGCAGAGCCGCAATTGAGGAGGTAGGTCATGAACAAGTTTAGC
>JAKFDH010000061.1:0-2166 GCA_036676245.1 Massilia sp. | reverse complement strand
TGTTCATGGTCAACATGGTCATGGCCATGACCGTGCTGCCGGCCTTCGCCGTCTGGCTGGAGCGGGTGTTCCCGCGCAAGCGCCCGGTGCGCATGATCGGCGCCCTGGCGCATTGAGGAGAGAGCAGATGCGATACGCGTTTTTCTTGATGGGTGCGCTGCTCGCGGCAGCGCTGCCGCTCGCCACCCTGCAGGCGCAACCGCTGCGGGCCGAGCGGGCCGTGCTGGCGAGCCATGCCAGCGCGGCGACCATGCTCGATGCCGAGTGGGCTGGCGGGCGCATGGTGGCCGTGGGCGACCATGGCGTGGTGCTGCTGTCCGACGACCAGGGCAAGAGCTTTCGTCAGGCCCGTTCGGTGCCGGTTTCCACGCCGCTGACCGGCGTCAGCTTCGCCGACGCGCAGCATGGCTGGGCGGTCGGTCACTGGGGGGCGATCCTGGCCAGCGCTGACGGTGGCGACTCCTGGCAGATCCAGCGGTTGTCCAGCGAAGAGGACCGTCCGCTGTTCGCCGTGCATTTCTTCAATGCCCGGCAAGGGGTCGCGGTCGGCCTCTGGTCGCTGGTGCTGACCACCGACGACGGCGGGCAGACCTGGCGCGAGCAGACGCTGGACGCGCCGCCGGGCTATGGTCGGGCCGATCTCAACCTGATGGGGTTATTCGCCGACGCCAAGGGCGGCCTGTACGCCACCGCCGAGCGTGGCCAGGTGCTGCACTCGGTCGACTACGGCCAGAGCTGGAGTTACCTGGATACCGGCTATGAGGGCACCCTGTGGTCGGGCGCGACGCTGGCCGATGGCTCGCTACTGGTCGGTGGCCAGCGCGGCACGCTGCTGCACGGCTCGGCAGACGGGCGCAGCTGGCGGCGCGTACCGCTGCAGAGCAAGAGCTCGGTCACCGCCATAGTCGCCGCGGGGCGCCAGGTGCTGGTCGCCGGTCTCGACGGCTTGCTGGTGCATAGCCGCGATGGGGGGCGTTCATTCCAGCGCGAGGACACCGCGGATGGCGTCTCGCTGACCGCCGCCTTGCTCGCAGGCGGTGATCGCCCCGTCCTGTTCTCCCGGCGCGGAGTGATAGCCGCACAGGGCCAGTGACGGGCTAGCTACGACCGTCGCCGGCGCAGGTCGCGCCGCGACCCGCCAGGCTTTTGTGGTTGGAGCCTTTTTAGGGGCCTTGCCGTCATGCGACGCTCGGCCCCTTTTTTACGACTGTCTAGACCGGAGGGCTTATGTTTGCCGGAAGAAAACTGAAGCGCTTGGCTGGGGAAGTCAGCCTGAGAATATCCTCATTGTTGAACGGCCAGTCGGACCAGGCGTCATACCGGTGCGAGCTGATCGGTCGCTATCCCGAGCTGCTCGATAGCTTCGCCAACCTGGAGCGCTGGTTCGGTCGTCAGGCCGAGGCCGCTGCGGTGACGACCCCGCGCGACGAGGAGAGTGCCCTGGTCCGTGAGTTGCGCGAGTGTCTGCAGGGCGCCCGAGACGAGCTGGGGCAACTGCGGGGTGAAGTCGAAGAGGGCCGGCACAAACTGCATGCCTTGGGCGAGCGACTGGCCGCGTGCGCAGAGCGGGAAGAGCTCTGGGGGGGGACCCGGAACCTGCTGACGGAGGTTTGCTGGGAGCTGGTCATAGTCGACGGGGACCCGGCTCACCCGGACAACCAGCTGCGCTGGTCGCGGCAGTTCCGCGATCTGCTGGGCTACTCGGAGCGGGACTTCCAGAACGACCTGGAAGGTTATTACTCGATCGTCAACCCGGACGATCTGAACCGGGTCGTGGCGGCGTTTACCGAATACTTGCGGGCCGGCGACATTTCTTTGCCTTACACGGTCGAGTACCGGATGAAGCACAAGAGCCGGGGCGAGGTGTGGTTCCGCGAGCGCGGCCAGGGTGTCCTGGACCGCGATGGCAATCTCTGCCGGATTATTGGTGCCGTGCGTGATATCTCGGACGAACGGCTCGCGGAGACCATTCGCGCCCGCGAACAGGACGGCATACAGGCCACCTACGAGCAGATTTCGCAGGTGGTGGGCGTGATCAAGGGCATCGCCGACCAGACCAACCTGCTCGCGCTCAATGCGGCGATCGAGGCGGCCCGCGCCGGCGAACAGGGCCGTGGCTTCGCCGTGGTGGCCGACGAGGTGAAGAAGCTCGCCGGCAGGACCCGC
>JAKFDH010000060.1:0-2323 GCA_036676245.1 Massilia sp. | reverse complement strand
CAATACGTCAATAGGCTTGACCTTAATGCTTGACCTGAAAAACGTCACCACCCAGCAGACCGCCATGGAAGCCTTCTTCTTCGGCTACCAGGCGTTCACCGCCAAGGCCGACGAAATGCTCGCGCGGCGCGGCCTGTCGCGGGTGCACCACCGCATTCTGTTCTTTATCGCCAAGTACCCGGGGCTGAGCATGAAGGAATTGCTGGCCTACCTAGGGGTGAGCAAGCAGGCGCTGAATACGCCGCTGCGCCAGTTGCTGGAAATGGGCCTGGTCGAGAGCCTGACGGCCGCCGATGACAAGCGCAAGCGCCTGCTCGGTTTCACCCCTGAAGGGGCCAAGCTGGAACTGGCCCTGCGCCGCGAGCAGGCCAAGCTGCTGCAACGCGCGTTTGCCGAAGCGGGAGAACCCGCGGTCAATGGCTGGCTGCAGGTCAATCTGGCGCTGCAGGGCAAGGGGCGTCAGGTCGGCAGCGCGAACAGCTGATCCAGATCGTCCGGTGTTCGGGCACCGAGGGGGCAAGAGGGTATTTACAGACGCTGCGCGCAGCACCTAATGGGGGCAAGGTCTTACCTGGGCATGGCCCAGTGACCTGTTGCTACCAGCCCCGACAAGGTGCTCAAGGCAGTTCTGCTGAGCCGCCTCGAGATCACTGACCCGACGCCATGAGTACCTGGGGTGCCTGCGCCGCTACGTCGGTCCGATCCGGAATCGCTCCCGATAGACCGATGGCGCCACGCCGCTGGTCTTGCGAAATGCCAGGCGAAACGCCTCGGGCGAGCCGAATCCGCAGGCCAAGGCGATGTCGTCCATGGACGAAGCGCTCGCTTCCAGCATCCGTTGGGCGGCGAACACCCGCTGCTGGATCAGCCATGCCTTGGGCGTCATGCCCACTTCTTCGATGAAGCGGCGCAGGAAGGTGCGCTCGCTCATCGCCGCCTGCTCGGCCAGCTGGGGGATCGACAAGGGCTGATCGAGGCGCTTGCGGACCCAGTCGAGTACCTGCGCCAGGCCCGCCTGGCTGCGGCTCGGCACGGGCGCGGGGATGTACTGCGCCTGGCCGCCGCTGCGGTGCGGGCTGCTGACCATGGCGCGGGCGACGAGGTTCGCGATGTCCGTACCATAATCCCTGCGCACGACATGCAGACAGGCATCGATGCCGGCCGCGCTGCCCGCCGAGGTGACGATGTCGCCGTCATCGACATAGAGCACGTCAGGATCGAGCCGCACCTGCGGGTACAACGCGCGGAAGGCGTCGACGTAGCGCCAGTGGGTGGTAGCCGGGCGTCCGTCCAGCAAGCCGGCGGCGGCCAGCACGAAGGCACCCGAGCAGATCGACAGCAACCGGCTGCCGCGCGCGTGCGCCGCAATCAGGGCATCGAGCAGGCGCTGCGGGGGACGCTCATGCACATCGCGCCAGCCGGGCACCACGATCCAGTGTGCCTGGGAAAGCAGCTCGAGGCCCGCATCGGCGCGCAGCCGCAAGCCCCCGCTGGTGCGCAACAGACCTGGCTCGACCTGGGCCACCGCGAAGCGATACAGCGGCGCGGGCAACTCCGGCCGTTCGGCACCGAAGACCTCGGCGGCAATGCCCGCCTCGAATACGCTGAGGCCGCGAAAGGCGATGGACACCACCAGCGGCGCTGCCGGCGCCGTCGGCCTGGGACTGGCAGTCTGCGCATTGCGCTTGGCGTTATCCGTTGGCATGCACGTTACCCTCAGGAGCCGCCTTATCCCGCGCGGAACTGTTCACGATCAGCAGGGTTGACCCCACCATCAGGCCTGCGCCGAGCACGATCCCGGCGTACAGCGGTTCGTCGAGCAACAGCGCGGCGAGGATCGCCGCCACCACCGGCTCGGCGGCCGACAGCGTCGCCGCGCCGGTCGAGCCGAGGCGCGCCGCGCCGGCGAGGAACGCGGTGAGCGCGATCACCGTCGAGATCACCGCCAGCGCGACCACGCCGCTCCAGCCCAGGGTGCTGCTGGGTAGGCTCAAGCCTTGCCCATACGCGATGCCGCCCAGCACAGTCGCCGCCACCGCGGTGATCACCGCGGCCTGTGCCAGCGGGTCGGTCTCCGGGGCAACGCCGCGGGCCAGTAGCACATACAGCGTGTAGATGCCGGCCGCCAGTAACGCATACGCGGCGCCCCCCAGCGCCCCCAGCGCGGTAAGCCCGAGCGTCGCCACACAGCCGCCGAGCGCCAGCAGCAGCGCGAGCATCCGCGCCGTGTCGAGGGACTCGCGGAAAATCACCCATGCCGCGACCGTCACTATGGCCGGGTAGGCAAAGAACACGATGGCCACGGTGGCCGCCGGCGCATGCG
>JAKFDH010000059.1:0-62986 GCA_036676245.1 Massilia sp. | reverse complement strand
CCGCGCCAACTACTACGGCGCAGTGCAGGGCCAGGGCTTCACCGCTCCGTTCATCCAGACCTGGGAAGCGAAGTGGATCGTCGACATGTCGCTGCGCTACTCGTTCACCAAGAAGATGCACCTGTCGATCGGCGCGAACAACCTGTTCGACACCTACCCGACCGAGTGGGACAAGACCAAGGCCTTCCCATTCCCGCAGCTGGGCTTCACGCACTGCTGGGAAACCTGCCCGACCGGCATCAACGGCCGCCAGATGTACGCGCGCTTCGACTACGCGTTCTAAGCCAGCCGTCGTTTGACGCAAAAGCCACGCCGGAGACGGCGTGGCTTTTTTGTTTGTTGACGTCGAAAGTGGGTAGGGTGGGTGAGCGCAGCGCTACCCACCAAGCGCTTTCGCTAGCGGCTCCTGGTGGGTAGCGCTCCGCTCACCCACCCTACCCCAATTTGGGGTCGCCTACCGCCGCTCGCGCCACCACAGGCCCAGCATCGCCGCGGCAAACGCCACGCCGAACGGCCAGGCCGGCAGCGGCGCCGCGCCCTTCGCCGGCGCCGCCGGCGTGCGCGCCGCATACAGCGCCGTCGCATCGCGCCGCTGCGCCTTCTGCCACAGCGGCCAGTCGCCGCGACCGAACACGTACACCTTGTGCCCGGACACCTCGAGCCAGCCCGCCTTTTCGGGCCACACGGCGATGCAGGCGGCATCGGCCACGTCCGGGCGCCTCTGCCACCGCACCCTCTGTCTCAGCGACGGGATATCCGCCTCGCCCTCGACGCCCTGCGCGCACAGTGCCAGCCGTTCACCCGGCAATGGCATGTCCGCCGGCTCTTCCCATACCACGCCCCCGCCGCGCCGCACGCCGGCCTGGTCCAGCACGCCCTGCCACCACAGGCCCAGCGCGCGCGGCTCGCTGATCGCGTAGCGGTGCCATCCGGCCACGCCGAGCCAGGTGATGCGTCCCTTGCCCCAGTCGCGCGTCCAGGTCCGCGGCCCCGCCGCGCGCCAGGCGCCACCAGCCGCCCGCGCCGGATTGAACGGCGCGGCCGCCAGCGCCAGCGGTCCAGCCAGCCGGGCCCCGTCGGCCTCGGGCTGGAGCTCCAGCTGCAACAGCCGCGCCCACAGGGCCGGCTCGCCCGCGCTGCCGCCCAGCACCAGCAGCGGCCTGCCCTCGCCCACCTGCGCCAGCAGCGCGGCGCGCGCCGCATCGGGCATGCGCTCGACCTGGGCCGCATCCATCACCAGCAAGTCCGGCGCGGCGACGTTCTCGCGCGCAGTCTCGCTGCGGGTCAGCGACTTGCCCAGCGTGACCTGCCAATCCAGCAGCGCGTTGCTGGCTGCGAGCAAGTCGTTCAGCACGCGCGCATCGAACGAGGGCGATGCAAAGCGCCCCTGCACGCGCAGCGGCTCGAAATCCCGCACCACCAGCGGCACCGGCCCTTTGGCCAGCACCTTGCCGCCGCCATCGAGCAGGCGCGCCTCCAGCACCATCGCCTCGGCGACCGGCGGCAGCCACTGCACGCCCAGCGCCGCGCCGTCGCCCGCGCTTTCGGCCAGCACCTGGCCATTCTCTGCAAGCAGCTGCAGCCGGGCCGCGTCGGCGGCACCGCGCTGCACGGCAAGTTCGAAGATGCGTCCCAGCGCCAGGGTTCGGGGGAAGGACAGGCGGATGCCGTCGTCAATCCCCGGCGTCCATTCCAGCGGCCTGGCGGGCAGGTCCTGCCACTGCGCGGCGCGCAAGCCGTCGCGCCCCACACTGGCGCGTGCCGCCGTGTCGAGCGCCGTCGACGGCGAATCCTCGCTCACCGGGACGCTGCGGGCGGCGCCGGCCGGCAGTGTAAAGCCGCCCACCAGGCCGGCCAGGGCAGCGCCGGCCAGCAGCGCAAGCAGGGCGTCGGCCCAGCGCCGGCGGCGTGCGAACAGCAGCGCGCTGGCGGTACCGACAGCCAAGGCGGCGATAAAAGCGCTCACCGCGCGCTCCCCTTGCCGAAGGCGCGCGCGAACGGCGTGTCGGCCGCGGGCCTGGCCTGCAGCAGCACCGGGGCCGGCGGTGCGGCGCCGCGCAGCCAGGCCCGCAGCACGGGGCGGCAATTTGCGCAGCCGTCGGCCACGTCCTGCACCGCGCGCTGAGCCGCCAGGCCCTGTTCGTCGCCGCTGATGCGATTGCGTATCCAGTCTTGCGCGGTGCGGCTCCACAGCGCCGGCAGCGCGCTGTCCTTGTCGAGCGCCTGCAGCAGCGCCTGCACGTCGGCCGGCAGTCCTTCGCCCGGGCCGTCCTGTGCGCGCTGCCGGCTGCGCGCCCCCGCCAGGTCGCCGCTCATGCGGTTCTCTTCCTTTATCGCGGGCGGGGCGAAGGCTGTCTTATGCAGGTAGATGCGGTCGGCCTGCTGCAGCTCCTTGATCGCGTCGAGCGCCTTGTGCTCGGGCGCCAGCGCGGCGCGCGGGGTGATCGCGCGCAGCGCCTTTTCGGCTTCCCACATCGCGGCCAGCGCGCGCCGCAGCACCTTCCTGGTGGCGGGATCGAACAGGGTCGCGCTCTCGCCTTCGTCATGCGCATGCCCGAATTTTTCCATCATGCCCTTCTCGCCGCCATCGTCCGCGTGCTCGTCGCCGTGGTCGTCGTGCTCGCCGAACAGGGTCGACTCCTCGCCCAGGAACTGGCCATAGCGGCGGCGCAGCATTGCCTGGTCGCCGGCGATGTCCTCGCTGCGCACCTGCAGCTGCGCCGCCGGCATGCGCGGATTGGCCTTCATGTCGGCGATGAGCTGCTCGGTGTCGATGATGACCTGGCGCTGGCTGCGCAAGCTCTCCGGCTTGACCATCACCGGCAGCGCCGAACTGTCGTCCTCGGCCGCGGCGGGGCCAGGCAGGCGCAGCGTGTAGGTCGGCGATTGGGCCATGTGCGCGGGTTCGGCGTTGTCGGTGGCGCGCACAAAGAAGTACAGCTCGTCGCCCGGCTCCATGCCGAGTTCCTGCAGCGTCCATTGTTTCGCCCAGTTTCGGGTACGGGGATCGTTCGACGCCGGCAGCGGGATCTCGCGGTCCGAGAAGCGGATGTTCTCGCCGCTGCCGCGTGCCAGCGTCAGGTGCAGCGTGGCGCGCCGCACCTGGTAATCGTCGCTGACCGCCACCGCGATAGCGGCATTGGCCGTATCGGCTGCCAGCTGCTGCACCATTTCCTTTGGCTGGCTGACGGCGACCCGCGGCGGCTGGTCGAGTATCACGCGCAGGGTATGCCGCTCGCCGCTCCAGCGCCAGAAAAGCGATTCCGTGGCCTGCCAGCGTGCGCACTCGCGTCCAAGCGCGAGCCGCTGGCCGTCGCTCAACTCGATCGGCCGGTCGTCGCTGCGCGGCTGCTGCAGGCACCACGACACTTCGCTCTGCGCCGGCACCTGCAGTTCGCGCGGCTTCGTCGTGAATGGCGCCACGCCGGTGTAGCGCGGCGGCACGACGCGCAGCACCAGCTCATCGGCCGAGCCAGCGCCGCCGAGTGCCGCCGCCAGCGACGGCAAGTCGCCGGCGCGCGTACCCTGCCAAGTCCACAGTCCGGCCGCGGCGATGACGCTGAGCGCCAGCCACGGATAGCCCGGCTTCGCGTGCATCCTCGCCACACTGGCAAACTGGCCGGGCGTGAGCGCATTCGCGGCGCGCAGCAGCAGCCGGCGGCGCTGCAGCCTTGCCACCGGCGAGCGCGCCTCGACCAGCAAGGCCGTGCTGTCCTCCAGCTCCGGCAGGGCGCCGTCGAGCCAGCGCATCCATTCGCACCGCACCCGGCGCCGCAGGCGCAGCACGTCGGCCGCAAGCCACGCGGCCCACAGCAGCAGGCCCGGCACTGACAGCAGCAGGCACCATGGCAGCACGCTGCCCAGCCATAGCGGGGCGCGGCGCCACAAAGCGGCCCGCAGCATCATCGCCTGCAGGTCAGCGTCTTCGCGCATGCGCCAGGCTCCTCTCGACGGCGAACAGCATGAGCAGCGCGATCGCCAGCACCTCGCGCAAGGGGCCGCTGCCGACCGGCTGCACCACGCCAGGGCTGGCGGCAATCAGTTGCGATGGCGCGATGTAGGGGACCGGCGGATAGTGCAGGCGCTGCCAGCTGGCGTACAGGGCGCGCGCGCCGTCGATGTCGCGCACCGGCCAGGACGGGCTGCTCCACAGGCGCCCGCGCGCGCTGTCGGCGTAGCGCAGCAGGCCGGCGGAGGCGGCCGTGGCCAGCTCCGGGAAATGGGCCAGCGATCCCTGGCCGACCCACCACAAGGGCGCGTCCAGGCCCGGCGGCGGCGCGTGCGGCAGGTCCCATACCACCAGTTCTGCACGGCCGCCTGGCTGGCTGTCCACGCGGTAGCGGCGCGCGCCGTCGAGCGCGCCGAACAAGGCTGCCCACTGGGTGGTACGCTCGCTGAAGATGGCAACCCGGTGTTCGGTGGCGGCGTAGCTGGCCGGATGCGTGCGCAGCTCGACGGCATGGCGGAAACGCGGCGCCTGCGCGCCCAGCGGCACGCCGCCCAGCACCAGCAGGCGCGCATCGCCGCGCCATTCGCGCTCATGCTCGCGCAGCCAGCCCAGCGCGTCGGCGGTCGGCAGCACGATCCGGCTCGCATTTCCGAAACCCGCCTGCCCCGCCTGTTTGCCAGCCCATGCGGCATCGGTACCTGCCGCCACCAGCACGGTGTCGCCGCGCCACGGCAGCACCAAGTCCGCCAGCCAGGCGATCACGGTCGCCAGCAGCAGGCAGCGCACCAGCAGCAACAGGCGTTCCACCCATTGCCACACGCGCCGCTGCTGCGGCTGGGCGCGCGGCAGGAAGCGCGCGGTGGCCAGCGGCGCGGCGCGCTGCCGCTCGCGCCGCTGGCGGTGCCACCAGACCGGCAGCAGCAGAACCGGCAACGCCAGCCACCACAGCGCGTTCAAGTGCGCCCCGCCTGCTTCAGCCAGGTGCGCAGCACCGCCTCGAGCGGCTGCTCGATGCAGGCGGCCATGGCCGGGATGTCGTGCCGGCGGCACTGCGCCGTCATCGCGGCGAAATGTCCGGCCAGCCGTTCGCGGTAGCTTGCCTGCGCGTCGGCGCCGAAGCGGAACACGCCTTCGCCCTGCTCCGGATCGCAGTACACGGCGTCGATATCGAAGCTGGCGTCGCGCTCCGCCTCGGTCCGCAGGCACAAGGCGCGCACGTCGTGCTGCATGTGGCGCAGGCGCAACAGGGTCTCCGACATCGGCGACGGCCAGTCGAGGAAGTCGCTGGCGGCGAACACCAGGCTGGGCGAGCGGGCGAAATGCAGGCCTGCGCGCAGGCTGGCGGCGCCGGGCAGCACGCCGTTCGCCTCGATGCGCGACAGCTGCGCCAGCACCCGCTGCATCTGGCGCGGCCCGCGCGCCGCCGGGGTGAACTGCATCCGCCCGCCGCCGCACACCACCAGCCCGAAGGCGTCGCCCTGGCGCTGCGCGATGGCGGCAACGCAGGCCAGCAGGGTGCGCGCGAACCACAGTTTGGACAAGCCCGGAATGCGGCGGCTCGGCTCGGCCATCGAGGCGCTCGCATCGAGCCACAGCCAGACGGCGACGTGACTGTCGCGCTCGGCCTCGCGCACATAGTAGCGGTCGGCGCGCGCCAGCAGTTTCCAGTCGACCCGGCGCCATTCGTCGCCCGGCGCATAGGCGCGGTACTCGGAAAATTCGACGCCGGCCCCGCGCTCGCGGCCCGCGTGGATGCCGTGGCCCAGCCCCGCCAGCACATGGCGGATGACCAGGTTCAGGTCGGCGGTGTGCGCGAGCAGCGCGGGCGTGGCCTGCATGAAACTCAGTGCGCCTGGTCGACGCGGATGTCGTTGCGCAGCGCGGCCAGGATGTCGGCGATGGCCACGCCGTCCGCCTCCGCCTCGAAGTTGCGCAGCACCCGGTGCGCCAGCACCGGCAGCAGCATCGCGCCGATGTCGTCGCGGGTGACGGCCAGGCGCCCATGCATCAGCGCGCGCGCCTTCGATGCCAGCACCAGCGCCTGTCCCGCGCGCGGCCCGGCGCCCCAGCCGACGTGCTTGACCACGCTGGCCACCTTGCTGTCCTGCGGCCGGGTCGCGCGCACCAGCCGGGTCGCGTAGCGCAGCAGGTGTTCGCCGATCTCGATATCGCGCACCAGCAACTGCAGGCGCAGCAGGCTGGCCACGTCCATCGCCGGGGTGGCATCGAGCAGTCCGGCGTGAGTGGTGCGCGAGACCATCGTCATTTCCTCGTCCTCGCTCGGATAGCCGACGTCGATGCGCAGCAGGAAGCGGTCGAGCTGCGCTTCCGGCAAGGGATAGGTGCCGGCCTGCTCGATCGGGTTCTGGGTCGCCAGCACGAAGAAGGGCTGCGGCAGCCGGTGGGTCTGGCCGGCGAAGGTGACGGCGCGTTCCTGCATCGCCTCGAGCAGCGCGGACTGGGTCTTGGGCGGCGCGCGATTGATCTCGTCGGCCAGCAGCACCTGGGTAAACACCGGTCCCTGCTGGAAGCGGAACACGCGCTGGCGCGTGGCCATGTCTTCCTCGAGGATCTCGGTGCCGACTATATCCGAAGGCATCAGGTCGGGCGTGAACTGCACCCGCCGGAACTGCATGTCGGTGGCTTGCGCCAGCGACTTGACCAGCAGCGTCTTGCCCAGGCCCGGCACGCCTTCGACCAGCGCGTGGCCGCCGGCCAGCAGGCAGATCACCAGCGACTCGATCACCTCGTCCTGGCCGACGATGACCTTGGCCATGCTGGCCTTGAGGGCGCCGACTTTCGCCGTCAGGTCCGCGATCTCGGATTCATTCCATGCTATTGCTTCGGCTTGCTGCACAATCAGGCTCCCAGGGCATATTGGATGATGTTGACGGCGAAGCGCGTGTTGTCGACGACCAGCCAGCGCTTGTTGCGAAAGTCGTAGTCCCACTCGCAGCCGTAGTCCTTGTTCGAGTACAGCACCCGCACGCGATTGCTCATTTCGATCGCCTTCAGGTAGTCGTGCACCAGGTCGTCGCCCCAGCCATTGAGCTCGTTGGCCGTGTTGGGCGGGCCGTCGAACTGGAAGAAGCTCGAATACAAGGGATGGCTGTTGGGGATTTTCTTGAGCGTTTTCGGTCCGAACATGCGCGCCAGTTCGGCCTCGAAGGACTTGGCGAACAGGCCGTCGATATCGTGGTTGCAGTCGTCCACGAACACGAAGCCGCCGCCACGCACGTAGCGCTCGAAGTTCCTGCGCTCGGCGGGCGTAAACTGCACCAGCTTGTGGCCGGCCAGGTAGCAGAACGGCGCCTCCAGCATCTTCGGGTCCGACAGCGCGACGACCTTCTCCACCGGGTCGACGCGCAGGGTCGTGTACTCGACAAGCGAGTTCAGGACGTTGCTCGGCATGCGGATGTCCACGTCCCAGTCGCCCGATTCGTAGACCAGGCGCGTGAAGTAGAAGTCGTAGCTTGGCACGGGCGTCCCGTCAGACCGCGTCGGACAGCGAGGCGAAGTTGAAGTCGCGCAGCTTCATCGCCGGCACCACCATCAGCAGGCTGGTCTCGTCGCCGCTCATGACGACCGGCTTGCCCAGTTCCTCGATGTTGTTGAGCATGGAGACCGGGCTCTCGTTGAAGCGGAAGTTCTTCACCGGGTGCTTGATCTTGCCGTTCTCGACGTAGAAGGTGCCGTCGCGCGTCAGGCCCGTCAGCAGCAGCGACTGCGGATCGACCATCCGGATATACCAGGTGCGGGTGACGACGATGCCCTTCTTGGTGGACGCGATCAGCTCCTCGAGCGACTTGCCGCCGCCGGCCATGATCATGTTGCCGTGGCGGCCAGATGCCTTCGCCTTCTGCTTCTCGGCCCAGTAGCGCGAGTAGCTCATCGACACGATGCGCCCGTCCTTGATGACATCGGTGCGTTCGCGCGCCAGCATCTGCGCGGTGTCCCACGGGCGCACCGCCACGTCCTTGTCCCACGGGTCGGCCCAGATGTTGACCTGCTCGTCGAACAGCTTTTCGCCGAGGCGATTGCCGCCGCCCTTCCTGGACAGGAAGCTGCGGCCTTCGTCGGCGCGGCGCGCGTCGAAATTATTGAACATCACGCTGATCAGGTCCGAGCTTGCGGCCGGCTCCAGGATCACCGTGTAGCGGCCCGGCTCGAGCGCCTTGGCCTCGACCGAGCGCAGCGCCTTGTCGATCGCCACGTCGGATGCTTCGCGCGCATCGAAACGGCGCACGTCGTTGGCGGAGCGGCTGACCCAGCCCGAACCGCGGCCGTCTTCGGTGCGCGCGGTGCAGGTGAAGTTGACGCCGGTCGACTCCTGGAACGCGAACACGCCGTTCGAGTTGGCGATCGCCTGGAAGCCGCTGGTGTCGACGAAGTAGCCTGCCGTGACCAGCTTGTTCTTGCGCCCGGCCAGGATGCTGTGCGACGCCACTTCGGCGCGGAAGTCCGGGTCGATGGCGGCGGTGCTTGCACTGAAGGTCGGCGTGGCCTTGAACGCCTGCTTGCCCGGCGCCGGCATGAACTCCGGATTTTCCGGCGCCAGCCGCGCGACGTCCTCGGCGCGGCGCACGGCGCGCTCGAGCGACTTGTCGTCGAACTCGTTGATCGAGGCCGTGCCCTGGCGCTTGCCGAAGGCGACGCTGACGGTCAGCGTGCGGTTCTCGGTCAGGCCCGCGGTGGACACGGTGTTTTGCGCATAGCGGATGTTCCCGGTACGCCCGCCGCCCAGCACCACGCTGCATTCGTCGGCTTTCGAGAAACTCATCACGCGGTCGCAGATGCGTTTTGCTTCGTCCTGGTTAAGCTGTTTCATCCTGAAGGTCTCCTTAGCCGATCTTGCGAGCGGTGTTGATCACGTTGATGCCGTCGAAACGGGTGGTGGCCGAGCCGTGCGATACGGCGCTGACCTGGCTCGGCTGGCCCTTGCCGTCGAAGAAGGAGCCGCCCAGGCGGTAGTCGCGCTGGTCGCAGATCGCGCTGCAGGCGTTCCAGAATTCCTGGGTGTTGGACTGGTAGGCCACGTCTTCCAGCGGGCCGGCGATCTTGCCGTTCCTGATCTCGAAGTACAGCTGGCCGCCGAACTGGAAGTTGTAGCGCTGCTGGTCGATCGAGTACGAGCCGCGTCCGAGGATGTAGATCCCCTTCTTGACGTCGGCGACCATCTCGTCCGGCGTCAAGGGCTTCTTGCCGGGCGCCAGCGACACGTTCGGCATGCGCTGGAATTGCACGCTGTCCCAGCTGTCCGCGTACGAGCAGCCGTGCGATTCCTTCTCGCCGATGATGTGGGCCTGGTCGCGCGTGGCCTGGTAGTTGACCAGCACGCCGTCCCTGATGATGTCCCAGCTCTTGCACTTGACGCCTTCGTCGTCGTAGCCGACCGCACCCAGCGAGCGCGGCGCGGTCTTGTCGGCGATGAAGTTGACGCGCTCGGCGCCGAACTTGAATTTCCTGGTCCGCCACTTGTCGAGCGTGGCGAAGCTGGTGCCCGCGTAGTTGGCCTCGTAGCCCAGCACCCGATCGAGCTCGGTAGGGTGGCCGACCGACTCGTGGATCGTCAGGAACAGGTGTTCGGGGCTGAGCACCAGGTCGTACTTGCCCGGTTCGACCGTCTTGGCGCCCAGCTTCTCCTTCGCCTGGCGGCCCGCCGCGCGGGCATCCTCGACGATGTCGTAGGAATCGGTATACAGGGTGGCCACGCCGCCCGCCGCCTTCACCTTGTGCTCGGGCCGCGCGTCGAAGTATTCGTAGCCCATGCCGGCCGGCGAGGCCAGGCCGTCGCGCGAACGGAAGCGGTTGCTGGCCTTGTCCACCGCGGTGGCCGTCAGCGGCGACCACAGGCGATGCACATCCTGGTCGATATACGAGCCATCGGTCGAAGCAAAATACTTCTGCTGGTTGACCTGGAACAGCGACGACGTCATGAAGCTCGCGCCCGCGTCCAGCCCGGCCTTGTTGGCGGCGATCAGCATCTCGGTCTTGTCCTTGACCGGCACTGTGCGCCAGTCGCGCGTGAACGGCGTGGCCCAGGCGGCCTCGCCCACGCCCTTGACCGGCGCCAGGCGCAGGGGCTCGGCCTGCAGCCTGGCGTTGGCGCGCGCGATCGCCACGGCCTGGCGCGCCGCGTTGGCGATCGCATCGAGCGACAGGTCGTCGGTGGCGGCGAAGCCGTAGGCGCCATTCACGATCACGCGCACGCCGACGCCGATCGATTCTGTATTGACGATGTTCTGGACCAGCAGGTCGCGCGTGGTGATCGCCTGGTTCAGGTAGCGCCCGATGCGCACGTCGCAATAGCCGGCGCCGGCCTTGGTGGCCGCATTCAGGGCGGCATCGGCCAGCGACTTCTTGAAGGGCAGCGCCATCGGCGCCACCAGTTCCTCGGCGGCGATGGCGTTGCCGAACACCGGCACCAGCATCACACCGGCGGCGCCGCTGCTGATTTTCAGGAAGGTACGTCGTTCCACACTTTCTCCTCGATGGTCACACCGCGTCGGACAGCGACGTGAAGTTAAAGTCCCGCACTTTCATCGGCGGGATCGACATCGAGTACGGCACCTCGTCGCCGGCGATGACCTGCGGCTTGCCGATCTCCTCGATGTTGTTCAACATGGTCACCGGGCTCTCGTTGAAGCGGAAATTCTTGATCGGGTACTTGATCTTGCCGTTCTCGATGTAGAAGGTGCCGTCGCGCGTGAGCCCGGTCAGCAGGGCCGATTGCGGGTCGACCTCGCGGATATACCAGGTGCGGGTCACCAGCACGCCCTTGCGGGTGCTGGCGATCAGCTCCGCGGTCGACTTGTCGCTGCCCGCCATGATGATATTGCCGGGCGCGCCTACCGGGCGCACGCCTTGTTTCTTGGCCCAGAACAGCGAGTAGTCGAGCGCCGCGACCTTGCCATCCTTGACCAGGTGCCTGCGCTCGCGCGCCAGCATCGTATTGCCGTCCCAGGGCAGCACCGGGACGTCCGCGTCCCACGGGTCGCTATGGATGTTGACGCGCTGGTCGAACAGCTTCTGCCCGAGGCGGTTGCCGCCGCCCTTTTTCGACAGGAAGCTGCGGCCCTCGTCCGCCTGGCGCGCGTCGAAGCCGGACAGCATGTAGCCGATCAGGTCCGAGGTGGCGGCCGGCTCCAGGATCACCGTGTAGCGGCCCGGCTCCAGCGCCCGCGCCTGCACCGAGCGCAGGGCCTTTTCGATTGCCACGTCCGACACCTCGCGCGGCTCGAAGCGTGCCACGTCGGTGGCCGAGCGCCTGGCCCAGCCCGAACCGCGCCCGTCCCCGGTGCGCACGGTGCAGGTGAAGTCGACATCGGTCGACAGCTGGTAGCCGAAGGCGCCATTCGAATTGGCGGCCGCATCGAGGATCATGCGGTCGGTAAAGTAGCCGGCCGCCACCAGCTGTTTCTTGCGGCATGCCTCGATGCTGTAGGCGGCCAGCCGGGCGCGGTACTCGGCATCGATGGCGGCGGTGGCATCGATGAAGGTCCGGGATGCCTTGTAGTCCGGCCTGGCGATGGCCGGCATGAACTCCGGGTTCTCCGGCGCCAGCCGGGCCAGGTCTTCCGCGCGCCGCACGGCCTTCTCGAGCGACTTGTCGTCGAACTCGTTGATCGTGGCCGTGCCCTGGCGCGTGCCGAAGGCAACCTGGATGCCAAGCACCATGTCGTTGGTCAGGCCGGATGTCGAGACGTTGTTGCGCGCATAGCGGATGTTCCCGGTGCGTTCGCCGCTGATGCTGACGATGCACTCGTCGGCGCGCGACATCGAGATCGCGCGTTCGCAGATGCGCCTTGCTTCATCCTGGGTCGGCATTTTCATGTCTGGCCCCGGGTCAGCCGATCTTGCGTGCGGTGTTCAGCACATTGATGCCATTGAAGCGCGTGGTGCTCGAGCCGTGCGACACGGTGCTCGACTGGCTCGGCTGCCCCTTGCCGTCGAAGAAAGAGCCGCCCATGCGCCAGTCGCGCTCGTCGCAGATCGCGCTGCACGCACTCCAGAATTCCTGGGTGTTGGACTGGTAGGCCACGTCCTCGATCTGGCCGCCGATCTTGCCGTTGTTGATCTCGTAGAAGAGCTGGCCGCCGAACTGGAAGTTGTAGCGCTGCTGGTCGATCGAGAACGAGCCGTCGCCGACGATGTAGATGCCCTTCTTGACGTCCTTCACCAGCTCGTCCGGCGTCAGGCGCTTCTTGCCCGCCGCGAGCGACACGTTCGGCATGCGCTGGAACTGCACGCTGCTCCAGTTGTCCGCATACGAGCAGCCGTGCGACTCCTTCTCGCCGATGATATGCGCCTGGTCGCGCGTGGCCTGGTAGTTGACCAGGATGCCGTCCTTGACGATGTCCCAGCTCTTGCACTTGACGCCTTCGTCGTCGTAGCCGACCGCGCCCAGCGAACCGGGGATCGTCTTGTCGGCGACGAAGTTGACGCGTTCGGCGCCGTACTTGAATTTCTTCGACTCCCATTTGTCGAGCGTGGCGAAGCTGGTGCCGGCGAAGTTGGCCTCGTAGCCCAGCACCCGATCGAGCTCGGTCGGATGCCCGACCGATTCGTGGATCGTCAGCCACATGTGCTCGGGCGAGAGCACCAGGTCGTATTTACCCGGCTTGACCGAGGGCGCGGTCAGCTTCTCTTTCGCCTGGCGGCCGGCGGCGCGCGCATCCTCGACCAGGTCGTAGGACTTGGTGTAGAGCGTGGCCACGCCGCCGGCGGCCTTGACCTTGTGCTCCGGACGGCCGTCCAGGTATTCGTAGCCCATGCCGACCGGCGCGCCCAGCCCCTGGCGTGAACGGAACTTGTTGGTCGCCTTGTCGACCGCGGTGGCGGTCACCGGCACCCACATGCGGTGCACGTCCTGGTCGATATAGGAACCGTCGGTGGAGGCGAAGTACTTCTGCTGGTTCACCTGGAACATCAGCGACTGCATGAAAGTGGCGCCGGCGTCGAGGCCGGCCTTGTTGGCGGCGATCAGCAGCTCGGTCTTCTCCTTGATCGGCACCGCGCGCCAGTCCTTGGTGAACGGCGTGGCCCAGGCCACCTCGCCCACGCCCTTGACCGGCGCCAGCTGCACCGGCTGCGTCTGCAGCCTGGCGTTCGCCTTGGCGATCGCCACCGCCTGGCGCGCGGCTGCGGCCACCGAATCGGGCGACATGTCGGCGGTGGCGGCGAAACCGTAGGCGCCGCCGGCGATGACGCGGATGCCGACGCCGACCGATTCGGTGGTGGTGACGCTTTCGACGTTCAGGTCGCGCGTGGTGATGAACTGGTTCAGGTAGCGGCCGATGCGCACGTCGCAATAGCTGGCGCCGGCGGCGGTGGCGGCGCCCAGGGCGGTGTCGGCCAGCGTCTTCTTGAACCTGGCGGCCAGCGGATTGAGGAGCTCCTCGGCGGCGATTGCGTGGCCGAAGGCCGGCAGCAGCATGGAGCCCATCGCCAGGCCGCCAAGATTGAGAAAAGCACGTCGTTCCATCGTTACTCCTTCGTTCGAAAGTGAGGTCCTGTAAACACGCCGTCCAAGCAGCTTGAATTAGAAAATCGTTAACGCAATGTCCGTGCCACCAGCTAAGTCCTTGATCCGATTGTGTCCGCCTGTCCGCCGCCGGTGTCCGCAGTGTCCGCGGCGGTGTCCGCGGCGCCCGGCGCGGACAAAATATATGCATGTTTCATGGGACGCAAGCATGCATGACTTAAGCAAGTCTTATACACCCAGATTGCGCTTGACCACAACGCAAGCTTGCTTGATGATCTATTGATTATCCTGACCACCACCATGGAGAACCTCGCACTATGAAACGACTGATCCTCGCGGCCATGCTGGCTGCATCGGCAGCCGGCGCCGCACATGCCGACGACGCCCTCAAGGCCGCCATCGCCGGCAGCCACCGCGCCGCCGCCAACAGCGCGCGCGACGTGTACCGCCACCCGGCCGAAACACTGGCCTTCTTCGGCATCAAGCCGACCATGACGGTGGTCGAACTGGCGCCGGGCGGCGGCTGGTACACCGAGATCCTGGCGCCCTACCTGCGCGAGAAGGGCAAGCTGATCGCCGCCGGCTCCGCGCCGAAGGAAGGCGACAACTTCAGCAAGAAAGTGGCCGCCAACCCCGGCATCTACGACAAGGTGCAGCGCGGCGTGTTCGAGCCGGGCAAGACCTACAATTTCGCCGCGCCGGGCAGCGCGGACATGGTGCTCACCTTCCGCAATGTCCACAACTGGGCCGACCAGGGCGACGACAAGCTGAAAACCGTGTTCAAGGCGGCCTACGACAGCCTCAAACCGGGCGGCGTGCTCGGCGTGGTCGAACACCGCCTGCCGGCAGCGCGTCCGGCCAGCTACGACACCGGCTACATGCATGAGGCGTATGTCATCAAGATGTTGGAAAGCGCCGGCTTCAAGCTCGCCGCCAAGTCCGAGATCAACGCCAATCCGAAGGACACGGCCGACCACAAGGGCGGCGTCTGGGCCCTGCCGCCGGTGCTGACCAACAAGGACACCGACCGCGCCAAGTACCTGGCGATCGGCGAGAGCGACCGCATGACGCTCAAGTTCGTCAAACCGTAACACCCAGCGCGCCGGCGCCTTCGCGCCGGCGCAAGCCCCCACCTCGAGATCGACAATGAGAATTTCCCGCATCTTCGGCGCCGCCATCATCGGCTGCGCCAGCCTTGCCTCCCATGCCCAGTCCCCCGCCGCCGACGCCGCGCCATCCCCGGCCGTCCAGGCGGCGCTGGAAAATTCGGTGGTCAAGGTGTTCTCCACCCTGCGCCGCCCGGACCCGTTCAAGCCGTGGTCGAAGGCGGCGCCGGCCGACGTCACCGGATCCGGCGTGATCATCGAAGGCAAGCGCATCCTGACCAATGCGCACGTAGTCGGCTATGCCAGCCAGGTGCAGGTGCAGGCCAACCAGGCCGGCGACAAGGTATCGGCGACCGTGGTGGCAATCGCGCGCGGCATCGACCTGGCGGTACTCAAGCTCGATGACGAATCGTTCTTCGACAAGCGCCCCGCCGTCAAGCGCGCCACCGTGCTGCCGGACGTGCGCGAACCGGTGCTTGCGTATGGCTACCCGACTGGCGGCAATTCGCTGTCGATCACCAAGGGCATCGTCTCGCGCATCGAGTTCGTCAACTACCGCATGGGCACGTCCGGCCTGCGGATCCAGATCGACGCCGCCATCAACCCGGGCAACAGCGGCGGCCCTGCGATCTCGGGCGACAGGATGATCGGCCTGGCCTTCTCCGGCGCCGCCAACGCGCAGAACATCGGCTACATCATCCCGAACGAAGAGGTCGAGCTGTTCCTGGCCGACGTCGCCGACGGCAAATACGACGGCAAGCCGTCCATCGCCGACGACATCCAGACGCTGGAAAATCCCGCCTTGCGCAACTACCTCAAGCTCGACCGCAGTGTCGAAGGGGCGGTCGTGCAGCGCCCGCGTTCGACCGATCCGAACCACCCGCTGCGCGAGTGGGACGTGATCACCCGCATCGGCGACGCCCCGATCGACAACCAGGCCATGGTCAAGCTGGGATCGAACCTGCGCGTGCGCTTCCAGTACAAGGTGCAGCAGATGGCGAAACAGGGCAAGGTGCCGCTGACGATCGTGCGCGGCGGGAAGAGCATGGAAGTGCAGCTCCCGGTCGGCGGACCGCGCCGCATGCTGGTGCCGGAGCTGGACGGGACCTACCCCTCGTTCTTCATCTACGGCCCGATCGTGTTCTCGCGCGCGTCGGCCGAATTCGCATCGGTGGCCACGGCCAATCCCCAGCTGATGGCGGCGATGAGCTACATGGCCAGCCCGCTGGTGACCAGGCGCGGCGACTTCGCCGACACCGAGCGCGAAGAGCTGGTGGTGGTGAGTTCGCCGTTCTTCCCGCACAAGCTGGTGACCGGCTACAGCAACCGCTTCGGCGCCGTCGTGTACTCGGTGAACAGGGTGCCGGTCAAGAGCCTGCGCCACCTGGTGGCCACGCTGCGCGACTTGAAGGATGAGCTGATCGTGCTCCACTTCGACCAGCGCGCGGGCGAGACCATCGTCCTGCCGCGCAAGGAGATGCTGGCTGCGACCGAGACCGTGCTGACCGATAACGGCATCCGCGCGCAGGGGTCGCAGGATATGCTGGATGTCTGGAACGGGAAGTAGCTCCGGGACGTAAAAAGTGGCGTAGGGTGGGTGAGCGCATGCGCTACCCACCACGAGCCGCCGATGACGCTTGGTGGGTAGCGCTTGCGCTCACCCACCCTACCCTCAATTTACGCCACTGCAGGGAACTTACTTCGCCTTCGGCGGCTTCACCGGGGTGAACAACAGATCCTGGAAGTCATAGCTGAAATCCGTCTCGGTCGAAATCGGCGCCATCTTCATGCGCTCGATGCTGCCGTCCGGATTGAGCGCGAAGGTTACGTACGCGTCGGCGTTGAAATTGCGCTCCTTCCAGCGCACGATGAAGGTATCGTGCTGGAAGTGCTCCAGTTCCCCGGTCAGGTCGGGCGTCTTCGAAAAACTCATCACCCGCTTGCCGCCCACCGGCTTGATCGTCACCGCGCCGTACCACGCGTCCTGGTACTCGCCGTCGTATGACGCCAGCGGCAGCGATGGCTGCGACTTGGCCGCGCGCGCCGCACCGGCGCTTTTCAGGCGCGCCGCTTCCTTGGCGTGTGCCTCGTGCTCGGCATCGGCGAGCAGCTTGATCCAGTCGCTCGGCGCCGCGTCCAGGTAATGATCCAGCATGCGGTACTGCAGCGCGGTCATCGCATACCCGTTCTCTGCGTTGGTCAGGATCGCGATGCCCAGCTTCGCTTCCGGCACCATCACCACGCGCGAGTAGAAGCCCTGCAGGGCCCCGCCATGCATCGCCAGCTTCTTGCCCTTGTAGTCGCGCAGCTGCAGGCCCAGGCCGTAGGCAAAGAAGTTCGGTTTGGTCGCCGCCAGCGCCGCCGGCGGTTCGCTGATGCGCATCGGCGTTTGCGGGGTGAAGATCTCGGCGCTCCGCGCGGCGCTGAACAGGCGCACCTCCTTGCCCTGCGCATCCTTGCCGGCGCTGGCGACGGCGCCGCCGTCGAGCAGCACGGTCATCCAGCGCGCGATGTCCTCAGCGCTGGTGTTGATGCCGCAGGCGCCGACGGCGTTATCGACCGGCATCGGCTTGACCGGCACGTTCTTGCCGTTGACCTTGCTGTGCGGTGCGGAGACGTTGGCATTGCCCGCGTTTTCCGCCAGGCTGGTGGTAGTGGTGTTCATGCCAAGCGGTTTGAGGATGCGCTCGCGCATGGTCTCGCCCCAGGTCTTGCCGGACTTCTGGGCGATGATCTTGCCGGCCACGATGTACAGCAGGTTGTCGTAGGCGTAGCTGGCGCGGAAGCTCGTCGCCGGCTTGACGTAGCGCAGGCGGTGGATGATGTCGTCGGTGCTGAAGTTCGTCGTCGGCCACCACAACAGGTCGCCCGCCCCGAGCCCCAGGCCGCTGCGGTGCACCAGCAGGTCGCGCACCGTCATTTCCTTGGTCACGTAGGCGTCGTACATCTGGAAGTCGGGCAGGTGCCTGGTGACCGGATCGTCCCACGCCAGCTTGCCCTCGTCGACCAGCATCGCCAGCGCGGCGGCGGTGAACACCTTGGAGTTGGACGCGATCTCGAACACCGTCTTGCCGTCCACCGGCGCCGGCTGGCCGGCCTTGCGCACGCCGAAACCGCGCGCGGCGACCACCTTGCCGTCCTTGACGATGGCAATCGCCATGCCCGGCACATCGAAGGTTTTCAGGGCGCGGTTGACATCAGCCTCGAGCTCGAAGGCCGGCGCCGCGGCGCTGGCGGCGGCAGGTGCGGCCGGCGCCTGCGCGAACGCGGTGGCGCTGCCGGAAGCGATCAGGATGGCCGCGGCCAGGGTCTTCATGTTGTTCATCGTCGTCATGTTCATTTGGCCTTTCCCGCCATTGCCTTGTCCACGCTCGCTTGCGTGACCGGGTGGTAGCGCTCGCGCGCCTGCTTGTAGACCGCCTCGGCCCACGCCTTGTCCTGCGGCTCCTTGCGCAGCGCCGTGTACAGCGGCACCACGAACTTCTGCCGGCCCACGCTCATCAGGAATGCCTCGAGCGGCTTGCGGACGTTGCGGTAGCCGGCGTGGATGGCGGCGCGGTGGAAGCGGAACGCCACCTCGTTGTTCTTCGTGGCGCCGAGACCGAAGGCGGCATCGAGTTCCTTGAGCTGCGCGGCGCTGGCCTTGTTGTCGATGTCGTTCAGGAATTTCATCCACTCGTTGGCGGTCCAGCCACTGGTGGGAAGCTTCGCCGTCGGCAGGCTGCCGCCCAGCCAGGCGGCGCGCGCGGCATCGAGGGCGCCCAGGCGGGCCGACACCGCGCGCGGCGCGCTGGCCGGAATCCCGGGCCCGTACAGCCACTCTTCCAGCTCCGCCTCGCTCATCACCTCCGGGTGCTTGTCGAGCAGCTTGGCGCGCAGGTAGCTGACGAACTGGCCGGTGGTCACGCTCTGGAACGCGTGCTGGTCGAACCAGCCGCGCAGGAAGGGATCGAACACGGCGCGGCCGGCGCGCTGCTCCAGCGTGCGCAGCAACCACGCGCCCTTCGGGTAGGCCAGGCCGTCGTCGGTGTACTCGTCGGCGCTCAGGTCCTTGTCCTTCGTCACCAGCGCCTGCTTTGCCGGCTTGATGGCGGCGAGCGAGGCGAGCGCTTCTTCCTGTTCCAGCTGCAGGTTCATGGTGGCCACTTCCTCGCCGTAGATCTTTTCGAGGATGCGGGTGGTCACATAGGTGGTCGTGCCTTCGTTGAGCCAGAAATGCTTCCACGAGGCGTTGGTGACCAGGTTGCCGGACCAGCTGTGCGCCAGCTCGTGCGCGACCAGGTCGACCAGGCTGCGGTCGCCCGCGATCATGGTCGGCGTCAGGAAGGTCAGGCGCGGGTTTTCCATGCCGCCGATCGGGAACGACGGCGGCAGCACCAGCATGTCGTAGCGCCCCCAGCGATATGGCCCGTACAGCGATTCGGCGGCGTCGATCATCTTCTCGGTGTCGGCCAGTTCGTAGGCCGCCGCGTCGATACGCTTCGGTTCCGCATAGGCGCCGGTACGGGGACCCAGCGTGCGCGCCTCGATCTCGCCGATCGCGATCGCCAGCAGGTAGGATGGAATCGGCTGCGGCATCTTGAAGGTCCAGCCGCCCTTGCCTGTCGCCGTGGGGTCGTTGTCCGCGCTCATCACCACGCGCAGGCCCTGCGGCGCCTCGATGCGTGCGCTGTAGGTGAAGCGCACGGCGGGCGTGTCCTGCACCGGCACCCACGAGCGGGCGTTGATGTTCTGCGACTGGCTGAACATGAAGGGGCGCTTGCCCGACATGGTCTGCACCGGCTTGAGCCACTGCAGCGCGGTGGCGGTCGGCGCGGTGCGGTAATGGATGCGCACCCTGGCCGGCTGGGTGGAGAGCGCGATGCGCATCGCCTGGCCTTTCTCGGCGTCGAGCTTGTCGAGCGTGAACGGCACGCTGGTCCAGCTGCCGTCGGCGCCCAGCGCCTGCACCTTGGAGATCGCCAGTTCGCGCGTGTCCAGGTCGAGCGTGCGTGCCGACTTGTCGAGCCAGTCGAGCGACAGTTCGGCGAAACCGGCCAGCGTCTTCTTGCCGAAGTCCGCCTTCAGGTCCATGTGCAGCGAGGTGGTGCGCACCTGGTCGTAGCGCGCGTAGCTGAGCGGATCAAGCGCGAACGCACATGCGCTCCACTGGGCTAGCAGGATGCACGCCGCAGCGCGCAGGATGTGGTGGATGTTCATGGGTCTCGATATCCTTATGCGCGGGCGGATAGCCCGCGAGCGCGTGCAGGATAGCATTTCCCGCCGCCCCGCGAAAGCGCAGGCGGGCGGTATTGACACGGCGTGCCCTGCTATGATCTGGCATCCCTTCATGGCAAATACCCCAATGGACGCCTTCCTGCTTTCCACCGGCATCGTCGCGCTGGCCGAAATCGGCGACAAGACCCAGCTGCTCGCTTTCCTGCTGGCGGCGCGTTTTCGCCGTCCGCTGCCGATCGTGGCCGGCATTTTCGTCGCCACCATCGCCAACCACGCCTTCGCGGCGACGGTCGGCGCCTGGGTCGGCGCAGCGCTCGGGGCGGACGTATTGCGCTGGGTGCTGGGCCTGTCCTTCCTGGCGATGGCGGCGTGGATCATGGTGCCGGACAAGCTGGACGAAGGCGAGGCGAAGCTGGCGCGCTATGGCGTGTTCACGACGACGCTGATCGCCTTCTTCCTGGCCGAGATGGGGGACAAGACCCAGGTGGCGACGGTGGCGCTGGCCGCGCGCTTCGATGCGATGGCGGCGGTGGTGGCGGGGACCACGCTGGGCATGATGCTGGCCAATGTGCCGGCGGTGTATTTCGGGGAGAGGATCGCGAACAAGGTGCCGCTCAAGCTGGTGCACGGGATTGCGGCGGCGCTGTTCGCGGTGCTGGGGGTCGCGACCTTGATGGGTGCGGGCGCGGGTTTCGGCCTGTGAATTGAAAAGTGGGTAGGGTGGGTAGCGCTGCGCTCACCCACCCTACCCTCTTCTAACGCTGCGCTTACTGCACCGTCACCGTCACATCGTCCACCACGAACGACGTCGCCACCGTCGATCCCTCCACCCCCAGGAAGTAGATCCGCACCGTCTGCCCCTTGTAGGCCGACAGGTCGAAGCTCTTCTGCAGGTAGCTGGTCCCCTTGTTCAGGTTCGAGTAGGTCGCCAGCGTCGCCAGCACGGTGTTGCTGCTGTTGCGCACCTGGACCTTCAACGTGTCGTAGGCATTGGTGGTCGTCGTCTCATCCGAGTCCACCCTGAGCCAGAACTTCAGCGTGGCCGTGGCCGCGGCCGACGGAATCGTCACCGACTGGTACACGCTGTCGGTGTGCGCCGTGCCATAGCCGTTCAGCCATGCCTTGTAGCTGCCGCCGTGCGCCGCCTGCGCGCTGTCGTTGGTGATCACGCCGGTCGTCGCCGTCCACGAGGCGGCGCCGGATTCGAAACCGCTGTTGAGCATCAGCTGGGTCGACGTGGCGTTGCTGATGTTGAAGTTCGCCGCCGCCGACAGCGTGCTGTTGCCGGCCGCATCGAAGGCCTTGGCCGTCAGCGCGTGGCTGCCGTTCGACAGCGTGGTCGAGTTCAGGGTCATCGAATACGGCGCGCTGGTGTCGGTGCCTTTCAGGACGCTGTCGACATAGAACTCGACCTTGCTGACGCCGACATTGTCGCTGGCCGTGGCCGACAGCGTGATGGTGCCGCTGCCGCCGCTCTCGCTGGCGGTCACCGCGGGCGCGGTGGTATCGCTGGCGCTGTTGCTGACGCTGAAGGCGACGGGCGCCGACGCGCCCGCGTTGCCGGCCGCGTCGTAGGCGCGCGCCACCAGCGTATGGCTGCCGTTGGCAAGCTGGGTCGAGTCGACGGTGGCGTTGTATGGCGGCGCGCTGCTGCTGGCCTTGAGCACATTGTCGATGTAGAACTCGACCTGCGTCACGCCCACGTTGTCGCTCGCGCTGGCCGACACGGTGATGATGCCGCTGCTGCCCGATTCGGCTGCGGAGACCACCGGCGCGGTGGTGTCGCCGCCGCCCGCGGTCTGGGTCACCCACACCGGCGCCGACCACAGGATCTTGCCGTCGCCCTGGGTGATCTTGGCATAGTAGAAGTGCTCGCCGACCGACGGCGTGATGGTGGCGGTGGCGCTGCTTGCCAGCTGGCTGACCGCGCCGCTGCGGCCCGGTACGCCTTCGTAGATCACCACCGTCGATGCGCTTTGGCCGCCGGTGCTGGCGTAGTTCGCCACCAGGTTCAGGGGGCCGCTGTTGGTGAAGCGTTCGCCCATCACATGGCCGTTCGCGGTCAGCACCAGCTGCGAGTTCTTGTCCATCGTCGCGAACACGCGGCGCGCCTTCATGGCGTCGACGAAGCTGGCCTGCGTCAGCGCCACGCCGTTCGGGATCAGGATGCCGGTGCGGTTGGTGTAGGACGCGCCCCAGTTGGCGCAATGGTTGTCCTGGTTGGTCACGAAGGATACGTGGAAGCCCGCCTCGAGCGCCTTGTTGCAGGCGCCCTCATAGCTGCTGCGGCCCGTTTCCGTTTCGCTGGTGTTGGTCGAGAAGGCCGAGGTGTTGAGCACTTCGCAGGCCACCATCGCCTGGTCGCCGTCGGCGGTGTAGCCGAGCGCGACGCCGTTGACGAGGAACTGGCCGCTCGACGCGGGATGGTTGAACTGGCCGATCCAGCCGCGCTGGCGCATCAGCGAATACAGGCCGGCGTAGTCGCCCTTCGGGGTCAGGGTGTCGCCCAGCAGCTGGCCGCTGCTGTTCAATTCCCATTGCAGCAGCTCGGGCGAGTTGTAGATGTTCATGTGGCCGCCATTGTTGATGACGCCCCATTCGAGGCCATACACGGCCAGGAAGTTCGGGTTGGCGGCATTGAAGTCGGCGGCCGCGGTCAGGCCGGCCTGGTACAGCGCCTTGGCGGTGGCCGGCGAGGCTGCGGTGTTGGTGGCGTCGGAGCCGTCGTACATGTGGTTGTGTTCGGAGGCCATCAGGATGTCGAGCCCCTTGCCCTTGGCATAGGCGAAGGCGTCCGCCGGCCCGTAGGCCGCCGCCTGCGGCGCCTGCGAGCCGGCGCAGCTCGACAGCGCGCCGCCGCCGTCGCTGTGGTTGGTCTGGCTGTGCAGGTTGGCGTAGTAGACGGTATAAGGCAGCGAGGCGATGGCGGGCGCCTTCAGCATCGCCGCCTGCCCTTCCTGTTTTGCCTGCTGCTGCGCCGGGCGCGTGGTGGGCATCGGCGCGAAGGCCGGCATCGGCGCCGCGTCGGTCTTGCCGACCGCGATCTCCCACGACTGCTCGATCACTTCGCCGGCGCCGGCGAAGGCCTTGTCGATGTCCGCTTCGCTGGCGGCGGCCTTGCCCTTGCCTGCCGCATCCTGCGCCACCGCCGTCATGCGCACGGTGTACAAGCCGTCGACCAGCAGCCGGTGGTCGGCCCGGCCGCCCCAGCGCACCTTGACGTCGAGCGCCTTCTGGAACAGGCGCTCGACGCCCTGCCAGCGCTGCACGACGCGGCCATCCGGCCCGGCCAGCTCGAGGCGCCAGCTGATGTCCTGCGCGCGCTCGACATGGGGATAATCGAAACTGAGGGTGAAGACACGGGCCTCGCTCTGGTCGGCGGCGGCCTTGTATGGCGCGTGCAGCGTGGCGTCGAATTCGCGGTGATCCACTTCCGACGCCAGCGCCATGTTGCCGACGGAAAAGGCCATCAGCAGTGCCAGCTGTGGCCAGATTTTTCTTGTACTCAAACGCATTAGTTCCCCCAGGTTGGATAGCGACGTTGCAAATGAATTGTCGCAACTATGCATGACACCAACATGACCCACTAATTCTATTTAGCTTGGATATTGATTCGGAATTGATATAAGTTAAACAGAAAGCCAAGGAATTTTCTTCGATGCAATGAGCATACTGGGGAAGGCGGCTTCGGCGAAGGCGCGCGGGCGATACGTGCCGCTGGGAATTGGCCGTATGCGATTTGAACGGATGTGGCGAAAAGCACGAAAATGTCCAGATCTGAACATTTTCGTGCCGATCGTTATTTCTTACCGCACGGTCAGCGTGACCTTGTGCTCGCGGAAGTCATCGACCAGGTCGATCATCGCGCCGTCGCGCGCCACGCCGTCGACGACCAGGCCGGGCTGCGCGCCGCGTTCCACGCTAATGGAATAAAACGTTTCGCGGAAGCGGTAGCGCAGCACGAAACCCGGCCAGCCGGCAGGCAGGTGCGGCGCCATCGACAGGCGATCGCCGGTGCGTGTCAAGCCCAGCAGCGACTCGACGATCAGCCGGTACATCCAGCCCGACGAGCCGGTGTACCAGGTCCAGCCGCCCCGTCCCACATGCGGCGACACCGCGTACACGTCGGCCGCCACCACGTAGGGTTCGACCTTGTACAGCGCGCACGCTTCCGGCGTGCTGGCGTGGTGGACCGGGTTGATCATGTCGAGCAGCTCCCAGGCGCGCTCGCCGTCGCCCATGCGGGCGAACGCCATCGCGGTCCAGATCGCGGCGTGGGTGTACTGGCCGCCGTTCTCGCGCACGCCCGGCACGTAGCCGCGGATGTAGCCGGGATTGAGCTTGCCCTTGTCGAACGGCGGATCGAGCAGCTGCACCAGGCCGAAGTCGCGCCGCACCAGGCGCTCGTCGACCGCCTTCATGGCCGAGGCGATGCGCTCCTTGTTCGCGGCGCCCGACAGCACGCCCCAGCTCTGCGAGATCGAGTCGATCTGGCATTCGTCGTTGGTGTGCGAACCGAGCGGGGTGCCGTCGTCGAAGTAGGCGCGCCGGTACCACTGGCCGTCCCAGGCATGCTGCTCGACGTTCTGGGCCAGCTTGATCGCCTCCGCATGGCAGGTGGCGGCGAAGGCGTGGTCGCCGTGCACGGCCGCCACTTCGGCGAAGCGGTTCAGCACTTCGACCATGAAGAACGCCAGCCACACGCTCTCGCCCTTGCCCTCGTGGCCGACCCGGTCCATGCCGTCGTTCCAGTCGCAAGTGCCGATCAGCGGCAGGCCGTGCTCGCCGAAGCGCAAGCCGCGCTTGATGGCGCGCACGCAATGCTCGTACAGGTCGCCCGACTGGTTCGAGCGGCCCGGCATGTCGTACCAGGACTCTTCGTCCGCCTTCAGCATGCGCCCCTCGAGGTAGGGCACAGGCTCGGTCAGCACGCTGCGGTCGCCGGTGCCGATCACATAGCGGTAGGCCGCCAGCGGCAGCCACAGGTAGTCGTCCGAGCAGTGGGTGCGCACGCCGCGGTCCTGCGGCGGGTGCCACCAGTGCTGGACGTCGCCTTCCACGAACTGGTGCGCGGCCGCCACCAGCAGGTGCTCGCGCAGCATGTGCGGCTCGGTGTGGATCATCGCCATCGCGTCCTGCAGCTGGTCGCGGAAGCCGAAGGCGCCGCCGGACTGGTAGAAGCCGCTGCGCGCCCACATGCGGCAGGCGATGGTCTGGTACATCAACCAGCCGTTGGCGATCGCATCGAGCGCAGGGTCGGGCGTGGCCACCTGGACCGCGCCCAGCGTGTGCTCCCAGTGCCTGTGCACCTTGGCCAGCGCCGCGGCGGCGGCCTCGCTGCCGCTGTAGCTCTGGATCACGCCGCTGGCGTCGGCATTGCGCCGCCCGGCCACGCCGAGCATGAACACCAGCTCGCGTTCCTGGCCGGGCTGCAGCTCGAACGGCACCTGGATCGCGGCGCAGGGGTCGAGCGCGGCGCCGACCTTGCCCGACAGGCGCGCCCGCCCCATCGCCGCCGGGTTGGCCAGCGTGCGGTTGCGGCCGATGAACTCGTTGCGGTCGGCGGTCACCGTGCGCGCCTTCGCATCGACATGGAAGAAGCCGACCCGGCCCGGGAACTCGGTGTTGTAGGCGTTGCGCGCGAACAGCGCGCCGCTGCCCGGGTCGATCTCGCTGATCACGTGCATCGCCGATTTCGGCCGCAGGTCGCCCAGCACCCATTCGACATAGCCGGTGGCCGACAGGCGGCGCGGCACGCTGCTGTCGTTGCGCACCTTGAGCACCGCATACTTGATCGAGGCGTCGAGCGCGACGAAGTTGGTCAGGGTGCTGTGCATCCCCTCCTCCGCGTGCTCGAACACGCTGTAGCCGAAGCCGTGGCGGGTCAGGTAGTCGCCGCTGGCGGGCACCGGCAGCGCGGTCGGCGACCAGAAGCGGCCGCTCTGCTCGTCGCGCAGGTAGAAAGTTTCGCCGCCGCGGTCGCTGGTGGGGTCGTTGTCCCACGGGGTCAGGCGGAACTCGTGCGCGTTCTCGCTCCAGGTGTAGGCCTGGCCGCTTTCCGACACCACGCTGCCGAAGTTCGGATTGGCCAGCACGTTGACCCACGGCGCGGGCGTGCGCCGGCCGGCGCTGGTGCGGATCACGTACTCGCGCCCATCCTCGGAGAAGCCGCCGTAGCCGTTGTCGAGGATCAGGGGCGGGGCCTGCACCCCGGCGCCCGGCAGCAGGTGGTAGCCCTCCTGGCGCGGCTCGACCGCCAGCAGCGCCAGCTTGGGCGACACCGGCAGCGCGCGCTTGACCTGGTCGGCCAGCGTGCCGCGGCTGTCGGACAGGATCGCGCGCGCCACCGACTGCATCAGCACCCTGTCTTCCGGCGAGATCTGGTCGAGCAGGCGCACGAAGATGCCGCCCGGGCGGTCGATCGCCTGGGCGTCGATGCCGGACGCGATCAGGCCCATGATCTGGTCGTGCAGCAGCTGGCGGTAGCCCGACTGGTCCTCGTACCAGATGACCAGGTCCACCACCAGGCCCTTCAGGCGCCAGTAGGCATGCGCCTGCACCATCTGGCGCGCCAGCTCGATGCTGGCCGGGTCCTTGATCTGCATCAGCACGATCGGCAGGTCGCCCGAGATCGCGTACGCCCACAAGCCGCTCTGGCCGCGCTGGTTGCGCGCCAGGATGGCGGCGTCGGCGCGCAGCGCCGGGTTCGGGTAGATGATGTTGCTGGCCAGGCGGCTATACAGCTGGGCGTCCGATTCGGTCGCGTTGAGCTGGCGCAGGATCACCTGGCTGTGGGTCCACGCCAGTTCGAATACGCGGTCGGCCAGGTGGCGGTCCTGGTACTTGTCGATCAGATGCAGCGCCGCTTCGCGCGTCTCGGTCATGCCGGTGACGACGTCGAGCGTGATGACCTGGTCCGGCTCCAGCGTGACCTTGTAGCGGATCGCCACCACCGGGTCGAGCACCGAACCCTCGCCGCCGGCCAGCGGCTCGTCCGACTGCATCGCCTGCGGCGCCACCGTGCTGTTGCCGCGCCCGATGAACTGGCTGCGGCTGGTCTCGAACGAGGCGTCGAGCAGCACGCCGTCGTGCACCGTCATCAGGTGCAGCAGCCACGGCATCTGCTCGTCCTTGGTGCGCGGACGGCGCGTGCACAGGATGGCGTTCTCGTTGCGCAGGATCTCGGTCTGCACGAACAGCTTGCTGAACGCCGGGTGCGCGGCGTCGGCCGCGGCCGGCGCCATCACGACTTCGGCGAAGCTGGTGAACTCGATGGTGCGCCTGACCGAGGACTTGTTGGTGATGCGGGTGCGGCGCATCTCGATGTCGTCCTCGGGCGAGACCACGATCTCGGTGTACAGGTCGAGCCCGCGGTCGTGGCGGCGGAACTCGGCCCGCCCCTCGGAGAAGATCACTTCGTACTTGCGCGGCTCGGTCAGGCTGGGCTGGAAGGCGGTCGACCAGAAGTGGCCGGAATCGACATCGCGCACGTAGCAGAAGTTGCCCCAGTTGTCGGAGGTCGTATCCTCGCGCCAGCGGGTCACGGCCAGGTCCTTCCAGCGGCTGTAGCTGCCGCCGGCGCTGGTGACCATCACGTGGTAGCGGCCGTTCGACAGCAGCTGCACTTCCGGCTGCGCGGTGGTGGTCTGGGTGATGATCCGCAGCGGCATCGTCGATTCCTGCACCGGCGCGCGCAGCGCCGCCAGTTCGGCGGTGTTGGAGTAGAAGGCGCCGGCCTTCGGCACCCGCTCCTGCAGCACCAGCAAGGTGGCCTGGAACAGCGGATCGGACTCGAAGCGGCGCTGCATCGGCCGGTCGTGCAGCAGGTAGGACATGGCCAGGAAGCCCATGCCCTGGTGGTGCGCCATGAAGGAGCGCACCACGGCACAGGTCTGGCCGCGCGGCAGGCGCGCCGCCGTGTAGTCGATCGCCTCGTAGAAGCCGTACTTGCCGAGGAAGCCCAGTTCGGCCATGCGCTGCAGGTTGGCGCAGGCGGCGTCCGGGTCGATCATCAGCCCCAGCATGCTGGCGTAGGGGGCGACCACCAGGTCGTCCGACAGGCCGCGCTTGAGGCCCGTGCCAGGCACGCCGAAGGCGCGGTACTGGTAGTTCAGGTTGGCGTCGACGGTGTTGTAGCCCGACTCGGAAATCCCCCACGGCACGTCGCGCCGGCGCGCGTAGCTGATTTGCGCGGCGACCACGCTGCGGTAGGTCTGGTCGAGCAGGGTGTTCTGGTAGTTCGGCATCACCAGCAGCGGCATCAGGTACTCGAACATCGAGCCGCTCCACGACACCAGCACCTGGTGCCCCTCGACGATGCACAGCTGGCGGCCGAGCGCGAACCAGTGCTCCTGCGGGAACTGGCCCTGCGCGATGCCGACGAAGCTGGCCAGCCGCACCTCGGACGCCAGCAGGTCGTAGCAGGCGGCGTCGAGGCGGCGGTCGGACACGTTGTAGCCGATCGCCAGCAGGTCGGTGGTGCTGTTGTACATGAAGCGGAAGTCCATCTGCGCGAAGGCGCGCGCGCGCGCGGCCAGCTCCTCGATGCGGGCGATGCGCTGCGCGGCGCGCCCGCTGCCCTGCGCCACCAGTTCGGTCAGCGCCTGCTGGCGCTCGCGTTCGGACGGGGCCAGGTCGCTGCTCGGGCTGCCCGTCAGGGAAAAGTTGGCCAGCTCGCGCAGGGTCGGCATGCGGGTCAGGCTGGAGTCGACCACATAGGCCTGGGCCGACAGCATCCACGGCGCCAGGTCGAGCAGCTCGGCGTGCGCCACCCGGCACTGGGAGGCCAGCTTGGCGACCCATTCGGCGAGCGCCGCTTCCGGCTCCGGGCCCAGCGCCGCCTGGACCAGCTCCGCGCCCTGGCCAAGGCGCGCCAGCGCCTCGACCATGCCAGGCAGGGTGGCGGCGTCGCGCAGGCGCTCCGGCGACAGCAGGCCGGCCATCGACTCGAGCGCCGCCGCCAGGCCGGCGTTGTCGCCGGCGGCGGCCTGCTCCTGCACCACGCGCAGCGTGATCGCTATGCCGTCGAGCAGCTGGGGGCCGGCGATCGGCTGGTCGGCCAGCCCGTGCAGGCCGGGGGCCAGGGTCAGCAGGTGGCCGGCCAGGTTGCCGCTGTCGACCGCCGACACATACATCGGATGCAGCGGCGCCAGGCTCTGGGTGTCGTACCAGTTGTACAGGTGGCCCTGGTAGCGGTCCATGCGCTCCATCGTGTCGAGCGTGGCGCCGGTGCGCGCCAGCACCTGGCTGGCGGTCAGGAAGCCGAAGTCCCAGGCGGTCAGGTTGGCCAGCAGCGCCATGCCGATATTGGTCGGCGAAGTGCGGTGCGCGATGACCTTGGCCGGGTGCTCCTGCATGTTGTCGGGCGGGAGCCAGTTGTCGTCCGGGCCGACATGGGTTTCGAAGAAGCTCCAGGTCTTGCGCGCCAGCGTTTGCAGGAACAGCGTCTGCGGCGACTTGAGGGCGGTGATGTCGCGCGCCACTGGCAGGCTGATCCACCATGCGACGACCGGGGCCAGGAACCACAGCAGCAGGATCGGCGCGGCCAGCACCAGCGCCGGCGCCTCGAGCCAGGCCAGCAGGCCGGCGCCGGCCAGCGCCAGCGCCGGCGAGAACCACATGCTTTGCCAGTTGCTGGCCATGTCGGTGCTCGAGCGCGCCAGGCCGGAGGCGCGCCATTCGAGCAGGTGGTGGCGCGAGACCAGCATGCGCCAGGCGCTGCGCACGATCGCGTCCAGGCTGAAGTACGCCTCGTAGGGCATGAAGGCGAGCGTCAGCAGCGCATGCCCGAACATCAGGCGGGTCGCCTTGAACGAGGCGGCCGCGTGCTGGCGCCACAGCATGTCGTGCGGCTTGTCGACCAGGTCGTACAGGGCATTGACGCAGGTCGGCAGGAACAGCACGGCCAGCACGAAGCCGGTCCAGAACAGCGGCTCGGACAGCACCGTCCAGCCGAGCAGCAGCAGCGCGGCCAGGACCGGCGCCACCAGCGAGCGGCGCAGGTTGTCGAACAGCTTCCAGCGCGACAGCGCAGACAGCGGATTCGGTTCGCGCTTGCCGCCGGCGGCCGGCACCGACGGCAGCAGCCAGCCGGCCAGTTGCCAGTCGCCGCGGGTCCAGCGCTGGCGCCGGCTGACGTCGTCGCTGTAGCGCGCCGGGTAGGCCTCGTACAGCTGCACGTCCGACAGCAGGCCGGCGCGCAGGTAGCAGCCCTCGAGCAGGTCGTGGCTGAGGATCTGGTTGTCCGGCAGGCGCTCGCCCAGCACCCGTTCGAAGGTGTCGACGTCGTAGATGCCCTTGCCGATGAAGGAGCCTTCGTAGAACACGTCCTGGTACACGTCCGACACGGTGCGGGTGTAGGGGTCGATGCCCGGCTCGCCGCCGCACAGCTGCTCGTAGCGCGACGCGTTCTCGCTCGGCAGCGCGGCCGCCACCCGCGGCTGCAGGATGCCGTAGCCTTCGAGCACGCGGCGCCCGGCCGGATCGAGCCGCGGCTGGTTCAGCGGATGCGCCATCGCGGCCACGAACTGGCGCGCGCTGTCGCGCGGCAGCTGGGTGTCGGTATCGAGCGTGATCACATAGCGCACGCTGGCCAGGCCCTCGGTGCTGCCCTCGACCATCGAGAAGCGCTCGCGCGCGCCGCCGCGCAGGAAGGCGTTCAGGTCGGACAGCTTGCCGCGCTTGCGCTCGAAGCCGATCCAGGCGCGCTCGCCCGCGCTCCACAGGCGCGGGCGGTGCAGCAGCAGGAACGGTTCGACCCGCACGCAGGCCTTGCACGGCCGGCCGCCGTCGCTGGGCACGTCGATCGTGTAGTCGCAGGCGTATTTCTGGTTCAGTCCCGCGATCGCGGCACGCGCATGCTCGACCAGCTGCTCGTCGCCGGGCAGGGTTTCGCGGTCGGCGTCGGCGAAATCGGTGAGCAGGCAAAAGCGCAGGTTGGGGTCGCGGTTGGCCAGGTAGCGCACTTCGAGCGCCTCGGCCAGCCCGCTGATGTTGTCGCGGCTGACGATCAGGGTCGGCACCACCACCAGGGTGCGGGCGTCGGTCGGAATCCCGTGCTGGTAGTCCATGCGCGCCAGCGGGTGCGGGCGCGTCAGCTGGGTCGCCATCGAGTTCACCAGCGCCAGCGCCAGCTGGCTCGACCCGAGCGCGGCCAGCACGCCGGCCAGCGCCACCATCCAGGGCTCGGGTTCGATATCGAGCGCACGGATGACGGCAGCGGCGGTAAACAGCAGCGTGAAGATCGCGATCGCGCCCAGGTAGGTGGTCAGCGGCGCGGCGCGCGCGGTGCTGTTGATCGTGTCCTTGATGCCGGCGTCGGCGTCGAGGCGCTGTTCGAGCTGCGCCAGGCCGCGCCCGACCAGGTAATAGCCGACGTGGCGGGTGCGCGCATCGAGGCCGCCGCTGGACAGGTCGCGCTGTTCGCGCGCCAGCACCAGCGCCTGTTCGGCCACTTCGAGCTCGGTGTACTTGCAGCGCTTGGCCAGCTTCTCGATGACGTGGCGGTAGTTGTCGCGGGTGGCGAAGTCCATCTTGCCGTAGGTGTCGGCCGGGTCCAGCCGCAGCAGCTGCTCGACCGGGCTCATGGTCTCGACGAATTCCTGCCAGTCCATCGTGCCGAGGAAGCGCAGGCTGCCGATGCTGTTGCTGATCGATACCTGGTCGGCCGCCTGCTGGCCGATCTCGGCCTGGATCTGCTGCTCGATCGTCAGGCCCGCTTCGGCCAGGCGCGTGGTCACCCATTGCAGCGCCAGCGTCAGCGCCGGCGACAGTCCCTGCAGGCGGCGCGCCAGTTCGGCCACGAAGCCGCTGCTCATCGGCTGGCCGGAGCGGGCCATGTCGGCCACCAGCAGGATCAGGTCGCTCGGGCTCTTGTCGGCGGTCTCGGCCATCTGGTCGGCCCAGGTGTTGGCGCGGTCGCGTTCGAAACGGTTTTCGTAGACGCGCGCGGCGACCCGCCGCAGGTTCTCGATCAGCGCGATGCGCAGCATGATCGGGATCGCCCACAGCTCGCCCAGCTTGAGCGTGGCCACGTCCTGGTAGGCGTCGACGAAGCGCGACAGGCTTTCCGGGTCGACCCGGCCATCGCCGTGCGAAATGATTTCGAGCGCGATCTGGTAGACCCGCGGATGGCCATCGGCATCGGCGTTGGCCAGGCGCGGCAGCTCCTTGCTGTAGTCCTTCGGCAGGTGGCGGCGGGCGGTGCGGATCTGCTCTTCGATCAGGTAGAAATTATCGAGCAGCCATTCGGAGGCCGGCGTGATCTGGCGCCCGGCCTTGATGGCGGCGGTCAGCTCGGTACAGGTCTGGGCGATGACGGCGGCATTTTCCGACAGGCGCGGCAGCAGGCGGTCGGGGCCGCCCTTCCTGCTCAGCTCATGGCGGGTCGCCAGGTTCTTGCCATGCGCCGCCATCTGGGCGGCACTGAACAGCTCGGAACGCAGCGGCAGTTCGTCTTCGGCATCGCCGGCATTGTCGCGCATGGGGTGCAAGACGTTCTGCCAGTTGTAGAGCGTGTCCGATAGGATAGTTTTTTCGTCGTTCAATGGAACCTCGCATGAGACTTGCATGCCGAGAGGGAAGAAATACGGCTGTCCCGATGGTAGGACTCTACCCCTTTTTTGACTGTGCGCCAGCGTACATTACCGCTGTGGCGGGTAAACCCGTCCGGCGATAGCGAAAATATTTTAAAAATAGCTTGCTATTTAATAGCGTGCTATGTAATATGCTCTCCATGGACAGCACACACACCCGCGCCGCCGTACCCCGCCTGGACGACCAGCTCTGCTTCGCGCTGTACTCGACCTCGCTGGCGATGGGCAAACTGTACCGCAAGCTGCTCAAACCGCTGGGCCTGACCTATCCGCAATACCTGGTCATGATGGTGCTGTGGGAGAAGGATGAGCAGAACGTGTCCGACATCGGCGCCCGCCTGTTCCTCGATTCCGCCACCCTGACGCCCTTGCTCAAGCGGATGGAAGAAAGTGAACTGGTCAGCCGCGTGCGGGCCGCCGACGACGAACGCCAGGTGATCATTTCGCTGACCCCGTCCGGCAGCGCGCTGCGCGACCAGGCCAGGCTGCTCGGCGAGCAGATCGGCTGCGCGGCGGCATGCGAGCTGGAAGAGATCGAACAGATGAAGAGCATGGTCACCCGGCTGCGCCGCAACCTGCATAACAACACCTAGCATTTTATGCCGGCAGCTACAGCGCGCCTGCCGGCGACGCAGCAAATAAGTAGCGCACGATTTAATAGCACTCTATTTTTTAACCACTGAAAAGGAAGCCATCATGAAATCGATCAAGACCCTCGCAGTAGCCGCCATCGCCGGCATCGCCCTGAACGCAGCGGCGGCCCAGCCTGCCGTGAAACCGACCATCGTGCTGGTGCACGGCGCCTTCGCCGACTCTGCCAGCTGGGATGGCGTGACCAGGAAACTGCTCGCCGACGGCTACCCCGTGATCGGCGCCGCCAACCCGCTGCGCAGCGTCAAGGCCGACGCCGCGGTCGTATCGGGCATCGTCAAGGGCATTTCCGGTCCCGTGGTCCTGGTCGGCCACTCCTACGGCGGCGCCGTCATCTCGGCCGCCGCGCATGGCAACAGCAACGTCAAGAGCCTGGTGTACGTGGCCGCCTTCGCGCCGGAACCGGGCGAGACCGTCCTCGAACTGAGCGGCCGCTTCCCGGGCGGCACGCTGGGCAGCGCCCTGGCGGCCCCGGTGCCGACCGCCGACGGCGGCAAGGACTTCTACATCGATCAAGCGAAATTCCACCAGCAGTTCGCGGCCGACCTGTCGCGCGGCAAGGCCAGCCTGATGGCGGCCGGCCAGCGCCCGATCGCCGAAGCGGCGCTGACCGAGGCGGCCGGCGCCGCAGCGTGGAAGACCCTGCCCTCCTACTTCGTCTACGGCACCGCCGACAAGAACGTCCCGGCAGCGGCGCTGCAATTCATGGCCGACCGCGCCAAGTCGCGCAAGACCGTGGTGGCCGACGGCGCCTCGCACGTCGTGATGACCTCGCAGCCGGCACTAGTGGCGCGCCTGATCGAAGACGCCGCCAAATGAGACAAGTAGTTCACTATTTAATTACAACCAACTGAAAAAAGGACACCATCATGAACATCCTGAAAACCGCATTGGCCGGATCGGCCCTGGCCCTGGCGCTGGGAAGCGCGTTCGCGGCCAGCCTGCCCGGCGTCGAACGCGACACCGCCCAGTTCCTGAAAGCGCTCGAAGGCGGCAAGGCGCTCGAGACCATGTCGGCGCCGGAAGCCCGTGCCGTGCTGGTCGGTGCGCAGGCGGGGGCCAAGGTCGCCTTGCCGGCGGCGGACGTGAGCGAGAAGACCATCCGCGCCGGCGGCGGCGACATCAAGCTGACCATCGTGCGTCCGGCGGGCAGCAAGAACCGGACGCTGCCGGCCTTCATGTTCTTCCACGGCGGCGGCTGGGTGCTGGGCGACTACCCGACGCACGAGCGGCTGGTGCGCGACCTCGTGGCGGGCTCGGGTGCGGTGGCGGTGTTCGTCCACTACACGCCGTCGCCGGAAGCGGGCTACGGCGTCGCCATCGAGCAGGCTTACGCCGCCACCAGGTGGGTGGCCGAGCACGGCAAGGAAATCCAGGTCGACGGCAAGCGGCTGGCGGTGGCCGGCAACAGCGTCGGCGGCAACATGGCGACCGTCGTGGCCTTGATGGCGAAGGACCGGGGCGCGCCGGCGCTGCGTTCGCAGGTACTGTTGTGGCCAGTGACCGACGCGAACTTCGACACGCCCTCGTACCAGCAGTATGCCAACGGCCACTTCCTGACGAAGGACCTGATGGTCTGGTTCTGGGACAACTACACGACCGATGCCGCGGCGCGCAAGCAGGTGACCGCGTCGCCATTGCAAGCGAGCGTAGCGCAGCTGAAGGGCCTGCCGCCGACCCTGATCCAGACCGCCGAGTTCGACGTGCTGCGCGACGAAGGCGAAGCCTACGGCCGCAAGCTCGATCAAGCGGGCGTGGACGTGAAGACGGTGCGCTACAACGGCATGATCCACGACTTCGGCCTGCTCAACGTGATCAGCCACCTGCCGGCGACGCGCAGCGCGATGGCGCAGGCGGCGCAGGAGCTGAAGGCGAAGCTGGGCAAATAACGGCGCCTTACTCGTAAAAGCCACCCCGGGGTCAGACGTGCGTTGTTGCGTCTGGTCCCAGTTTCGCCCCGGGGTCAGACGTGCATTGATGCGCTGCGTGGCCTTTCTCAGGCGGGGTCAGACGTGCGTCTTAGTCCCATAGAAATAAAAGATTCAATTAGAAATCGATTGGGCGTCACTTTCGCGAGTGAACTGAAGCCAGCGCCGACTATCTTTCACCGCATCGATTTACATCCCCATTCGCGCCTGAATCAGCAAACAAATTCCGTGGGTTCCCTGTGCGCCGAATTGTCGATCCCAGGTATGCCGTATCGCCGCCATGCTCCTGCAATGCGCGAGTTTGATAGCGTTCAGAAAGACATCGACAACGGGAGATAGCTCATCAAATCCGAATGCACGTCTGACCCCAGGTTTTTTTGGCCGCCCAACGCATCAACGCACGTCTGACCCCGGGGTTCAAAAAAAAAGCGGCCACCGGTGAAGGTGGGCCGCTTAAAACGGAAATCGGACCAGCTATCTCGATCAGCGCATCAGGCGGCCAGCTTGTCGAGCGTGCGCGCCCCCAAAGCCACGCCGCCGGCGACGCTCCATGCATTCTGGTAACCCAGGCGGTGCAGGCATTGCGCGGCGCGCGCGCTGCGGTTGCCGCTGCGGCAGAAGAACACCAGCGGCCGCTGCTCGCCCGCCAGCCAGCCGGCCACCCGGTCCACCAGGCGCGACAGCGGTACGCTCTCGACCGCGCGCCCCTGCCATGCCGGCGCCGCCGCCGCGTGTTCGTAGGCTTCGCGCACGTCGACCAGAACCGCGTCGGGATGCGTTTGCAGGAAGCGCTCCAGGGCGCCGGCTTCCAGGTGCATCACGCTGTCCATCGGCGGCAGCGCCGCCCGCGCCAGCCGCGGCTGCATCGCGAGCAGGTCGGCCAGCACGCCGCCGGCCCGCCCTTCGGTGCCGAGCGTCGTGCAGAAGCGGCCGTCCGGATCGACGGCCGGACACAGCAAGGTGTCACGGTTCATCAACGCCGCCAGCCGCTGCACCGCGGCGCGCAGCTGGGCCACCGGCAAGCTGCTGTCGATCCCGCCAGGCACCGCCGTCGCGCCGCTGAAGGCGAAGCGCACGTCGGCCGCCGCCAGGCCGGCCGCGCTGCGCCGCCCCAGCAGGTAGGCGCCGGCAGGAAGCACTTCGTCCTTCGCCAGCCGTGCCAGCACCTGTTCGCCCAGCGCCAGCGCGGGGACGGTGGTGCCGCCGCCCAGCTGCACGCTGCCGCTGTCAATCGGCCAGCCGTGCGCGTCGCAGGCGACGTTGTCGAACAATTCGCCAAGGTCGGCGGCCAGGCTCGCGCGCGCCGCCCCATTCACCGGGCCGGCGCCGCTGGCGGCGATCGCGCGCACGCGGTAGCGCTGGCCGAGCAGCATGCCGGCGATCCGCACGGCCAGCGCCGGCAGCGGGTCGATCACGACCGCGCTGCGCGAGGCGGCATCGAGCACCAGCCAGCTGTTGGCGCCGTCGGCGCTCAGCTGCACCACGCCGTCATGGCCGGCCACCGCGTCGCCGGGGCCGAGCAGGCCGCTGGCGCGCAATGCTTCGCCGCAGCGCGCGATGCGCTGGCAGGCTTCGTCGATGAAGGCCTGGTCGGCCAGCGGTCCGAACGACATGCGCACCGCCGCGCTGCAGCGCCAGTCCGGCAGCTGCATCGCCTGCAGCACGTAGCTGGGCGCCGCCTTGGCGGCGGAACAGGCCGAACCCGCGCTCACGCGCACGCCCGCCGCATCGAACAGGTCGAGCAGCTCCTTGCTCGAGAAACCGGGTACGGAAAAGTTGAGCGTGGTCGGCAGGGTGCCTTCGAAGGGCGCGTTGAACAGCACTCCCGGCAGCGCCGCCCGCAAGGCATGGGCGACGCGCTCGCGGTACTGCGCCAGCTGGTCGTGGCTGCGGAAGGTGCCGCCCTGTTCGAGCGCCGCCAGCACCGCGCCCAGCGCGGCGATGCCGGCCATGTTCTCGGTGCCCGAGCGCTGGCCGCCCTCCTGGCCGCCGCCCGCCATCAGCGGCGTGAACGGCGCGCCGGCGCGCACGTATAGCATGCCGATGCCTTTCGGCGCATACAGCTTGTGGCCGGAAAACGGCGCGTAGTCGATCCGGGTCGCGGCCAGGTCCAGCCCCAGCTTGCCCAGCGCCTGCACGCTGTCGACCATCCAGTAGGCGGCGCCACCCGCTGCGCGCAGCACCGCGTCGATGCCGTCCAGGTCGGAGACGACGCCGGTCTCGTTGTTCGCCGCCATGGTGCACACCATCGCCGCGCGCGGCGCCAGTTCGCGCAGGATGTCGAGCCGGTGCAGGCCGCGGCCGTCGACCGGCAGGGCGAGCAGGGTCAGGCCGGTGCCGAGCACCGCGTTCCAGTGCGCCAGGCTCTCCGGCACGGCCTTGTGTTCGGTGGCGCCATATACCAGCAGGTCGCCCACCGGCTGGCCCGCTGCCTGGCGCGCGCGCACGGCGCACAGCGCCGACAGCACCGCGGTCTGGATGCTTTCGGTGGCGCCGCTGGTGAAGATCAGGCTGCCGGCGCCGGCGCCGAGCACGCGGCGTGCGCAGGCGCGCGCTTCGTCGAGCAGCACGCGCGCCTGCATCCCGGCCGCATGGCTGCTGCTGGGATTGCCGTAGCTGGAACGCATGACCTCGGCCGCGGCGTCGATGGCGGCGGGCAGCACTGCCGAGGTGGCATTGGCGTCGAGGTAGATGTCTGACTGCATAATAAAATTTGCCTAATTCATAAAAAACCGATAACTTATCCGTAAGCAATATATTAAAGTTTTGCGCGCGATTAGTTATGCCAAAATTTCCGATTTATCGCTAGAATGAAGGATATACATCCTCTCAATAACGGAAAATTGACATGAGTCATCTAGATAAGTTCGATTGCGCGATATTAGCCGCCCTCCAGGCGGACGGCACCCTGTCGATCGCGGCGCTCAGCGAAAAGGTCGGCTTGTCAAGCACGCCGTGCTGGAAGCGCGTCAAGCGGCTGGAGGAAGAGGGCTATATCGAGAGCCGGGTCGGCATCATCAACCGCCAGAAGGTCGGGCTGCCGGTCACCGTGTTCGTCAGCGTGCGCACCAACGAGCATGACGAAAAATGGCTGACCCGCTTCGCCGCCGCCGTCATCGCCCTGCCCGAGGTGCTCGAGTTCCACCGCATGAGCGGCGACGTCGATTACCTGCTCAAGGTGGTCACCACCGACATCGGCGGCTACGACCGCTTCTACAAGAAACTGATCAAGACGGCGCAGCTGACCGGGGTCTCGTCGGCGTTCTCGATGGAGCAGATCAAGTGCACCACGGCGCTGCCGCTGGAGCTCATTTCGCACGGTTTGCCTAGCTAAAACGCCATAGTTGTTTGTCCCTTTTCGTGCGATCATTCCGCTGGTCCAGACCTGAGGAGAGACCCAGCATGCCGTTCAATACCCCCATCCTGCCCCTCGCAGCAGCCGCGCTGCTGCTGCTGTCGCAAGGCGCAGCAGCGCAAGAACAAGTCGTCAAGATCGGCGTCAGCGGTCCGCTGTCGGGCGCCAATGCCTTCGCCGGCAAGGACAACGAGAACGGCGTGCGCCTGGCCGTCGATGAATTGAACGCGGCCAAGCTCAAGGTCGGCGGCAAGGCGGTCAGGTTCGAGCTGATGTCCGAGGACGACCAGGGCGACCCCAAGGCCGGCGTCAATGTGGCGCAGAAATTCGCCGACGCCGGCGTCAAGTTCGTGCTCGGCCCCTACAACTCGGGCGTGGCGATTCCCGCTTCGCGCATCTACAGCGACAACGGCATCCTGATGTCGACCGTCGGCACCAATCCGAAGGTCACCCAGGCCGGCTACAAGAACGTGTTCCGCATGGTCGCCAGCGACACCCAGGTCGGCGCCTCGATGGCGTCCTACGCGGCCAGGGAGCTGAAGATCAAGACGGTCGGCGTGGTCGACGACCGCACCGCCTTCGGCCAGGGCATCGCGCAGGAGTTCGAGCGCAAGGCCAAGGCCGCCGGCATCAAGGTCGCCGGCCGCGAATTCACGACCGACAAGGCGACCGATTTCGCCGCCATCCTGACTGCGTTCAAGGCCAGGAAGGTCGATGCGATCTTCTTCGGCGGCTATGCGCCGCAGGCGGCGCCGATGACGCGCCAGATGCGCGCGCTCGGGCTGAACGTGCGCCTGCTCGGCGGCGACACCCTGTGCAGCCCGGAGATGGGCAAGCTGGGCGGCGACGCGGTCGGCGCCAACGTGCTGTGCGCGCAGGGCGGCGCGATCCTCGACAAGCAGGCCGGCGGGCCGGCCTTCGCCAACCGCTACAAGGCGCGCTACCGGACCGACCCGGACGTGTACGCCCCGGCCTTCTACGACCAGACCATGTTCATCGCGCAGGCGATGAAGGCGTCCAATTCGACCGACCCGTCGGTGGTCGCCGCCGCCATGCGCGCCAGCAGCTACAAGGGCGTGGGCGGCACCTACGCGTATGACGAGGCGGGCAACATGAAGCAGTCGATCGTCACCGTCTACACCTTCCGCAACGGCGTGCCGGCGGCACTGGCGAGCTACTGATGGCGCGCCTGTCCCTGATCGCGGCGGCCGCGCTGGCCGCCGCGTGCTCCTGCGCGCAGGTCGCGGCGGCCGCCGCCGAACCTTCGCTGGCGCCGTCGCTGGCCGCCTTCGGCCCTTCCAGCCAGGCGATGCCGGCCCTGATCCAGCGCTTCCAGCTCGACCGCGCCAGCCTCGACCACCTGTACACGGTGCGCTGGGGCGCGGCGCGCGCGGCCCAGGTCGAGCGCTTCCACCGCGAGTGGCTGGCCGCGCTCGACAGCCTCGATTACGATGCACTGGGCCTGGAAGACCGCATCGATTTCGTCATGCTGCGCAACCAGATCGAGTTCGACCTGCGCGACGAGGCGGCGCAGCGCAAGCGCTTCGCCGAAGCCGAGGCGCTGGTGCCTTTCGTGCGCCCGCTGTTCGCGCTGGCCGAGGCGCGCCGCCTGATGCAGGCGCAGGACGGCGCCGCCAGCGCGGCGCTGCTGCAAAAGACCATCGGCGCGGTGCGCAAGGCCCAGGAGCAGCTGCTGGCCGGGGCCGACCACGCCGCCGCCAAACCGATGGCCTCGCGCAGCGTGGCCAACCGGGCGGTGCGCATCCTGGCCGACGCCGCGCGCGACCTGAAGGACTGGCAGGCCTATTACGACGGCTACGATCCGGCGCTGTCGTGGTGGGTCAAGCGCCCGTACGCGGAGCTGGACAAGGCGATGGCCGACTACGCGGCCAGGCTCGATGAACGGCTGGTCGGCAAGGCTTCGCCCAAGCTGCTCAACGTGACCGGCGACCCGATCGGGCGCGATGGCCTGGTCAGCGCGCTGCAGCGCGAGATGCTGCCGTACACGCCGGAAGAGCTGATGGCGCTGGCCGAGAAGGAACTGGCCTGGGGCGAAGCGCAGTTGCGGCGCGCCTCGCGCGAAATGGGCTACGGCGACAACTGGCATGCGGCGATGGAGAAGGTCAAGACGCTGTACGTGACCCCGGGCGAGCAGCCGGCGATGGTGCGCCGGCTGGCGCTCGAGGCGATCGACTACATGCGCGACAACCGCCTGGTGACGGTGCCCGAAGTGGCCCTGCACGGCTGGCGCATGGACATGATGTCGGCCGAGGCCCAGCTGATCAATCCTTTCTTCCTGGGCGGGAACACGATCCTGGTGTCGTACCCGACCGACAGCATGACGCACGAGCAGAAGCTGATGTCGATGCGCGGCAACAACCCGCACTTCTCGCGCGCGACGGTCCAGCATGAGCTGATTCCGGGCCATCACCTGCAGATGTTCATGGCCGACCGCTACCAGCCGCAGCGCAAGCTGTTCGATTCGCCGTTCTATGTCGAGGGCTGGGCCGTGTACTGGGAAATGCTGCTGTACGAACGCAATTTCGCCGTCAAGCCGGAAGACCGGATCGGCATGATGTTCTGGCGCAACCACCGCGCCGCGCGCATCCTGTTCTCGCTCGGTTTCCACATGGGCAAACTGACGCCGGAACAGGCGGTCGACATGCTGATCCAGCGCGTCGGCCACGAGCCGGACAATGCCCGCGCGGAAGTGCGGCGCTCATTCAACGGCGACTATCCGCCGCTGTACCAGGCCGGCTACATGATCGGCGCGCTGCAGCTGCGGGCCCTTAAAAAGGAGCTGGTCGACGGCGGCGGCATGCCCTTGCTCAAGTTCCACGACAGCATACTCGAAGGGGGAATGCTGCCTGCCGAGCTGATCCGCGCGCGCCTGAAGAACGACAAGATCCCGCGCGACTTCAAGCCCACCTGGCGCTTCTATTGAGGTCTTCAACCGGGGTCAGTGCCGACAAAATCCCATGAGCCCGGCATTTTGTCGGCACTGACCCCGGTTCTAAAAGCAGCCATAAAAAAGCCGCGGCCCCGGAGGGCGCGGCTTTAATGGCGATGGCGGACCGGCGCGATTGGCGCCGCCTGGCCCGCCCTGCCTGGACCGGCGTGCATGATGTAAGCATTGCAGGCTCGGGGACACGGTGCTGCGCTTATCATACGCCCCCTGTTGTGCCGCGGCGATCAGTGTATGCAATCGTGCCGGCAGGCGTCCATATTCCCACGCTATCGCCTGATGGCGTATGCTGTGCCCGTTTCCATTTCGCCTGGTACCGATCCAATGAAAAAACAACTCTCGCTTTGCCTGCTCAGCGCCGCCCTGCTGGCAGCGTTCGTTCCCGCCGCGCCGGCCTTCGCCCAAGCCGGCGGCAAGGTCTCCGGCCTGGTGTCGGCCCAGGCCGAGCGCCAGCTCGACAAGCTGGCCGACGACTACTACGAAGAGAATGCGCGCTTCGAGCCGGTCGACGCGACCCAGAGCGGCGACAGCCGCTTCGACGACAAGCTCGGCATGTCGATCGCGCCGGCCGTGCGGGCCCGCCACTACGCGCAGCAGCAGGCCTTCCTCAAGCGCCTGCGCGCGATCGACCGCCAGCTGCTCGACCGCGGCGCCCAGACCAATTACGACATCCTCGAATACGAACTGGTGAGCAGCCTGAGCCTGTCGAAGTTCCCGCGCCACCTGCTGCCGCTGAACCACATGGACAGCATGCCGGTCACGCTCGCCAACTTCGCCGGCGGCGAAGGCGCGCAGCCGCTGGGCAGCGTGGCCCAGCAGCGCGCCTACCTGAGCCGCCTGCGCCAGCTGCCGGCCTGGATCGACCAGGCCATCGCCAATATGCGCGCAGGGATGAAGACCGGGATCGTGCTGCCGCGCGCCGTGGTGCAAGCCGCCCTGCCCCAGTTCCGGAAGCTGGTCAGCGCCACGCCGGAGGAGAGCACCTTCTACCTGCCGGCCACCAGGCCGCCCGCCTCGTTCGGCGCGAAGGACAGCAAGGCGCTGGCGGCGGCCTACCGCGATGCCGCCGCCAAACTGGACCCGGCGCTGCGCCGCCTGGCCACCTTCATGGAAAAGGAATACCTCCCCGCTTCGCGCCCCGGCACCGGCTGGAGCGAACTGCCGGGCGGCGCCGCGTGGTACAAGGCGAATGTGGCCGCCCAGACCACGACCACCCTCGAGCCGGAGCAGATCCATGCGCTGGGCCTGAAGGAAGTGGCGCGCATCCAGGCGCAGTTCGCCGTGCTGGGGCCGAAGATGGGCTACAACGGCGAGCCGAACGCCCTGCCGACCTGGGTCGGCGAACAGGCCAAGTACAAGCCGTTCAAGACCGAGCAGGAAGTGCTGGACGTCTACCGCAAGCTCGACGCGACAATGCGCGCCAGGCTGCCCGCGATGTTCACGCTGATGCCGAAGGCGCCGCTCGACGTGCGCCTCGAGCCTGAACTGAGCCGCGCCACCGCGTCGGACCACTACACCGCGCCTGCCGCCGACGGATCGCGGCCCGGCGTGTTCTGGGCAGTCGTCAACGATCCGAAGCAGTACATGAGCACCGGCATGGTGACCCTGTTCCTGCACGAAGGCCAGCCCGGCCACCACTTCCACATCGCCCTGCTGCAGGAACTGGGGCTGCCGAAGTTCCGCAAGTTCGGCGGCAACAACGCCTACACCGAAGGCTGGGCGCTGTACGCGGAAACGCTGGGCAAGGAAATGGGCCTGTTCGACAAGCCGGAAGACTATTTCGGCCACCTGTCCGACGAGATGCTGCGCGCCGTGCGGCTGGTGGTCGACACCGGCATGCATGCCAAGGGCTGGCCGCGCGAGAAGGCGATCGCCTACATGCGCGACACCATCGGCTACACCGAGCATGAGGCGACCAACCAGATCGAACGCTACATGGCGTGGCCCGGACAGGCGCTGGGCTACAAGATCGGATCGCTGAAGATCGTGGAGCTGCGCGAGCGCGCGCAGGCGGCGCTGGGGGCGAAGTTCAGTTTGCCGGCATTCCACCAGGTGGTGCTGGAGGATGGAACGATGCCGCTGTCGCTGCTGGAAGCGAAGGTGGACCGGTGGATCGAGAAGAACCGGTAGTCCGGGGCGTGGAAAGTGGTGTAGGGTGGGTGAGCGGAGCGCTACCCACCCTACCCTCTTTCGATAGCCAGTCCTAGGCCAGCGCCAGCACCGGATAGCGCCGCCACTCCGGCTCATGGTAACGCTGGCAGTTCGTGAAGATGAAGTCCAGCACCGCGCCCGCATCCTTCGCCAGCGCCGCATGCGCATCCTTCCAGGCATCGAACCTGGCCTGCAGCCCCGGCTCTTCCTTCAGCAGCAGCATGGCCTCGTCCTCGAACACATAATCCGAATACGCTTCCTTCTTCTCCAACACGCTGTTGAAGAAGCCCCAGCGGAAGAAGCTGTCGTGCCCCTGCGGCTCGAGCATCTCGACCACGTAGCGGGCGCGGTCCTGGTCCAGCGGCACCAGGTAGTCGCCCGCGCTCACCTTCACCTGCCCGCGCCGCTTCTCGAGCTGCACGTCGTCATGGAACATATGCCCTTCGTAGGCGCTCGGCCGCGACACCACCGACTGCACATGGTAGTACTGCACGTCCAGTACCTGGTCGGCGTCGAAACGCGTCATCTGCACGCCGTTCCACTGCAGTCGCTCGACCGCCTCGCGCCAGGCTTGCGGCACGATGTAGGCGCGCGGCGCGGCCACGGTGACATCGGCCGGGAAGCTGTTGTAGTAGGCGATGTCGCGCTCCCACGCCCGGGTCCGGTCGTACGACAGCCGCGTGTAGTCGCCCAGCAGGCTGGGGCTGTAGCGCGTTTCGTATCCCTTGAAGCGGAAGGTCGACGGCTTCGCTTCGTCCATCGCCCAGTGCACCGGCCATTCGCGGCGGGTCCGGCCTTCGTCGCGGGCGGCGCGGCGCAGCGCCTGGATGCGGCCGGCATTGGCCACCGTGAAGTCGAGCGCGGTCTCCACCAGCGCGCGCATCGATTGGTAGCGGTCGGCGAAGCTCTTGAGCATGTGCGTCTCGGGCATGAAGCCGATCGTGTGGTGCAGCGCCGCGTAGCCGGTGGAGAAGCGCGGCGTCTCGAGGAATTCCGCGATGCCGTGGTCCGGGCTGTCCTTGACCGGGTTCACGTAGGGACAGGTCGGCCAGCCGCGCTTGTCCATCTCGGCGAACATATGGGGCAGCATGTCGCCGCGCAGGAACTCGCCCAGCCCGCCGCCCAGCTTGTCCGCCTGGGTGTGAATCAGGGTCATCGTGTAGGGGTAGTCGGCGCCGTTGGACGTGTGGGTATCGACCATCACGTCCGGGTCCCAGGCGACGAACAGCTTGTTGAACACCTGCGCCGCCAGCGTGTCGCACTTGGCGAAGTCGCGGTTCAGGTCGAGGTGGCGGCTGTTGCCGCGGAAGCCGAACTGCTCGGGTCCGTCCTGGTTCACGCGCGAACTGTTCGCGCGGTTCAGGCTGCCGTCGACGTTGTAGATGGGGACGAACAGGAACACGGCCTTGCCCAGCGCCGCCAGGCGCGCCGGGTCGGTGCAGAAGTCGCGCACGTGCGCCATGCACGAATCGACGCCTTCCGGCTCGCCCGGATGGATGCCGTTGTTGTTGAAGAACACGGGACGGCCTTCGCGCTTGAGCTGCTCGCGGTCGAACACGCCGTCCGCCGTGATCACGCCCGCGTGCATCGGCACGCCGGCGTCGGAGCGCCCGATCTCGCCGAAGCTCAGGATGTGCGGGTAGCGCCGCGCCAGGTCCTGGTACCAGGCGATGCATTCGGCCCAGGTGGTGGTCTGGTTGCGGTTGCCCTTTTCGTAGGGCGTGCGAAGTTCATTGGCCATGATGTCATTCTGTACAAGTAGATGATGGTCTATGCAGCGGCAAGCGGGAACGTGATGGTAATCGTCGTGCCCTTGCCTTTCTTGGAGTTGAATACGATCTTGCCACCCACGGCGTACACGCGTTCGCGCATGCCGATGATGCCGATCCCGGAGTCGGTCTTGGCGGTCGCGGTGCTGGGGTCGAAGCCGGCGCCGTCGTCGGCGATTTCGATGAACAGGTCCGTTTCCGACAGCGCCAGCGACACCTGGCAGTGGGTGGCCGTGGCGTGCTTCATGACGTTCGACAGCGCTTCCTGCACGATGCGGTAGGCCGAAATCGCCAGCTCGCTTTCGAGCCGCGTGAAGTCGCCCTCGGAATGGAATTCGAAGCTGCATTCGTCGTGGCTGCTGTCGTACAGCCGGATCATCTCCTCGACCGCGCCGTGCAGGCCGAGCATGTCGAGCACTTCCGGGCGCAGGCGCCGCACCAGGCGCCGCCCGCTGGCATACAGGTCGAGCGTGAGCTTGGTGATCGATTGCGACTTGGCCTTGATCTCTTCGATGGCCGGCCCGGGCGCGAGCTTGTCGGCCAGGTGCAGGATGCTCTGCGACTCGAGGCGGGCAGCGATCAGCGAGGCGTTCAGTTCGTCGTGGATCTCGACCGCGATGCTCTTGCGCTCGTCCTCGACGATCGAGTTGACCTTCTGGATCAGCTTGCGCTTGTCGGCGTCGGCCTTGAGCGCGTCGTTGCGCGACTCGACCAGTTCATTGGTGCGTTCGGCGACTTTCCGGGCCAGGACGAAGGCCAGCGCGCAGCTGATGGCCAGCGCCAGCGCCGCCATCGCCAGTTCGAGGCGGAAGCGGCGCGCCTGCTTGTCGAGCATGTTCGACGGCGACATCGTCACCCGCACCCAGCCCACCACTTCCATGGTCAGGGTCGGCGGCTTGGTGTCGCTCGATCCCGACACGTGCGGGGTGCCATTGTCGGAAAACAGGTTAATCCAGATCATCTGCTTCTTGATCGGCGCTTCGTAGTAATGCGGTTCGGCGTCGGCGGCGAACTGGGAGGCGACGCTGATCGCGTCCTTCTGGTCGGCGTCGACCACGTCGATGCGGTAGATGCTCTTGTCCGACTGGACCAGGCCGTTGATGGTCAGGCGCAGGTCGGACAGGTTGCCCGAGATGACGTTGTATTCGCTCGTTTCGGCCAGCGCCTTGGCCAGGATGCGGCCGCGCTCCGAGATCTCTTCGGCCACCTGGGTGCGGTGCGAATACCAGGAATACCAGACGAAGCTGGAAAACAGCAGCACCACGGGCAGCATGGTGATGACCACCATGCGCATGCCGATTCCACGGTCGAGGTTCATGGTTTCCCCGGCGGCGATGGCGGGCGGCGCTCGAACGAACGGGCATTGAGGTTCGGTTCGACATTGAGCGACCTGGCCACGCCGGTGTTGACGATGGTGCTGAAGTAGCGCGGGAACTGCGGCGCCGGCAGCTCGCCGCTGTACAGGTAGTCCCTGGCGATCTCCGCCACCTGGGCATTGATGTCGCTGATGTCCGAATAGGTCGAGGCCAGCGCGCCGGCCTTGACCATGTCCGCCGAAAAACCGATCACGCCCTGGTTGTGGCGGTAGGTCGACAGCAGGATGTTGCGGATGTTCTCAGTGTTGTACACGGTGCTGTCGGGCGTGGCCAGCAGCACCTCGGCCTTGCCGATCCGGTTCAGCACCACGTTGATGTCGTCGCCCTGCACATATTCCTCCACTTCGGTGGGGCCCTGCAGGATCGGCTTGAGGAAGGCGGTGTCGGCGCCGACGATGGCGGCGATCTTCACGGGACGCTTGTACAGCAGCGCCACCAGCTTGAGCTGGTCGGCCGGCGCCGGCTCGCCGTAGATCACGCTCATTTGCGCGGAGCGCGCACGCGGCAACCCCGCCACCAGGGCGCGCCACACCTGGCTCGAGGTGTACACGGCCAGCAGCATGCACTTGGGGTGATGCAGCACGGCGTCGCGCAGCGCCACCGGTCCAATCGCCACGCACAGGTCCTTGCGCTTGCTGTAGGCGGCTTCGGCGAACATGGGGCCGAGGCGCCGGTCCAGGTCGTCGGCGATGCTGCGCGTGACGCTGCTCTCGTCGCCGGTCAGCAGCTGGTAGCGGGTGCCGGCCGCCGCCACCGGGAAGGACAACGCCACACCCAGGCCAAGTGCCAGCACACGCCGCACGCTCACTTAGGGCTCGATCAGGCCGTGCTTGACGGCCAGCTTGGTGATGTAGGCCTGGCGGTGCACACCCAGCTTTTCCTTGACCGACTGGCTGATATTGCTGATGGTCTTGGTCGACAGGTTCAGTTTTTCGGCGATTTCGGCGTTGGTCAGGCCTTCGGCCATCAATTTGAAGATCTCGAGGCCGCGCTGGTCCAGCTGGGACTGCGGCGACACGTCGCCGCGCACCGACAGGTTGGCCAGGCGCTCGGCGATCTGCGGCAGGAAGTACAGCTTGCCCTCGTGCGCATGGCGCACGGCGGTGGCCAGGTCGGCCGGGTCGCAATCCTTGGTGACGAAGGCGCGGGCGCCGAGGCGGTAGGTTTCCTTGATCAGGCTGTCCTGGTCGAACTGGCTGAGGAACACGATGCGCGCCGACGGATCCTCCTCGAGGATGTCGCGGGCGGCGTCCAGGCCGGTCAGTTCGGTGCCGAAACGGATGTCCAGTACCAGCACATCGGGCTTGAGCTCGGCGTACAGCGCGGTCGCCTCGTCGGGGGACTTGGCCTGGGCCACGACGTCCATTCCCACCCCGGCGAGCGACATGGCGAAGCCGGTCATCACGATCGGGTGGTCGTCGGCCAGCATGACGCGAATCGGTGTTTGCTCAGTCAATTTTGTTTCTCCAGGGTATAAGTGGCCAGCCTCGCTTACAACTACTTACCATTCGCTGGCAGCTGGGTGTGCCACCGAACGGTAAATGCGAAGGGCCAATGAGATTATTCCACACATCGGGGCAGCACGCGACTGTCCCCGCGCCTTCGGGGAAGGAAGCAACGGACGGAAACGAAATGACACAAAATATACCATGAAACAGCTTTTAAATTGCTATCACATAGCATATAGTGATTCCACTGACTGGAAAAACCGCTCAGGCCTCACCATACATATAAGGAGAACACCATGCATTTCTCTGACATTCAAGACGGCAGCGGCAGCAAGTTCACCAAAATCGCGATTGTCGCGGCACTGCACGTGGCCGTCGGTGCGGCCCTGATCCACAATATGAACTCCAAGGTATTCACGGCGCCAAAGATCGAGGACGTGATCACGATCTTCACGCCGGACCTGCCGAAGGAACCGCCACCACCTCCACCGCCCGAGACGGCCAAGCCCGTGCCGAAGACGGCGGCGCCGCAAATCGTCGCACCGCCTCCTGAAGTAATTGTTGAGCAGCAACCGACCGAGCCAACCGTGACCGCCACGATCCAGGCCGACGCCGTACCGGCCACCCCGGGCCCGGTCGTGGCCGAGGCGCCGGCGGCGCCAAGCGACAGCAGCGGCAGCATGCGCACGGCGGTGCTGGCTGACGCGAACGGCTGCGCCAAGCCGGATTACCCGGCCCGGGCCGCCCGCAACGGCGAAACCGGCACCGTGACCCTGGCGCTGCTGGTCGGCGCCGACGGCCGCGTGGCCAGTTCGCGGGTCCAGCAGTCGAGCGGTTCGCGGGAGCTGGACAAGGCCGCCGTCTCGGCCCTGAGCATGTGCAAGTTCAAGCCGGCGATGGCAGGCGGCGTGCCCGAACAGGCATGGGCGCAGATCGCCTATGTGTGGACGCTGGAGGGTTAAGCGCCGCAGGCAGCCGCAAGCCTTGCAGGCGCGCCCCGTCCGATCATCGGACGGGGCGTTTTTCATGGCGGGCCGCGCGCCTGCGTTACCATAGCGTTACATCGACCCCTGGGCCTGGCCCGACTTGACAGCATGATCAGCACCGGGCTTCGCCGCCGTATCCTGTTCTTCGCATTTGTGATGCAGCTTGGCGCGCTGGCCGCCGGCAGCGCCTTTGCCGGCCCCGCCGTCAAGCAAGTGGTCATGCCCTCGCTGCACCCCAGCTCGCGCGAACACGCTGCCTACTTCCCCCAGCTGCTGCGTCTTGCGCTCGAAAAGACGCGCGCCACCGACGGCCCGTTCGAGCTGCGCCAATTCGACCAGCAGCTGACCAGCCCGCGCCAGGCCAGCGAACTGAAAAACAACGGCGTCATCAACGTCATGTGGGACGGCAGCAACAAGCAGCGCGAGGACGAACTGCTGCCGATCCGCATTTCGCTGCTGCGCCAGCTGAACGACTACCGGGTGTTCCTGATACGGCGTGAAGATATCGGCAAATTCGCCGCGATCAAGTCGCTCGACGAACTGCGCAAACTGAGCGCCGGCGCCGGCGTCAACTGGCCGTCGACGGAAATCCTGCGCCACAACGGCCTGCCGGTGGTCACCTCGATCGCCTACGAATACCTGTTCCCGATGCTGGAGGTCAAACGCTTCGACTACCTGCCGCGCGGGATCTACGAAGCCTGGTACGAGCAGCGCGCGCATGCCGCCAGGGGCTTCGTGATCGAACCGACCATCTTCCTGCACTACAGCGTGCCCTTCTACTTCTTTGTCAGCCGCGACGATCCCCAGCTGGCCTCGCGCATCGAGCGCGGCCTGCGCATCGCGCTGCGCGACGGCAGCTTCGACAAGCTGTTCAACAGCTTCCCCGCCTTCCGCCGCAGCGAGGCGGAAATCGCGGCCGGCAAGCGCCGCGTTTTCGAGCTGAACGCGCTTTGAGCCGTGCTTGTCGTTTGGAATACAATGCAATTCGCCCGCGACCCGGGCCGCCCGAATTTTCCACCCCTCACTCCCATCAGGAACCCATGCAAAAGATGCTTTCCTCCATTGCCGCCACCGCCATCGCCACCAGCCTTGTCCTGGCCTTTCCTGCCCACGCCGCCAAAGCGGTGCAAGGCGCCGTCGTCCAGGAAGCACCGCTGCGTGCGCACCTGGCATTCCTGTCGAGCGACTTGCTGGAAGGCCGCGGCACCGGCCAGCGCGGCGGCGACCTGACCGTCGCCTATCTCGAATCGCAGGCCCTGCTGGCCGGCCTGAAGCCGGCCAACGGCGCCAGCTACCGCCAGTCCGTGAAGATCGCCGGCGTCTTGTCGACCCCGAAGGAAAGCAGCGTGGCGATGGTCGCCGATGGCCATCCGGTCGCGGCCACCTATGGCAGCGACTGGGTCTGGGGCCCGGGCGACGCCAAGCCGGTGCACGCGATCGACGCGGACATGCTGTTCGTCGGCTACGGCATCAGCGCACCGGAAGAAGGCTGGGACGACTACAAGGGCGTGGATACCAAGGGCAAGATCCTGGTCATGATGGTCAACGACCCGGCGCCGACGGCGGCCGAGCCCGCGCGTTTCAACGGCAAGGGCCTGACCTACTACGGCCGCTGGACCTACAAGCTGGAGGAAGCGGCCCGCCGCGGTGCCGCCGGCGTGCTGCTGATCCACACCGACGCCTCGGCCTCGTACGGCTGGAGCGTGGTGCAGAACGCGTGGCTGCCGGAGCGCTTCCAACTGACGGAAGGCAAACTGGGCACGCCGATGCAGGGCTGGATGACGAATGGCACCGCGGCCGCGCTGTTCAAGGCCGCCGGGCAGGACCTGGACCAGCTGCGCGCGCAGGCGGAACAAAAGACCTTCAAGCCAGTGGCGCTGAACGCCAGGGTCAAGGGTGAAATGAAGGCGGCGGTGCGCACGGTCGAGCAGTTCAACGTGGCCGGCATCGTGCCGGGCACCGATCCGAAGCTGAAGGATGAAGTGGTCATCTACACCGCGCACTGGGACCACCTGGGCAAGCAAGGCAGCGGCGCCGACACCATCTACAACGGCGCGGTCGACAACGCCTCCGGCACCGCCGGCCTGCTGGCGATGGCGCAGGAAGCGGCGCGCCACCCGGCCAAGCGCAGCCAGATGTTCCTGTGGGTGGCGGCCGAAGAACAGGGGCTGCTGGGCAGCGCCGCGTATGCGGCCAACCCGCTGTGGCCAGTCGACAAGACCGCCGCCAACCTGAACCTGGACAGCCTGAACTTCGTCGGCGCGGCCAGGGACGTCGGCACCGCCGGCAGCGAGCGCACCGACCTGGGCGCCATGGCCGCCGCCACCGCCAAGGCGATGGGCCTGGCGATCTCGCCCTCCGCGCCCGACCTGGGCGGCGTGTTCTTCCGCAGCGACCACTTCAGCTTCGCCAAGGCGGGCGTGCCGGCGTTCTCGATTTCGGGCGGCAGCGACTACGTCAAGGACCTCGAGGCCGGCAAGGCCAAGAAGAAAGCCTACGCCGCCCGCTACCACCAGGTCAGCGACGAGTACGACGCGAGCTGGGACCTGTCGGGCATGGTGCAGCAGGCGCAGTTCACGCTCAACCTGGGCAAAATAGTCGCCAACGCCGCGAAGATGCCGGGCTGGAAGGCCGGCGACCCTTTTGGCCAGGCACGCGCCAAGGCCAAGTAAGGCCCCCCGCAAGACCGCCCCGCTGACGCCGGGCGGTTTTTTTTCGACCTGCAAACTTGCTCCACAATTGGACGCGAAGATAGCAGCACACCACCACCCGAAAGGACACCGCCATGCGCCGCGCCACCATCTTCGCCCTGCTCTGCCTCAGCCCGGCCGCCTTCGCCGAAGCGCCGCGCGAAGAACGCCGCGGCCCGCCGCAGGAAGCCCTGGACGCCTGCAAGGGCAAGAAGGAAGGCGCCGCCGCCGAAGCCCTGTCGCCGCGCGGCGACACGATCAAGGGCACCTGCCGCTTGGTGCTGGTCCCGGCACACCCGCCCGGCGCCGAACGCGAGCGTGCACCGGCCGCCCGTCAGCGGTAAAGCGCCAGGATGCGGTCGATGCTGCCGTCGGCCACCAGCAGGTCGATGGCACGCTCGATGTCGGCAAAGGGCAGCCGCGACAGGCGCGAAAAGGCGCAGTGCGCCTTGATGTTCTCAAACACGACGTCGACACGCAGGGCGGTCGCCCCCGGCCGCCGTATCGCATGTTGGACGGAAATGAGTTCGGCCAGGGCATACTGGCGCCGGCCAGCGCTCAGCTTGTTCAGGTTGTGTTCCATCGTCGGCCCGTCGTCGCGCACGAAGTCCTGCCCCAGCTGCGCCTCCACCGTCGGATAGTGGTAGCCGAGCACGGTGCCGATCGGCACCCGCGCCAGCTCGCGCAGGTTACGAACTACCGGCGCACCAGGATGCGCGGCAATCACCGCCCCGTCCGGAATCAGGGGACGGCTCCAGTTGAAGCTGCCTTCCGCCCAGGCCGGCATTACATAGCACACCCCGTCCGCGCCCCCTTCACGCAGCACCGTCCAGACCCGCTTGCTGGGAATGGCGTCGAAACGCACCCGCAAGCCCATGCGCGCCGCGATGGCTTCACCCAGGTCTTTCAGAATGCCGCCCGTCAACTTGCCGCCCTGGAACTGGACCAGCGGCATGGTGTTGTTGGTGGGAGCGATGAAAATGATTTCCTGCGGCGCTGCCGCGCGCGCGGCCCAGCAGGCACCCAGGATGCAAACGGCAAAGTAGCGGCGGAACGGCGACATGGCGGTGCCCCAATGACGCGGACGAAGTATTGCCTGCTTGAAGCAATTCTACTCCCACCGCCGCCGGGTGGGCGAATCAGCCCTTGGCCGCTCCCTGCAAGGCCGCATGCAGCTTCTCGACGGTAGCCCAGTTGCGCGTGGTGCCGGCGTTCTCCAATCCCTTCAGCAGCGCGACGGCCGCCTTGCTTTCGAGCAGGCCATCCGGACACCACAGATAGGCGACATCCTTGCCGACGTGGACCGATTCGCTGCCCCAGTCCTTGCCGGCCAGCGCGCTGACAGCCGCCAGCGCCGCCTCGTTGTCGACCAGCGCTACCAGCAGGCGCGAGGGATCGGTCGACAGGGGCGCCAGTGCATTGCCCTTGACCACGGCAGCGATGTCCTTGGCCGACTTGACGGTGACGTGCGCATCGACGCCGAGCTGCTCGTGGACCGCCGCGCGGATGCGCTTGGCGTGCGCCGCGGCGGTGCCGCCCGCGCTGCTGAAGATGGCGTTGCCGCTGTTGAGCAAGGTACTGATTTCGGTATAGCCCATGTCAGCGAGCAAGGTGCGCAAGTCGCCCATCGCAATGCGCTTGGCCTTGCCGACATTGATGCCGCGGAAGAGGGCAACGAATCTGGTCATGTGATTGCCGGAGGTTTAGTTGCTGTTGTCGGGCTGGCGCGCGTAGCTGACGGTCAGGATTTCCCACTGATGGCCCTCGGGCAAATTCCAGTAGACCATGCGGCCGCCGTAATCGGTGTTGATCTGGCCGTCGGACGGGCCGCGCACGCTGCTGCGGAACGCAATGCCTTCGGCCCGCAGCCGGCCCAGGATGCGGTCGAAGGCGGCTTCGTCGACGCGGAAGCAAAAATGGTAAATCGGGAATTCCTCGTCGGTCTGGATGAAATCCAGCGTCAGGCCGTCGTTGACATACACGGCATAGAATGGACCGGCCGCGGCCTCGCCGCAGGGCACGCCGAGCAGCTTGGCCAGCAGCTGCGCGGAGGCGTCGCGCTGGTGGGCGGGCACGATGCTGTGGTCGAGTTCGATTGACATGAGTTCCTCCCGGGGATAGGCGCCCTAGCCTGCCGCTTCCATGCGGGTTTCGCCGAGGGCGAAAGACGCGCGCTGGATCAGTCCATTGGCGATTTCATACACACAGAGCATGTCGACCGTGCCCCGTCCTTCCGCAAAATTGCGCGTGATGCGTTCGAGGTCGACCACGATGTTGCCCATGACGGTGCGGTTGATCAGCGCGGCATGCAGGTCCGGTTCCTGGAAGCGAACGGCAATGCGTGCGCTCATTTGTTCGTGGCCTGTGGCAAAGCAGGCGCCGTGCAAGGTGAACTGCTGCGCTTCTGGCGCATAGGTGGCAAGCCAGCCGGGAATGTCCTTGGCGTTGTAGGCGTCGAGTTGGCGTTGCACAACATTGGCGGGCGAATCGGTAAGTGTCACTCTGGTCTTTCTGGTCGGATGAAAAAGGTCGTGGCCGGCAGAATGAACGTTCTGCCATGGGATAGTGTAGCGCGGATGCGAGGCAATGTCTCTCCGCGGCGCGGGCGCTCAGGGAAGGACGATCCTCACCTGCGGCCAGCGTTCCTGGTAGCGTTTCGTTTCCAGGCGCTGCCTGAAGTTGGCGACGCTGGCGCGCACCGGATTATGGCGGATGACGCAATCGAACAGGTCGCCCAAGCCATGTGGGGCGATGACGCCGATGCTGTCGTCGGCGCCGAGCCACAGGCCGACCGCGGTGGCGTATTCAGGCCAGGTGGCAACGCCATCCTGCAGGGATGCGAGCGGTTCGACCGGCCTGCCGAAATAGCGTTCGAACCACAGGTGCACGCCGGCCTGGTTGGTCACTTCCCAAGGCAGCCCCGGCGCCAGTAGCGCCAGCCTGGCCTGTAGGGCACGGTCATGTTCGGCGGAAAGATCGTCCGGGTCGAAGTAGGCAAGGTCGATATCGGGCAGTGCCGATGGCGATGGCCTGTGATGCAAGCTGTCCCACACCATATTGCGCACCGCCCCGGCGCCGATGCACCACGAAGCCAGGCCAAGGCTGCGCGCCGCAGCCAGCGCCTGCATCATCCAGGGCGTCTTCCTGGCCAGGGCGGCCAGGCGCGGCGCAAGGGCCGCATCGCGACTTGGACCGATCACAAAGCAGGCTGGCTCGCGATGTCGACGTCGAACGCGGCCGCAATAACGGCCAGGACAACGACGACGACCATCATGGCCACGAAGGTCAGCAAGACGTACAGGAAGGGCTTGCCCCAGCCGCGGCGCACGTAGTCCTTGCCATAGCCATTGGTGATGAACTGGATCTGGTCGCGGGCGCTGGCGGCGTACCATGCGATCAGGAGCACGAAGCCGGCCATGGTGGTCCATCCGTCGATCGATTCAGACTCGGGGAACATCAGAGTGAGCCCGATCATGGCCACCATCGCCGCGATGCAGCCGATGACCCAGCGCTTCGATGCCGAGGCTTCCTCGGTCTTGCCCAGCGCCTGCCAGTTCTTCATGTGCAAAATGGAGCCGAAGATGGGGCTGAACAGCAGGCTCCATGCTGCCGCCGCATTCGGGTTCCACAGCGGAGGCGACGGGTCGAGCTGGGTCACTTCGGTCAGGCTTGCCTGCGGTGGCGAATATGGATTGTTCATCGTTTCACTTTCTATTCAGAAGGTTGATCGGTGGGCGCATTCAGTTGGTCAGATCCGGCCGCATGCCAAATTGAAATCGATATGGCAGCGCTCGTGATTGCGCACCCAGGGCTGCCGCTTCAGAAAGTGTAGATGCTGCCTCAGATACGCGCCGCGCGGCCGGATCACCTGGCGCGCTCCGCCGCCGCCATGAATTCGGCCAGCGTGTCATTGAAAAGCTTGGTCTGGTCCACGCTGATGCTGTGCCCCGCGTCTGGAATGACCTTCACGACCGAACCCGGCACCAGCGCCTGGAACTTGAGCATCGTGGCCGGCCGCGCTTCATCGTATTCGCCGGCCATGAACAAGGTCGGCAGCGCCAGTTCGCGCAGGCGGTCGACGCGGTCGTAATCGCGCAAGGTGCCGGTGGCCACGAATTCCGACGGTCCCCACATGTATTCGTACAAGGCCCGGTTCGACCTGACCGAGCTCGAGGTGCACGGCCCGAACTCGGCCCGCAGGCGCTCCTTGCTCAGCACGGTGCGCCGGTTGAAGTTCTTGGAGAACACCACATCGGCCGCCTTGAATTCAGGGGTGTCGAACTTGCCACTGGCGATGGCGCTCTGGATGGCTTGCTGCGACTCCGGTGGCAGCAGCCGGACCAGCGACTTCGCATCGTCGATCCACATCGGCGTCGACAGCAGCGGCCCGACGAAGGACACCGAGCGCACGCCTTCCGGCTTGGCGGTCAGCAAATACTCGAGCGCCACCGTGGCCCCCCACGACGCGCCGACCAGGTGCACTTCCTTCAGCCCGAGGCGCTCGCGCAGCGCCACCACCTCGGCCACGAAGCGGGGCAGCACGGCGTCGCGGGCCAGGTCGGTCATCTTGTCGGAATTGCCCGCGCCGAGCTGGTCGTACACGACGACCGGCCGCGTGGCCGCCAGGCCGCCCATGGTACTGGCAAAATTGCAGCTGCTGCCACCCGGCCCGCCGTGGATCATCAGCACCGGGACGGCGTTGCCGGTGCCCAGCACGCGGAAGGCCACACGGCCGCCCGGCACTTTGACGAAGCCGTCCTCCGGCAAGGTGCGCACCGGGCTGCATGCAGCCAGGACGAGGGCCGCCAGCAGGCTGGCGGAAATGCGGACAGTGCGGGCCGAGGCTGTCACTGTGATCAGGCAGCCTGTTCGTCGCCCTGGATCGCGCGATAGATGACGGCACCGAGCACCGCGCCGACGATCGGCGCCAGCCAGAACAGCCAGAGCTGGCCGACGGCCCAGTCGCCCACGTACAGCGCCACGCCGGTGCTGCGCGCCGGGTTGACCGAGGTATTCGTGACCGGGATGCTGATCAGGTGGATCAGGGTCAGCGCCAGGCCGATGGAAATTGGCGCAAAGCCAGCCGGAGCGCGCTTGTCGGTCGAGCCGAGGATGACCAGCAGGAAGAACATCGTCATGACGACTTCGGTCACGAGGGCCGCCAGCAAGGAATAGCCGCCCGGCGAATGCGCGCCGTAGCCGTTGGAGGCGAAGCCCTTGGCGACGTCGAAGCCCGGCGCGCCGCTCGCGATCACGTACAGTACGCCACCGGCGACGATGCCGCCGAGGACCTGCGCGATGATGTAGGGCGCCAGTTTATTGGCAGGGAAGCGGCCGCCGGCCCACAGGCCAATCGACACCGCAGGGTTCAGGTGGCAGCCCGAGATATGGCCGATGGCAAACGCCATCGTCAATACCGTCAGGCCGAATGCCAGCGACACGCCATGCAAGCCGATCCCGACGCCGGGAAACGCCGCCGCCAGCACGGCACTGCCGCAACCGCCAAGGACGAGCCAGAAAGTGCCCAGGAACTCCGCGCCATATTGTTTCATGTGATTTTCCTTCAACGAAATGAATTGATAACTGTTCAATTCGCTGAGTATGACGCGCAAGTTAATGCTGATCAATAGTTAATAGGTAACAAAAAGCAAGACGGCCGTTGCGAGGAGGGCCAGGCCGACCACGCTCCAGACCAGGATACGTATCCGCCCATTCAAGCGTGCGCACCAGGGACAGGCCTGCGCCTGCAATGCGCCAGCCGAAGCGCCACCGGCCGACATGACTTCCCATTGCGCGGTCTCGAGCGCATAACCACAGCGGGGGCACTGGTTCGCCTGGTGGCGTTTGGCTTTACGGCGCTTGGCGCGGTCGGCAAAGTAGAAGATGAAGAAGATGACGACGAGGACTGCATAGAATTTATTCATGAGTCTGCGCGGGCCAGCCGATGCGTGCGGCGCGGCGCAGGCTGGCCTGGATGATCATGCGGTGAAATGGTGCGATGACAAAAATATAGAACCGGCCCAGGCGGTTGTGGCAATGGACCACGGTCGATACGATCAATTGACGCTGCGCACCTTGTGCAGGCTGGCCGGCGCACAACACGGAGACCCGGAAGTCCAGGTGCTTGTCGTCTTCGCCCAGCACGATCTCGGCCGCGCCCTTGGCATAGACCTTGAAGATGCCAACGCGGCCGGGTCCGCCCGCCCCTTCGGTCAGGTTCAGCTGTTTCGCAGTCTTCAGGCCGAACATAGCAACGATCGCATCACGCAGCGCCATCAGTCCCCGGACCCAGCGCGGCTGTTGCGCGAAGAGGAATCGGGCCAGTTGCTCGGGGTCGGTGGACGCGCCAGCGGGAAGCGCAATCGCGAAGGCGTCGGCGAGATTGAGCGATGGGTAAGTATCGGCAACGCCGCACCCGGGCGGGAGCGGCACAGGCGTCACTTGGTGGAATGCGATTTGCATCAGTTCGATTCTTCCTGTTAGATTGCGTTCACGCTCTATCTTACCCCGAGGGGGAGCCCCCGGCGGAACTGGGCTCCTGCGGCCACCCGTGCCATACTGATGCATCTTGGACACTCCAGCGATTTTCCATGAATGCAACGCAGTGGTTCATCAGTCCTGTCGTATTGGCCGCCATTATCATCGGCTGCGCGCTGCAGCTGCTGATCGCGCGCCGCCTGCCGCAGGGGCCGCGCATGCTGCGCACGCACGCCGCCATCGCTGCCTTCGGCCTGCTGTTGACAGGATTCGACTACTGGCTGCGCCCGGTGGTCGCCGGCGCCCGTGTCGACATGCTGTTCGAGCTGGTCATCGTGGGCTGGGGCGTGCTGTTCATCCGTATCGTTCTCGTTGCCGTGTTCCGGGTCACGCTGCCGGGCCTTGGCGTGTCGCTGCCGCGCATCCTGCACGAAATCGTATTCGTGCTTGTGTGCCTGGCCTGGATGCTGGTGCGCCTGCACAGCGCGGGGCTGGAACTGGGCGGCATCGTCACCACGTCGGCCGCCATCACCGCCATCATCGCCTTCTCGATGCAGGAAACCCTGGGCAACATCCTCGGAGGCCTGGCGCTGCAGCTCGACAAGTCCATCCATATCGGCGACTGGGTCATGGTCGACGGTGTGCGCGGCAAGGTCGTCGAGGTGCATTGGCGCCATACCGCCCTGCTCACGCCGAACGGCGAACTGGTGGTGCTGCCCAATAGCGTGTTGATGAAGTCCAAGGTCATGGTCATCACCACAGCCGAATACCCGGTCGCACGCCGCACCATCACGTTTTCCACGCCCGACACCGTGGCCCCGCAGCAGGTAATCGCCGAAGTCGAGAAGGCGCTGCGCGGCGCGGTGCTGGAGCATGTGTCCGCCATCCCGGCGCCGGACTGCGTGGTCGCCGAATTCGAGGGCGGCACGATCCAGTTCGCCGTGCGCTACTGGCTGCAGGACCAGTTGCACGACGCCAAGGCCGATTCGGATGTGCGCCAGCACGTCTACAGCGCGCTGCGGCGCACCGAGGTGGCGCTGGCGCGGCCCTACCTCGATGTGCGGGTCGAGCGCGGCGCCGACGATGCCGATGCCACCGCGCAGTCGCTGGAGAAACGCCTGCAGGTGCTGGCTGCCCTGCCCTTGTTTGCCGGCCTGCGCGAGAGTGAATTGGCCAGCGTCGCGGCCAGCCTGCGCGTGACGCCATTCATCAAGGACGACGTGATCACACGCCAGGGGGCGGTCGCGCACTGGCTGTACGTGCTGGTCAGCGGCGCGGCCGATGTCTGGTTCGAAACGCCGTCGGGAGAGCGCCTTTTTGTCGCCGCCCTGGAACCGGGCGCGGTGTTTGGTGAAATGGGCATGATGACCGGCGCACCGCGCTCGGCCACGGTCGTGGCGCGCAGCGATGCCGAGTGCTACCGCATCGACAAGGCCAGTTTCGAATCCATCCTGACCGCGCGTCCCGCGCTGGCGGAAGAACTGGCCCGGATCACCAGCGAACGCCGCGGGGTACTGGAAGCGGCACGCACGGCCGCCAGCAACGTGGCCGACCCGGACACCGACAGCGACAAGCTGCTGATGAAGATTCGGCGCTTTTTCCAATTGCCGGCAGCGGGTTAACAGCAACCAGGCTCGCGAAGGCTCAGGCGTGCGTCGGCGCGTGTGCGATCGGCTAGAGCATGCCCAGCAATTGCGTTGAGGTGAGCACGGCTGCATATTCACCGTGCAGGTTGGCCAGGGCCATTGCATGTACTTCCTCGGCACTACGCTGGACGCCGTTGTAATCGGCCATCGCGAACGCAAAGGTGGCGTCGGCCGCCACATAGGCCTTGAAGCCGAGATTGCCGGCTGTGCGCGCGGTCGACTCCACCGAGTTATTGGTGCTGACGCCGACGATCGCCAGGGATTCGACGCCGCGCACCCGCAGCCAGCGCTCCAGGCCGGAATTGACGAAGGCATCCGGTACGTTCTTCTCGACGACGTGCTCGGTATCGAGTGGCTGCAATGCAACCTGGAATTCGACGCCGGACTGCCCCGGCCAGAACGGCGACCCGTGCGTCCTTGAAATATGGCGCACGTGAACGACAGGCGCCTTCGCGGCGCGCCATGCCCCAAGCAAGGTGGCGATCGCCCGCTCCGCTTGCGGATTGTTGCGGCTGCCAACAGAGGGCTCCTGCATGCCGCGTTGCATATCGATGATGATGAGGGTGGGAATAGGCATAGATATGATGAGGCTCAAACGTGCTGGTCCAGCAGAATCTGGTTGCCGTCCGGATCGACCAGCATCAGGCTCGCCGGCCCCGACGTGGTCTCGTCGGCTTCGCTGAGCAGCTCGACGCCCTGCGCCTTGAGATTGCGCTGCAGCGCGCGAATGTCCTCGAACTCCGGCAGCTGCTGCGCGTTGCTGTCCCAACCTGGATTGAAGGTAAGAAGATTCTTCTCGAACATCCCCTGGAACAGACCGATGACCGTGCTGCCGTTCTTCAGGATCAGCCACCCCTGTTTCTGGTCGCCGCCCCATGCGGTGAAGCCGAGCTTCTCGTAAAAGTCGCGCGATACCTGGATGTCTTTCACCGCCAGGCTGACTGAGAAATTCCCAAGTTGCATGATCATGTCCTCATCGTTGTTAGAGCATTGCCACAGTGACGCTTGAAATCAACATGAGCACCACGACGGGAAGCCACACCGCGCGCTCACGGCGGCTCGGCGTGAAATAGTTCGCCGCAACGCCGACTGCGCAGTAGGCGACGACGCCCCACACCAGTGTACGCGAGCTGGCGGACAGCTCCGAAAATGCGAGCCCTGCTCGGGCAAGAACCATTGCGGCAAACCCGCAGAGCAGGACGCCGGAAAGCACAGGTGCGATACGCATGGACGGCGGCAATCGGCCGGGGTACTTGCCGCCCAGCGTGAACTCGCCCCACGGCGCGCCCAACGCCAAGGCCAAGGCCAGCTGAAACGCGATCACGCCCGCTGCGAGAACGGTGAAGCCGAGCGCGGAAATTGACGCGAGCATGGGTTGCGGACCGTCCCTTGCTTACACAGGCCGCAATTGCTCTGCAAGAGAGCGCGTTTTCTCGGTGACGGTATCACCCGTATGCAGCGTGGTCTTCCGCTCGATCAGCATCAGGTGGCACTCCTGCTCGGCGACCGGATTGTGGCGCACACCCTTGGGAACGACGAACATCTCGCCTTCCTTGAGCTCGACGTTTCCATCTTCCATTTCGATGCGCAACTGCCCCTTCAGGATCAGGAACAACTCATCCTCATTCTCGTGGCTGTGCCACGCCAAGGACCCGTGAACTTTGGCAACTTTGATATAGGCGTCGTCGACTTCGCCGACGACCCTGGGCGACCATAGCTCGGTGAGCGAAGCGGCGACTTGCTTCGGTGATGTGACGTTCGACATGAATTCCCCCGTACGGATGCTTAGTCGATGGCCGTGGTGGTGAATTCGATGCCGCCGACTTTGGACGCCACGAAGTTATAAATCGCTGCGCCGATCACGGTGCACACGAAGCCCATCACGCCGTAGAGGACAGGCGCCAGCAAAAGGAAGATTTTCGAAAATCCGCCAGGCACCGTGAAGAGCATGATCAGCGCGAACGGAACGGAAATAACGAAGTACAGTGCCGCCATCACTTTCGCGGACTGCACAGGACTAATAGTGGTAATTTGCTTTTTCATGTGCCGCCTTTAAAAGTGAGCACGCGGGATTGCGATTTGCCCAACATTTTCCGAGTATGCATGGAAAAATTTCGCGGATCAACTACTGATTGTCGATGGCCTAGAAGTTTCGGAGCCAGTGCACGCTGATGCTTTCCTTGCGCTTTTCAAACACGTGTTCAACCTCGAACTCCTCATAGTCATCGCGCGAAATGATGTAACGCGTCGCCGCGCCGTCGGTGCGTTTTTCGAAGTGCTCGCCGGCGACTGCTGCTTGGAGTTTCTGCGCGTCCGATGAGTCCCAAAATTCGGCGGCCATTTTCACGGCTGCACGCAATACCTCACCCTGCTTCGCCGGCTGGTTGCGCATTCGGCTCGACGTGACCGAAAATCCAAGGTGTGCGCAGCCGCCGTAGACAAGGGTCCAGCGTGTCTGGTCTTTTCCGAGCCAGGTGACTTGTCGCTTGGCCTCGACAACACGCGCGTTCGGCTTCCCTGCTGCCACCTTTCGCAATTTTTCGATCTGAGCAGCTTGATCGTAGGTGCACTCGTCAACCGAGGCGTAGACCGGTGGCGCAAACGTCATGGCTGTCAAAAGCAAGGCAAGTTTCACGAATGTTTTCTTATCACTGAGGTGAGCCGCGCGCGGACGATGCGAAGGTGCAGGATGGGGTAAACGTTGAATACGATTTGCACCAGCACGAACACGATAGATTCCGCAATGAGACCACGTGCCATCACGTACACGATATATGGCGTAAGTAAAACCGCCGCCCATAAGTGAATTGCCTCCGAAGATTCCAACTTGCGGCACAGGTCAGCGAGGCTTCGCTTCCCGCCTGCCACGTAGACAGAGTCGTTGAGATAGCGGAGAGGCGTTATTCGAAGCAATGTGCCGAAACTGCGAGCACCGAGCCAGCGGTAGATGCCTGCGTTGACTCGCTTGGGATTTACAGGGCGGAGCGCCTGTGGCATGCGGAAAAGGTACAAGGGCGTTGCCACTCGCGCCAGGCCCATGAAGTAGAACATCAGCAGCATTCCGAGCCAGGGGAGAGTGTCATAAATTTTGTGTGTAGGGCATATCATGTCAGCAATTAAAAGGACCATGAATGCCACGCAAGAAAAAGAACGACGGCGCAGTTGACGCCACATTGCCCGCAATCCCATCGGAGT
>JAKFDH010000058.1:0-3953 GCA_036676245.1 Massilia sp. | reverse complement strand
TCGGTGTCCTCGATCGACCAGGGCGCCACGCGTTGGCGCGTCCAGGTCTTGCCGGCGTCCTTCGAATGCAGGATCACCCCATCGTGGCCCGCGGCCCACAGTGCATCGCCGACGGCCGCGAGCGTGGCGAGGGTGCTGCGGGTCGGCACGTTGGCGACCTGCTTCCAGCTTTGCCCGTCGCTCGACAGCAGGACGTGGCCGCGCTCGCCGACCGCGACATAGCCGTTGCCGACGCGGTCGGCGTCGAGCAACAACGCCTGTGCGCTTTTCGGCATGACTTCGGTGGGGAGCAGGGCCGCGTCGACAGCGGGTTCGGCAGCGCTGGTCGACAACACCAGCACGCTGGCCAGCGCGAGGCCTGGGAAGCGCAGGCGTGGAAGTGGATACGACATGGGTTCCCCTCTCGATGACCCGGCTGCATCGTGGCGCCGATGCGCGAGTGCGCCGTCCATGGCGGCCGGGCGGTTTCAGCCTGCGGTGCCTGCAGGTCGCGTGGTCGATCGCTTGTGGGAGAGGTTCCAGCGCGTCGCGCTGAAGCCGCTCCCACAAACCATCGGCAAAAAAGCCGGGCCTCCCGAGGGGAGGCCCGGCTTCGTGGATCAACGCACGCCGGAGGCGCGCAGGTTCTGCGGCGAATAGTCCGCCGGGCCGGTCACGTGCTTGAAGTCGCGCGGCTTGTCCTCGTTGTCGAGGAACATGCCGAGGTAACGGCCGGATTTCAGGTCGTAATGCACATCCGTGCCGGTCCAGAACAGGGGCACTTCGTAGTACTGGATCGGTAGCGATTCCGAGTAGCGCCAGAGCTTGCCGGCACCGTCGTAGTGGTCGATCTGCAGGATCTGCCAGCTGTCTTCGTCCAGATAGAACGTGCGGCGCGGGTTGATGTGGCGCATGCCCGGCTTGAGCGTCGCCTCGACCACCCACACGCGGTGCAGTTCATAGCGCAGCTTGTCGGGGTTGAAGTGGCCCGGCTTGATCAGGTCCTTGAGCTTGCTGAGCTTCGCCTTGTACGCGTTGTACGGAACGTACATCTCCTTCTTGCCCACCAGCTTCCAGTTGTAGCGGTCCAAGGCGCCGTTGAACATGTCGTACATGTCGTTGGTGCGCAGGCCGTCGGATGCCGTGCCGGGATTGTCGTAGGCGATGTTCGGCGCACGACGCACGCGGCGCTGGCCGGGGTTGTAGACCCAGGCCTGGCGCGGCGAGATCTTGTCGTTGATCGACTCGTGCACCAGGATCACCTGGCCGGCCAGGCGCGCCGGGCTCAGCACTTCCTGCTTGAAGAAGAAGCCGATGTTGTTGATGTTGTCGGAGGTATTGCCGGGCTTGTCGTAAGGCGCCAGGTATTCCTCGCGGATGCGCACCATGTTGTAGGTGCCGCCCGCCGTCACTGGCGCCTGGTTGTCGAAGATCTGCAACGAGAAGCCCTTGTACTTGAGCTTGTGGTTCCAGATCGCCTCGGCGCCGGTTTTCGGTGTCGGGAACGGAATGCCGGCGCCGGCGCAGCCCTGCACGCCGGCGCTTTCGCCGACCAGCTTGCACGAGCCGACGTTCTTCGCGGTGGCGTCGTAGACGCGTTGCGGGAACGCGGCGGTGCGGTGGGTCGGATAGACGTCGACGCGATAGCTCTTGTACTTGGCCAGCATCGCCTTCAACCCGGCCGACAGCTTGTCGCCGTATTGCCCGGCGTTGGCTGCGGTGATCTGCAGGATGGGTTTTTCGCTGGCATAGAGATCGGGATGGTGCTGGCCCGACTTGTAGCCGGCCTGCGGCGTGGTCAGGCCGCCGTTCCAGGCCGGAATCGAACCGTCGCTGTTGGCGCCCTGGTCGGCGCCCACCGGGGTGGCGGCCATCGCCGCTCCCATCGTCAGCAGGCAGGCTCCGCCCAGCACTGCGCTACGCGCGCCCAATTGCTGCATCTTGATGCTCATCGGTGTGCCTCCCAATTAGAACGAGTATTTGATGCTGGCCGACGCGAAATCGCGGTCAGCGATCTGGTTGTAGGGCTCGGCGCCACTGAAGCGGGTATAGCTGATGTCGAAGACCCAGCTGTTGAGGTAGTTCGCCTCCAGGCCCAGCGTGAGCGACTTGCGGCCTTCCAGGAAGTTGCCACCCGGCCCCGGCGTGGTGCCGTGGACGTCGTGGTTGAAGGCAATGCGCGGCGCCAGGTTGACCGGACCGCCAAACACCGAGTTGTAGTCGGCGCGTGCGGCGAGGCGGTAGCCCCAGGAGAAGTCGGTCGGGAAGCCGCCGCTGGTCTGCGGGTTGCGCAGGCAGCCGCGGGACAGGATGCCGGCGTTGGGAATCAACGGCCAACGTCCAGTAAGCGGGTCCTGCGGACCGAAGGTGCCGGTGTCGGCGACGTCGCAGCCGCCGCCGGTGTCGGTGCCTTCGCCTTCGAAGCGCAATTGCGACTCATCCGGCATGTCGTTCACCTTGGTGGCGCCGATCTCGCCGACCAGCGCGATCTGGTCAGCGCCGAGCACTTCGCTGAACAGCTTGGTGAAGGTCGACTGCACCTGGGTCACGTGGTAGCGGCCCCAGCCCTGGATGTACTGGCCCGGCGCGAACTGGCCGAGCTGGCTGTCGAACAGCATCGCCGGCGGCGCGCCCGACAGCTGCAGCAGCGGGTTGAGCGGGGTCAGGCCGGCGAACAGCAGCTCGACGTCGTCGTACTGCAGTGGCATGTTCGGGCGGTAGCTCACTTCGCCCTGGAAGGCGATGTTCCCGGGCAGAGTGGTGTTCCAGCTCACGCCGTACAGGTCGATATCCTCGGGATATTCGACGACGACGCTGGCGCCACGGGTCGGTGCGCCGAAGCCCGCGCCGCCCGGTGTGGTCCCGGGGGCGCCGGTCGCGGCGTAACCCGAGATCACCGGAACGCGGCTGTGGTAGCGCAGGTAATAGAAGCCGAACTCCGTGTCGGCCAACGCCGGCACCAGCCAGTGCGCGGCGATGCCCCACTGGCCGCTGTCCTTGGCGTTGTCGTTCGGCCCACGCTGGAACGTGGCGCCGCAACCGACGCCGACCAGACCTAGGGCCTGCTGCTGGATGACCGCCTCGGGCGTGCCGGCCGGGAACCGGGCGCGGAACGCCGCAAGGTACTCGGCCAGCCGATCGCTTTGCGCCCAGCCGCCGGGCGTACCGGTGCAGACCTGGTAGTACAACTCCGGGTTGTTCACCGGCTGCGGCGCGGTGCCGAAGCCGAGCATGGCGTAAGTGCCACCCGGCGAGGCGAAATCGTTGGCGCTGAAGTAAGTGCCGGAGGCGTCGACTTCGACTTCCTCGAACTCGCCCAGGATCACGCCTTCGACGGAGAAGTTGTTGGTGACCTGGAACGAGCCCCATAGCGCATCGACCGGCAGGAACGCTTCCTTCAGTTCGGCACCTGCCACCCGCAGTGCGGACAGGTCGAACGGGTTGATCGCGTTGATGCCGTTGCTGATGAAGGTGCTCTCGCCCCAGCTGATCACCTGGCGGCCGAGGCGCACGGTGCCGGTCTTGTCCTCGCCGTACTTGAAGTCCTTGTAGATGAACGCATCGAGCAGGCGACCGCGTTCGCCCACGCGCTCCTTGGCGGCGCGGGTCAGGTCATCCCGGTCGGCGTTCTCGAAATCATAGAAATAGGTGCCGCGGGTGAACGCGCCCCAGCTGCGCCACTTCAGGCTCAGCTCGGAAGTGACCTTGATCGCGCTGGAGATCAGGTCGCCGTCGTCGTACTTGAGGTTGCCGTCGTCGCGGTTGCCCGAGAAACGTCCGGGCGCGGCGATCTGCGACGGGCTGCCCGGGAACGTTTGCGTGCCCACGACCACCGACTGGCCACCGATCAGCGGATTGAGCGTGGCCTTGCCGATCAGGTCCGGATCCCGCTCCTCCATGCGCATCGAGGCGCCGTAGGAGATGGTGGTGTCGAAGCTGCCTTCGAGTTCGCCCTTCTGGAAATCGATTGCGTA
>JAKFDH010000057.1:0-79750 GCA_036676245.1 Massilia sp. | reverse complement strand
TGGGTTCCTGCCTGCGCAGGAACGACGTTGGTTATTGTCTTTTCGAGTTCCACATTCACGACTTCGGGAAGGGCGCCGCTCGTGTCAGTGGAAATTCAGAAGTCAACAGGATTATTCCGGACAGCAGTGCGCGTGCGCGAGGATGACGTCGGCGAGAGTGCGGAACTTTGACGATTGCCGAATTTGTACAATTCCACACCCAACCGCATTGCCCCCGGTTCCCCCGACCGCTTTGCGTGCGCTCAAATACCGTGAAGCATGCGATGCTATCGTGGGTTCACCCATTCCGAGCCTCCCAGCATGCACTTCGTCGATATCACCATGTTCTATGCGGCAGAAGGCGGCGGCGTCAGCACCTACCTGAATGCCAAGGCGCACTGGCTCGCCAGCCATAGCAAGGTGCGCCACACCATCGCCAGCCCCAACGTGCACAGCTGCGACGGGGTGCCTGCCCTGCGCGCGGTTCCCGGCTTTTCATTTCCAGGCATTAACGGCTATCGCATGCCGCGCTCGGTCGGCGGCTGTGCGCGGGTGCTGCGCCGGCTGCAGCCGCAGCTGGTTGAGGCGGGCGATGCCGGCCATGCCGCCTGGACCGCGCTGCGCCTCAAGCGGCAACTCGGCATTCCCGCCATCGCCTTTTATCATTCCGACCTGCCGCGCCTGCTTGCGGACCGCTTCGGCCAGCACGCCGGGCACGGCGCCGGCGCCTACCTCGCGCGCCTGTACCGCCAGTTCGACCTGGTGCTGGCGCCGAGCCGCCTGATGGTGCAGCAGCTGGCCAGGCTCGGCGTGCCCGGCGTGCTGCACCAGCCGCTGGGCATCGATGCCGGCGTGTTCTGCCCGGCGCGCCGGGTCGAGTCGCTGCGGTTCCAGCTGCAGTTGCCGCCCGAGACGCGCCTGCTGGTCTACGCGGGCCGCTTCACGCCCGAAAAAAAGCTCGGCCTGCTGCTCGACGCGATGCGCATGCTGGGCCGCCCCTACCACCTGCTGCTGGTCGGCGGCGGCTGCGCCTTGCCCGAGGCGCCGCGGGTCAGCATCCTGCCGTTCCGGCGCGACCAGCGCCAGCTGGCGCGCCTGCTGGCCAGCTGCGACCTGCTGGTCCACCCCGGCGATTGCGAAACCTTCGGCCTGATCGTGCTCGAGGCCATGGCCTGCGGGCTGCCGGTGCTGGGCACGCGCGGCGGCGCCGTGGCCGAACTGGTCGATGACGGCACCGGGCGCCTGGTCGAACCGAACAGCGCGCCGGCGCTGGCGGCTGGCATCGATGCCTTGTACCGCAGCGACCGCGCGCGCCTGGGCGAAGCGGCGGCGCAAAAGGCGCGCGCGCACTACGACTGGTCGGCCATCATGCCGCAGCTGATGGGCCGCTACGCCAGCGTGCTCGCGAGCAGCCAGCGCGCCGAACTGGAAGCGAGTACCGTCTGTGTCACCGACTGAACCGCGCATGCTGTGCGTGGCGATCCACGACGTCGCGCCCGCCACCTGGCCCGACTGCCAGCGCCTGCTGCAGGCGGTGCGCGAGGTGGCCGATATTCCGCTGACCTTCCTCGTGGTGCCGCGCTACCACGGCAGCGCGGTGCGCGTACCGGCCTTCGAGTCGGCGCTCGACAGCCTGCTGGCGCAGGGCCACGAGCTGGCGCTGCACGGCTACACCCATGTCGATACCGGCCCGCGCCCGCTCGGCTTTGGTGAACGCGTGAAGCGCTCGGTGCTGACGCAGGACGAAGGCGAGTTCGCCGCCATCGACGCCAGCGAGGCAAGGCAGCGGATCGAGCTGGGGCTGGCGTGGTTTGCCGCGCGCGGCTGGCCGGTGGACGGTTTCGTGGCGCCGGCGTGGCTGCTGGGCCGCCACGCCTGGCCGGCGCTGCGCACGTATCCGTTCACTTACACGACCACGCTCGGCCGCCTGCACTTGCTCGAGCAGGGGACCGCGCAATGGGCGCCATCGCTGGTGTATGCGGCGCGCAACAGCGCCGGGCGCCTGCTGTCGCCGCTGGTGGCCGGCGCCGCCGCGCGCGTACTGTCGCCGGCGCCGCTGCTGCGGCTGGCCTTGCACCCGCGCGATGCGCGCCATCCCCGCCTGCTGCGCCACATGCAGGGCTTGCTGGAATTCCTGCTGGCCAGGCGCAGCGCACGCACCAAGCTGGCGGCGGTGCGCGCGCTGGGCGCCGGCACGCGGGCCTAGTAGGGCCACCAGCGCCCGGCCATGCCCCAGTGGCCGCGGCCATAGCCGAGGTAGTAGGACGAGCGGCCATAGCGCTCGGCATCTTCGCGCGCAGCCAGGCGCAGCACGCAGTCGCGCCACTGGTCGGAATTGGCGGAATAGCCGAGCTTGCTACAGGCCGGGCCGTAGACGATGATCAACTGCTCCATCTCGGCTTGCAGCTTCGCCGCCCGCTCTTGCGGGGTGGCGCAGGCCGCCATCAGTGCCATCAGCGGTACGAGAATCAAAGCACGCATGTTGAGCTCCTTTTCGGGCGTTCTTACTATTAGATTAGACCGATTTTTGCCGACGCGTCGCGAATTTTTGCGCAGCATTCAGGTTTTCTGGCACTATTCGAGGCACAAAACGATGGGGACGCCGAATGAGATTGGACCGCCTGAAACGATGGACTATCCGTGGCCTGGCGGGATTGGCCGCATTGGTGTTGCTGAGCGCGGGCGGCGCCTGGGCCTACCTGCGCGCCAGCCTTCCCCAGCTCGACGGCACCGTACCGGCGCCCAGCCTCGGCGCCAACGTGACCATCACGCGCGACGCCCTCGGCATTCCCGTGATCCGCGCCGCCAATAGCGCCGATCTGTACTACGCCACCGGTTTCCTGCATGCCCAGGAACGCTTTTTCCAGATGGACTTGCTGCGCCGTTCGGGCGCGGGCGAACTGGCGGAGCTGTTTGGCGCCAAAGCCTTGCCGATGGACAAGCAGCGGCGCCTGCACCGCTTCCGCGCGCGCGCCGCCGTGACCCTGGCGCAGATGACGCCGGAGGAGCGCAGCATGCTCGAGCGCTACGCGGCGGGCGTCAATGCCGGCCTCGGCGCGCTGGGAACGGCGCCGTTCGAATACCGGCTGATCGGCATGGCGCCGCGCGCATGGACGCCGGCCGATTCGCTGCTGGTGGTCTGGGCCATGTTCTTCGATTTGCAAGGCAGCAGCGAGCCGCGCGAACTGGCGCGCGGCTGGATCAGCGACAACAGCAGCGCCGAACAGCGCGATTTCCTGCTGCCCGAGGCCACCGAGTGGGATGCCCCGCTCGACAGCGCGGCCGCCGCTACCGCCCTGGCGATCCCCGCCAGCGCGCCTGCATGGTGGGGCAAGGCGGCGGCCGACAACGACAAGACCCGGCTGGCGCTGGCCGCGCCCGACTACTCGGGCATGATCGGCAGCAATAACTGGGCCGTCGGCGGCGCCCGCACCAAGGATGGCGCGGCGATCGTGTCGGACGATATGCACCTCGGGATCCGGCTGCCGAATACCTGGTACCGCCTGGTGGCGCAATTCCCGGATGGGCAGGGCGGCACCCGGCGCGTGGTCGGCGTCACCTTGCCCGGTTCGGGCCCGATCGTCATCGTCGGCAGCAACGGCAAAGTGGCGTGGGGCTTCACCAACAGCTATGGCGACTACTTCGACCTGGTGCAGCTCGATACCGATGACGGCCACCCGGGCCAGGTGCGCACGCCGGCCGGCTGGGAGACCCCGGCCAGCGTGGTCGAGACCATCCTCGTCAAGGGCGAAGCGGCGCACAAGCTGGAAGTGCGCAGCATCGCGCTGGGGCCGATCCGGGAAGCGGGCGGACGCCACTACGCGCTGCACTGGGTCGCGCACCTGCCCGGCGCCATCAACCTGAACCTGGCGCGCGCCGCCACCGCCAACACGCTCGACGAGGTGCTCGCCATCGGCAAATCGATCGGCATCCCGGCGCAGAACCTGGTCGCCGGCGACGACCGCGGCAATATCGGCTGGACCGTCGGCGGACAGCTGGTGCGCCGCGCGCAGCCGGGCGTGGCCTCGACCTATCCGCTGGCGGGCGACAGCCTGGCTGTGGGTTGGGACGGCTTGCTGGACGCAAGCCAGTATCCCGCGATCCGCAACCCTGCCGGCGGCCAGCTGGTGACGGCCAACAGCCGCCAGCTGATGGGCGAGGGCGCGGCGCTGATCGGCGACGGCGGCTTCGACCTCGGTGCGCGCACGCGCCAGGCGCGCGATGGCGTGGCCGCGCTGGGCAAGGGCGTCGACGTCGGCAGGGCGTATGGCGTGATGCTGGACGACAGGGCGCTGTTCATGGCGGCATGGCGCGAGCGAGCGCTCAAGGTGCTCGACGCCGCGGCGCTCGACAAGCAGCCCGCGCGCGCCGAATTCCAGCGCCTGCTGAAGGAAAGCTGGAGCGGCCGCGCGAGCGTCGACTCGGTCGGCTATCTGCTGGCGCGCAATTTCATGTGGGCGCTGTACGGGCGCCTGTACGGCGGCGCCAACGCCAGCTTCGCCGTGCTCGATGAACGCGCGACGATGGCCAAGGCCACCACGCGCTGGCCGGTGGTGGTGGGACGCCTGGTCGACGAGCAGCCGGCGGGCTGGCTGCCGGCCGGCGTGGCGGACTGGCGCGCGCTGCAGCTGGAAGCGATCGACAAGGTGATCGCGGAAGCGACGCGCAATGGCGTGGCGCTGGCCAATGCCAGCTGGGGCAGGCGCAACACGGCGGCGATCGAGCATCCGATCGGCATGGCCGTGCCGTTGCTGCGGCCGTGGCTGTCGGCGCCGCCCGACATGCTGGCGGGGGATAACCACATGCCGCGCGTGGCGGGCGTGGCGGTGGGGCAGTCGCAGCGGCTGACGGTCACGCCGGGCAAGGAGGAGCAGGGGGTCTTCAATATGCCGGGCGGGCAGAGCGGGCATCCGATGTCGCCGTTCTTCCTCAGCGGGCATGCGGACTGGGTGAGCGGGAAGGCGAGTCCCTTGCTGCCGGGGGCCGCGAAGTATACCTTGGTGCTTGAAAAGTAACTGCGGCCCGGGGCGCGGAGAGTGGGTAGGGTGGGTGAGCGCAGCGCTACCCACCAAGCGTCGTCGGCGGCTCGTGGTGGGTAGCGCTCCGCTCACCCACCCTACCCACTGTCAGCGCCTCAGGCCGCAATGACCTTTTGCAGCATCAAGGTGATCGACTCATGCGGCGACGGGTGCCCCAGGTAGTACCCTTGCACCATGTCGCAGCCGTACTGCTCCAGCAGCACCAGCTGCTCGTCGGTCTCCACGCCTTCGGCCACCACCACCATTTTCAGCCCGTGCGCCATCGCGATGATGGCGCGCGTGATCGCCGCGTTCTCCGAATCCTGCGGCAGCCCCGAAATAAAACTCTTGTCGATCTTTAGCGCCCGCACGTCGAAGCGCTTCAGGTAGTTCATCGACGAATAGCCGGTGCCGAAGTCGTCGATCGACAGGTACACGCCAATCCCGCGCAGCTGCTCCAGCGTCGCCATGGTCGCCATCGCGTCGTCCATCAGCGTGCCTTCGGTCAGCTCGAGTTCGAGCAGCTTCGGCTCGAGCCCGGTGTCGTGCAGCGCCGAAATCACGATCTGCGTCAGGTTCTCGTCCTTGAACTGCTTGGCCGACAGGTTGACGGCCATCCGCACCTGGCGCTGGGTCAGGCGCTGCCACATGCGCGCCTGGTTGCAGGCGGTGCGCAGCACCCATTCGCCGATCGGCACGATCAGCCCGGTCTCCTCGGCCAGCGGTATGAACTCGGTCGGCGAGATGATGCCGCGCTCCGGATGGCGCCAGCGCACCAGCGCCTCGACCCCGACGATCTCGGACGAGCGCACGTCGATCTGCGGCTGGTACAGCAGGTACAGCTCCTCGTTCTTGAGCGCCTTGCGCAGCCCCACCTCCAGCTTCACGTGGCTCATGATCTGCATCGTCAGCGATGAGCTGTACAGCTTGGCGTTGTTCTTGCCGCAGTTCTTGGCGTGGTACATGGCCGTGTCGGCGTACTTGAGCAGCGAGTCGCAGTCGTCGCCGTCTTCCGGGAACAGCGAGATGCCGATGCTGGCGGTGACAAAAATCTCGTGCCCTTCGATCAGGAAGGGCCGGCGCATCGCCTCCTTGACCCGGTGCGCGACATTGAGCGCGTTCTCGACCCGCTCGAGGTCGGGAATCAGGATCGTGAACTCGTCGCCGCCCAGGCGCGCCAGGTTGTGCGACTGGTCGGCGCGCGACACCAGGTCGCTCGGGCGGATCGTCTCGCGCAGCCGTTCCGAGACGATCTTGAGCAAATGGTCGCCCACGTTGTGGCCGAGCGTGTCGTTGATGCGCTTGAACGCGTCCAGGTCCATGAACAGCACGGCGAACTTCTTGTTGCCGATCTTGGAGTGGTGCAGCTCGCGCTCCAGGGTTTCGAGGAAGGCCTGGCGGTTCGGGATGCCGGTCAGGCTGTCGCAGTAGGCCAGGCGGCGGATCTGCTCCTCGGTGCGTTTGCGTTCGCTGATGTCGCGCACCAGTCCCAGCACTTCGTCGGCGCCGGTGGTCACCAGGCGCGCCTCGAAGTGCTGCACCGCGCCGAAGCGCACCAGCTCATAGTCGACCGAGCGGATCTGATGGGTGTCGAGCACGCTGCACATCTGCTCCAGCAGGCGCTCGGCGATCTCGCGCGGGAACACTTCGCTGACATGCTTGCCGACGCAGTTTTCGGTGGGGAAGGCGGCGCTGGCGTCGTGGCCCTGCTCGTAGTCGAGATAGAAGCCTTCCTTGTTGAGGCGGAAGAAGGTATCCGGAATGGCCGCCAGCACGGCGCGGTTCTGGGCGTCCGCGATGCGCAGCCGCACGATCGCGTCGCTGGCGCGCAGCACGTACAGCACCCGGTGGCCGAGGATCGGCCAGTTGATCGGCTTGGACACGAAATCGGTCGCGCCCACCTCGTAGGCGTTGGTGACGGCCTCGATATCGTCGCCGCCGGTGACCATGATGATCGGCACCGGCGCGCCCGTTTCGATCTTGCGGATCTCGCGGCATGCCGAGAAGCCGTCCATGTTCGGCATGTCGACGTCGAGCAGGATCAGGTCCGGCGACGTGCGCTGGAAGCAGGCGACAGCCTGGGCGCCGTCTTCCGCCTCGATTGCGTCGAGGCCGACCTGGCCCAGCATTTCGAGCATCAGCAGGCGCATCACCGGGTCGTCGTCGGCGACCAGGACGACGCCACGTTTGGCGGGATTGGGTGCGGGCATGTCAAGTCTCCTTCTCCAGGATGACACTGAGCGAATGCCGGACATTCTGGAATTCCTGCTCCATGTCGGTGAGGATGCCGGACGCGCCTTCCGTCGTCTCCGTGCGTCCCAGGTGTTCCATCTCCTTGCACATCTGCGCCAGCGCCTCGGCGCCGACGTTCGCACTCGACGACTTCAGGCTGTGCGCAGCCTTGCGCAGCTTGGATGCGTCGAGTCCCTCGATCGCCTGGCGCAGCGTATTGAGGTGCTGCGGCGTGTCGTCGACATAGGCGGCGATCACCTTGTGCACGAGCGCGTCGCCGCGGTCGTGGCTCAGCGCGCGGATATTCTCCAGCGCGTGGCGGTTGATCACATCACGCTCGGACGTCGCCGGCTGCGGGCGAGTGGTCGGCTGCTGCGCTGCCGGCGCCGCCGTCGGGGCTGGCTCGTCGTCGTGGTGGACCCGGGCCGCCACCGGCAGCGCGATCCAGCGCCCGATCACCGCGCCCAGTTCCTGCTGGGTGAATGGCTTGCTCAGGTAATCGTCCATGCCGGCCGCCAGGCACGATTCGCGGTCGCCCTGCAGCGCATTGGCGGTGATGGCGATGATCGGCAAGGTGCGCCGGCGCCCGCTCTGGTGCTCGTGGCGGCGGATCTCGGCGGTGGCGGCGAAGCCGTCCATCACCGGCATCTGGCAATCCATCAGCACCAGGTCGAACTCGCCGGCGCGCGCCTCGCGCAGGGCTTCCTCGCCGTTCGGCGCCCAGCGCACTTCGAGCCCCAGGCTGCCCAGCATCGCGGTGGCCACTTCGACATTGACCGGGTTGTCCTCGGCCAGCAGCACCTTGCGCATGCGCGCGCCCTGGGCCTGGCGCGCCGGCGTGGCCGGACCTTCGGGTTCGACCGCGACCAGCTTGGTGCGCGGGCGCGTGGCCAGGCATTCGAACAGGTCGCCGGGGCGTACCGGCTTGATCAGCTGGTAGGACACGCCGGCCTCGCGGCGCTGCACCGGATCGGCCGCCAGGCGGTTCGAACTGACCAGCAGCAGGCGCGTGTTGCTGGTGGCGGAATCGGCCTTGATGCCGGCCGCCAGCGCCAGCCCGCTGGTGCGCTCGAGGTCCATGTCGATCAGCGCCGCCTCGTAGGGACGGCCCGCTTCGGCCGCCGCGCACAGGCGGTCGATCGCTTCCAGCGCGGACGCGGCGCTGTCGGTGGCGACCTGCCAGCCGGCCAGCTGGACTTCGAGCTCTTCGCGGCTTGTTTGTTCTTCGTCGACGATCAAGACGCGCAATCCTTCGATGGTTTTCAGCGACGCGCCCGGCTCGTCCGGGTCGACGCGCCGTTTGTCGAAACCTACCGTGAACCAGAAGATGGAACCTTGAGACAAAGCATTCTCGACGCCGATCTTGCCGCCCATCAGTTCGACCAGCTGCTTCGAAATCGCCAGCCCCAGGCCGGTGCCGCCGTACTGGCGCGTGGTCGAATTGTCGGCCTGCGAGAACGCCTCGAAGATGCGGGTGCGCGCCTCGCGCGAGATGCCGATGCCGGTGTCGTGCACCTCGAAGCGCAGGTTGACCGCCTGGCCGTCCTCGGCGACGATCTGCACCTTGGCCAGGATATTGCCGCGGTCCGTGAACTTGATCGCATTGCCCAGCAGGTTGGCCATGATCTGGCGCAGGCGGTTCGGGTCGCCGCAGATGGCGATCGGGATGTCGTTGGCGATGTCGAAGTCGAGCGCGATGCCCTTGGCATTGGCCTGCGGCGTGTAGACGGTGTTGATCTCGTCGAGCAGGTCCCACAGGTTGAAGTTGATGTACTCGACCGACAGCTTGCCGGCCTCGATCTTCGAGAAATCGAGGATGTCGTTGATGATCACCAGCAGGTGCTCGCCCGAACGCTTGACCAGCCTGGTGTAGCTGCGCTGGGTCTCGTCGAGCGGCGTCCCGAGCAGCATCTCGGTCATGCCCAGCACCCCGTTCATCGGGGTGCGGATTTCGTGGCTCATCGTGGCCAGGAAGGCGCTCTTGGCGCGGCTGGCCGCTTCGGCCGCGTTCTTGGCCTTTTCCAGCTGCTCGGTGCGCACGCTGACCTGGCGTTCGAGTTCGTCGCGGTGGTTGGCGAGCGCCGTGCCGCGCCCCTCGATCTGGGACAGCATGTCGTTGAAGCTGTCGATCAGGGTCCCCAGTTCGTCGGTGCGCTCGTGCGGGATGCGCAAGGTGTAGTTCTGGCTGGCCGAGACCTTCTGCGCCGCGTTGATCAGTTTCGTGACCGGGTCGGCGATGCTGCCCTTGAAGCGGCTGGCCAGCATCAGCGCCACCGCCAGCGAAGCGCCCATCGCGATCGAGATCACGCCCAGGCTCTTGAGCACGTCGAGCCACATGGTGGTCAGGTCGGTCTCGATCATCACCGTGCCGACCTGGTGGTTGGCCTGCATCACCGGCAGGTACAGGCGCATGTGGGGCATCCAGAACGCGCTGCCTTCGGCATTCGCGGCCGCCAGCGCGTCGTCGCCGGTGGCCAGCGGGGGCAGGTCGGCGGCCGGGGTGGGGTCGCGGCCGGGCGGCAGGTAGCGGGCGAAGGGCTTGCCGTCGCGGTCGTACAGGATGGCGTCCGAGATGTCTTCCTTGGCGCGCAGCGCCGACAGCGTGGCCTGGGCGCGCGCGCGGTCGCCGAAGCCGAGCGCGTCGACGCTGTTGGTGCCGATCACGCCGGCGAACGAGGCCAGTTGCATGCCTTCGTCCTTGCGGTGGTTCAGCACCGAGGTCACGGCGAAGGCGATGAACACGAATAGCAGCGCCGTACCGGTCGACAGGAACGATATGATCGTCAGTTTCTGGTTGAGGCTTGAGCGCTCAAAATTCAGCATTGGGGTTCCCGTGCACTATTGCAATTCCAGCAGGAAAAATATACGGGTAAAGATTCCTACAGGTTTTGATCGTGCGCAAAATTGCCGGGTTGCTGTGTAACAAAAAAGGGACACCGTCATTGGTGTCCCTTCGATAGGAAAATTCGTACAGGCAGTACGAATTGCTGTTGGGGAACGTACTGCGGATGTCGGCCGACGGCCTCTTCCGCCCTGCGTTCCTGGCATCATCGTCAGCAGCAGCCTCCGCGCTTGCCGGCGCCGCCGTACCTGGCCTCCTGGCGCTCGCGGAAGAAGGCTTCGTAGCTCATCGGCGCCTGGTCCGGATGGGTTGCCTCCATGTGGCTGACGTACACCGAGTATTCCGGCAGGCCGACCATCAGGCGCATGCTTTGCCCGAGGTAGCGGCCGGCCTGCGCCAGTTCGGCCAGCATCAGGGCACCTGTACCAGCGGCGTGGTCACGAAGCTGCTTTCCCGCGTGCTCGGCCGCGCATCGGCGCGCGCCCGCAGCGCCGCGCGGATGCCGAACACCAGCACCGACAGCACCACCACGATGAAGAAGCCGGCCAGCGCCGCATCGACGTAGTCGTTGAACACGATGCGGTGCATCTGCGCCATGTCCTTGGCCGGCGCCAGCACCGCGCCCTGGTCGATCGCGGCCTGGAATTTTTTCGCATGGGCGACGAAGCCGATCCGCACGTTCTCGTGGAAGATCTTCTGCCAGCCGGCGGTCAAGGTGCAGGCCAGCAGCCAGACGGTGGGCACCATCGTGACCCAGGCGAAGCGGGCACGCTTCATCTTGAACAGCACCACGGTGCCGAGGATCAGCGCGATACCGGCCAGCATCTGGTTGGCGATGCCGAACAGCGGCCACAGGGTGTTGATGCCGCCCAGCGGATCGACCACGCCCTGATACAGGAAGTAGCCCCAGGCCGCCACGCACAGCGAGGTGGCGACCAGGTTGGCGAACACCGATTCGGTCTTCTTCAGCGACGGCGCGAAGTGGCCCAGCAAGTCCTGCAGCATGAAACGCCCGGCGCGGGTGCCGGCATCGACCGCGGTCAGGATGAACAGCGCCTCGAACAGGATCGCGAAGTGGTACCAGAACGCCATCATCGCCTTGCCGCCGATGACGTTCGACAGGATGTTGGCCATGCCGACCGCCAGGGTCGGAGCGCCGCCGGCGCGCGAGATGATGGTCGATTCGCCGACGTCCTTCGCGGTCTGGGTCAGCATTTCGGGAGTGACGTAGAAGCCCCACTGCGAGATGGCGCGGGCCGCCGATTCGGCCGTCGTGCCCAGCACCGCGGCCGGGCTGTTCATGGCGAAGTACACGCCCGGCTCGATGGTCGACGCGGCCACCAGCGCCATGATAGCGACGAAGGACTCCATCAGCATCGCGCCGTAGCCGATGAAGCGGGCATGCTGCTCGTTCTCGATCATCTTGGGCGTGGTGCCGGACGAGATCAGCGCGTGGAAGCCCGACACGGCGCCGCAGGCGATGGTGATGAACAGGAAGGGGAACAGGCTGCCCGACCATACCGGGCCGCTGCCGTCGATGAACTGGGTCATGGCCGGCATCTTGAGCTGCGGCGCGACGATGACGATGCCGATCGCCAGCGCGACGATGGTGCCGATCTTGAGGAAAGTGGACAGGTAGTCGCGCGGCGCCAGCAGCAGCCAGACGGGAATGACCGAGGCGACGAAGCCGTAGCAGACCAGCATCCAGGTCAGTTCGGTGCCGGTGAAGGTGAACATCGGACCCAGCACGGGCGACTCCTGCACCGCCTGGCCGCCGACGATGGCCAGCATCAGCAGCACGAAGCCGATGATCGACACCTCGCCGATGCGGCCCACGCGCCAGTAGCGGGTGTACAGGCCCATGAACAGCGCGATCGGGATCGTGGCCATGACGGTGAAGCTGCCCCATGGCGAACCGGTGAGCGCCTTGACGACGATCAGCGCCAGCACGGCGAGGATGATCACCATGATCATGAAGGTGCCGAGCAGCGCGATGACGCCGGGGATTTCGCCCAGTTCGGACTTGATCAGGTCCCCGAGCGAGCGGCCGTCGCGGCGGGTCGAGATGAACAGGATGATGAAGTCCTGCACCGCGCCGGCGAACACGACGCCGGCCAGGATCCACAGCATGCCGGGCAGGTAGCCCATTTGCGCGGCCAGCACCGGGCCGACCAGCGGACCGGCGCCGGCGATGGCGGCGAAGTGGTGGCCGAACAGCACGTATTTATTCGTGGGTACGTAGTCGAGGCCGTCGTTGAACTTGTAGGCGGGGGTTTGGCGCCGGTCGTCGAGGCCGAGCACGCGGGTGGCGATGAACAGGCTGTAGAAGCGGTAGGCGATCAGGTAGACGCACACCGCGGCGGCGACGACCCAGACGGCGTTGATCGATTCGCCGCGCTTGAGCGCGATGAATGCGAGCGAGCAGGCGCCCGCGACCGACAGCGCGGCCCAGCCGAGCCGGCTTGTTAGTTGTTTCATGTTCTTCCTCCAAGAAGTGAGTGCCGCCGTTATGGATTTCGCGCAGCTTGGCCGAAGTATTGGGGAAGCGACAATGAGGAACAAGCGCAGCACTACGCATGCGGCTGCGTAGTACTACGTACACATGAGGGGAGGAAGCATCGTAGAATCATCACATCCGAAGCCGTGAATGTGAAACTTGCGGAACCCAAACCAACGTCGTCCCTGCGAAGGCAGGGACCCATGCTGAGCAAATTCAGTATGGGTCCCTGCCTTCGCAGGGACGACGTTGGTTCATGTCATTGATTTTATCAACGTTCGTGTTTTTGTAGAATTTGACACCGACCCGCACGCCAAACGACAGGCAGCAATGAAACTACGCCAAAAAGTCATCTTCCTCGCCATCGTGCCGCTGATCGTGGTGCTGTGCACGATCGCGCTGTTCGTGCGCCACCAGGCGGTCACGCTGGCGCAGCAGCAGCGCGCCACCTTCGAGCAGGCCTACCTGGCCAGCAAGGAAATGGAGCTGCGCCACTACGTCGCGCTGGCGCAGCGTTCGATCGCCCACTTGTACGAGTCCGGCCGCGGCGACGCCGCCACCCTCGACGAAGCCAAGCGCATCCTGGCCTCGCTCAGCTACGGCGGCGACGGCTACTTCTTCGTCTACGACATGCAGGGCAGGAACCTGATGCACCCGCGCCAGCCCGAACTGGTCGGCCAGGACCTGTGGAACCTACGCGACGTCAACGGCCAGCCGACCATCCAGCGCCTGATCGAACGGGCCAGGGCCGGCGGCGGCCTGCAGCGCTACATCTGGGCCAAGCCCTCGTCGCACCAGCCGGTGCCCAAGCTGGGCTACGTGGTGGCGCTGCCGAACTGGAACTGGATGATGGGCACCGGCATCTACCTCGACGACGTCGACGCCGCGCTGGCCAAGCTCGACGCGCAGCAATCGCGCAATATCGAAAGCACGATGTGGTGGATCGCCGCGCTGGCCATCCTCAGCACGGTGGCGGTGGCCAGCATGGGCCTGGCGCTGAACATTCGCGAACTGCGCGTGGCCGACGCCAAGCTCAAGGTGCTGGCCCAGCGCGTGGTCGAATCGCAGGAGGAGGAGCGCGCGCGCCTGTCGCGCGACCTGCACGACGGCATCAGCCAGTGGCTGGTGTCGATCAAGCTGCAGGTCGAAGCGGGCATCATCCGCCTCGGCGGCGACGAGGGGCTCGAGCGCACCGCCGGCCAGCTGAACGAGGTGCTGCAGGAAGTGCGCCGCATTTCGCACGACCTGCGCCCGGCCATCCTCGACGACCTCGGACTGGCCGCCGCGCTCGACCACCTGGCCCAGGAGTTCTCCCAGGTCAGCGCCGCGCCGGCGCGCTTCGTGGCCGAGGGCAGCGCCGACGGCCTGTCCGAGGTGGCCAACACGGTGCTGTTCCGCATCGCCCAGGAAGCGCTGACCAACATCGAGCGCCATGCCGAGGCGACCGCGATCGACATCGTGCTGCGCAGGGAAGGGCGGCGTGTGATCCTGGCCATCCGCGACAATGGCATCGGCTTCGACGCGCTGGGCATCGCCAGCCATCCCAAGCGCGGGATCGGTTTGCGGAATATGATGGAGAGGATGGAGGCGATCGGCGGCCGGCTCGCAGTCTCCTCGTCCCCGGCCGGCACGGTGGTCGAGGCAACCGTGGAAATCAACCATGACTGATGCGCATGACTGAAGCGATCCGTATCCTGCTCGTCGACGACCACCCGCTGGTGCGGGACGGCCTGCGCGCGCGCCTGTCCGCGGTGCCGCACCTGCAAGTGGTGGCCGAAGCCGATGGCGCCGACGACGCGCTGGCGCAGGCGGCCGGCTGCACGGTGGACCTGGTGCTGATGGACATAAATATGCGCGGCACCAACGGGATCGAGGCGACGGCCCTGTTCCGCCAGCGCTACCCGAAGATCGCGGTGCTGATCCTGTCGATGCACGACAAGCTCGAATACGTGACCCAGGCGATGCAGGCCGGCGCGCGCGGCTATGTGCTCAAGGATGCGCCGGGCAAGGACATCGTGCTGGCCATCGACACCGTGATGGCGGGCGGGATCTACTACAGCGAGGCGCTGGCGCGCCAGCTGGCGCGGCCGCTGGTGCAGGACAACCAGCTGACCGTGCGCGAGCAGGAGGTGCTGCAGCACATCGCGCGCGGCGAGTCGAACAAGCAGATCGCCCGCGCGCTCGACCTGTCGGTAAGGACGGTCGAAACCCACCGCCTGAATATCAAACGCAAACTGGGCATCGAGGGGCAGGCGGAGCTGATCAAGTTCGCGGTCCAGCACGCGCGCTTCCAGGTCGGCTGAAGAATATAGCTTTAGAGCAACAAAATTATTGCTTTCCGTTAATTGTTCGACTAAGATAGCATGACCAGTCACTTGCAAAGTGTCCGATGGCCGCCCTCGAATCCTGTCCCTTTCCGTTGGTAGAAATACAAGCAGTTGCCAACGCGCGGAACGAATGGGTCGGGCTGTCGCTGCATATCGGCGGCGAAGATGCGGCCGCCTCGCTGCATGCCGTGTTCGACGGCCCCGACCTGCTGGCGGCGATCGCGCCGCTCGACTGCATCCTGCACATCGGCGCGCCGGGCGCGCTGAACGACACCCTGCTTGAACTGATGCCGCCCAACCGCGTCGTGCTGGCCTTCGCCGGCGCCGGGCTGGCCGACGACGGCGCGCACAAGCGCCTGGCCGCGCTGCACGACGAGGGTTATCGCATCCTGGTCGACGGCCCGTTGGCAGAAGGCGCCAGCCTGCCCGCCGGCGTGCGCGCGGTCGGCATCGACTGCGCCGCCGCCGCGCCCGCGCCCGACTCCCTGCTCGCCATGTTCGGCCCGCACCTGGCCCACCACGTGGGCGACGCCGTCCGCCTCGGCGAGTGCATGCGTGCCGGCTTCGCATGGTTCAGCGGCGACTGGCCGCTGCACCCGCTGCCCACGGACGAAAAGAACGACGGCACCAGCCGCAAGCGCCTGCTCGCCTTGCTGGGCCTGCTGGCGCGCGACGCCGACACGCGCGAACTCGAAACCCTGCTCAAGCAAGACCCGGCGCTGTCCTTCCACTTGCTCAAGCTGGTCAACTCGGCGGCGTTCGCGCTGTCGACGCCGATCACCAGCTTCGGCCAGGCGATCACGGTGCTCGGCCGGCGCCAGCTGCAGCGCTGGCTGCAGCTGCTGCTGTACGCGCGCCAGCAGGACGACGGCCTGGCTAACCCGCTGCTGCCGCTGGCCGCGGTGCGCGCGGCCCAGATGGAAGAACTGTGCAAGCTGCGCGGCGGCGACCGCGACGAGCAGGACATGGCCTTCATGGTTGGCGTGTTCGCGCTGCTCGATGTGCTGCTCGCCATGCCGATGGAGGAGATCGTCGGCGCCCTGAACCTTGCGCCTGACGTTGCCGATGCACTGCTGCGCCGCGACGGCCCGCTGGGCGACATGCTGGCGCTGACGGAAGCGGGGCGCATCGACGCGGGTGCACTCGACGCGATCGGCATCGAAACATCGCAATGGTGGCACAGCCAGCTGCACGCCTATCACTGGGCGATCCAGGTCAGCCGGAACCTGTGAACATGAGCGTGCCGCCAGCCACCACCGACTTCATGGCCAGCAGCGCCGCGCTGTGCGAAGCCGTACTTCGCCTGCGCGGCAGCGTGCTGGCCGATGAACTGGGGCGCATCGCACGCAACCTGCTGGCCAGCCCGTTCGGCCTGTTCGTACCGGCCGACCATGTCGCCGCAGACGACGGCGCCGCTTCGGGCCAGCTGTTCCCCGACAGTGCGGAGCGCCTGTGCCACGACGTGGCGGCCGACGGCCAGCACTACGGACGCTACGAAGTGTCGGGCCGGATCGGCTACAGCGGCGCCGACCGCCAATACCTGGCCAGCCTGGCCGGATTGACCGCCAGCCTGCTGCAAGTCCACTCGCTGGCCCAGCGCTCGACCCACGCCTACGTGCAGATCGAGGCGCAGCTGGCGCACCAGTCGCAGATCCTCGACCAGATCCACGAATCGGTGCTGACGATGGACCTGACCGGCTACATCACCAGCTGGAACCAGGGCGCAGAACGGCTGTTCGGCTACAGCGCGCTGGAGGCGGTGGGCCGCAACATCCTGTTCCTGTATGCCGACGAAGACGCCGGCTTCCACGACGCCTTCGTGGAGCAGGGCGGACGCCTGTTGGAAGTACGGCGCCGCAAAAAGTCGGGCGAGATCTTCTGGGCCAGTTTGTCGCTGTCGCCTCTGTGCGACATGGAGGACAAGCGCATCGGCCTGATCGCCTACCTGACCGACATCACCGAACGCAAGCTGGCCGAGGAACGCCTGCATAACCTGGCCTACTACGACGCGCTGACCGGCCTGCCGAACCGCACGCTGCTGGCCAAGCTGGTCGACCAGGCCCTGATCGTCGCCCAGCGCAACGAGGCATCGGGCTGCGTGATGTTCATCGATCTCAATCGCTTCAAGCTGATCAACGGCACCTTGGGCCGCAAGACCGGCGACGAGCTGCTGCGGCAGGTGGCGCAGCGCTTCCGCAGCGCCCTGCGCGAGCAGGACCTGGTGGCGCGCCTGCACGGGGACGAATTCGCCGTTGGCCTGTTCGACATCCACCAGCACTACGAGGCGACCATGGTCGCGCACAAGCTGATGGCGGTGCTGCTTGCGCCGTTCCACATTGACGGCCATGAGCTGCGCGTGGGCGCGAGCATGGGCATCAGCGTCTACCCGCAGGACGGGCAGGATGCCGAATCGCTGCTGCGCCTGGCCGACATCGCGATGGTGCGCGCCAAGCAGGCCAGCGAGAGCGACGGCGAGAGCGTGGCCTTCTACAGCCAGGACATGAACGTCGGCATGCAGGAGCGCATGCGCACCGAGACCGGCTTGCGCAATGCGCTGGCCAGGGGCGAACTGCTGCTGCATTACCAGCCCAAGTTCGACATCGGCACCTCGCGCATCATCGGCGCCGAGGCGCTGGTGCGCTGGCAGCATCCGCAGCGCGGGTTGGTGCCGCCGGCCGAATTCATCCCGCTGGCCGAAGCGACAGGGCTGATCGTGCAGGTCGGCGAATGGGTGCTGGAAGCGGCGTGCGCGCAGGCTGCGGCCTGGCAGAAGGCGGGGCTGCCGCCGTTCCGGCTGGCGGTCAACGTGTCGGCGCGCGAGTTCACGCCGGCGCTGCCGGGCAGGGTGACGGACACGCTGGCGCGCCATGGCCTGTCGCCGGCGTGGCTGGAACTGGAGATCACCGAGAGCACGCTGATGCACAACATCGATCGCGTGATCGGCATCATGGACCGCATCGCCTTGCTGGGCGTGACCTTGTCGCTGGACGACTTCGGCACCGGCTATTCGAGCCTGTCCTACCTGAAACGCTTCCCGATCCACACGCTCAAGATCGACCGTTCCTTCACCACCGGCATCCCGTTCGACAACAGCGACTGCGCGATCGCCAGCACCATCATCAGCATCGGCCAGCAGTTGCGCCACAAGGTCATCGCCGAAGGCGTGGAGACGCAGGAGCAGCTGGATTTCCTGCGCGACGCCGGCTGCGACGAGGTGCAGGGCTACCTGTTTGCCCCGCCCTTGTCGGCGGAGGACTTCGAGGCTGCGTTGCGGGAAAACCATCCCTGAGACAGGGCACGCTGCCCAGAGGGTGGTGATTTCTGTATAATGCGGGTCTGCAGGAAGCGTGGCCGAGCGGTTGAAGGCACCAGTCTTGAAAACTGGCGACGGGGGAACCTGTTCGTGAGTTCGAATCTCACCGCTTCCGCCAGGAAATAAAACAACCGCCCATGAGGCGGTTTTTTATTGCCTGGCGGAAGCGAGCAGGGCGCCTGCGCGCCCTGCGGGTGAGATTCGTTAAGTTCATCTGGCTGATTAGGTTTTTTAGACTGCAAGCTCCCAAAGAGGGTGTGCTTCCAACTGGTTGCTTGTGATGTAGTTCTTCCGCTTTTCTTCGAATGTGCCCTCGCACGAAGTGAACACGGTCTTATCGTTATTCAGTATTCGCATATACGTGCCTGTAATTGCCTTATATTCCTCAGACTCGGGGCTTGAAAGTGTCTCCAAAATCCGGTCTACTTTTCCTCCACTCAACGTTTCGCCATAAAACTCACCCTCGAAATGTGGGAATTGCGTAAAAACTGAACCGCTCCCACTATCAGCTGCAGCCTCTCGAATATTTTGGTTTATTGTCCAGGTTCCACTCTTTACGGGCTTATCCTTTCTATAGATCCTAGGAGTATCCGAATCGTGAATTATGATGTATTTTGATTTGAATTGATTTAAGATCCTTGCAAACAATGGAATGTTGGCTTTTCCCATGCAATCGATGACGTGAACATCCATATCCAATAGGCTAGCACAATGTTTTACTGCGAGATGTTCGGTCGGACCTTCTACTAGAACTATGTTGTCATAGAAGAAGAACTCATTGACCACTGGATTGCACGCACGAATCATTTGAAGGCGGGTTCGTTCGGGACCGTCAAATGAAATCTTGTCGGTAGAAATAAATCGTTCGGACTGAACATCAGGGTTGACTCGAATGATTGTGGTATGACTCTTCGATAAATCGATGAACACAGGTGAATGTGTAGTCGCTACAACCTGCCATTCAGGGTTATTTAATGCGAAGGCGTATAAGGCCTCCCTTGCGCCCCGAACTGTGGGCGGATGCAGGAATGCTTCGGGCTCATCGATCAGTAGAATGCGTGTTGCATCGCCCTCGGCCTTTTTCTTCTTTGCTGGACTTACCTGCGACATCACTGCAAGCGCCGACCATAACAACGCGCGTTGTATCCCCGTTCCTTGGTGCATCAAGGGAATTGCTGTTTCATTTGCAGTGCCAATTCGTAAAAAAGATTCTGCGCCAACAATCTTTTCATCTATTGAGTCCTTGGATTTTGGCACTAGTTCGATTGTGGTGCCGGGAAATACAGCCGAAACATTGGCGGTAATTTTTCCAGAGAGCTCGGTTAGTGCTTCTCTTGTTTCTTCCATTAACTTCTCAGCCAAAATTTCGATTTGCCTTATTACTTCTTGAGAATGCGAAGAGTCTTCTTTAAGGCGCGCTTTTACGTGCTCCTTCAGCATGCTTACGATTTTTGTCTGAGTTGTCTCGGTCGAATCAGTCGGTTTAATTCGAACAGGTTTAGGTATTCGACTTTGGATAAGTGGATCCATTCCTCCAACGCCACCGTCCTCAAATGCTTGGCTCGTCGGATTGAAGGACTGTTTCTGTCCAGGCTTATCCGGGTGGGCCCAAATCCATCTCACCTTGATACAACGCCCAAACTCTGGATCGTTGTGAGTCCATTTGGCAGATATAACGCCCTCGTCCTCTTCCGTTATATTGCAAAAGATTCCGGTTATTTCGATTGGGTTGCGGGCATCTTCGTTGTGAAAGTGGCTAAGTGATAGTTCTTTTCCAGCGGCTGCAAACGCCTCATAGGCATCTAGAACGGTCGATTTTCCCACGTTGTTTCGCCCCACGAGTACGACAATTTGATCGATCCGAATGCGGCAACCGGCCGGGCCGATCCTTTTAAAGTTTTTTATATTCAAACTAACAAGTTTCATCCTGTTGCTCCCTAGTTATGATCGTTGGCCGCCCGTAAACGGTTCAATCACTATACTGTCAAAAAAGCAATCAATAATCACACTTTGTAACAAATGGTCGGCACTGGGCCCAACCTCTGCATTCCTTTAGAAGATTCTCCTTTTGGGGTTTGAATTTGATGATCCTGCCCTGACTGTTTCTACTAGCAATAGGGGATCAACTTACTTCATCGCCAGGAATTGTATATGTCGTGAACTGCGAGCACGCTCGGCGTGACAGGTGCGCTGATCCTGGTCCCAATGCAGGAACTTGGGGCTGGGAGGCCGCTAAAGACCTATTCAGTCAGTCGAATAGATCGTTCGAATCGGAGCCATGGCTCGGGAGGTGCGCCGAACTCTGGCAAAGCGAGGCCCAAGTCAACAAGCACATGGGCGGGGTCACACCCGGCAAGTGGACACGACAAGTAGCACATGGGCGGGGTCACACCCGGCAAGTGGACACGACAAGTAGGCGCACATGGGCGGGGTCACACCCGGCAAGTGGACACGACAAGTAGGCGGGGCACACCCGGCAAGTCGACACGGCCGGGCGCAAGGCCTTCAAGCCAGCGAGGTAATAGCCGGCAAATGGGCACGGCCACACAATGGTTTTCATGCTGTCGATTTGCCGGGACTGACCCTGTCCTTCCTGTGCCGGGACTGACCCTGTCCTTCCATGCCAGCACAAATGTGGGGTGTGAGTAGAACGCTTCGCGGATGGGCGAATCGGCGACCTTCCTATATGGCAGCCAAACTTCCGAGTTAATGGGGAAGTCGGTTGCAAAACCGGCCCGGTTCTAATTCGCACTCTTGATAAATGATCTGAAACGCAATGCGTTTTTCTATCTCTGTCATGGGCCCAACACTAGTTGGTTTTGTAATTGCGCCAAAAGGAAATATCGCTATTGAAATTATTGATGGATTTGCTGGCGCATTGGCCCTAAAAGTGCAAAAAAAACAACAGCAGTGGAAGTTGGTGAGTATTTTGGCATCTGTTTGCGAGCAAACTTGCTGACACGCGTTGCTGCCATGCGATTTTGAGGGGCTCGCGAGTTTCTAGAGAATTCGTGGCGATTCACTGGGAAATACGACAAGGACGTGCAGCACTATCTCAGCCTGAATTTCCCTGCTTTTCATCGACCATCATGCAAACGAAGTGGAGTGGAACATGTCAAACAGAGTGAAGCATAAGGAACAGAATCGGAATGCTCAAAACATGCGAAGATATTTGCTGTGTCTCGCGCTCGCTCTGACAGGCTGTGCGACGGGACTCAACAACGATGGAAACGCCACCAACTTCGCGATCGCGGTTCATTCGGCGTCGGACAATACGAAGAACCATGCGGCGAACACCGCATTCTCGGTTAGCGCCTCGTGTAATTCCGGAGAGCAGATGGTGGGCGGAGGCTACGGCCTCTTGAACAACAACTCGTCGCCGACGCTGGTCGCCGTGGAAGGAAACTATCCCTCGGCGAAGAACACGTGGACGGTCCAGGTGAGGAATCCGGACAATCCAATCGTCTACAGGGGCGACGCCGACGTCGCCATCCTCGCGCTTGTCTATTGCGTGACGACGGCCAACTACGACCTCTCAACAGAAATCCAGAGCCAGACGCGTGCGATTCCTCGGACGGTAAACGCTGACTATGACATCGACGCCCGGTGCTCACAGACGGGAGCGATGGCCTTGAGTGGGGGCTTCTTGACGACCACGTTGCCGAGTTTTAACGAGCCTGGAGGAGCGGTTCACCAGACCTACTGGCCGGGCCTCATGGGGACGGGACTCACTAGCTCCGAGGTGCGCTTCCCCGACTCTACTAATTCGGCGATGGGGTGGCACGTGACTCAGCGATATACACCGGCAAACGCTCCCACGGCACCGCAGCCGCAGGTGACAACGACCGTTTTCGCACTCTGCGCAAAAAATGGCATCAGTGCCCAGGCGTATCGTCTGGCGACGGTGAACGCGATCCTTTCCGAACAGGCACCACTGAATCCTGCGTGCCAAGTCGGGGAGTTTACGGTAGGCGGCGGCTACAACGGAGCCAAAGTGACAGGTGGGGTGACGAGCGCGAGCCTCGCCGTCCATACTCCGTTCTCGTTTAACGCTTGGCAGATCTCGGGCGACTCGGTCAACACGCCATTGACCGCGAACGCACTGTGTGTGCGGATCCCATCGATATGAGAATAGGCGCCTTCAAACTAGCACGAGGACGCGAAGTGGGCCTTCACATCTGCTGCCCAAAAATCGGGTGTCCTCAGATCTGTATAAATGCCGGTTCTACGTGAGAAAGTTAGTGTTCCTCGCCTGATGCGCCGAAATGCTGGTTATCGAGGTTCCTTGGGAGACAAATTTATGGCAAGCGTCTTTGGCAATCTTGAAGGCATCATCGATGCAATCGCGGACCGCGTGCTAGATAAGCTGGGCGGCCTACCCAATCTGGGGCCAACCGGCGAGCCGACACCTCAGCTGCCAGACCTGCCGTGGGGACGGCAGAATGTGCCGCCGCTGGTTCACCATCCAAAGCTCCGCGCACAGGGGCTGGAGCTGACGCAATCCACCCAATATTTCGGCACCGGCTACGGTTCGGATAATTCGGTGCCTATCGTGGCGTTAAAGTCGCTGGTGGTGCGCGCCTATCCTTATGTGACTGCTGGGCTGTTGGAGGGCGACACGCTGTCCGGCCAGACTGTCACTGGCGAGCTCGTCTTGTTCCGATGGGGCAAGGAGGTATATCGCACAGGGCCGACTCGGGCGACTGGTGCGCGGGTCGGCCCGGAATCGCGCATCGACCGCGCATTGTGGGACATGGAAAGCACGATCCATTTCGCATCCGGCAAACTGGGTATCGAACTTGTCTCGATCGAGTGGAATCCTACGCTCAATTTTGTTGTGCCGGCATGGTATGTGCGCGCAGGACAGACCACGGCTGCAGTACGGTTGTGGCTCACCAGCGGAGAGGGCGGCGTGATTACCGCGTCGGAAAGTATCCAGGTGATTTCGGTCAGCCCCCCCAAGCTGGCCCTGGTGCGCGTTAACTGGAAGAATACGGCAACCAATACTATCACCTCGCCCAGCGATGCAGACTTGCTTGGCTTGTGCGCACTGGCGACGCGAATACTGCCCTTTCCTTACTTCGAAACGACGATCCTCGGCGTCGAACAGACCAGGGCCGGTGATTTTTCAGGACCGCCGCTGAACTCCGATGGCAGCCCCAACCCAGGTGGCTGCAATTCAGCATGGAATTCCCTGCTGACCGACCTGAAGATCACGCGCATCCTGACTCAACTGTTCCAGTTGGCTGACATAGTCTATGGTGTTGTGCCGCAGGTCGGCGCCGTGACTGTGGCGGGGACGATCAACACTGGCTGCGGCTGGGGCAATGACGGCGTAGGCGGTTGTCTCGTCGGCGACCAAATTGCCTTTGCACACGAGGTCGGCCACCTGTATGGTTGCGGCCATATCGGCGACTCGTCGCTGGCCGCCTATGACCCCAACTACCCAAACTATGGGGGGAGCAAGACCTTGATCGGTGAGGTCGGCATCGACACGGCGCTTAGTGCAGCGCCCCTCAGCGATCCTGCCAGGGTCCATGACCTCATGTCGTACAGGAATCCGCAGTGGGTATCGCCATATACCTATTTGAAGATACTCGACAATCGTGACAAACACATGAGCGCCACCGCCGACCCTCGCAAGGTGAGGCCCTTTCTGATCGCTGCCTTTTCGGTGGACAGGCTTGCTGACGGTGTGCGGAAAATTGACAAGATCAAGGCGCATGTGGTCAGGGGGGCGGGCATGGTGCCGCGACCGGGTGGGGGGGCGACGGGCAACTGGTTCATTGAGTTGATCGACCGGCAGAACAGGGTCGTCGCTAGCCATGACTGTCAAATTCCCGTGGCAGCAGGTGGGGGCTGCGGCTGCTGCGGCAGCGCAGTTGACATCGAGCGCGCGCCGCGACTCGAATTCGTTGAAGCTTTGGAGTGGGTTGAAGGCGTAACGCGCATCCAGCTTAATCGGGGCGAGACTCAGGTCGCCACCTTCGATGTCGGCGAAGCGCCGGGCATTGAGATTAGCGGACTGGAGCGGCTTAAGTCGTCGCTGGTGCTCAATTTCCGCATCCATCATCCGCGTTGCCCTGTTTCGCTCATAGTCCTGTTCACGGGCGACGATGGCAGGACTTGGCATCCTGTGGCCATTGACCCAAACCAGGATGAGCCGCTGGTCGTCGATGTTGCGAACTTGCCCGGCGGTGATTCTTGCCGTTTCCGGGCCGTGGCGACGGCTGAATTCAGGTCGGCATTTGCGGACAGTGAATCTTTTTTACTACCCCGCGCGGACCGCAGGCTGGCGATCCATGTGAACGAGAATCGCTGCGAGCCTGGGCGCGTTGACCTTACTGCGATGATCGACCTGCGGGGGCATGCGGGCCTTGCACCGTTCGACGTTGTGTGGCATTCCGACCTTGTCGGCGAACTTGGGCGCGGGCACATGCTTAGCGTAGTTCTTGATGAAGGCCGGCACTTAATCACGGCAACCATCCCAGGCGGTGCCAATGACCGGGTACAGGCGACCGGTATTATTATAGTCGGTGGGCGCGAGGGATAAAGGCATGGGCTATGGCATCACTTTGAACTTGGTAGTAAGGTGAAGCTAAGCTTTCGCCGCCATTGATTTCCTCGGTCCCCAGGGACTAATAAGTAGAACCGAATACGGACGGGGTCACACCAGGCGAGTGGACACGGTCCGACGTAAAGCCTCAAATCACTACGGACGGGGGCACACCCGGCGAGTGGACACGGTCCGACGTAAAGCCTCAAATCAAAGAGATAATACTCGGCAAATGGACACGGCAAACGAACACGGGTGGGCGGAAGGCCTTCAAGCCAGCGAAGCAATCAAATGGACACGGCTACACAAGGAGACCACACAATGGTTTTCATGCTGTCGGTTTGCCAGACTGCCTCCGCGCCCGCTCGCGAGCCAAGAAAAACATGTTGCAGGTTGCTTCCCGCTTGGGTGCGCGTCACGGTGTGCCCATTGGTGATTGCTATAAATGCTGATTCAGCGAGCGAACTCCATTGCTCTCGCTCTCAATTGATCATTGTCACGATTTGCACGTCAGCCCTAGTAATACTTTCGACAATACTGTTTAATTACGGAACCCCTTTCTTGGAGTTCCAATGGCCCTTCGATTCCGAAAATCTTTCAAACTGGCCCCCGGCATTCGCATTAACGCGGGCAGCGGCGGATTGTCATGGAATTTAGGTCCGCGCGGGGCCTCATTGTCGCTCGGGAAACGTGGCGCCTACTTCAATACTGGCATTCCCGGTACCGGTCTCTCCAGTCGCACGCGGCTGGATGGTCCAGCTGCGTCGCCTCCCCGGGCGACGCCTAAGACGGTTTCCGTAAAGATTAGTGTCGAGGTCAGCGATACAGGCGAAATTCGTTTTACCGATGGGAACGGTAACTCCGTGAACGAGACATTTATCGAGGCGGCCAAAAAGCAGCAGGGCGACGTGATTCGAGGGCTCGTCCAGCGCAAGTGCTTTGAGATCAATCGCCAAATCGAGGCCCTTGGAGAGCTGCACTACGACACCCCTTCGCCAACATTGGCGCCAGCTTGTTTCTCCGTGACGTTTTCCGATGCCCGTCCTGTTGAGCCGTTTCCGGTGACCTATGGCATTCTGGCGCGTCTCTTTGCGAAGCAACGCGCGAAAATTGATGAAGTCAACGCCACGGCCCAGCGACGGTATGCAACTGCGATGAGGGCGTGGTCTATGGCGAAAGAAGAATTCAACCAGGAGAACGATCGAATTCAGACGGTTTTCGCAGGAGCCATGCGCGGTGAACCGCAACATATGCAGTCTTGGCTTGAGAAAAGTTTGCAAGACATCGTCTGGCCACAGGAAACCAATGTAGATCTTGCTATCTCGGAAGATGGTGTTCGAGCCACAGTCGATGTTGATCTTCCAGAGATCGAGAACATGCCGAACAAGACTGCCAGCGCCGCACAGAGGCAATTTCGTCTCACGGTGAAAGATATAGGTCCAGCGCAGATCCAAAAGCTCTACATGAGGCACGTGCATGCAATAGGTTTTCGTCTTCTTGGCGAGACATTCTCACAACTCCCTACCGTTCGGGAGATTATCCTGTCGGGGTACTCTCAGCGGCCGAGTAAGGCGACAGGCCAGGTGTCAGACGAGTACCTGTACTCAGTACGGTGCGAGCGCGCGGAATGGGCCACTATGAATTTCACGAACTTGACATTGATTGACCCCGTTGAGTCGCTTGGTCAGTTCGAGCTGCGTAGAAACATGAGCAAGACAGGAGTGTTCAAGCCGATAGAGCCATTCGAGTTTCCAGATTAAGGGCACCCGACGGCACCGGACGGGGTCACACTGAGCAAGTGGACACAGCCGGGCGGAGGCCTTCAAGCCAGCGAAGTGATCAAATGGACACGGCTACACAAGGCGGCCACATAATGGTTTTCATGCTGTCGGTTTGCCAGACTGACTCGGCGTCCAGTTCGTGAATTCGAATCCCACCGCTTCCGCCAAATATTGAAAATCAAGCCCCACGAGGATGAGGCTTTTTTCGCCTGCTGATTCAGTTTGGCTGCTTCTGGACTGGCGGCGGCGTTGCGGGCGCAGGTGCCGCGGGCGCTGTTGTCGGCGCAGCGGCGGCTGGCGCAGGCTGTGCCGGCGTCTGCGGCTGCATCAGGCGCATCGCATCTTTCGCTGCCTGGCTGTCGAGCGGCACGCCGGCCGCCTGCAGCGCATTGCGCACGGCGTCATTGCCCGTGGTGCCACCGAAGGTGTAGCGCAGGCCCGCATACACGCGGCGCTGATGGACCGTGGTGTCGGTGCGGTCGCGCAGCGTGCTCGTCTCGACGCGGAATTTCTGGTCGGTCGAGTTGAGCACGTCGTTGGCGCGGATATTGAGCGACAGGCGCGGGCTGAACTTGTGTTCGTAGGCCAGGTTCAGGATGCCGAATGGCTCTCGGTAGCCTTCGCCGGAGAGCTGCTTGCCCTGATGGAAGGTCATCACGGTCAGCACGTCGGTCGGGCTGATCTGCCATTGTCCGCCACCCTGCAGTTGCAGAGAGGAAGCGGTGCGTTTTTCGCCGGTGAGGCCGAGCACGTCAAGGCGGTCCTGCTCGGTGTAGGCCCAGTTACCGTTGAACATGAAGCGGATGTTCGGCAAGGTGAAGCCGCCGACTTTCATTTTGGGCGGAACGCCGCCCATGACCGAAAACTCGATACCGCCGGCGCGCCGGTCGCCGAGGTTGACCTTGGTTGTGAGCAACGCGTTCTCGTTCAGAAAGACGCGGCGGTCGGTGATCACGTCCGATTCATTGCGCAGATAACCGCGCACGCTGACCGGCATCAGGCCCATCACGCGCGTCTCGTAGCCAAGTTCGAGCGATTTGAGCTTCACCGGGCGCAGGCGCGGATTGCCCGAGCTGACGTAGTAATCATTGGCATAGTTGACGAACGGATTGAGGTCGCCCGAGCTCGGCCGCGAGATGCGGTTGGAATACGAGAAGCGCAGCTTCGAATTGGCATCGAGCTTGTAGGTCACGAACAGGCTCGGCAGATAATTGGTGTAGCTGTTGCTGGCCTGGATGGCCGTCGTCACCTGGTTCAGATCGAGTTCGGTATGCTCGACGCGCAGCCCGGCCTTGAAGGACCATACCTTGTTGAGCGGCTGCTCGTAGGTGCTGTAGAGCGATTGCACGTCCTGGTCGAGCTCGAACAGATTGCTGCGCCGGCTGTCGAGCGCACCATCGGAGGAGAACAGGTAGCGGTTGTCGGCGGACTGGCGGGTGCGCTGCCAGCGCGCGCCGGTGTTGAGGAACCCGGCGCCGGCTTTCATCGCAAGGTCCGAGCTCAGGTTGGTCAGGCGTAACTTGGTATGGGCGTCCTGGGCGTAGTCGCGCAGGGTCGGCGCGCCGGTCGCGGGCATCACGGCCGGCTGGTACAGCGTCATGGCATCGTTTTCGTTGTTGTTCGACGAGCGGCGCAGATCGATCTTGAAGGTCTCGCCGTCGCCGGCCAGGCGGTGCTCGAAGCCGGTAACCAGTTCGAGGTTGCGCGCATCGCCATCGGACTTGCGGCGGGTCGTGTAATCGACCACGGGCGCGAGGCCGGTGCGATAGTCAGTGAAATGCTCGTTGGAGCTCGAGTCGTTGCCGCGCTTGTTGAGCGAGATGGAGGCGGTCAGAGTGTCCTTCTCGTTGTAGTTGTAGCGCCCGCCGAGGCCGGCCTGGATGAAGTTGGCAATGCCCTGGCGCGCCACGGTCTGACGCAGGCGGCTCACCGCGCCGTTGGCCGGGTCGATGCGTTCGCGGTTCTGTACGGTGTCGGTGTTGTTGCCATCGCGGCGGATGTTGAGCGTGCCGTTGACCGAGGCGTAGCCGGCGCTGTAGCTGCCGTTGGCAAACGCATTGGCGCGGCCGGCCGGGCCGACATTGGCCGCCACGCTGCCATTGCCGCCCGGCTTGGTGTAGCGCTTCGAGATCAGGTTCAGGATCGGGCCGCCACCGGCCTCGTTGCCGAATTCCGCGCCGGGATTGTTGATCACCTGGACCGATTCGTAGTTTTCCGCCGGCAGCGCGTTGATGGCGGCGGCGCGGTTTTCGCCCTGGAGTTGGGCGGTCGGCTTACCGTCGACCAGCACCGTCACGCGCTCGCTGCCGCGCAAGCGCACCGTGCCGTTCGGGTCCACATTCACCGAAGGCACGTTGTTGAGCACGTCGCCGATCGAGGCCCCGGCCGTGCTGGCATCGCTCTTGATGCCATACACTTGGCGGTCGACCTGGTTGGTTTGCCGCTCGCTGATGACGTTCACCACCGCAACCGGGGCGGCGGGGTCGACCTTGGTGTCGGGCTTGGCATCAGCTTTGGTCTCGGATTTGAGGACCGGCTTCGCCCCAGCGGGGGCGGTCTGCGCATGGGCCTGGCAGCTTAGAATCAGAAGGGAAACAGCGAAGGAAATTGGGCTGGACGAACGGGCAAATGTCAGGAACATGAGTGAATAAGTTGAGTGAGAAAAGTTAATCAAAAGAAAATACCATTTTTTCGCAGAGAGATGTGTTTTTTTCAATGCATATACGCGTGTTGGGAAGGGCATTGGGGCGTAAAGCCTTCAAGCCAGCGAGGTAATACCCGGCCGGTGGACACGGCCTTGCATTGGTTTCGACAATAAGGACATTGAACGCACGAGAAGCGTGCAGGCAGGCACACATGTGCGCGGATCGCGCCGCTTAGGTGTAAAGTACCGCGTAGCGGCAATTTCAAACCGCATTCACAAGGGAAGGGGCGTTCACATGGAAACCTTGGCACTTGGAATAGACGGGATGAAGTCCGGCGCCTGCGCCGGCAACATCGAAAAGCGGCTCTACGCCGTTAATGGCGTGCAGTCGGCGGCCGTATCGTTTTTGCAGGAAGCCGCCGAGATCGTCTACGATCCCTCCCAGACCAATGCCGCAAAGCTCGCCCAAGCGGTCGTGGAGGCAGGCTATGCGCCGCGCCTGTCCGGCGCAGCCCAGGCAAGCGCGGCGGCTGAACCCGGCGACCCGGCCACGAAGGGCCACACCAACAGCGGCTGCGGCTGATTGCACGCGCATCTATCGGGACCACTTGCTATTGTCTGAAACTTGGACCATGCTGAAAAACGTGTAGCCTGCCCGATCGTGCCCAGCCCGGAAGGAGGATCCCATGACCGAACGCACTGTAATCGAATCCATTTCGCAAGCCCATGTGCTGACTGTCCAGCCCGAGGCCAGTGCCTTCGAGGCGGCCTGCGTGATGACCAAGGCACGCTGCGGCAGCGTGCTGATCGTCGATGGCGGCGGCGCCATGCTGGGCATCCTGACCGAGCGCGACCTGATGGTCAAGATCGTCGCCAAGCGGCGCGACCCGGAAACGACGCCGGTATCCGACATCATGACCCACAATCCGCATTTCATCTCGCCCGAGACTACCGTCCTGGACGCGGTGCTGATCATGAAGCGGCATAATTTCCGGCATTTGCCGATCATTTCGTCGACCTCGAAGATCCTCGGGGTATTTTCGATTCGCGATGCGATGGCGCGGGAGCTGGTCGAGGCGGAGAGCATGGCTGATTTGATTGATCAGCAATTTACTAATGTGTTGAGCTGAGTTATGGGCGATGGTGCTGCTAGATGTTGTTCGCGGAGGCGGTGCGACGATCCGAGGTCCACGCTGAGCATCCTAAGTATGGGCCCCTGCCTGCGCAGGGGCGACGTTGGTTGATGGTGTTGATTTTGTTAATGTCGTGGCTCCTTTGTGGCACACGATGTGCCTTACAGTTAACGGTAGCAATGCTTTTTTTAATGCGAACGTTGAAACCATTGCCTTGCAGTCTATTTTGGAATAAAACATAGGGACGCCCGGCACCTTACCCATCAACGCCAGGCTCGACCAGCAGTTGCCACGCCCACGAGGAGTGCTACATTGCAACCGACCGACATTGTTAGTCCCGACTATTTTCACAAGGTAGTCGATTGCCAGTGGGCATGTCCCGCCCACACGCCCGTACCCGAATATATCCGCCTGATCGCCGCCGGCCGCTATTCCGATGCTTACCTGATCAACTGGGAATCGAATGTTTTCCCGGGCGTGCTGGGCCGCACCTGCGACCGGCCGTGCGAGCCGGCTTGCCGCCGCAGCCGCGTCGAGGACGAGCTGGGCAAGCAGCCGGTTGCCATCTGCCGTCTCAAGCGCGTCGCCGCCGACTACAAGGACGATATCCGCGGCCGCCTGCCGCAGCCGCCGGTCGACAAGAATGGCAAGCGGATCGCCTGTATCGGCGCCGGGCCCGCTTCGCTGACGGTGGCGCGTGACCTGGCCCAGCATGGCTACCAGGTGACGGTATTCGATGGGGAAGCCAAGGCGGGCGGCTTCATCCGCAGCCAGATCCCGAAGTTCCGCCTGCCGGAAGAAGTCATCGATGAGGAAACCGGCTACATCCTCGACCTGGGCGTCGAATTCGTGGGCGGCAAGCGCATCGACAGCCTGGCCGGCTTGCTGGCCCAGGACTACGACGCCGTCTTCGTCGGCTGCGGCGCGCCGCGCGGGCGCGACCTGGCGCTGCCGGGCCGCAGCGAGGCGGCCGCCAACATCCATATCGGCATCGACTGGCTGGCCTCGGTGTCGTTCGGCCATGTGCAGCACATCGGCAAGCGCGTCATCGTGCTCGGCGGCGGCAATACCGCGATGGATTGCTGCCGCTCGGCCAAGCGCCTCGGCGGCGAACAGGTCAGCGTGATCGTGCGCTCCGGCTTCGAGGAAATGAAGGCCAGTCCGTGGGAGAAAGAGGATGCCCAGCACGAGGGCGTGAACATCCTCAACTTCATGGCGCCCAAGGCCTTCGTGCTGGACAAGGGCGTGCTGTGCGGCATGCAGTTCGAAATGGTCGCTGCCCACAAGGATGCGGCCGGGCGCCGCACCTTGTTGCCCACGGGCGAGCCGGACCAGTTCGTCGCCTGCGACGACGTACTCGTTGCGGTCGGCCAGGAAAATTCCTTCCCTTGGATCGAGCGCGACATCGGCATCACCTTCGATCAGCACGGCATGCCGGTGGTGGACGAGCTGACCTTCCAGTCCAGTTCGCCGAAGGTGTTTTTCGGCGGCGACGCGGCCTTCGGGCCGAAGAACATCATCACGGCGGTTGCCCACGGCCATGCGGCGGCGGTGTCGATCGACAAGTTCTGCAACGGCGAGGATGTGCGCATGCGGCCGCCGCCGATGGTGCATCTGATGAGCCAGAAGATGGGCATCCACGAGTGGAGCTTCGACAACGCGGTGTCGAACGACAAGCGGGTCAAGGTGCCGCTGCACGATGTCAGCGCCGCCCTGAAGAATATCCGGGTCGAAGTCGAACTCGGTTTCGACCCCCAGCTGGCGTTCAAGGAAGCCCAGCGCTGTCTCAATTGCGACGTCCAGACCGTGTTCTCGGACAGCCTGTGCATCGAGTGCGATGCCTGTGTCGATATTTGCCCGGTGGATGCAATCAGCTTTGTCGACAATGGCGACGAAGCCGATCTGCGCAAACGCCTGAAGGCGCCGGCGCTGAACCTGGCACAGTCGCTGTTCGTGTCCGGCGGCCTGAAGACCGGGCGCATCATGGTCAAGGACGAAGATGTGTGCCTGCACTGCAGCCTGTGTGCCGAACGTTGTCCGACAGGCGCGTGGGACATGCAAAAGTTTTTCTTCTCTCCGGGCCGCGCAGGGCCAGCCTGCCGCGACCAGCAGGCGGCGCCCTTGCGCCAGATTGGATAGGGGCCGGCGATGGCGCAAAAAATTGAATCGATCAACGACTTCGTCGTCAAGTTTGCCAACGTCAACGGTTCCGGTTCGGCCTCGGCGAACGAATTGTTTGCGCGCGCCATCTTGCGCATGGGCGTGCCGGTCAGTCCGCGCAATATCTTTCCGTCCAATATACAGGGCATGCCGACCTGGTACGAGGTGCGGGTGTCGGCGGCGGGCTACCTGGGCCGGCGCGGCAGTTGCGACCTGATGGTCGCGATGAACCCGCAGACCTGGGATGCGGACGTCAAGGAAATCGCGCCTGGCGGCTACCTGTTCTACGACAACACGCGGCCCATGCCCGAGTCCAAGTTCCGGCCCGACCTGAACGTGATCGGCGTGCCGCTGACGCAGATCTGCAACGAGGCCTACACCGACGTGCGCCTGCGCCAATTGTTCAAGAACATCGTCTACGTGGGTGCGCTGTCGGCCCTGCTCGACATCGAGCCTGCCGTGATGGAGAAGCTGTTTTCCGAACAGTACAAGGGCAAGGAAAAGCTGTACGAATCGAACGTCAAGGCGCTGCACCTGGGGCGCAACTATGCGCTGGCCCACCTCGACTGCGCCGGCATGGGCTTAAAGGTGCAGCGGTCCGACAATGTGGGCGATCGCATCTTCATGGACGGCAACAGCGCGGCCGCGCTCGGCTGCGTGTACGGCGGCGCCACGGTATGCGCCTGGTACCCGATCACGCCCTCGTCCTCGCTGGCCGAGAGCTTCCAGAAATACTGCAGCAAGTTCCGGGTCGACACCGCAACGGGCAAGAACAATTTCGCCATCATCCAGGCCGAGGACGAGCTGGCCTCGATCGGCATGGTCATCGGCGCCGGCTGGAATGGCGCGCGCGCCTTCACGGCCACCTCCGGCCCCGGTATATCCCTGATGACGGAATTCATCGGCCTGGCCTATTTCGCCGAGATCCCGGCCACCATCATCAACGTGCAGCGCGGCGGCCCGTCGACCGGGATGCCGACCCGCACCCAGCAGGCCGATATCCTGTCCTGCGCCTATGCGTCCAACGGCGACACAAAGCACGTGCTGCTGTTTCCGGAAGACCCGAAGGAATGCTTCGATTTCGCGGCCGCTTCGCTCGACCTGGCGGACCGCCTGCAAACGCCGGTCTTCCTGATGACCGACCTGGACATCGGCATGAATACCCGCCTGTGCGCGCCGCTCGAATGGGACGATGCGCGCCGGATGGACCGTGGCAAGGTGATGAGCTTCGATGACCTCGAAAGCGGGCGTGATTTCGGCCGCTACCTCGACGTCGACGACGATGGCATCCCCTACCGCACCTATCCCGGCACCCACCCCAAGCGCGGCGCCTACTTCACGCGCGGCACCACCAAGGACAGCTACGCCCGCTACAGCGAGGAGGGCGCCGTCTACGTGGCCAATATGGAGCGGCTGCGAAAGAAGTTCGAAACCGCCAAAACGCTCGTGCCCGGGCCCGTTCTGCGGCCCGCCGCCAAGCCAACGCGCGCCGGCGTGCTGTACTTCGGTTCGACCAGCCCGGCCATGAGCGAAGCGCTCGATTTGCTCGAGCAGGACATGCTGTACGTGGACGCGCTGCGGATCCGCGCGTATCCATTCTGCGACGACATTATGGCTTTCATCGCCGCGCATGATGAGATTTTCGTGGTCGAACAGAACGGCGACGGCCAGCTGCGCGGCATGCTTATCCTGGAGGGAAATTTGAACGCAGCCAAGCTCATTCCCGTACTGCATTACGACGGCACGCCGATCACGGCGCGCTTCATTGCCGGCGCCATCGCGGGCAAGCTCGGATCGCTCAAGGTAACGCCGATCAAGAAGGTGGCGCAATGAGCTACCTGGCCAAACCCAAGCTGCACCATCCGGAACTCAAGGCAAACAAGCTCGGCTATACGCGGCGCGACTACGAGGGCGCGATGTCGACCCTGTGCGCCGGTTGCGGTCACGATTCGATTTCCGCCGCCATCGTGCAGGCCTGCTATAACCTGGCGATCGAGCCGCACCTGGTGGCCAAGTTGTCCGGCATTGGCTGCTCGTCGAAAGCGCCCACGTATTTCCTGGGCGGATCGCACGGCTTCAATACCGTGCACGGGCGCATGCCCTCGGTGCTGACCGGCGCCAACCTGGCCAACCGCGACCTGATCTACCTGGGCGTGTCCGGCGACGGCGACTCCGCCTCGATCGGGCTGGGGCAATTCGTGCACAGCATGCGGCGCGCGGTCAACATGGTGTACATCGTCATGAACAATGGCGTGTATGGTTTGACCAAGGGGCAGTTCTCGGCCACCGCCGACCAGGGCTCGCGCTCGAAGCGTGGCGTGGTCAACAACGATACGCCGGTCGACCTGGCGGCACTGGCGCTGCAGCTGGGCGTGAGCTTCGTTGCGCGCGGCTTCTCGGGCAACAAGGAGCAATTGACGCCGCTGATCGAGGCTGCGCTGATGCACCAGGGCGCTGCCTTCATCGACGTCATTTCGCCTTGCGTGGCCTTCAACAACCATCCGGGCTCGACCAAGAGCTACGACTACGTGCGCGAGCACAATGAATCGGTGAACCGGGTCGACTTCGTGCCCTATGCCCAGGAAATCACCGGCCACTACGAGCCGGGCACGGTGCAGGACGTGTTGCAGCACGACGGCAGCGTACTGCGCCTGCGCACCCTGAACGCCGAGTTCGACGTGCACGACCGCATCGCCGCCATGAATTACCTGCACCAGCGCCAGGCGGATGGGGAGGTCGTGACCGGGCTGCTGCATATCGATCCCGAGCCGCACGATCTGCACCGCCATTTGAATACGTCGATGCGGCCGCTCAACTTGCTCGATGAGAAGGTGCTGTGTCCGGGTGCTGGCGCACTCGAGCGCATTAATGCTTCGCTGCGTTAGACCGGTGCAAGTTGGCACGACGACCTGCATTTTCCCGGGCCTTGGGGGCTGGAACTCGATCTCGAATTTAGTGCCACAATGGCAGAAACAAGCCATCACTATTGCCACTAACCGAGAGGTCCAACATGTCGTCGAACACCGAGCCCCGTCCGCCGCTTCCACCGTTTACCCGCGAGACCGCGATACAGAAGGTGCGCCTTGCCGAAGACGGCTGGAACAGCCGGGATGCCGCCAAAGTTGCCCTGGCCTATACCCTGGACACCCGCTGGCGCAACCGCGCCGAATTCGCCAACGGACGTGACGAGGCGCGCGCCTTCCTCGAGCGCAAATGGAACAAGGAACTGGAGTATCGGCTCATCAAGGAGCTGTGGGCGTTTACCGACAATCGCATCGCGGTGCGCTACGCCTACGAAAGCCGGGACGACTCGGGCAACTGGTCTCGCTCCTACGGGAACGAGAATTGGGAGTTCGGTCCGGATGGCCTGATGATCAATCGCTTCGCCTCCATCAACGACATGCCGATCAAGGAAGCTGACCGCAAGTTCCGCTGGCCCCTGGGCCGCCGGCCCGACGACCATCCTGGCTTGTCGGAACTCGGTCTTTGAGAGAACCAATAGTGTGACCAACGTCGCCCCTGCGAAGGCAGGGGCCCAAGCTGAGGTTAATTGGTGCTAACGCCATTTTCTTACTACACCACTTGGCGTACTCAGCATGGGCCCCTGCCTGCGCAGGGGCGACGTTGGTTATTTTCGTCCAGTATTCACTTCCGTGACTTTGGAAGCCATCCCTACCTGAATTGCTCAGGCTGCAACGGCAATATCATTCTGAGCCGCCCAGGCCGTCATGTCCTGCTTCCTGATCGCCGCCGCCATCAGATCCGGAAACTTGTCAGGCGTGCAGGCGAAACACGGTATGCCAAGGCTGGCGAAATGGGCGGCATGGCGGTGGTCGTAACTGGGAGCGCCCTGGTCGTCGAGCGCCAGCAGGGCGATCATCTGCATGCCGCTCTCGGCCATGGTGCGCGCACGCGCCAGCATCTGCGCCGCATTGCCGCCTTCGTACAAATCGCTGATCAGCACGAAAATGGTTTCTTGCGGGCGCTTGACCAGGGTTTGACAGTAGGCCAGCGCCTGGTCGATATCGGTGCCGCCGCCTAATTGCGTGCCAAACAGTACATCGACCGGATCGGCCAGCAGCGGCGTGAGGTCGACCACGGCGGTGTCGAACACGACCACTTGTGTACTGACCGCCTTGATCGATGCCAGCACGGCAGCGAACACGCTGGCATACACCACCGACGGCGCCATCGATCCGCTTTGGTCGACGCACAGCACGATGTCGCGCAGGCTCTGGCTCTTGCGCGCGAAGCCCACCCGCCGCTCGGGAATGATGGTCTGGTAGTCGGATTGATAGTGGCGCAGGTTGGCGCGGATGGTACGCAGCCAGTCGATCTCGTTGTGGCGCGGGCGGTTGTTTTTCGCTGCACGGTTCAGGCTGCCGCTGACTGCCTGGCGCAAGGGGTTCGCGAGCTTACGCTCGAGCTGGTCGACGACTGTGCGCACGACCTGGCGCGCCGTGTCCTTGGTCTTGCTGGGCATCAGGCGGTTCAGGGACAGCAGCGTGGCGACCAGGTGTACATCGGGCTGTACGCTGCGCAGCATCTCAGGCTCGAGCAGCATCTGCTGCAAGCCCAGCCGCTCCATGGCATCCTTTTGCATCAGCTGCACGACGCTGGACGGGAAATATTCCCGAATGTCGCCCAGCCAGCGCGCGACGCTCGGCGCCGATCCCTGCAAGCCGCCGCGCCCCTCCTGCTTGTCGTACAGTGCACCGAGTGTTCGTTCGAGCGCGACGTCGGCCGGCGCCAGCGTCAGGTTTTCCGCTTCGCTGCCCAGCATCAGGCGCCAGCGCCGCTCCAGCGTGGCTTGATTGACTTTGTGCGTGCTCATGCCAACTCCTCGTTCGCTACCGGTGTGCCAAGAAGGCGTGTCAGAATCGGCAGCACCAGGGCCGCGCGCGCCTCGTCCGTGTCGTTCGCGCCCGGCGCCGCAACCAGCGCCACGCTGCCGTTCTCGACGCGCTGGCCGAGTTGACGGCGCTCGGGCGCTTCGAAGGTGGCGAAGGTGCGCCGCAGTAGCGGCAACAACTCGGTAAAGGCTTCGTCAGGCAGGCTGGCGACCCATTCGTTCAGGATTTGCCACAAGGGGTCGTTGACAAGCAATAGCAAGCCGCTGCCGCGAAGGAAGCCTTCCAGCCATTCCGCGCTTGCAATCGGGCTGATCGGGTTGGTGCATGCCAGCGACAGCGCCTGCGCACTTTGCTCGACGCTCCAGTATTCCTGTTCGAACAGGATGCGCACGGCGCGGCCGGCGATCAGCGCATGGACCTGTCCCTTCACGCATTGTTCCAGCGCCGTCAGCCAGGCCGCCTTGTGCGGCGCCTGCTGCAACAGGGTGATCGCCTGGTCGGCCTGGATCATCTGTTCCAGCAGCAGCCGGGCCGCGTCTTCATTGATGCCCCTGGCCGCCACAGGCAGGGCGATGCAGGCGCGCTGCACCAGCCCATCCATGACGACGGCCACACTGGCGGTGTCGGTTCCACGCACGTTCCCATAACGCAGGACGTTCGCCAGCGGCGGCAGCGCCGCGAGCAGCACGCCCGCGTCCTGGGTGCTGGCCGCCAGCGCCTGCATGCGCGCCATCAGCACCGGGACGGCGCTGCGTGCGTCGGCCAGCAGCATCTTTTCGACAAGCCCGGTCAACTCCGGCAAGTGGCTGATCTGCCTGGCCTGGTGGCACAGGCGGGCATTGCAGGCGAGTTCGAGGGTGGCGCCCCAGACATTCGCTTCGATGAGCTTGAGTTCGAATTCCGGCTCCCACGCCAAATGCCATAGTTCATGGAAGGTCCCGGTCTTGCCGCGCACCACGCGTGTCTTGCCCCATGCGATACCCAGCAAGCCGAGCCGGTGCAGGAAGATGCTCTTCTCGAGCTGGTTGGGTTGGCGCAGGTCGAGGTCCAGCTCCACCTGGTCCGCGCGTGGCGCCAGCCGGTAGCGCTTTTGCAGCTGCCGGACATCTTGGGACAGGGGCAGGGTCGGTGTGTCCGCCGGCACGGCGCCGAGCCGGTCATTAACGAGCAGCTCGCGTTCGATCAGGCGCAGCGGGGCGTCGCTGTCGCCAAACAACACGCTTTGCAGCGCCGTGAGTAATTCGTCGAGCCCGGCGCGCGAACGCTCGCGCAGGCTCGACAGGGTATCGGCAAGCCGCAGCGCTTCGATCACATGGGCCGACGAGGCGTCCAGGCCATGCTTGCGCAGCAGGCGCACCGCGTCGGTCAGCCAGTACACGGATGCCCGGTGCGGGGTATGCCACAAATGGTGGTACCAGCCGGGCGCCAGCACGCCCGCGCCATAGCCGCTGTCAAAGCTGAGGCGGCCGTAAGTCCATGGCGTCCAGGTGGCGGCAACCTTCGCTTTTGCGAGGGTGCCCAGCAAGTCCTTGTCGTGCTTGGCGGTCGGCATGGTGCGCAAGGCGGGCACGTGCCACGCGCCGCATACCACTGCGATTTTTTGATGCCCCTGCTTGATTCCGAGGCGAATCATCTGGCGCATGTGCGCTTCGCGCAAGGCTTCGCGCGGTTCGAGCGCCTGGGCCAGCTCCGCGCGCGCGACGGTCATCATTTCTTCGATGGCGCCGAACAGTTCAAGGCTGTCGTGGCGTTGCTCAACCAAGTGGTCCCACCAGGTTTCCGTGTCGGAGAAACCAGCCGCCTGCGCAAGGCCGGCCAGCATGTCGCCACGATGCGGCGCCAGCTCTGGCTCCGGTTCGGGTGGTAACTCCGGTCCTTCGACGACCGCTTCCGCCGGGAGTGTCATGTCTTGCGCCAGCGAGTGGGACTGGGGCAGGTCGAAGAAGCGGGTCGGCACGCCTTGCGCCTGGCCGTAGGTAATGGCCTGCCATTCGGGCGAGAACTCCGCGAAGGGATAGTACACGGCGTGCTGCGGCATGGCCGGTGCGTAGATCAGCAGCGCCACGGGCGGGCGCATGTCGCTGCTCGCGGCGAGCGGGAGCAAGTCATCGGCCTCGGGTGGACCTTCGATCAGGATCAGGTCCGGCTGCAGCTGCTGCAAGGCTTGCGCCAGGCTGCGGGCGGAGCCGGGTCCGTGATGCCGGATGCCGAAGAGATGGACGCTCATGGGTGCATCACAGCACGGCGTGGCAGGCGCGGTACAAGTCCTTCCAGCCCTCGCGCTCCTTGACCACGGTCTCCAGGTATTCGAGCATGACCAGCCGGTCCTGCACGGGGTCCTTGATGATCGCGCCGACCATGGAAGAGGCCATGTCGGCGCCGCGCAGGGTGCCGTCGCCAAAGTGCGCGGCGAGCGACATGCCATTGGTGACGACGGAAATAGCCTCGGCCGTGCTCATGCTCGCGGACGGCGACTTGAGCTTGATCTTGCCGTCGGCGGTCTGGCCGGCGCGCAGTTCGCGGAAGATCGTCACGATGCGCCGGATTTCCTGCAAGGCTGGCTTTTCGATCGGCAGTTCGAGGGCGCGGCCCAGGCTGGCAACCCGGGTCTCGACAATCGTCACTTCTTCATCGGCGCTATCGGGCAGGGGCAAGACGACGGCATTGAAGCGCCGCTTGAGCGCACTCGACAGTTCATTGACCCCGCGATCGCGGTCGTTCGCGGTCGCGATCACATTGAAGCCCTTGGCCGCCTGCACGTACTCGTCGAGCTCGGGAATCGGCAGGATTTTCTCCGACAACAGACTGATGAAGCTGTCCTGCACCTCCGCGGGAATGCGCGTGAGTTCTTCGATGCGCGCTATTTTGCCGGTGCGCATGGCGCGCATCACCGGGCTTGGCACCACGGCATCGAGGCTCGGCCCCTTGGCCAGCAATTCGGCATAGTTCCAGCCATAGCGGATGGTTTCCTCCGCGGTGCCGGCGGTTCCCTGGACCACCAGGGTGGAATTGCCGCTGATGGCAGCGGCCAGGTGTTCCGACACCCAGGACTTGGCCGTCCCAGGTACGCCCAGCAGGAGCAAGGCGCGGTCGGTCGCCAAGGTCGCCACAGCGATCTCGATGATGCGCCGCTTGCCGATGTACTTGGGCGTGATCTCGACGCCATTGTCGAGCGTGCCGCCGAGCAGGTAGGTGGCCACAGCCCATGGCGACAGTTCCCAGTTGGGTGGACGCTGGCGCTGGTCCAGCTCCTTCAGTGCGCTCAGTTCGTGCGCATACTGTTGCTCGGCGTGCTGCCGCATTACATTGTTTGCAGTGCTCATGCGTCATTCTCCAAAAAGCTGGCTTGCATTGTGTAGCGAAATTGCAGCGTTTCCATCAAGTTGTCGACCAGGGAGCGCCATTGCGGCCAGTGCTCCCAGTTGTCAGGTGGCCAGTTCGCCCGCGCGTAGGCGAGGTCTTCGCAGGCGAGCACTTTTCCCAGGATGGCGAAATTGCCGCGCGTGCTGTAGGTCGTTTGGGGTGCGGCCATCATTTGGCGTTGTGCGTTGCGCAGCAGCGCTATCGACAAGGCAGGGGACAGCGCTTGCGCCGTGCCGCGCGCCCCCTGTTCGGCCCACACCAGCGCATAGGCGCCGGCCCCTTGTTCCAGCCAGCGCTGCACGATGCGCTCTTGTTCGGCCATGGGCAGGCGCGCCATGTCGGGCAGCAGCATCGCGGGAATATGGAGTCCGCTCCGGGATGGTTCATTGTCGCCAATGAGGGTCACGAACCAGTCGATGGCGGCCGGGCTGGCTTCGGCATGCACGGCGCGGCTGGTCGCATGCACCAGGCCGGTGAGCAGGGCCGTCTTGAATTCCTGGTTCGCGAATACGTCGATGACCTGCCCGGGCGTCAGTTGCCAGGTGGTGCTCCAGTGCATGGGCGGCACGCAGCGCATCATGTCGAGCAGCCAGCCGGCCTTTTCGCCCATGCCGTGGTGGGCCTGGTTGCCGATGCCGTCGCGTTTCATGTCCTTGTCGCAGGCCTCCGGCAACTGCACGCTCAGTTCCATTGCGGCGGCGTTGCCGGCGAAAATGGCGCCGAGGCGTGCGCCCAGCCCGGTATTGCGTTCGAGCGACAACAGGGCGCCAAGCCGCGCCTTGCAACGCTCGACCAGTTGCGACCCGGGCAGCGTTGTCAGCAATTGCTGCGCGGCCGAACGCACTTCCTTGCGCTTGTCGTCGAGCGCGCGCTCGAGGAAGGCTTCATCGAGCGCGCCAAGTCCAGTGGCAAGGCAGAGCAGCAAGGCAATCCGGTTCTCGGCGGGCTCCTGGGCCCAGTCCTGTTCCAGTGCCTGCAGGGCCGCCGCTGGATCGGCTTGCCGCATCGCCTTCAGTGCCTGGCAACGCTGCTCAAGATTGCCCAGTTGCCATTGCTGGGCGAGTGTGTCGCCGGCTTGGCCGCTTGCGCCGTAGGTCTCGGCCCATTGCGGATGTTGTGCCGCCAGCCATTGGCCACGCTTGCCGAGCAGCGCCGCCAATGCGGGTCGCAGGGACGGCTTTTGCATCCCCATGTCGAGCAGGGGCACGAGGCAGGCATGGGGCAGGTAGAAACCCATGGCGCGCGCCTGGGCCAGCCAACCTTCGAGCAGCTCGGGATGAATATCGCGCAGGATCAGGCGCAGCACTTGTTCTGCCGCCCGGGGGCAGGTCGCCTCAGGTGCGCAGGCCGACTGCATCGGCCCGGCGGCTGGCGGCGGCTGGTATCCGGCGCGTTGCCAAAGGTCGGTCGCGGCGACCGTATGCCACAGGCGCACCTCGTCGGGGATCGCAGCCAGCAGTTCGCCCAGGGCTGCCGGGCCGCCTGGCATTAGCGGTGCGCGGGACAGGCCGGCCAGCAGTGTTTTGTGTAGCGTCGCTTCGAGCTTCATCGTACGTGTTCCCCATCGAGAGCGTGCACACGGCCGTCGATGCTGACCGACAGCGGCAGAAAGGCGTAACCGTTCCACAGGCCGAAAATGGTCGCCGGCGATCCGCCGGCCAGTGCATGCAGCTGCCAGCCGTGGCGGAAAAGCGGGTCGACGGGCAGCAGTGCGCCGTCGTCCGCGCCCAGCATGAAATGCACCGCCGGTTCCGTGAAGGCATGCGGCACCACCTGCTCGAGCAGCATCGGGTAGGTCTCGATGAAAGGATTGATGGCCAGGGCCTGTGCATATTCGGTCAGCAGGGCCGCGATGTCGGACGGCGCCGCTGGCGCAGCCGGCGGCGCGGTCGGCAAGAGCTCGACATCGTTGCCGAACGCAACGCGCAAGGGCAGGGCGCCCGGATAAAAATGCAAGGTGCCCTGATGGCAGGTGCCAGGCAGCAAGGGCGGCGGCAAGGGTTGGGCGCCGGCGGAAAACTGCAGCAGCATGGCCCAGCGCCCGCTGTGCCGGCCGCGCAGATAGCAGGCGCGCCGGCTGATACGTTCGTCATCTTGCGTATGGTTGCCGCACACCTGCCACAAGTCTGGCTGTCCCTGTTCTTGCAGCACGTCGTCCTGGCTGACCAGCCAGCCAATGGCAGCCTTGACGTCGTGCTGCAGCGGCGACGGCAGGGTGTCAAGGCGGCGATAGCTGTGGCTGATTAATGCAACCTGGGCCAGTTCGCGCGCAACGCCCACTTCCCAGCCCGGCAAGCTCGAGCCATAGATCTGCATGCCGGTGCGCCGCACTCGTGACGCCAGGCCGGAGGCCTGGGTGTCGACCAGGCGCGCCGCGATCGCATCCCAGTCCTTGGCGGGTTTGCCGCGCAAGCCTGCCAGTCCATCGCGCGCCAGGTCGGCCAGCCAGGTGTCGAGCACCGCCAGTCCGCCTTCGACGCTGCCTTGACGTTTCTCCTGGCGCTTTTGCTGGCTTTGCGCTTTCGCGGCTAACTCTTCAGGCGTTTGCGCCGAATCGGCTTCAGCCAGTTTTGCGGCCTTCTTTTCGCTGCGCTGTTCGCGGCTTTGCAGCCAGTCGCTCACCCATGCAGGCGCCTCCGTATCGGCGAACGCGGCGCTCTCTTTGGAGTACAGAAGATAGAGCCCAAGGCCATGCTTGCAGGGAAATTTTCGGCTGGGGCAAGTGCACTTGAAGGAAGGGCCGGCCAGTTCGATCTGGGCTTTATACGGATCCTTGCCGCTTCCCTGGCATAGCCCCCACAGGGCTTGCGCGTTGCCGCCCAGCCCCGACCATTTCGACAGGCTCGATTGGGCACTTCCTGCTTTGGCAGAGGCTGGGTCCGGCGCTAGCGCTAGTATTTGGTCTGCCGTCAGGGTCATCGGGGAGTGGATGAGAAGCGATGGCAGATTCTAGCATTCTAGAAAGGCAAGAATATCCTTTTGGTATCAATTTCACGTCGAACAGAATTTACGCGGACGGCGCAGCGCCGAGCGAAAGTGGCTTGAATACGCGAAAAGCGAATTACGCCGTAGCGAGTCTGCAATGGTCGTGAGATATTTCCGGTGTGAATGACGAGCATTCGAAAATGCAATTTGATTTTTATCTCAATCGGATCATACTTATGAACAACAAGGATCACTAAGCGAGGAAATCATGTCTACCCAACTGTCAGTTCACCCAGCCGCTTCTTTCCGTTTCAACGAGTTCGTCGGCGCTTTGATCGACAGCGTGCGCGAGTTCTTGCCGCAAGCGGCGCCCGCCAGCCGCAGCGCCGCTGTGGACACCAGCAACGTCTGGGCCCTGTACCGGATGACGGGCAGCGGCGATTCGGTGCCGCATGCCGTCATCGAGAAACTGTCGCAACGGTCGCTGGCTGAATAATCCGGCGTGTGGCCAAGAAATTCCCCATCGTTCCCAGCCACCCGGAACGGGTGTGCTGGGGTTGCGACAGGTACTGTCCTGCCGATTCCCTTGCCTGTGGCAATGGTTCGGACAGGACCCAGCATCCCGCTGAAATCTTCGGCGACGACTGGCAGGACTGGGGTCTCGACCACTCCGCGGCGGCGGTGCCGGCAGCATCGACAACGTAGCTGAACCGCTGGAAATATCGTCGACACCTTCGGCTGAGCGGGGAGGCAATCAGCCCGGCACGCCGCTCATGCAGACCAGTTCCCAGGTTTGGCCATCGAGGTCTTCGAAACCACGGGCAAAATAAATTTCCTTCGTCGTGTATTATTTTGAAAAAACGCGGGGGAGACGATGAAGAAGCTGGCAATTCTGTTTTCTGTAGCACTGGTCGCATGCGGCAAGGCGGCGGCGCCTGCCGACCCTTTGCATGCGGCCGCGATCACGACCTGTAAAAACACAATCGCGTCGCGCGCGGTCAACCGCAATTCGATCACCTACATCGGGAACGACACCCCGATCGGCAAGGATGCGAAGGGGCAGTTGAACGTGTCGATCAAGTTTTCGGCCAAGAACGAAATTGGCATGGCCTCGACCATGCAGGCACAGTGCGTCGTCAGTCCTGACGGCAAATCGCTGGTCGACATCGCTGCCAAAGAGAGCCGCTAGACCGATCTAACCGGAATGGAAGCTAGCCTGTGGCCAAACCTGTCCGTGTCGCCCTTGTTGCCGGGCTGTGCATTGCTCTGCTTGTCCTGGCGTGGCCATGGCTGGGCGTGGCATGGTATGCCATGCGGCTCGCGTCGATGCCGGCCCCGGCTTCCCTCGGCATGCCGGTCGCCGGCCTGACGCAGCGCGCCCTGACCGATACCTGGCACGCGGCGCGCCCGCCGAACCGCCGTCACGAAGGCATCGATATTTTTGCAAGGAAGGGCACGCCCGTGGTCGCCGCCACCGAAGGTATCGTGATCAGCTGTGGCGAAAATCGCCTGGGCGGCAATGTCGCCTGGGTGCTCGGACCCGCCGGTCACCGCCACTACTACGCGCACCTCGACCAGCCGGCGCAGGTCAGGAAAGGCGAACGCATCCAGGCTGGCACGGTACTGGGTTATGTCGGCAATACGGGCAACGCCAGGACCACGCCGCCGCACCTGCACTACGGCGTCTACGCCGCCACAGGCGCCATCAATCCTTATCCCTTGCTTGCGGCGCAGCAGGCGGCGAACAGCGTGCGCCGCTAGCGTGCGCTTGCCGGTTTGCGTCCGAGCGATCCCCACCCGGCCTTGGGGGACATATCCTTCAGGTTCCAGTCGTCCGGATTGAAGGGCTGGCGCGTCGACTGGTACTTGGGGTAGCCGCTCGATTCGTCCTCGCTGTCGATGATGTGGCCGCGTCCTTCGGCGACGTCGGACAGGATCTTGAAGTCGACCGCATCGCGCGCCCAGGGGCGCATGCCGGCGCTGGTGTAGATGGCATTCTCCAGCTCAAGCGCCGCCATCGGCGCCACGCCGCTCGGCAGGTAGGGCGCGTCCGCCGTCAGCATGCGGGCGCTCGACGCCGTGTAGCGCCCCGTCATCGGCAGCGCCGCGCCATTCTCGTCGACGGCGATATTGTCCTTCATGAACACACTGACGTCGCCCGCGCCGCCCAGGCTGAAGAGCGGTGTCTTAGCCACCGTATCGGGGCCGGCCCGGTAGACGTTGCCGATCATCGTGACGCGCCCGGTGCGCGGCGGCTGGTCGGCCCATTCGTGCGCGATCAGGTTGTAATGGATGGCGCGTTTGCCGGGATTGTGGATCAGGTTGTTGACGATGGCGACCCGCGCGCCGCCCTTGATCAGCGGATTGCGTTCGACGTTGGAGCTGAACAGGTTGCCGTACAGGAGGATCTGTTCGGCGTTGTCGTGGATCAGCGTGCCTTTCGAATGCTCGCCTTTCTTGTGCGTCGAGTGGCGCAGGCCTTCGGCGATGATGTTGTGGCTGAAGGTCACCTTGTGCGAGGTGCCGGTGTACCACTCGTCGGGCGATTTGCCGTTGAAGCGGGCGCCGGAGGCGGACAGGTTCTCGTCGGTGGCCCAGCTGAAGCTGCAGTGGTCGACGATCAGGTTGGTGGCGCCGCCGGCGGACAGGCCGTCGACATCCCAGCCGCTCTTCTTGGCCTTGCCGTTCTCGCCGGGCCGCACGGCGATGTGCTGGACGATCACGTCATGCGTCGAGACCGACAGGCCGCCGCGCACCAGCGTGATGCCCGGATGCGGCGCCGTCTGGCCGGCGATGGTGAGGTAGGGTTTGTCGATACGGATGGTGGACCCGAACAGGTCGATCACGCCGCCCACTTCGAACACGATGATGCGCGCGCCGTCGGTGGCCACGGCCGCCGCGAACGAGCCTTCGCCAGTCGGGTTGAGGTTGGTGACGCGCACGATCGCGCCGCCGGCGCCGCCGCGGGTGTCGGCGGCCCAGCCCCTGACGTCGATCGCCGCGCGCTCCAAGGACGGCGCGGCCGCGGCGGGCAGGAGCTGGCACAGCAGGCAGGCGGCTGCGACGGCGGCAAGGGTGCGGAAGGTTGCAAGGTTCACTGATACTCCTCGGTTCAGGGCAGGGCGCGGTACACCAGGTTCGAGAACCGGACCTTGCCTTTACCGGATGCATAAATGGCGGGACGCAAGCTCATGAAGCCGTAGGCAACGTTGTGATTGTAGCCGGACACCTCCATCTGGACGCCGTATTTCTGCCAGCTCTTGCCCTGGTCGGTGCTGGTGTGGACCGTCATGATGTGGCGGTCGTTGGTCACGCGCATGCGCAGCTTGTTGCGCATGGCAGCCGGCTTTTCGCCGCGCGGCTGGTCCATGCCGTAGCGGTGCAGGATGAAGGCGTTCTTGTTCACGCCGACGCCGGCATACAGCTTGTCGTTATAGAACAGCAGCGCGCCGGCCTGGGCGCCGTCGTCGAAGTCGATGTCCACTTCGAACTGGTAGGCCTGGTCGCCGGCGAGGAAGGTGAGGGGAGAGCTGTTCGCCGGCGAGGTGCCTTTCGCTTCCAGTTCGAGCAGGCCGTCGCGGTAGTTCACGCGCCGGTTCTCGGTCACGTCGCCGCGGAAGAAACTCCATTGCACGCCGAATTTGTTGGTCGAGAAATCGTCGGACAAGGCCATGCCGTGCCTGACCGCGCTGCCGCCGGCCGGCTTCGGGATCGGCTTGCCGGCGTCGAAGTCGGCCGCCTTGAACCAGCCATCCGCGGTCCAGGTGATCGGCGCCAGCAGGGCCTGGCGGCCGAGCGCGTGGAAGCCGTTCTCGTAGCCGTGGTACATCATGTACCAGCCCGATTTGCCCGGCCCTTCGACCAGGGTCGCATGGCCCTTGGACCACCATTTTTCGGCCGCCGATTCGGTGCGGATGATCGGGTTGTAGGGCGAATTTTCCCACGGGCCATGGATCGACTTCGAGCGCGCCGACACCACCATGTGGCCGGTCGGCGGACCGGCGGTACCGCCCAGCGCCAGGGTCATGTAGTAATAGTCGCCGTGTTTCGTCATCTTCGGCCCTTCCTGCGCGTAGCCTTCCACATCCCAGTGCTCGGGATACTTCCAGCCGTCGTAGACATGGGTCATGTCGCCGACGATGCGCAGGCTGTCGTCCGACAGCTGGACCCGGTCGCCGTGCGACAGGAACAGGTAGCGCTTGCCGTCCTCGCCGACGATGTGGCCGGGGTCGATGCGGGCATTGTTCAGCGCCACCGGTTCCGACCACGGGCCGCGGATGTTGTCGGCATGGATGACATAGATGTTGTTATTGCCGGGCAGTTTGGCGGGGATGTACAGGTAGTAGCGGCCCTTGTGCTTGGTCAGCTCGGGGGCCCAGATGCTGCCCACGTACTTGGTCAGGGCGGAACTGATCGGCTGCCAGTTCACCAGGTCGCGCGAATGCCAGATCGTCAGGCCCGGATAAGCCTCGAACGAGGAAAAGGTCATGTAGTAGTCGTCGCCATCCTTGAGAACGCTCGGGTCGGGATGGTCGCCGGCCATGATCGGGTTCAGGTAGCTGCCGTTGCCCAGGTCAGCCTTGCGCTGTCCTTCGATGCCCTGCGCCCAGCCCTGGCAGTGGCGCAGGAAAGGGTTGCCGAGTTCCTTGGTGCAGGGCGCCTGCGCTTGCGCGAGCGCAGCGCAAGGTGCGAGCAGGGCCAGCAGCGCCAGCCGGATGCGGGGTTTTAGCATGCGAAATTCCATGGTGAGGAGGTGGGCTGGCCGATAAATTGGTCGGGCCAAAACATAAATACAGCGATCAATTGACTAAATTGGTCAGGCCAAAATCAGATGATCGCACAAAATTCCTCCACTCTCCACAATGAATTTCGCCAAGCGCCGTGCTGAAAAATGCGTTATGCCAGGTTTCAGCCGCGCCAGGCGCTGCGGCCGAGCACGTCGAAGGCGAGGGCGTCATCGACCTTGTGGTCGGCAAGTTGCCGATAGGCGGCGAAGAAACCGAGGTCGCCGCCGGCCTGGCGCTGGATCGCCAGCGCCTCGTCGATCAGCCGGGCGGTCGCGGTGTCGGCCCGGCTGTCGGGCGCGGCGATGGCGGCCGGGCTGGCGAAAGGCGAAGGGAAAGAATGGCTTGCTGGCAGCGGCAGCATGGCAGGCTCCTGGAGGTGGACACAGCGCCAGTATAGAGGCCCCGATTTTGCGCACCTTGGCGGCAAACAGGAATACCGGATGCGCGGCATCGGGTGTAACATAGGCCGGCTTCACCTGCCGGCCCGTCGCTCGCGCCGCACGACCTAGTCAACCAGAGAGGAACCGCCATGTTTACTCAAGTTGCCGTGAAACGTATATTGCAGTCGCTGTTGCTGTTGTCCGCCAATGGGATCGTCACCTTGCCTGCCACTGCGGCCGATGATGCGCTCGCCATCGCCGCAGGTGACGCCGCCTTGAAGTGGGGAGGCTGTCCGGATTTCCTGCCGAAGGGCTGCGCGCTGGCCGTGCTGCACGGCGACCCCGCCAAGCCGAACGTCGATGTGCTCCTGAAAGTGCCAGGCAAATCGAGCATTCCGATGCACACGCACACGTCGGCCGAACGCATGATCCTGACCGCGGGTGTATTGCATGTGAACTATGAAGGACAGCCGAAGGCCGTGCTGAAGCCGGGTTCCTATGCCTACGGTCCAGCCAAGCGGCCGCACAAGGCTGACTGCGTCAGCACCAAGCCCTGCATCCTGTTTATCGCATTCGAAGCGCCGCTCGATGCCATACCGGTCGCCGCCGCGCCGAAGTAGCCACCGAAAAGGCGGGGCAGGTCGCCCCGCTTCCCCGCTTTTACCGCCACGCCATCCCTCCCGCCAGGCCAGCCGCGCCCTGCTGGCCATCCCGCCTTTCTCCATGTGAGCAAAACCTACATTGTCAATGTGGGAAGTTGCGGTATTGCAATATTCACATATTTTGTATAATGTCTATTAATGCAAATTAAATTTAGTTCATTATGTGCTATGTCGTATTTACTTCCAGTGTTTTTCCAATGTCGGAAAACTTTACACTACGGACCGAATTATTGAATGATGTAATTTTTTCTTTATTAAAAACAATGATCTAGTGGGTCGGGTACGGTTTGTGCATATCCGACATTCACGGTTTGCATAGTTATCCAAAGGAAACTTTTTTGGGAAATGCGCTCACCCCAATGTATTGATGGTATTGCGTTACAAAACGGGGCGACTATCAGCGCCTTCGTCAGCGTCGAAGTTGTTACCCACATTTCGTGTTTTCACTGGAGGTTCAAACGCATGTTTAAAAAAACTCTCGTTGCCTTGGCCGTTCTCGGCGCAAGCGCATCGGCCCAGTCAGTTTCGCCATCGGAAAATTCCACACAAGTCCCAAAAGCTGCCGCCGTCGTTTCGGCTGACAGCGCCGTCGTCACGAAAGACAAGCGCACCGGCAAACTGCGCCCCGCCACCGCACAAGAGCAAAAGGAATTGCAGGACGAAGCCGCGGCGACCGCCGTGCGCGCCGCACCTGCGCCGACCCTGCAGAAATTCCACGCCAGCGGCGCCACCGGCGCCCGCCTGACCGATGAGTTCATGAGCACCTCGATTGCCGTGCGCAACGCTGACGGCAAGATCGTCAAGCAGTGCATCGACGGCAACCATGCCGGCCACACCCACGCTCAACCTGTCACCCAGCTGGAAACGGAGTAAGCCATGACCATGAAAAAATCGTTTCCTCAACTGAGCCGTACCCTGGTTGCCGGCGCTGTCGCGCTGGCCTGTATCGGCGCGCAAGCGGCCACCATCACCATTACCAGCCGCGATGCGCCTGGCGTCGGCTTCAATGATCCGACCCCGGTCGCGCCGGTCGGCGGCAATCCTGGCACCACGCTCGGCGAACAGCGCATGTTCGTGTACCAGTACGTGGCCAAGATCTGGGAACAGAACCTGAGCAGCAGCCAGAACATCACCGTCAGCGCCGGCTGGCAGGCACTGAACTGCAGCGCGACGTCCGCGGTGCTGGGCAGCGCGGGCGCCTGGAATATGTGGCACGATTTCCCCGGCGGCAAACCAGGCACCTGGTATCCGCAGGCGCTGGCCAACAAGATCGCCGGCACCAACCTGAGCGCGGGCACGCCGGATGACGGCAGCGGCTACGGCAACGTCGACATCAAGACCCAGTTCAACATCAACCTCGGCAATCCGAATTGCCTGGCAGGCTCGCCGTTCTATCTCGGTATCGACGGCAACGCCGGCACCAAGGTGAACTTCGTCGAGACGCTGCTGCACGAACTGGGCCACGGCCTGGGCTTCTCGGTGCTGTCGGTGCAGACGTCGACCGGCAAGCGCATCAACGCCGCCGGCACCGCGTACGCCGACGATGGCTTGCCTAGCGTGTGGGAAGGCTTCATGTACGACGGCACGGCCGGCAAGACCTGGCTGGCGATGAGCAGCGCCGAACGCAAGGCCTCGGCCATGAATCCGCTCAAGTTGTCGTGGACCGGCGCCAATGCGGTCGGCGGCGCTTCGATGCTGAAGAAAATCTCTGTCCTGAAGATCACGTCGCCGCAGCAAAATGTGCCGTCGATGATCGACTACAACTTGTCTTCGTTCAGCCCTGCCGTGCAGGTCAACGCACCGCTGGGTCGCATGGCGGTCATCGCACCACAGGCTGGCCAGCTGGGCGAAGGCTGCTCGCCATTCGATGATGCCAACACCATGGCTGTCGCCGGCAAAGTGGCTGTCATCAGCCGTGGCGGCTGCGCCTTCGCCCTCAAGGTGAAGAATGCCCAGAACGCCGGAGCAGTCGGCGCGATCCTCGTCAACAACGTGGCCGGCGCACTGATCCCGGGCGGCGCCGATCCGACGGTGACCATTCCTTCCGGTGGCGTAACGATGGCCGATGGACAGATGCTGAAGGACGCCATTGCTGGCCTGAACGGCAAGCCAGGCGTTGCCGGCGTGATCACGGCCAAATGGGATGAAGACAAGAGCCGTTCGGCAGGCGCCGACAGCGCCGGCCGTCCGCTGTTGTACACCCCTGCGGTGCTGGCGCCCGGTTCGTCGGTCTCGCACTGGGACGTGACGGCATCGCCAAACCTGCTGATGGAGCCGAGTATCAATGCCGACCTTGGCATCGTGTTGACCGCGCCGAAAGACCTGACCGTGCCGCTGTTGAAGGACATCGGCTGGTAATCGGCTAAGCAAGCAAGTAGTTCGTTGATGGCACGGTGCGCAAGCACCGTGCCATTTTTTTCGATGCATTGTTGTCATCCCGTCTGATCTCGCGCAGGGTATCCGCAGCGCCAGCGCCTATGCTGAAAATGTCGCCTTGCCTGTTTGGCAAGTTTGAATTTTCCTGGGAGTTGCCATGTCTTTTTCCGCCCTGCTGAAGACGCTGTTGACGATTGCCGTGCTGGCTGCGCCGCCCGGCGCCTTGGCCGATCCGCGCTACACGGTAAGGGTGATCGGCGGTCCCGGCAGCGTGGCGGTCGACATCAACCACAGCGGTGAAGTGGTGGGCGTGCTGCGCAACGGGGAATTCGAACGCGCCTTCCTGTATGCCGGCGATACCCTGTTTGAGCTCGGCACGCTGGGCGGCCATTCCAGTCACGGGACGGCGATCAACGACAGCGGCAGGGTGGTCGGCTACGCCGAGGACGCCAACGCGACCTGGCGCGCCTTCCTCTACACGGGCGGCACGATGCGCGACCTGGGCACGCTCGGCGGCGCCGGCAGCCTTGCCTATGGCATCAACAATGCGGGGCGCATCGTCGGCGGGGCCGATTCGCCTGACAGCATGCTGTTCTCCGCGTTCGTCTATCACCGCGGCCGCATGAGCGGCATCGGCACCTTGCCCAACGGCGATTCGAGCATCGCGCACGACATCAACGACAACGGCCAAATCGTGGGGCGATCGGCGATCAGCACCGACGATCCGCCCGAGCATCCCTACCATGCCTTCCTGTACGAACGGGGCAGGATGACCGACCTCGGCACCCTCGGCGGGCTGTTCAGCTACGCCACGGCGATCAACAACGCCGGCGCCATCGTGGGCGAGGCAGGCACCAGCGCGCTGTGGCCGAGCGGCCATTTCGTGCCGCATGCCTTCCTGTTCACAGGCGGCGTCATGCAGGACCTGGGCGCATTCGGCGGCGCGTTCGCCATCAGCCTGGCGCACGACATCAACAACCTCGGGCAGATCGTCGGCGCCTCGGAAACGGCGAGCGATACCCGCGCCTTCCTGTATGAAGGCGGCACGATGCTGGACTTGAACGCGCTGGTCGATCCGGCCGCCGGCTGGACCATCGTCAACGCGCAGGGCATCAACGATGTGCAGCAGATCGCGGCCACCGCGTGCCGGGGAGGGGAGTGTTTTGCGGTGCGGCTCGACCTGGTCAGCTCCGTGCCGGAGCCGCACGCGGTTTTCATATTGCTTGGCGGCTTGGCGCTGCTGTCGCTGCGCCTGCGCCGGACGATAAGGTAGTGCAGCGATGGCGGAGTTCGCTGCGCTGTTCCGCCCTACGGGTCGATGCCGGCCCGTTGGCGGGCGTTTATACGCCGCAGTAGGCGGTCTTGACGGTCGTGAAGAACTCGGCCGCGTAGGTGCCTTGTTCGCGCGAACCGTAGCTCGAACCCTTGCTGCCGCCAAACGGCACGTGGTAGTCCACGCCCGCGGTCGGGACGTTGACCATCACCATGCCGGCCTGGGCGTGGCGCTTGAAGTGCGTGGCGAACTTGAGCGAGGTGGTCACGATGCCGCTCGACAGGCCGAACTCGGAATCGTTGGCCATCGCCAGCGCGTGCTCGTAGCTGTCGGCAGGAATGACGCTGGCCACCGGGCCGAAAATTTCCTCGCGGCTGATGCGCATGTCATTGGTGGCGTCGGTGAACAGCGCCGGGCGCAGGAAGAAGCCCTCGGTCGATGCGCTGATGCGCTCGCCGCCGAAGGCCAGCCTGGCGCCTTCGTCCTTGCCGATGCGGATGTAGTCCATGTCCTGGTCGAGCTGGCTCTGGTCGACCACCGGGCCGATGTCGGTGCCGGAGGCGAGCGCGTCGCCGATCGTCAGCGATGCCAGCTTTTCCTGCACCGCCTTGACGAAGGCCGGGTAGATGCCTTTTTCGACGATCAGGCGGCTCGACGCGGTGCAGCGCTGGCCGGTCGAGAAGTACGAGCCTTGCACCGCGCAATTGACGGCGGTGGCGAGGTCGGCGTCGTTGAGCACGACCATCGGGTTCTTGCCGCCCATTTCGATCTGGACCTTGGCCATGCGCCCGATCGCCGCCTGGGCCACGCGCTGGCCGGTGCCGACCGAACCGGTGAAGCTGATCGCGTTGACGCGGCGGTCGTTCAGGAAGGCCTGGCCGACCACGCTGCCGCGGCCCATCACCAGGTTGAACACGCCTGGCGGCAGGCCGGCGCGGCTGATGATCTCGGCCAGCGCCCAGCTGCTGCCGGGCACCAGTTCGGCCGGCTTGATCAGCACGCAGTTGCCGTAGGCCAGGGCCGGGGCGATCTTCCAGGCCGGGATCGCGATCGGGAAATTCCACGGGGCGATGATGCCGACCACGCCGACCGGTTCGCGCGTGATTTCAACGTCCAGGTTCGGGCGCACCGACGGCAGCTTGTCGCCGCGCAGGCGCAGGCATTCCTGCGCGAAAAACTTGAAGATGGCGCCGGCGCGGCCCACTTCGCCGATGCCTTCGACCCGGGTCTTGCCTTCCTCGCGCGACAGCAGCTCGCCCAGTTCTTCCTTGCGCGCCAGGATTTCGCTGCCGATCTTGTCGAGCGCATCGCAGCGCATCTGGATGTTCGACAGCGCCCAGCCCGGCGCGGCGGCGGCGGCGGCGGCGATCGCCAGCTGCGCCTGCTGGGCGTCGGCCTGCGCGTAGTGGCCGATGATGTCGGCAGTGTTCGATGGATTGATGTTGGCGGCCGACGTTGCGCCGTCAACCCATGCGCCGTTGATGTAATTCTGCTTCATTGTTTTTCCTCGTTCGATTTATTGCTTGGTGGTAAGCGTCCACGTCCATGGGGCCAGGGTTTCTCCTTGGAATTGCTGCGCAGTGCCGTATACCTTGACCAGCGGCGGCGCATCCCGGGCCGCGGCCGGCGCGAACGCCAGGCCGGCAAGCGTGCGTTGGGCACGTTTCATTGTTATGCTTTCTCCAAGACGCTAAATCATACACTTATGTGGGGTAACGGACAGATCACTGTGCCGATTTGGCGGATAAAGGATGCAAGGAAAGAATATTCCGGGAGCTTAAAATGAACGTCGTCCGTCTTGCCTTTGTTGCCGCCTTCAGCGCCTGCGCTGTGGAAGCGCAGGCGCAAGCGGCAGATTCGTTCTACCGGATGAACTCGCCCTACAGCAGCAGCGCCATTCCGGGCCCGGCCCGCGAAGCCCGCCTCGACCTGCAGGGCAAGCGTGGCACGCTGAGCCTCGGCCTGTTCGAAGGGGCGGCCGAAGGGCAGTCCGAACGCCTGCTCGAGTATGTGGACGCCGATGTCGAGGGCAAGGTCGGCAATTTCGCGCGCGCGCCGCTGCGCCGCTCCACGGTGCTGGAAAACCTGGAGCCGGGCCGGCTCGAGCGCCGCAACCGGGCCTGGGGCATGTCGCTCGGCTTCAGCGCCGGGCCGGTCGCGATTCGCGCGGCGCACCAGAACAAGCACGTGGCGCGGGTGTCGCCGGCCATGGATATCGGCAACATCATGGATGCGAAGAACAGCATCCTGGCCGCCAATGTCGACCTGGGCGGGGCCAAGCTGTACGCGGCCTACAGCGCCAACCGGGGCTGGGGCAGCACGCCGCTGTGGAATCCGGACAATCCTTACAGCGCCACCTTGAACAGCGCGCCCTCGACCGACAGCCGCGACTTGATGGCCGGTATCGCGATTCCCTACGGCAGGACCACCTTGCTGGCGTCCTTCATCCGCAAGAACGACCGCGACCTGTCCAACCGCGACACGCGCCAGGTCGCCTTCGGCGCCAGCCATGCGATCTCGCGCAAGACCGACTTCTATGCGGCGATCTCGCACACCACCAACCTCGGCGGCGCCGGGATTGCGATCGGCCGCCGCAACGGGGCGGGGGCGGGGGTGTCGGCGATCAGCCTGGGAATGCGGCACTCGTTCTAAGCCGCAAACCCGTACGTGTGCTACCGCACATACGGGTCCTCTCAGGCAGCGTATCTTTCCTTTAGGCAGGGTTTGCGTGTTACCCTGAATGCAAAATCCCCCGAGTGCACGCCCTCCACTGGAAGCAGGAATCCTGACATGTCCAGTTCGCACGACCCGAATCAGAATCACCTCCTCGCAGCCTTGCTCGACGCCGAATTCGACCGTCTCGCCCCGTACCTGGAACTGATCCCCATGCCGCTCGGCGACGTCCTTTATGAGTCCGGCGGCAAGCTTTCCCACGTCTACTTCCCGACCACGTCGATCGTGTCGCTGCACTACCTGCTCGAGAATGGCGGCTCGTCCGAGATCGCCGGCGTCGGCAATGAGGGCGTGCTCGGGATCTCGCTGTTCATGGGCGGCGATACCACGCCCAGCCGCGCCGTGGTGCAGACCGGCGGCCACGGCTACCGGCTGCCTTCGCGCATCCTGATGGCCGAGTTCAACCGGGCCGGGCCGGTGCTGCGCCTGCTGCTGCGCTATACCCAGGCGCTGATCACGCAGATGTCGCAGACCGCCGTGTGCAACCGCCACCATACGGTCGAGCAGCAGCTGTGCCGCTGGCTGCTGCTGACGCTGGACCGCCTGCCGACGATGGACCTGATCATGACCCAGGAACTGATCGCCAATATGCTCGGCGTGCGGCGCGAGGGCGTGACCGAGGCGGCAGGCAGATTGCAGGCGCGCGGCTACATCAGCTACCGGCGCGGCCACATCAGGGTGCTCGACCGCAACGGCCTCGAAGACAATGTGTGCGAATGCTACGAAGTCGTCAAGAAGGAGTTCGCCCGGCTGTTGTCGGACGTGCGCCACCGCCAGCATGGCTAGGACTGATATGAAAGAACGCCTCCTCCGGCTCTGGCGCGAAGTCGTGCTGCAACAGACCCCGCTGTTCAAGCAGGGCGTGCTGCAGGACGCCATCTTCAACAGTGCAACCTTTTCCAGCATCGCCACCGATGCCCGCGGCGTCATCCAGATTTTCAATGTCGGCGCCGAGCGCATGCTCGGCTATGCCGCCGCCGACGTGGTGGACAAGCTCACGCCTGCGAATATTTCCGATGCCGATGAACTGATCGCGCGCGCCGCCGTGCTCAGCGAAGAGTTCGGCGTGACGATCCGTCCCGGCTTCGAGGCGCTGGTGTTCAAGGCGCAGCGGGTGATCGAAGACATCGCCGAGCTGACCTATGTGCGCAAGGACGGCAGCCGCTTTCCGGCGCTGGTGTCGGTGACGGCGCTGCGCGACGCCGGCGGCAAGGTGATCGGCTACCTGCTGATCGGCACCGACAACACGGCGAACAAGCGGGTCGAGTTCGAGCGCCAGCAGTTCGAACAGAAACTGCAGGAAAAGAACATGGAACTGGAGGCGGCGCGCGCCGCGGCCGAGAAGGCCAACCTGGCCAAGTCCGAATTCCTGTCGAGCATGAGCCACGAGCTGCGCACGCCGCTCAATGCTGTGCTCGGCTTCGCGCAGCTGATGGCATCCGAAGTGCCGGCGCCGCCGCTGCACCAGCAGCGTTCGATCGACCAGATCCTCAAGGGCGGCTGGTACCTGCTGCGCCTGATCAACGAAATCCTCGACCTGGCCATGATCGAATCGGGCAAGGTGACGATGTCGCACGAATCGATGTCGCTCTCCGACGTGCTGCAGGATTGCCAGGACATGATCGAGCCGCAGGCGGCCAAGCGCGGCATCAAGATGAGTTTTCCGAAGCTGGGCAAGCTGTACTACATCCATGCGGACCGAACCCGCGTCAAGCAAGTGATGATCAACCTGCTGTCGAATGCAATCAAGTACAACACGCCGGGCGGCGCGGTTATCGTCCAGTGCATCGCGCAGGGCGAGGAGCGCGTGCGCGTCAGCGTCAAGGATACCGGCGCCGGCATGTCGCCCCAGCACCTCGCCCAGTTGTTCCAGCCGTTCAACCGCCTCGGGCAGGAAGACAGCGGCGAGGAGGGCACCGGCATCGGCCTGGTGGTCACCAAGCAGCTGGTGGAGCTGATGGGCGGCACGATTGGGGTGGAAAGCAGCGTCGGCGTGGGGACCCTGTTCTGGGTCGAATTTGAAGCATCGGCGTCGCCGGTGTTGGCGCTGGACGACGTCGACCAGGTCGCGCTCACGCGTCAAGCCCGCATGCCGGGCATTTCGACGCAGCCGGTATTGATGTATGTCGAGGATAATCCGGCCAACCTGGCGCTGGTCGAGCAGCTCATCGCGCGCCGCGGCGACCTGAAGCTGCTGACCGCAGTCGATGCCCATCTCGGGATCGAACTGGCGCGGGCCTACCTGCCGGACCTGATCCTGATGGACATCAACCTGCCCGGCATGAGCGGCTACGGCGCGCTGCGCGCCTTGCGCGAAGATCCCTTGACGCGGCACATCCCAGTGTTGGCGCTGTCGGCCAACGCGATGCCGCGCGACATAGAAAAAGGCATGGAGGCGGGCTTTTTCCGCTACCTGACCAAACCAATCCGGGTGCATGAATTCATGGATGCCCTCGATGTAGCCCTGCTGTATGCGGCCGAACACCAGCCGGCTGGTCCGGCTGCCCTGGAAGAACAAAATGATTGACCTGATTGAATTGCACAATGCCCGTATCCTGGTCGTCGATGACCAGGAGGCCAACGTCATGCTGCTCGAGCAGATGCTGCGCAACAGCGGCTATGTAAATGTCGACGTGACCCAGGACCCGCGCGCCGTGACCGGCCTGCACCGCGCGAACAACTACGACCTGATCCTGCTCGACTTGCAGATGCCCGAGATGGATGGCTTTGAAGTAATGGAAGCGCTCAAGGAAATCGAACAGGGTTCCTACCTGCCGGTGCTGGTGATCACGGCCCAGCCTGGCCACAAGTTGCGCGCGCTGAAGGCCGGGGCCAAGGACTTCGTCGGAAAGCCCTTCGACATGGTCGAAGTGCAGACCCGGATCCAGAACATGCTCGAAGTGCGCCTGCTGTACCGGCGCCTGGCCGGCTACAACGCCCAGCTCGAGCAGACGGTGGCCGAACGGACCGCCGAGCTGCGCGCCAGCGAGGCGCGCTTCCAGCGCTTTACCGAGCTGTCGTCGGACTGGTACTGGGAACAGGATGCGCTCGGCGCGCTGACCCGGTTTTCGGGACCGGTGGCCGAGGTGCTCGGCATCGGCGCCGGCGGCGATCCGACCAGCGGCGGCTGGAACCCGGTCGACCGGGCCTTGCTCGAAGATAATATCCGCGAGCGCCGGCCTTTCCTCAATTTCGTCTACCGGCGCCGCAATGCCGACAACACGATCCAGTACCTGCAGGTGAGCGGGGAGCCGATGTTCGACGCGGCCAGCCGCTTTGCCGGCTACCGCGGGATCGGCATGGACATCACCGACGTGGTCGATGGCGTCATCGCGGGCATCGGCGGGTAGGGACGTGCGCCGCCTGCGGCGGAATCGTTGTAGCCTGTGATAACGATTCCGCACTTTGTAGGAGAACATCATGAGCGGCAACAGCACCCTCGATCCCGACAATTTCCCTGACGCACCGGACCGTGTGATCGGCCGCGGCCATGGCACCGGCGCCCTCGGTCCCAGCGACAGTTCGGACAGCGGCAGCGATATTGCGGGCGGCCCCGGCCTGGCCCAGGAAGAAGGGCTGGACCTCGGCAGCGGCACCACGTCCGATCTTGAACAAGGCATGGCAGGCGGCACGGCGGGGCCCGATGTCGGCGACGCCAACCTCGACAGCGATAGCGATTCCGGCGGCACCGGCGAGCGCGCCGCCGCCGGGCGCGATACCGTCGCGCGCGATGGCGGCGACATCGATACCGACCATATCGAAGTCATTCCGTCCGACATGCTCGATGACGACGACCTCGAATTCCTGCAGAGCAGCCCGCCCGGGCAGGAACAGCGCCGCAAGCACCCGCGCGTGTAAAGCTTACCGGTAGGTTCCGGACGCGAGGCCTTGTTCAGCCAGCCAGGTGGGTCTTGAAGAAGTCCATCGTGCGCTGCCATGCAAGCTTGGCGGCGGCTTCGTCGTAGCGCGGCGTCGTGTCGTTGTTGAAGCCGTGCTCGGCGCCGGGATAGACGAAGTGCTGGTAAGGCACCTTGTTGGCCTTGAGCGCTTCCTCGTAGGCCGGCCAGCCGGCCAGGATGCGGGTGTCCTTCTCGGCGTCGTGGACCAGCAGCGGCGTCTTCATCTTCGGCACGTCCGCGGCCGGCGCCTGCTGGCCGTAGAACGGCACCGATGCGTCGATCGTCTTCACCGCCGTCGGCAGGTAGTTCGCGATGCCGCCGCCATAGCAGAAGCCCAGCACCCCCAGCTTGTTGTTGCCGTCCTTGTACTTCTTGAGGAAGTCGGTCGCGGCGACGAAGTCGGCGCGCGTCTTGACCTGGTCGAGCTGGCCGAACAAGGCGCGCGCCTTGTCCTCGTCGCCAGGGTAGCCGCCGAGCGGGAACAGGGCGTCCGGCGCGAACGCGATGTAGCCGTCGAGCGCGACGCGGCGTGCGATGTCTTCGATGTGCGGGTTCAGGCCGCGGTTCTCGTGCACCACCAGCACCGTCGGCAGCTTGCCCTTGAAATTGGCCGGCGTGACCAGATAGCCGCGCATTTTTCCGTAGCCATTCGGAGACTCGTAGTTGACGTAGCTTGCCTTGATGCGCGGATCGGTCGGCGCGACCACGGTGGCGGCGAAACTGGGGGAGAGGGCGGCCAGCAGGCTGGCGCCGGTGGCGCCGCCGACGGCATAGCGCCCGGCCTGCGACATGAAGCCGCGCCGGTCAAGCTGGCCGTGCACATACTGGTCGAACAACTTGAGTACTTCGGGATCGAAATCGTTTGCCGTCATGCGCGTCATCGCTCGCTACTCCTCACGTTGAGTGTTCGGTTTGGAACCACGGAAAAGCGATCATACGCTGGTTCAATTTCCAGCGCATCTGCAAACAGAATCCTGTAATTACGCGAAGTGGCGGGGACGAAGCGCGGTTCGGGCGGCGCAGGAGGCGGGCGGCTGAAGGCGGATTGGGGTTCATGGGAGTGGTCTCGATGACCCGTAGGACGGAATGGCAGGAGCGTGTTACTTCTTGCCAGGCTGGTAGATCTGGTCGAACAGGCCGCCGTCGGCGAAGTGCGCCTTTTGCGCCTTGGTCCAGCCGCCCGCGATTTCATCGACGGTGAACAGCTTTACCTTCGGATACTGCGCGGCGTATTTCTTGGCGATCTTCTCGACCACCGGACGGTAGTAGTTCTTCGCCGCGATGTCCTGGCCTTCGTCGCTGTACAGGTAGGCCAGGTAAGCCTCGGCCACCTTGCGGGTGCCGCGCTTGTCGGCCACCTTGTCGACCACCGATACCGGCGGCTCGGCCAGGATGCTGACCGACGGTGCGACGATCTCGACCTTGTCCGGGCCCAGTTCCTTGATGGCGAGCAGGGCCTCGTTTTCCCAGGCCAGCAGCACGTCGCCGATGCCGCGTTCGACAAAGGTGGTGGTGGCGCCGCGCGCGCCCGAGTCGAGCACCGGCACGTTTTTGTACAGCTTGTTGATGAACTCGCGTGCCGACGCTTCGCTGCCGCCCGGCTGGCGCAGGGCGTAGCCCCAGGCGGCCAGGTGGTTCCAGCGCGCGCCGCCCGAGGTTTTCGGGTTCGGCGTGATCACCGAAATGCCCGGCTTGACCAGGTCGCCCCAGTCCTTGATGCCTTTTGGATTGCCTTTGCGCACCAGGAACACGATGGTCGAGGTGTACGGCGAACTGTTATGCTGCAGGCGCTTTTGCCACTGTGGCGCCAGCAGGCCGCGTTCGCCGATGGCGTCGATGTCGTAGGCCAGCGCGAGGGTGACGACATCGGCCTCGAGCCCGTCGATCACCGTGCGCGCCTGCTTGCCCGAGCCGCCGTGCGACTGCTTGACCGTGACGTTGTCGCCGGTCTTGGCTTTCCACTGCTTGGCGAATGCTGTGTTGAAGTCCTGGTACAACTCGCGTGTCGGGTCGTACGAGACGTTAAGCAGGGTAATATCGGCGGCTGCGGCCGACTGCGCCAGCACGGCAAGCACGACCAGGGATTGAGCAATTTTTTTTAAGAGCATTTCGTTTCTTTCGTGGACTTGAAGAAGCTCCAGCGTAAGGCCGGCACCAGCGAAAGAAAACGAATTTAATCAGCTTTTGATATGCGTTTTTTTAATGCGCTTTGGACAGGATCAACAACCAGCGGCGCATCAGCAGCACCTCGACATGGCCAGGCTCGACGCCGGTATCGCATTCGATGATCGGGTTGACGGCGTAGAAGCGCTTGCGGAAGTCACGGGTGACCAGCACTTCACGGCGGCCAAGGCGCATCAGGAAAGGAGTAGGGGCGTATTCCATGCCGAAGGTGCTGTTCAAGCTGGTCATGACAATTCCTTTTTTTAGAGTTGCGTTGATCAAGAGATTCCAGAATAGCACAACTACTGTACAAAACCACAGTTACTGTACGAATTTACAGTAAATTTTTATTTTGTGGCTTTTTCGCCAAGCGTCCCCATCTATGTTTTGCCTATGAAAAACAGCTTCCCACGCCTCCATGCCTTCGTCGCCGCCCGCTTCACCGCTGGGGAAGCGCTGGGCCTGCACCTGACGGCCGGGGTCGCGCTGTTGCTGTTTGCGGGCTGGATATTCGGTGAAATCGCCGGGGATGTGATCGAGCGCGAGCAAATCACCGTGCTCGACGAATGGCTGGCGCACTGGTTCCACGCCCGCGCAAGGCCGGCCACCACCAGGGCGCTGCTGTTTATCACCCACTGGCATGGCACCCTGGGCGTGATCCTGATGGCGCTCGCGCTGGCGCTGGTCCTGTGGCGCCGCAAGGCCTATTACTGGCTGCTGGCCCTGGCGGTGACCGTGCCCGGCGGCATGCTGCTGAACGTGGCGCTGAAGCTGATGTTCCAGCGCGCCCGGCCCAGCTTCGACAATCCGCTGCTCACGCTCGACACCTACAGTTTCCCCAGCGGGCACGCGGTCGGCGCCACGCTGTTCTATGGCTTTCTGGCGGCCTACCTGACTTGCCTGGTGCGGCACTGGGGCGCGCGCGCGGCCATCGCCGCCGGCGCCTGCGTGATGGTGGCGCTGGTCGGCTTGAGCCGCATGGCGCTCGGTGTACATTACCTGAGCGACGTGCTGGCCGCCATCGCCGAAGGCTGCGCCTGGCTGGCGATCTGCATCACCGCCATTTCCACCTTGCGCCGGCGCCGCGCCGCGCGCCCCACCGACTAGGAGCACGTCCTGACACCGATTGCCGTCATCATCAATTGCAGCGCCGGCAGCGGCCACGACGAGCCGCTGGCCGCGCACCTGCGCGAGCAGTTTGCCGCCCACGGCATGCTGGCGGACGTCACGCTCGCCAGGGACGGGGAAGGAATCATCGCCGCCGCGCGCAAAGCGGTTGACGCGGGCGCCGGCATCATCGCGGCCGGCGGCGGCGACGGCACGATGAATGCCGTGGCGTCGGTCGTGACCGGCAGCGCGACCCTGTTCGGCGTACTGCCGATGGGAACGCTGAACCACTTCGCCAAGGACCTCGGCATTCCGCTGGCGCTCGGCGACGCGATCCGCAACATCGCCACCGGCAAGCCATTCGCCGTCGACGTGGGCGAAGTCAACGAGCGCTACTTCCTGAACAATTCCAGCCTGGGACTGTATCCGGACATCGTGCGCGACCGCGAGCGCCAGCAGCGCCGCCTGGGCCGCGGCAAGTGGCTGGCGGCGCTGTGGGCCACGATCGCCGCGCTGCGCCGCTACCCCTTCCTGGCCGTTCGCCTGACGCTGGAGAATGCCGAACATCTGCGCTACACGCCATTCGTGTTCATCGGCAACAATGAATACACGATGGAAGGTTTCAGCATCGGCGAGCGCAGCCGCCTCGATAGTGGCAAATTGAGCCTCTATGTGGCGCACCGCACCGGCCGCTTCGGCCTGGTGCGCCTGGCCTGGCGCGCCCTGTGGGGGAAGCTGGCGCAGGAGAGCGATTTCGACGTGTTGACGACCCAGGCCATGCTGATCGATACCCACAAAAAACGCATCCGTGTGGCCACGGATGGTGAAGTCACGGTAATGTTGACACCATTGCGCTACCGAATTCATCCGGGAGCGCTGAAAGTGATCGTTCCCGCTTGACGTTAAGGCCGCTAAGTTAAGTGCAAATTGCAGCGCATTCGGCACGTCGTCCTCGCGCACGCGGGGACCCATACTGAGCATCCAGGCCGGCTCAGTATGGATTCCCGCCTCCGCGGGAATGACGAGGTACGGACTTCGATGTTTAATTAAGCGGCATTGCCGCCTGACGTCTGATATTGAGGAGGGGAAATGCGTACGCTTGTCCACCTGTCTGACCTGCACTTCGGCCGCGTCGACGAAGCCGTGCTCGCCCCCTTGCATGAACTGGTGCACCGCATCGCGCCGGATGTGGTCGTGGTATCCGGCGACCTGACCCAGCGGGCCAGGAGCGAACAGTTCGAAGCGGCGCGCGCCTGGCTCGACACCTTGCCGGGGCCCCAGATCATCGTGCCGGGCAACCACGACATTTCCCTCTACAACGTGTTCCGGCGCTTCCTGCAGCCGCTGACGCACTACAAGCGCTACATCACCGACGACCTCGATCCGATCTACGTCGATTCCGAGATCGCGGTGCTGGGCGTGAACACGGCGCGTTCGCTGACCTTCAAGGACGGGCGCGTCAACAAGGAGCAGGTGGCCTCGATCAAGGAGCAGCTGGCGGGCCTGGACCAGAACGTCACGCGCGTGATCGTGACCCACCATCCCTTCGACCTGCCCGAAACGGCCGACGACGACGACCTGGTCGACCGCGCGCCGATGGCGATGGAAGCGTTCGCCGAGTGCGGGGTGGATATCCTGCTGTCCGGCCACATGCACACCAGCCACTCGAAGAGCACGGCGGAGCGCTACCAGTTCGGCGAGTACGCGGCGCTGGTGGTGCAGGCCGGCACGGCGACCTCGACACGGAGCAGGGGCGAGACCAATTCCTTCAATGTGGTGAAGGTGGAATCGGGCCAGGTCGAAGTCGAGCGCTACGGCTGGGATGTGATCACGTCTTCGTTCTCGTCGATGAAGGTGGACAAGTTCTTCCGCAGCGGGAATGTGTGGGCGGCGCACACGGACGGGATGTACGCGGCAGGGATTTAGCCAGCAGGTAGCCAGTTCTGCGCTCACTGTGGCAAACATTCTCTTTTCTCCTCTCATTTCTTCTCTTTCTATCTCTTTTGTTCTCAAATGAGCGACGACGCTCAAGAAGAGAGGAAACGAGATAAAAAGAGAAGAAAAGAGAAGGGAAATGTGCCGAGAAAGAGAAGGTTCGCCACAGGGAGCTGGATGCGGGGATGGCTCCCCGCATTGGCGAGAAAGAGGCGGCGGGCGCCGCCGTTTGGATCAATGCCCGTGCTGTTTCTCGTACTCGTCGGCCTCGGCCTTGGTCTTGTGGATGATGCCGTCCGGGTGCTCCGGCGGCGTGTACAGGGTGTACAGGCGCAGCGGGGCGTCGGTCGAGGTGTTGACGACGTTGTGCTCGGTGCCGGCCGGGATCACGACGGCGACGCCGTCTTCCAGCATGTGGCGCTCGCCGTCGAGCACGGCATAGCCTTCGCCTTCCTCGACGCGGATGAACTGGTCGTGGCCGGTGTGGTGCTCCATGCCGATTTCCTCGCCCGGCTGCAAGGTCATGATGACCAGCTGGCTGCGTTGCGTGGTGTACAGCACTTCGCGGAAATTGTTGCCTTCGAGGGTTTTTTGTTCGATGTTGATGCTGTAGCCGGACATGATTTCTCCTGGTAGAACGCTGGTAAGCAAAAGCTTAAGATTGCGTCGATTTTACGCATAATTGCGGCTAACTGCATTCCTCGTTATGGGGAGATCGCCAGCTCAGTATGGATCCCCGCCTGCGCGGGGATGACGTTGGAGAGGGTAATGTCCTTCGAGAATTGTCGACTCCGGTCTGGCCGAATGGCCGCACTTAGATCCAGTATTCAGTCAGCCGCGCCAGCCATTCCTTCAGCCGGTAGGACCACGGCCGCTTGCTCCAGCTTTCAGGCGTCACTTCCTTCGAATCGCGCAGGTCTTCGTTGAAGGCGCTTTCCATGCTCTTGCCGAACTCGGCGTCGACCACCATCACGTTCATCTCGTAGTTGTGCAGGAAACTGCGGCGGTCGATGTTGGCCGAGCCGACCGTCGACCAGGTGCCGTCGATCACCGCCGTCTTCGCATGCAGCACCGCCACCTGCAGTTCGTAGATCTTGACGCCGTTCTCGAGCAGCTCGTCGTAGAACGCGCGGCCGGCGTGGAACACCAGGCCGTGGTCGGTCACGCCGGGCAGCACCAGCTTGACGTCGACGCCGCGCCCGGCCGCGTTCGACAGCGCATCGACGAACTCCTTGTCCGGCACGAAGTAGGCGCAGGTGATGTGGATCGACTTTTTCGCTTCCTGGATCGCCAGCACGAAGGACTTGTAGATCTCGGAGGCGCGGTCCGGATTGGTCGCCAGCACGCGCACGATCTTGTCGCCAACCGGCGCCAGCGGCGGGAAGTAGTTGCGCTCGGGGAGATCGCCGGCATCCTGGTGGACCCAGGTGTCGATGAAGGTCCATTGCAGCGCGGCGACCGCAGGCCCCTCGATCTTGACATGGGTGTCGCGCCAGCCGACCTTCTTGGCGTCCGTGGTGTCCGGCTTGCGCTTGGAGCGGAAGAAGGAACTGTTGGCGTAGGTTTCGCTGATGTTGATGCCGCCGGTGAAGGCGACCTTGCCATCGACCACCAGCAGCTTGCGGTGATTGCGGTTGTTGATGTCCCACTTGCCGACCCGCGCCACCGGATTGACGGGGTTGAACTCGAGCACCGTGATGCCCGCCGCCCGCATGCGATCGAAGAAATCCCTGGGCGTGCCGAGCGCACCGACGCCGTCGTACATCATGTTGACGGTGACGCCGCCCTTTTGCTTCTCGATCAGCAGGTCGGCGAATTGCAGGCCGACAGGGTCCTGGTCGAAGATGTAGGTCTCGAGGTTGACGGTGTTCTTGGCCGCTTTGACCGCCGCCATCATTTCGCGCATCGTGGCCGGGCCATCGAACAGCAGGGTCACCTTGTTGCCGGCGATGAGGGGCACGCCGGTCGCCGCTTCCTCCAGCACGGCCAGCGACTTCATGTCCGGCGTGGCCCTGGCCCAGCGCCGCGCCAGCAATTCCCTGGCCTGGCTGGTCGGCAGCGGGCCGGACGCCGAGGCCACGGTCGGCGTCGCCTTGTTGGCCGCCCGGCTCGCGTCGTCCACGTCGGGCAGGGTGCGGCAGGCCGCCACGCCTGCCGTCAGGACGATGATGGCGAGCCACACCAGTTTGTACCGCTTGCTCATTTGATTCCCCTGGTTGGTGGACCTGCGGCGGCGGCAATCGCCGCCTCGCTCGGGCCGATGAAGAATGCGATGGGCGCCGCGATGAAGCGCCGGCCCATGGCCTTGAGCAGCAGGATGCCGTGCTCGAAATGAATCTTGCGCGCCCGCAGCGCCACCCACAGCGCCAGGCCGAAGCTGACCAGCAGGTTGACGGCGCCGATCGACAGGAAGCCGGCGACCGAGGTCAGCGCCAGCTGCGCGCTCATCGTGTGGTCCAGCCCGACGAAGGCGATGGCGACGTTGGTGGCGGAAAAGGTCACATGGCGGATGTCCAGCGGCAGGCCGAGCAGGAAGCCGAGAGTGCCGATGGTGCCGAGCAGGATGCCGAAGTAGAAGTTGCCCATCAGGCCGCCCAGGTTGTTCTCCACGTACAAGGCGAAGCGCCGCAGGCGCTCCTGGCCCAGCAGGCGGCCCAGGCCGCGCAGCTGCATCACGCGCTGCGCCATGCGCGTGTACAGGGCCTTGTTGTCGTAGTAGCCGGACACCAGCCCGGCGACGAACAGGCAGACGCCGGCGATGGCGGCGTAGAACAGGGCGGGACTGTGGAGCGGATCGATATCGTGCAGCAGGTGCAGCGCCTTGTCGGGCGACACCAGGTGGCGCCCGGCCAGGCGCTCGAAGGCGACGGCGATCAGGTAAGCGGTCGGGATCGCCGTGGCCAGGTTGCCCAGTACGGCCACGCACTGGGTGCGGAAGACCTTGTTGACCAGCTCGGCCATGTTGTCGAGGTCGATGTTGCGGCCATCCCTGCTCGACAGGGCGGCGGCGATGCGCGCCGCCGTCATCGCCGGCTGCTTGGTCGCGATGGTGAAGTGCATCACGTGGATCAGCATGAAGCCGATCGCGTAGTTCATGCTGAACAGGAAGGCTTCGACCAGCGGCGCCGTGCGCAGCGCGCCCAGCAGCAGCTTGAGCAGCGCCATGAAGCCGACCACCACGCCGGCCCCGGCGGACGACAGGAACATGCGCCCCAGTTCGGGACGGCTCTCGGCGATGTAGTGCTCGCCGGTGCGGCTGGCATTCTCGGTGACGTTGCGGGCCAGCAAGTCGATATTGTCGGCCACCAGGTCGCGCACCGTGTACTTGGTGCCGTGCGCCTCGGCCAGCTCGCGCGCCAGGGCGATCGCCGCCGCGCGCCGCAGGCTGGTCGGCGGCTCGCTCGGCGCGGTCGCTTCCATGGCCAGGGTTGCCAGGTCCACCGTCGGCGCGGCCGGCAGTTCGCCGCTGACGTCGACCAGGAACAGCAGCTTGCGCAGGCGGTCGATGCTTTGGGTCAGCGCCACCAGCAGGTAGGTGAGCGCCACGCTGGTGCCGTCGTTCAGCGCGTTCTTGCGGATCTTGGCGACCACGGCGTCGCACTGGTCGAGCATCACCAGCAGGTGGCGCGCGTCGTCGGCCTGGCCCTCATCGCCGGCCAGCAGGCGGGCGTAGCCGTCGAGGTAGTCGTTGACCTCGATGTTCTGCATCAGGAAGGGCGAATCGAAGTCCTCGATCTCGGCGTGGCTGCGGATCAGGCGCGGCTCGAGCCCCAGTGCGCACACGCGGCAGGACAGGGTGCGGATCGCGTCGAGCATGCCGAGCAGGGTGGGGCGCGACGCGCAGCCCGGCGTCATGCCGGCCGGCGCCTGCGCGCCGGCGATCACGTCGAACAGGGCCAGCCAGTCGGCGGTCGGGACCGCGTTGATCCAGGCGTGGTCGTCGCCCCGGTACAGCACCTGGTCGATGGCGTCGCTCAGGTAGGCGTCGCCCAGCGCCGGGGGCAGGAAGCGGTAGGCGACGCGGGACTTCAGCTCGGTGAAGAAGCCGTCGTTGGACAGGATGCCGATGTCGGTGTACAGGCTGGTGTGGCGGCGCGTGTGCAGCAGGCGCGTCAGGTAGGCGCGCAGCGCGGCGGCCTGGCCGGGGTTGCCCTTGAGGAGCTGGGTCAGCATGCGCACGCGCGCAGCTGCCGTGTCGCCCCTGCGCCTGCGGCGCGGACGCAATTGTTCCACCAGCGCGACCAGCGCATCGAGGCGGTCGCTGTGGGGATCGATCCGTTCGAGTGTCGCTAGCATACGCAATGATTGAGGCTGGGAACGAAAAGAACAGTGTACGTCCCGGGGGGGCAAGCCTTTGTTCGCTATCGAACAGACCCGGCGATGTCCTTGCTCAGGCGAATCAGCTTTCGCGCGGGCAACTGGCGATTTTATGCGTGATGCCCTTCTGCATCATGTCGATGCCGCTCGGCGTGTGGTTGGCGTCGACGTAGATGCAGTATGTGCTCAGGCCGGTGACGACCTTGTAGATCCGGCGGCCGTTCTGGCCCTGGTCGGCCACGGGTATGATGACCGGCGCTTCCCATACCCTGGGCGCCCGGGTGGCGGCATCGATGCCGGCGGCGAGGCGCGACTGGGGCGAGCTGTGCGGCGAGCCGATGTGGTTGCCCGGCGATTCCTTGCGCAGGGCTTTGTCGATCGCCCCCGCGTCGCGCAGCGCGCGTTCGCGCAGCGAGGGGGCGGCTTGATCGGCGAACGTGTCGACCGGAATTGATTCGGCGGGCGCTGGCGGCGCCGGCGGCGCACGGTCGCTGGCGCCGGCCGGGGTGGCCGCCCCGCGGGCAGGCGCTGCCCGCGGCTTTGTCGGCACTTGCGCCTGCGCCGTCACGACGGGCGGAGTGGCAAACGTGCGGATCCACTGGATCACCGGCCCGGCCTGGCCGGGATCGGGCGCGGCCGGCGCCTGCGCCAGGCGCCACCACGCGAACAAGGCGACATGCAAGCCGGCAGCGGCGGCGAGGGCGATGGCGCGGCGGCGCAACGGTAAGGCAAAGTTGTCTGTTTGCATGAATGAGAATGTAGGACAACGCGCCGATCATTGAACAATTGCTTACATTTGCTTGCAACATTTTCCCTGTTCCGCTTTCGGTTAAACTTGACCGGCACACATTATTGAGGATGAACATGTACCTGACATATTTCAAAGGAGAATGGGCCGAGGGCAATGCGCCGCTGTTCGGTGCGATGGACCACAGCGTCTGGCTCGGGTCGTCGGTGTTCGATGGCGCGCGCTCGATCCGCGGCCACATGCCGGACTTGCGCCTGCACCTGGAGCGCGTGATGTCGTCGGCCGAGAAGCTGGGGCTGCAGTGCCCGCTCGGCGTCGACGAGATGGAAGCGCTGGTGCGCGAAGGCGTCAAGCGCTTCCCGGCCGACGCCGAGATTTATATCCGCCCGCTGGTGTTCGGCGGCGACGGCTTCCTGATTCCCACCCCCGAGTCCAGCGGCTTCGCGCTGACCCTGTTCGACGCGCCGCTGCCGGCCTTCACCGGATTTTCGGCCTGCCTGTCGCCGCTGCGCCGGCCGGACGCCAACATGGCGCCGACCGACGCCAAGGCCTCTGCGCTGTACGCCAACACCACGCGCGCGCTGCGCGAAGCGAAGGGGCGCGGCTTCGACAATGTCGTCATGCTCGACAGCCAGGGCATGGTGACCGAGTTCGGCTCGTCGAACGTGTTCATCGTCACGCCCGAAGGCGAAGTGGCGACGCCGGTGCCGAACGGGACTTTCCTGTCCGGTATCACGCGGGCGCGGGTGATCGCCTTGCTGGCCGAGGCCGGCGTCAAGGTCGTCGAGCGGCCTGTGCGGCCGGAGGAGCTGGCGCAGGCGGTGGAGATTTTCAGTACCGGCAATTATGGCAAGGTGACGCCGTGCGTGCGGTATGAACAGAGGACGATGCCGGTGGGACCGGTGGCGACGAAGGCGCGGGATTTGTATGCGGCGTATACCGAGCGCAGCTGATTGACGAGACGAGGCTCGAACCGAGGGTAGGGTATTTATGTACAGGCCTACTTCGCCGGCGCCGGCGCCGGCACCGGCATCTGAATCGGCTTGATATTCCCGCAATCGCTGCTGAGCCACTTGGCATTCGCATCCATCGTCATCGTGCCGACCTTGCCGGCGTGGCTCGACGTCATCTTCATGTTCATCTTGTAGGCCGTGTCGCTCAGGTAAGTCACTTGCCCTTCGCCCGACGACGGCGGCTTGGTGCACTTGAAGCTGACCTTCATCGTGTTGCCCACCATCGGCGACTGGGTGTGCGTGCAGTCCCCCTGCTGTTGCATCGGCAGTTTGTTCTGGGCTACCATTTCCTTGGTCATGCACATCTTCACGCCAATGCCGCCGCCACTGCTGGACGCCGAAAAATTGACACCTTGCTTAGCCATCGCATCTTCCATCATCTTGCGCTGCTGGGGCGACATGCTGGCCAGCTGCTTTTGCATCTGAGCCATGGCTGCTTCCAGCTCGCCATTACCCGACTGCATCTTGTTATTGATTTCCCACAAGCCAGGTTTAATGTTTTGCGCGGAAGATGCTCCGGCGGCAAGTCCGGCGGCGGCCAGGACGATCAAAGCGGACAGACGGAATTTCATGGTTGCTCCCGGGGGCGAGGTTGAGTTTTCCAAAGAATACGCCAAAAACGGGATGGATCAAATATTCCTTTTCACCATCTAGCTGTATGACATAATCGACAATCTTACCTTTGACTGGAACTACAACGTGAAACTGCTAACTGCCCTCATGCTCAGCGCCGGCATCCTGTCGCCAGCTTTCGTCGCCGCCGCCGCCCCCGCCGCACCCGCGGCCAAGGCCGGTCCGATGGCCGGCCCGGTCAAAGTCGCTTCCGTCGAAGGCATCACCGAATACAAGCTGGCCAACGGCATGCGCGTGCTGCTGTTCCCGGATCCGTCCAAGCCGACCCTGACCACCAACATCGTCTACATGGTCGGCTCGCGCCACGAGAACTACGGCGAGACCGGCATGGCCCACCTGCTGGAACACCTGCTGTTCAAGCCGACCAAGAACTTCGGCATCAAGAAGGGCAGCAAGACCCCGGTCGAAATCCTGAACGCCAGCGGCGCCGAGTTCAACGGCACCACCTGGTACGACCGCACCAACTACTACTCGACCTTCCCGGCCAACGACGACAACCTGAAGACCATGCTGGCGCTCGAGGCGGACCGCATGGTCAATTCGCCGGTCGACCAGAACGACCTGTGGAACCCGAAGACCAACAAGGGCGAGATGACCGTCGTGCGCAACGAGTTCGAGATCGGCGAGAGCGATCCGATCGGCGTCACCACCGAGCGCCTGCAGGCGGTGGCCTTCGACTGGCACAACTACGGCAAGTCGACCATCGGCGCGCGTTCCGACATCGAACAGGTCAACATCCCGCGCCTGCGCGCCTTCTACAAGAACTACTACCAGCCGGACAATGCGATCCTGATGGTGGCCGGCCGCTTCGACGAAGCCAAGGTCCTCAAGCAGGTCAATGAACTGTTCGGCCGCATTCCGAAGCCGGCGCGCGTGCTGCAGCCGACCTACACCGCGGAACCGATCCAGGACGGCGAGCGCGCGGTCACCGTGCGCCGCAACGGCGGCACCCAGTTCGTCGGCGCCGGCTACCACGTGGCGCCGTCGGGCCACCCGGACGCCGCCGCGCTGGCGCTGCTGTCGCGCATCCTGGTCGACGCGCCGAGCGGCCGCCTGCACAAGGCGCTGGTCGAAGCGAAACTGGCGACCCGCCTCGACGCCGACGCCGTCAGCAACCTGGAGCCGGGCTACCGCATCTATGGCGCCGTGGTGCCGAAGGACGTGAACCTGGACCAGACCCAGGAAGTCATGCTCAAGGTGCTGGAAAACCTGAAGGCCGAGCCGGTCACCGAGGCCGAAGTGGCGCGCGCCAGGCAGGCCATCCTGAAGCAGGTCGACCTGGCGATGAACGACACCGCCAAGCTGACGATCGCGCTGACCGAATCGATGGCGGCCGGCGACTGGCGCCTGTTCTTCCTGCAGCGCGACCGCGTCGAGAAGGTCGATGCGAAGGCGGTGCAGGCGGTGGCCGACAAATACTACAAGCCGTCGAACCGCACGCTGGCGCGCTTCGTCCCGACCGACACGCCGGACCGCGCCGAAGTGCCGGGCACACCGGACATCGTGGCCATGGTCAAGGACTACAAGGGCCGCGCCGTCGTGGCCCAGGGCGAAGTGTTCGACCCGAGCCCGGCCAACATCGAAGCGCGCACCCAGCGCTTCACGCTGCCGAACGGGATGAAGGCGGCGCTGCTGCCGAAGAAGACCAAGGGCGCCACCGTCAGCGTCAGCGTCAGCCTGCGCACCGGCAGCGCCGAAACGCTGCAGAACAAGAGCTACCCGGGCGCCTTCGCGGCGGCGCTGCTGATGCGCGGCACCGAGCGCCTGTCGCGCCAGGAAATCAAGGACGCCTTCGACAAGCTCAAGGCGCAGGTGACGGTGGGCGGCGGCGCCGAAGGCGTTGGCGCGACCATCACCACCACCCGCGAGAACCTGGCGCCGGCGCTCGAGCTGCTGGCCGAAGTGCTGCGCAAGCCGGCGTACTCGCCGACCGAGTTCGCCGAGTACCAGCGCGAACGCGTCGGCAAGATCGAGCAGGACATGCCGGAGCCGCAGCCGCAGGCGATCAACGCCTTCCAGCGCATGCTCGACGCCACGCCGGCCGGCCACGTCAAGCACGTGATGACGCTGCAGGAACAGCTGGCCAAGCTGCGCGCGCTGAAGGTGGACGAGGTCAAGGCCTTCCACAGCGACTTCTACGGCGCCGCCAACGCCACCTTCGCGGCGGTCGGCGACTTCGACCCAGCGGTGCTGAAGGCGCAGGTCACCTCGCTGTTCGGTTCATGGAAAGCGGCCAAGCCGTATGTGCGCATCCCGGCCACGATGAAGAACGCGGTGGGCGAGAAGATCGCGCTCGAGACCCCGGACAAGGCCAACAGCATCCTGCTGGCGATCCACCCGATTCCGATGAAGGACGACGCGCCTTCGTATCCGGCGCTGCTGATGGCGAACCACATGCTGGGCGGCGGCGCGCTGCGCAGCCGCCTGGCGGACCGCATCCGCCAGAAGGAAGGCCTGTCGTACGGCGTCGGCTCGCAGCTGAACATCCCGTCGCGCGACGCCGCCGGATTCTGGCTGGCGTTCTCGTTCATGGCGCCGCAGAACGTGCAGAAGGTGGAAACGGCGCTGCGCGAAGAGATCGACCTGGCCTTGAAGAGCGGCTTCACCGAAGCCGAGCTGGTGGAAGCGAAGAAGGGCTGGAAGCAGGGCGAGGAAGTGTACCGCACCGAAGACAACCCGCTGGCGCAGCGGCTGTCGGCCTACCTTGAGCTGGACCGCACCATGGCCTACGACAAGGACCTGGAAGCGAAGGTCGCGTCGCTGACGGTGGCGCAGGTGAACGAGGCCTTGCGCCAGCACCTGAAGCCGGCCAACGTGTCGATCGTGTCGGCGGGCGACTTTGCGAAGGCGAAGGCGGCGGCCGCCGCGGCGCCTGGGGCGGGCGCGAAGTAAGCGCAGGCGCTTCGGAAAAAAACAGGCCTGGCGGCCTGTTTTTTTTGGCCTGCGGCGTGGAAGGAGGGTAGGGTGGGTAAGCGTAGCGCCACCCACCACGAGCCACCGATGACACTTGGTGGGTCGCGCTGCGCTTACCCACCCTACCCACTTTCAACGTCCCGTGTCACATCAGGTGCAGCTGCAAATACTGCAGCAGCATCACCGTCTTTCCATCCATGATCTCGCCGCTGTCCATCATGCGCAGCGCTTCCTCGTAGCCCAGCTCGAGCACCTCGATATCCTCGCCTTCCTCGGCCAGCCCGCCGCCGTCGCCGTGGCGGTCGCCCGCCTCGTACTCGCCGATGAAGAAATGCACGCGCTCGGTCACCGAGCCCGGGCTCATGAACACCTCGAACACCTTCTTCACCGCGCCGATGCGGTAGCCGGTTTCCTCCGCCACTTCCTCGCGGATGCGCTGCTCAGGGCTGGCGTCGTCGAGCAGGCCGGCCGCCGCCTCGATCAGGAAACCGCTGTGGCCATTGACATGGGCCGGAATGCGGAACTGGCGCGTCAGCAGCACCGTTCTTTGCGCGCGGTTGTAGAGCAGGATGGTGGCGCCGTTGCCGCGGTCGTAGACTTCGCGCGTCTGGCGTTGCCACTGGCCGTCGCGGCGCAGCAGCTCGAAGCTCACCCGCTTCAGGATGTACCAGTTGTCCGATAGTAATTCCTGCTGGATGATGCGTACCCGCTCCTGCGCCATGGTTGCCTCCTGAAAGTGCTTGGTGTTTTTTAGCTTATCGTGCAAAATCGTGCAATGTCAAGAAAATACGTGCAGGAACGACCCCGATGCTGAGTTCACAGAGGAAAAAATACCTGGCCGACGTGCTGCGGCGCGAAGGCCAGATCGTCGCCCGGCCGATCAGCGAGGCGCTGGGCGTGTCGGAGGACACGATCCGGCGCGACCTGCGCGACATGGCGCGCGAAGGCTTGCTGACGCGGGTGCACGGCGGCGCGCTGCCGGCCGCGCCGGCGCTGGCCGATTTCGCGGCGCGCCAGCACATCGCCACCGACGGCAAGGCCGCCATCGGGCGCGCCGCGGCGGCCCTGGTGCAGCCGGGGCAGGTCGTGTTCATCGACGGCGGCACCACCTCGGCCCAGCTGGTGCGGCGGCTGGCGCCCGGCCTGCGCTGCACGGTGATCACGCACAGCCCCTCGATCGCGGTGGAGCTGCTGGCGCATGAAGGCATCGAGGTGATCATGCTGGGCGGGCGGCTGCTGCGCCACTCGGTGGTCGGGATCGGCGCCGCGACGATCGCCGCGATCGGGCAGGTGCGGGCCGACCTGTACTTCATGGGCGTATCGAGCGTGCACCCGGAAGCGGGCCTGTCGACCGGCGACTTCGAGGAAGCCTGCGTCAAGCGCGCGCTGTGCCGGGCGGCGGCCGAGACGATCGTGCTGGCCTCGCCCGAGAAGCTGTCGACCGCTTCGCCCTACCAGGTGGTGCCGCTGGGCGAGGTCGACGGCATGGTGGTGCTGCGCGACACCGACCCGGCGCTGCTGGCGCCGTACCGGGCGCTGGGCCTGGCGATCCACCCGGCCTGACAAATGTCACCCTGGCGGCGTGTCGCCTGCCCCTGGCGGCGCGGCGCGGGCTGCCGTACACTGCGGTGAATCCCAATGGAAACAAAGATGAACGACATTGCGCGCATATGGAAGGGCCCCTGGCTGCCGCCGGGGGTGGGGCGGATGCCGCACCTGTGGCTGTTTTCGCTGCTGTTCCTGGCGTGGAAGTACCTGATGGTGGCGCCCACGGCCGGCGAGCTGGCGCTGCTGGCCTTGACGATCGCCGCCTTCCTGCCGGCCTACTACGCCAGCTACTGGCGCCACCGGACCGGCAGCCTGCTGTGCGTGGCGCTGACCCTGCTGGCCGGGGTGCTGTGGGCGCCGCACAACCACGGGGCCAGCACCTTCTTCATCTTCGCCGCCGCCATGTGCGGCAACATCCCCGCCGCGCGCGTCGCGTATGCCGCGCTGGCCGGGGTGCTGGCGGCGGCGCTGGCGGTCGGGCTGGCCGTGATCGATTACATGCCGCTGTACTTCCTGGTGCCGGCGCTGCTGGTCGGCCTGCCGCTCGGGCTGGGCAGCATCATGGATGCGCGCCTGCGCCATTCGCGCGTGCTGCTGCTGCGCAAACAGGAAGAAGTCGAGCACATGGCCACCATCGCCGAGCGCGAGCGCATCTCGCGCGACCTGCATGACCTGCTGGGGCACACGCTGTCGATGATCACGCTCAAGGCCGAACTGGCGGGCAAGCTGTTCGAGCGCGACCCGGCCGCGTGCCGGCAAGAGATACGGGAAATCGAAACGGCGGCGCGCGATGCGCTGTCGGAAGTGCGCACGGCGGTCAGCGGCTACCGGACGAGCGGGCTGGCGCAGGCGCTGGCGACGGCGCGCGCCAGCCTGGGGGCGGCCGGCATCGGCTTCGACGAGCAAGTGCAGCCGTTCGCGCTGCCGCCGGCGGCCGAGCACGTGCTGGCGCTGGCGCTGCGCGAAGCGGTGACCAACATCGTGCGCCATGCGGGCGCCACGCGCTGCGCGTTCACGCTCGCGCTGGAGCAGGGCGTGATCGTGTTCCGCGTGGCCGACGATGGCGCCGCGCTGGCCGATGGCAAGGTGATCGACCCCGGCAACGGCTTGCGCGGCATGCGCGAGCGGGTGGCGGCGCTGGGCGGCACCGTGGCGCTGCGCGTCGAACGGGGGCTGGCGCTGGAACTGACGCTGCCGCTGGGAGCGGCGGCATGATCCGCGTCGTCATCGCCGAAGACCAGGCGCTGGTGCTGGGCGCGCTGGCGGCGCTGCTCAGGCTCGAACCGGACCTGGACGTGGCCGGCATGGCGCGCAACGGGCGCGAAGCGCTGGAGCAGTGCAAGGCGCTGCGGCCGGACATCCTGCTCACCGACATCGAGATGCCGCTGATGAGCGGTCTCGAGCTGGCGGCGGCGCTGGCCGAGGCGGGGGCGCCGTGCAAGGTGATCATCGTGACGACGTTCGCGCGGGCCGGCTTTTTGCGGCGCGCGCTGGCGGCGGGCGTGCGCGGCTACCTGCTCAAGGACACGCCGGCCGAGCAGCTGGCCGCGGCGATCCGCACCGTGCACGGCGGCGGGCGGGCGGTGGCGCCGGAGCTGGCGATGGAAAGCTGGAGCGGCGGCGCCGACCCCTTGACCGAGCGCGAGCGGCAAGTGCTGCGGCTGGCCGGCGAAGGCAAGAGCACGGCCGACATCGCCGCACTGGTGCACCTGTCGGAAGGGACGGTGCGCAACTACCTGTCCGAAGCCATCAGCAAGCTGAACGCCGCCAACCGGGTCGAAGCCTACCGCCTGGCGCGCGACGCCGGCTGGCTCTAAAACCCAATCGAACCCAATCGGGGTCAGACCTCAATTAAAACCCAATCGGGGTCAGACCTCAATTGCATGCTGCCATAGAGTTGAATTGGTTCCCGCTGCCAGGGGACCGCGGATCACTTGTTTCCTGGCAACTGAGGTCTGACCCCGATTTCGATTTAATTGAGGTCTGACCCCGATAAGGAGTTCTTGTTTCCTGGCAATTGAGGTCTGACCCCGATTTCGATTTAATTGAGGTCTGACCCCGATAAGGAGTTACGCTCCGCCCCCGATCCGCGATTGGAAGTGAAACCCGCGTTGCCCCGGTTCTCAGACGAAAAAAAAGCGGCCCGCGGGCCGCTTCGGTGTTGCTTGGTGGATCAGCCGCGCGGGGCGGCTTCGGCCACGTAGATCTCGACCCGACGGTTGCGCGCGCGGCCGGCGGCATCTTCGTTCGTCGCGATCGGCTCGCGCTCGCCGCGGCCGTCGATGACGATGCGGTTCTGCGATACGCCGCGCAGCGCCAGGTAGTCGCGCGTGTGCGCCGCACGCTCCACCGACAGCGGATCGTTGACGGCGTCGTCACCCGTGCTGTCCGTGTGCCCGATGATCGTCACCGTCGACGCCGGATTCTGGTTCAGCGTCGTCGCGAAACGCTCGAGCACTGGACGGAAATTCGCCTTGATGTCGGCGCGGCCCGTGTCGAACGACACGTCCGCCGGAATCTCCAGCTTCAGCCGGTTGTCCTGGGTCTGGCTGACCTGCACGCCGGTGCCGCGCGTGGCCGCTTCCATGTCCGCCTTCTGCTGTTCCATTTTCTTCGACCAGATGTTGCCGATGATGGCGCCGGCGGCGCCGCCCAGCACCGCCCCCTTGGCCGCGCGGTTGCTGCCGCCGCCGCCCGTGGTGCCGCCCAGGATCGCGCCCAGGCCAGCCCCGACGCCGGCGCCGGTGGCGGTGCCGCGCTGGGTGGCCGACAGGTCGGCGCAGCCGGCCAGCAGCGCCACGACGGTCAGGCCGGCCAGGGACTTGTTGAGGGACATAGTCATTTTTTTTCTCCTAGTTGTGAATTGATCCGTTTCGCGGTCCCGCCCCCACAGCTGGCGCGACCGCGAAACGGATCGGGTTAAAGCTCTTTTAATTTTTTGGATGCAACGCTAGATGCCTCGACCACTGATCAGGCGCACGAGGATCATGATGACGGCTACGACCAGCAGGATGTGGATGAATCCGCCCACGGTGTAGGAAGTGACCAAGCCAAGCAGCCAGAGGATCAACAGTACTACGGCAATTGTATAGAGCATGATGGGTCTCCGGGGTTGTGCGCGACGGGTGTCGTCGCGATACCAGTATGGTAACTAGTTGCCCCTCGTTCCGTACGTTGGCGTACACAAGCGGCAATTTGCGTCAGGCTGCCGAACGCAGCGCGCCGTTGACGATCTTGACGCGGTCGCCGGCGCCCCAGCGCGGCGCGCTGGCCTGGCGGAAGGTGCGGGCGCTGCCGTCGTCGAGGCGGACCTTGATTTCGTAACTGGTGGTCGCTTTCATGTTGCCTTCGACCTGGTTGCCGACCACGGCGCCGCCGACGGCGCCGGCCACGGTCGCGATCTTCTGGCCGCTGCCGCCGCCGACCTGGTGGCCGAGCAGGCCGCCCAGCACGGCGCCGCCGGCGGCGCCCAGGCCGCTGCCTTCGGCGCGGGTCTTGATGGCGCGCACCGATTCGACATTGCCGCAGTTCGAGCACCAGTTCGATTCGGGCGCGGCGCGCGCGACCTTGACCGGACGCTCGGCCTGGCGGCGCGCGGCAGGCGCCGGCCCGGCGTCGCGCGCCGCCGCTTCAGGCGCAG
>JAKFDH010000056.1:0-79943 GCA_036676245.1 Massilia sp. | reverse complement strand
CGTTGGTTATTGTCTTTTCGAGTTCCACATTCACGACTTCGGGAAGGGCGCCGCTCGTGTCAGTGGAAATTCAGAAGTCAACAGGATTATTCCGGACACCAGTGCGCGAAAGCGGGGACCCATTCTGAGCATAATCAGCATGGGTCTCGGATCGCCGCACCGCCGCGTTCGCGAGGACGACGTTGGGAAGCGGCGCGTATTTGAACATCGCCGAATCCGGCGCCTTCCGAGGGATGGCCTACGCCGACGGCCACTTTGGATAATCGACTGCGAAATCAAAGCCGCCATCCTTGAATGTCGCCTCCGCGTGATGCAGGATCTGCAGCACGCAGTCGAGGCCGGAGCGCAGGGCCGGCTCGGTCCAGCCTCCCTCCACGCCGTAGTTCTCGCCGGCGAAATACAGCGAAGACATTTTCCCGTAGTTCTGGTTGTAGGACAGGTCGAGCTGATTGCCCGCCTCGTTCTCCGCGCGGTACAGCTTGGCGCAACCGATGTAGGTCGGTTGCTTGATCCACTGGATCATGACCGGTTTGGCCGTGTCGATGAATTCGGTAATGTCCTGCCCCACCGTGCTGGTGGTGATTTCCTTGAGCTTGGCCAGCACCAGCGCCGACAGCGCCGCTTCGTCGAAGGGCAGCAGCTTGAGCGAATCGTCTTCCCAGGTATAGCTGGCCAGCAGCACGCCGCGGTCTTCGTCCTTGCTGGTCCAGCTCAGCGCGTACATGTCCTGGATACAGGTATCGGTGACGATATCTTGCGGGATCTTGTTACCCAGCAGTTCCCAGTACTTCACCCGCAATGGGAAGAACAGCTTGCAGCTGGAGATATTGTGCTGGGTATTTTGCGTAGTGATCTTCGCCTGCGGCAGGACTTCCTGCGGAAAATTCTGGAACGCCATCGACATCTGGGTCGACCACTGTGTCGACGTGACGACCGCGCAGTCGAACAGCTCGCCGTCCGGCGCATTCTTATGATGAAGCATCAGTCCGCTCGCTTGTTTCACGACGCGGTGGACCGGCGTATCGACATACAGTTTGGCGCCCTCGTACAAGGAGGTCGTGGCGCCGGGCGCGGCAACATAGTACAGATACTCGACCAGGGACTGTATGCCCTCGTACCTGGGCTTGGCCAGCGCGACGCCATTCGAGTCGGCGACCGGCGCGTCGAAATGGGGCATCGCCTGCGCGTCGCCGAAGCGCTCGATCGTCTGCAGGTTCGAATCGAAGCCGAAGTAGGTGCAGCGCAGGAACCACAGCGCGGCGATACTGTAGAACGCGCCCCAGCTGCCGTCGCCGGTGCCGATCGTGTAGAGCAGGTCCGCCTGGTGCGCATCCATGCCGAAGCCGCCAAGATCGCCGTCGAAGGTGGCCAGGTTGGCGATCTTTTTCTCGATCTCCGCGCCGCTCAGCGCCGGCGCCAGCACCAGGTCGTCGAAGGTCATGCTGTCGTAATGCCTGACGATTGCCTGCCAGCACGTTTCCCAGTCCTTGCCGGGCTTTGTGTAATAGGTATTGGCGGGAATTGAAAAGTGTTCGCCGAATAGCGTAACCTTCTTGCTCAGTTCGGCCAGCGCCGCATTTTGCGGCAACTCGTTGATCGGCCACGGGATCAGTGTCGGCTTGCTGTACTCAAGGTCGGGGCCGCGGCCCTGGTTGATGTAGATGCCGGTGCCGCCCGGCGCCGCGCCCGGATTCGGGAAGGCGCTCAGTTGGATCGGGTGCTGGCGCGCGTTTTCATAGTTCAGGTAGTAATCGAGGATGCAGTTCTTGCTGCCCGGCTTATTGAAAAAGGGCATCCGCATCGCGCCCATTTCCATGCCGGCTTGCTTGGTTCCATGCGGATTGTCGACCGTATAGAGGCGCCCGCCGATCCGGTCCGACGCTTCGAAGATCGTCACCTGGGCGCCGCAGCGGTGCAGCTCGCGCGCCACCGTCATGCCGGCGGCGCCGGCGCCGATGACCGCCACCTTCAAGGGGGCGCCAAGGCTGGCGAGGCCGTCCGGGGACTGCTGCAGGAGCTTGAAATAATCGAACCGGAAGTCGGCAGGATTGGGAAACGCTGGAATCCAGTTGTCCGGATCGCTGTCTTGCTTGCTAAGATTAAAGCTGATTCCTGGCTTCATATTTCTGCTCCATCGCTATGGTTTAAGTTGAACTACTCGACGACTGCCCTCTCCCGCATGCGCCGGATCGCCTCGAGACAGGCGTTCATCGCGTTGGCGAAGCGCTCCAGCAATTGGGCGTCCTCCCGCCCCGACCGGATCGCCTCCTCCAGTTCGCCGGCCATGTCGGCCAGGGGGCTGGCCCCGACATTGGCTGCCGCGCCCCGGATCGTATGCGCGGCGTGCTCGGCCTGCTGGCGTTCGCCGGCCGCCAGCTGGCCCTCGATCCGGGCCGCGCTGTCGACATAGGTGTTCGCAAACTGGGCGGCGACCCGGCGGTACAGGCCAGCGTTGCCGCCAACGCGGCGCACGCCGGCCTCCTCGTCGAGCACCTGGACCGCCGCGGCATGGGATGGCGGCGCCTCGATGACAGGCGCGGCCACGCCGGCCAGGGCGCGTCCGGCCCAGCGCGCCAATGTTGCGAGCAGCGCGTCGGGATTGATCGGTTTGGCCACATGGTCGTTCATGCCGACCTCGAAGCAGCGCGCGCGGGCTTCGACCATGGCGTGGGCCGTCATCGCGAGGATCGGCAAGCTGGCAAAGCGTGGATCGGAACGGATCGCCGCCGTGGCCGAATAACCATCCATTTCCGGCATCTGCACGTCCATCAGCACCACGTCATAGGCGCCGCCATCGAACACCTTCGCGACGGCGATACTGCCGTTATCGGCTATATCGACGACGATGCCCGCCTCCGCCATCAGCTCGCTGGCGATCTGCTGGTTGATCCGATTGTCTTCGGCCAGCAAGACGCGCATCCCGGCCAGGTGGCCATTCGGCGCGGCATCGTGCGCCGCCGGCAGGCGTGCGCCGCCGTAAATGGCGGCAAAGGTCTCGTGCAGCGCCAGCGCGCTGACGGGCTTGGCCATGAATGCGTCGATTTCCAGGTCGCCGATGGCGGGCCGCACATCGTCCTCGCGCAGCGCCGTCAGCAACACCACCGCCGGCTGGGGCGACAGGTTCGCATCGGCGCGGATGGCGCGCACGGCGTCGGCCCCGCCCAGCGCCGGCATCTCGCAATCGATCAGCAGCAGCGAAAACGGCGCGCCGGCCGCCGCCGCCAGCGCCACCATGGTCAGTGCCTGCGCGCCGTCGTCGGCCTGTTCGACCGTGCATCCGAGGCGCTCGCAATGCGCAGCCAGCACCGCGCGGGCGCGCGGGTTGTCGTCCACCACCAGCACTGTCAGCGCGCCGACCGCCGCCGGCAGCGCCGGGAGCGCCTCGCCGTCGCCGGTCCCGCGTTCGAGCCAGACATTGAAACTGAAGGTGCTGCCCACCCCGGCCACGCTGTCGACCGTGATCTGCCCGCCCATCAGTTCCACCAGGCGCTTGCAGATCGTCAGGCCCAGTCCGGTGCCGCCATACTTGCGGGTGGTGGACTCATCGGCCTGGCTGAACGCATGGAACAGGCGCGCGCCCTGGTCGGCCGTGAGGCCGATGCCGCTGTCGCGCACGGCGAAGCGCAGCTCGACCTTCGTTCCCGCGGTCTTGAGCAGTTCGACCTGGACCACGATATCGCCGTGCGCGGTGAACTTGACGGCGTTGCCGATCAGGTTGATCAGGATCTGCTCGAGACGCAGCGGGTCGCCATACAAGGCGTCCGGCACGCCGGCGCCGATGTCGACGATCAGTTCCAGGCCCTTGTCGGCGGCCGAATAGCCGATCACCGCCATCGTGTTGTCGAGCGCGCGGGCGAGCCCGAATTCGACCGGGTCGAGGTCGATCTTGCCCGCTTCGATCTTCGAAAAATCCAGAATATCGTTGAGCACGCCAAGCAGGGAACTGCCGGCCCGGTGCACCTTGTCGATGTAATCGCGCTGCTGCCGGGTCAGCGGCGTCTTCAGCGCCAGGTAGGCCAGCCCGATGATCGCGTTCATCGGCGTGCGGATTTCATGGCTCATATTGGCCAGGAACAGGGACTTGGCGCGCACCGCCTCCTCGGCCAGGTCCTTGGCCAGGCGCAGTTGCTCCTCGAGCGCGCGCGCCTCGGTCTGGTCCATCCAGAAGCCGTTCCACACCACCTCGTCCCCAACCTGGCGGGTCACCGTGTGCGCATACACCCAGCGTATCTGGCCATCGATGAGCACGCGCTGGTGAAACGCGGCCGAGCGGCGCTGCGCGATGGCGCTGGCCACCTCGGCCGCGAACTGCGCGCGCTCTTCCGGCAAGGTGGTGCGAAAGCGCGCCTTGGGGTCGGCCATGATGTCCGCCGCCGGCACCCCCAGTATCTCGCGCGCATTGGCGCCGACGAAGGCGTACGCGGGCTTGCCGTCGCTGGCGATACGCACCTGGAACACCGCCAGCGGCAATGCGTCCGTCATGTCGGCCAGGCGCCGGCTCGCGGCCTCGGCGTCGGCGGTGCGTTCCTGCACGCGCTGTTCCAGCGACGCGGCCAGGCTTTGCAGGTCGGCGCTCGCCCGTTCGAGCGCACGGTTAGAGTTCAGCAAGATCTGATTGTTCTTTCGGACGAAGAACAGGCAGGCGGCGCCGCACAGCGCGAGCGAGAACCCGGTGCCAAGCTGGGTCAGCAAGGCGATGCGCCGGCTGCTTTCATACGATTGCCTGACCGCGTCCGATTTCAGGCGGATCAGGTCCGAAATCGCGGCCTGCGCCTGCCGGTACAGGTCCTGGTTCTTGGTCGACATCGATTCAAGCGCCTCTTCCTTCGCGTAGTTGAGGCTCAGTTCCATGATGGCGCGGTAGCTGGTGCGCAGTTCGCCCCACAGGCGCGCCACCTGCGCGAACCGGATCTTCTCTTCGGCCGACAGGAACAAGGCGTCGGCGCCGCCCAGTTCGGTCTCGATCTGCTTGTCCAGATAGGCCAGTTCGAGCAGCAGCTCGGGCTGGATTTCCAGCGACGCGACCTGATGGTAAATCTTCAGGCGGTAGGAATTGGTCAGTTCGCCGATGCGGGCGATTTTTTGCGCCGACAGGAAGTCTTCCTGGTAGATCTTGGCGTTCAGGTTGCTCACGCGGTAGATGCTCAGGATGGCGAGCACGCCCATGGCGAGCACCGTCGCGGCGATCGCCAGCACGAAACGATAGCGCGCGAGGCCGGCGGCCAGCTGGCGCGGCGCGAGCCCTTGCCCGGCGTTGCTATTCAAGCCCGATCCCCGGGCGCGCGGCGCCGTCCGGCGGCACGATCGTCATGAGCCAGTCCTGCCCGGCGGGCGCGTGCCGGGCACCAGCACGCCCTTGATATGGAAGCGGCCGCCGCCATCGCAGCTGCGCTCGGGATCCATTTCGGGATTGAATACTTCCGGCTGCAGCCACGTGGGCGACTGGTAGACGATGTCGAACTCCCCTTGCCCGTTGACCTGGCCGATGCGCGGCGTGAGCCACAGGTGCAAGCTGTCGGCATCGATCTTGACGCTCGAGCCGGACGGCGTCTTGAACACGAGGCCGCGCGCAGCCTCCAGGATCGCGTCCGGATGCGCGCTGTGGGCCTTGAGCATGGCCGCCTTGCAGGCCAGCGCCGCCGTGTACACGCCTTCGTTGAGGGTGGTGACGGTGGCATCGTCGTTGCGCCACTCCGGCCTGGAACGGGCGAAGGTCTTGAAGCGCTGGACGAAGGCGAGGTTGTCCGGCGTATCGATCGACTGGAAATAGCTCGCCAGCGAATAATGGCCGGCGCACAAGTCGGCCCCGGCTGCCGCGACGCTCGATTCGAACATCCCGGTATGCGTGATCGGCATCTGCTGCGGCTTCAGGCCTGCCTTCTTGTAGGTTTTCAGGAAGCCGACGATATTGTCGGCCACCAGGTTCGACAGGATCCAGTCCGGCTTCTTCTGCTTGATGTCGGCCACGATGGCATCGAAGGGCGCGGCGGCGCCGAGGCCGAAATTGACGAACTCGTCGCCCAGCACGACGCCGCCCAGCTTGTGCACCGTGGTCCTGGCCTGCTTGCTCATGGTGTGGGGGAAGATGTAGTTCGAGCCGACGAAATACACCTTGCGGCCGCGCCGCTTCATGATCCAGGGTATGCCGACCTCGGTCTGCTGGTTCGGGCAGGAACCGGTGGCGATCATGCTGTCGGAGCATTCGCGCCCCTCGTACAGCATGCCGTAGAACAGCACGCCGCCGTTGCGCTGGATGACCGGCAGCGCCGCCTTGCGACTGGCCGACACAATGCAGCCCCAAATAATGGTGACGCCCTGGTCGATCAGTTCCTTGGCGTAGCGGGTGTAGCTGACCCAGTCGCTGGCCGGATCGCGTACCACCGCCTCGAGCAAGGCGCCATGGATGCCGCCGGCGCGGTTGATGTCGTCGATCGCCATCAGGGCCATCTTGTAGCATTCGAGGCTGTACACGCGTTCGGCGCCGGTCAGGCTGAACAGGATGCCGATCTTGATGGTGCGACCGCGCACGATGGGCGGCCATTTGCCCGGGGCCGCCATTGCGCTGGCAGGCAGGGCAAGCGCAAGCGAGCCGGCTGCGGCGCTCTGCTGCAAAAACATGCGCCGCGCGAAGTTCGGTATTGGCTTCATGTGATGTGGTTTTTCTCCAGCGCTCGCGCCAAGCAATCATGTCGTCATGATCAAATGCACAATCGAGATTAAATGGCTTGATACCACATGTCAAGAAGTAAAGCTTGCTTCTCCAAAGCCGGGGACAACAGGCACGGGCCCACCCCGACAATCTTCAAGACCGACCAATGGGTAGATACAAAGTCAAGGCATTGTCTGCCGTTCGGCGGAAACCAAATCCTTCGTAGAAGGCTGCCACCTGCCCATCCTTCGCATCCACGACTAACACTCGTACGCCCATCGTTTTCCGCACAGACAACGCCAGGTTGACGGCATGGCCCAACAACAGCTGCCCGTAGCCCTTACCTTTCTCGGATTGCGCCACAGCCAAGCGTCCCACTCGCATCGCAGGCACAGGATACGTAGGCAGCCGCTTGCGGTCCTCCTCCTGCAATTCATGCAGATAGAGCTGCGCAGCGGATAGAGCGCAGTGGCCCAGGATACGAGTTGCTTGCGCGTCGTCGATCAAAACATGCGTGGTCGCGATACCGTCGCGCTGATGCTGTCCTGCTCGTTGGCGCAGGTATTCGTCCAGCGCGGCGACCCCACAAGTGAAACCATCGCGGTCATGGTGAGTGACGTCAAGTACAGTGAAGGCCAGCGACATGCTTCAGCGCTTCGCAAGTCGGGATGCGGCCTGCATTGCCCTTTTCAGCCGGTCATTGGGACGGAAACGATCATCCAGGGCGGCGAGGAAGCGCCGCGACTCCTGCTCTGATAGCGTCGCAACGCTCTCGGCTGCGATGGTCGTATCCGCTTCACGCAGCACGGCATCGCGTATAAAAGCCGACACTGCCATACCTCGCAGTGCTGCGGCTTTGGCGATACGTTCTTTCTCACGGCTTTCAAGGCGTAGATCGATGCGGGCGGTAGCAGTCGTCATGGCGGCCTCCTTCTGTACGGAATTTTACCGTACAGCGCTCATGTCTGCAATTCCGTTCGCGGGGGCCCAAGGACCTCGTCGCTAGAATACCCGGTGTCTGACGAGTCACTTTCGTCGCCCTCGTCGTCCTGCGCCGCTCCCGGCCGAAACAGCAAGCCCAGTTCGTAGAACGCCCCCAGTGCACAACCCTGGCTGAGGTGTTCGCCAGCGCTTGATAACGCGCCAGCCTTGCCCCCCCGCCGCAGTGGCGGGTAGCGCGGCGCCGCGTGGGACCTGGCCGGCGCGGTCAACGCCGACGTCTTGTGTTTTTGGCTTGGTGCACTGCCGAGTCATCTGTCGTGTACGTTCTCATCGTTATTTGACTCCCGACCACTCGGTTCCAAGTTTGCCTGCCTTTTCAATTTCATCCAACACCCACTGGATCTCGGCGAACGTAAGCGTCCCAACTTTTTTCGCCAAGATAGCATGCACAGGTTTTAGTATTTTGGATCTCGGCGAGTCGGGACCATGAAATGCCAGTTTCTCGGCCGCGCTCTTGCTGTCTGCGGAGTCTTGAGGATTGCCCTCTTCAAACTGCAAATTTATATCCATATAGACGAACTGCGCTTTGCTCGGTAGTCTGTTGATTGACGCCCGTAGTTGATCAGGACATCCCGGGAGCGCTAGAGCAGCTTGGCAAGTCTCCCAAAATCCACTCAAGAACGAATTCGGAATCTTATGTCCGACATGCTTGCCTTCCGAAATACCTTTTCTCTTGGTTTTAACTCGTTCCGGCATTTTATTAGTCGGAAACTTGTGTGGAACGTACATGACTTCCGAAGAAACTGCGGACTCCAGCGGCGCCGAAGATGCGCCTTTCTTGGGAATCGTTATAGGCGCCGACGAGGGCATACTGTTCGAAAGCGACAGTTTCGGGATTGACACCGGCATTTCGGCCTTGTTTACGGGGGACGAAGATTCCTGTACCTGTACTGCATGGGATTGCGGGGAGGCCATCGGCGGGGCCAAGGGTGGCCCCAAGTGCATCGGCATCGGCATCATAGGCATCGGCATCATAGGCACAGGCATCATCGGCACAGGCATCATCGGCACAGGCATCATCGGCACAGGCATCATCGGCACCTGAACGGGCGGAAACATGGGCATTGCGCCCCGCATTTGTTGCATATGCAACTGTTGCGTATATATCCGATGCGCTTGCATCCGCTGCATTTGCACTATTTCCGGTCTCAGTACCATAATGAGTTCAGGATGCTCCGCCCCGTGCGGGATGAATTCCATTTCCATCCAGTTGGCTGGGTTGTAAGTCGAATAGAAAATCTCATCCTGCTCCCAATATGGCCCATGTCCGGCATCGACCCATACGGCCTGGAGCGCCGGCCTTGCGGGCGCTGAAGACAATAGCGGCAGGGACAGCTTGTCGACTTCAGCGTCCGGATTGCCGCCAAGCGCGAGCGCTTTCGCTCCCATGGTGTCCGCTTCCCTTTCGAGGCCGGAATCGTCATTGATATCCACGGCCCCCTTGAGCTGGGCAGTGGCCGCTACCCTGCCCTGTTTTTGCTGGACCAGGTGCCATGCTTCGTGCGGCAGGTGCAGTTCCTGGCCGGGAGCGAGATGGATTTCCGAACCCTGGGCGTACGCATGTGCCTGTAATTGGGCGGGCTTCCCGGAGTTGAAATGCACCCTTACATCGTCCATGGCGTAGCCGGAAAGGCGCTCAATTCCCGTTTTCAGGTCGGCCGGAAGCCCTGTATTATTCGCGACCTGCCCAGCGGCATTCAATTGCGCAAGCCGTGCACTATTGCCGATCTTTTCCTGCAATTTCCTTTGAACCAGGGTCGCGGGCCGCTCATCGAAAGTTTGCGCATCCGGCTTTGCCTGCAGCTGCTCTTGCATCTGCTCGCTTGCGTCGTTCCGGCGGTCACCAAGCTTGTCATGCGCGGCATAGGTTTTCATTCTCATCCCCTTAATGTTGTTGGGCAACCGCGCCGCTACTGGACGCCGTCGTGGTGTTTCCGCGCCAGCTCCTCGATTTGGACCAAATTGGCAATGCGAATCTTTTGGTCACCCTTGATCAGCAGGACCTGGTCCAGCGGCAGGATGGTTTCGGCGGGAATATAGAGGAACAGGACGGCGCCCTTGCTCTCGCCCATCAGTTTGATGGCCTCGAGTTTGTGCTCAAACTTCTTTTGGTAAAAAGCGTGGGCAGTGGGCCGTTCACGCTGGGGGATGGTTTCCACCTCCAGCACGCGCTTGCCCTCGGTTTCCCCGTCTTGCATCATGATGTCGTAGTCGGATTCGCCGCCCGGCTCATACCCGATACAGCGCTCCCCCGGATTGGCGTCAAGGTGCATGATTAGCGCCAGCAGCATCTTTGCTTGCTCCTTGCCGCGATGTCCCTCTCCCTGCACCGCGGCAAGCAAGGCGCCATGCAGGCCCATCCAGGCAGCGGCACTGATCCTTCCCGTTTCATGCAAGTAAACGAGCTGGATCAGGCGGTCGGCATAGAATTGGACCAGCTTCAATATGCTCCCGGCTTTGAACTGCCGGACTGTTCCGGAAAGCACGCGCAGCACGAGCGGCGCAAAATCGTGAGCGGACTTGAAGAGCCTGGTGCTTGCACCGAGCGTCATGATGCTTTTCAGCGCCGGCAGGCAAAGCAGGAATTCGCCCATGGTCTGGGCCAGACGCAGGTCCGAGATGGCGCCAACCGTCCCGGAATCCTTGCCGTGCGCTTCGTCCCTGATCCGGCCGCTCTCCCAAGTCTTGAAGACCAGCTCGCGCAGGCCCCAGTCGTCAGGTATCAGGACAATGAGATTCTTGAAATTGTCGAGCTTAAAGGTCTGGATCTTTTCACGGACAATGATGATCAAGTTTTTGCAGCTGGGCGCCAGGTCTTTGTCTCCGGTGATATGTTTGAACTCAAAGGTGCCGATAAACCGCCACAGTTCCAGAATATGCAGCGGCTCCTTGCCAGACTTTGCCTGTGCGCACATATTGCGCAAGTCGATATCGATCTTGTTCTTGTTCGTTGTGATGAATTTTGGAACATCGTCCCTCGCCTCATTCAGGGCCGATTCCAGCCCCATCGAGATCGATCCGACCGTTTCCTTGGCGACCGTATCGGAGTGCTCCTCTTTGGACTCCTGCCCACCGCTCCGACTGTCCTTGCCGGGGTGCAGGGTCAGCATGTTCTGGGGCCCCGCATCCTGCGGCCTGGGCATCTGCTCCGCCGCGATCTCCGCTGCCGCCGCGTCGATTGCCATCTTCATGGTCGCGTGCTTGTGCTCGCCCGCTTCCAGCCACAGCAGCACCCTGTCGCGCACGGCAAGTGGCACGGCTTGCCCGTGCAACTGTTTCCAGTAGCCCATTTTCCGCTTCAGGTCAGCTTCGCTTTCGAACTCCTCGTCTTTGCCAATGATCAGTTTGCGCTGCACGGGTTGCGGCGGGGCGCTACGCATGGTCGGCCTCACCCTGCCCTGCGCCTGCTGCACCACGTGCCAGGCCTCGTGCGGCAGGTGGCGTTCCTGGCCCGGGCCGAGATGGATTTCGCTGCCCTGCGCATAGGCATGGGCGTTCAGCTGCGCGGGCGCGGCGGAGTTATAGTGCACCTTCACATGATCCATGCTGATGCCGGACAGGGATTCGATCCCGCCTTTCAAGCTGTCCGGCAGCCCGGTCTGGTTGGACCGCCTGCCGATTGCAGCCGCCGCGCTGTGCCCGGCTTGGGTGCGCGGGCTGCTGCTGACCATCTCGTCGCGCTCGCGCTGCGCCGTCGCAGCGATGCCCGCGCCGGACCATGCAGGCCATGCCGGCGCCTGTTCGTCGCACTCGTTCCGCCGGACCTCGTCGTCATCCTTTTGCGCCCCCGCTTTCATCCCGTTTCCCTTCAAGGCAATTTGCGGGCCGGTTTGAACAGCAGGTAGAGCGCCGGCAAGACCACCACGCACAACACGACGAAAGCAAAGAAAAGGTGCACGCCGGAATCGCTGCGCAGGATGGGGTCGCCGATGATCAAGGTAAAGACCGCCACGAAAGGCAGCATGATGATCAATCCCATCGGCACCAGGTACAGGGGATTGTCGTCCAGCCGCGTGCCGCAGCCACGGCAGCGCGCGTAGACGACAGCGACCACGATGGCCGCCAGGGCGCTGACCCAGGCGATCCAGCGCAGCCAGCCGCGGTTCGGACACACCCAGTCCACGAATTTTTCGAGCCTGCCGTGGTCATTGTCCGCGTAGTCGAAGTAAGCCTGGAGCACGCTGTTGGCCGTGGTCGAGCCCTGGGCCGTGTCGTCATCCGTCGCGAACGGAATTGGCCAGAAGCCGATACCGCCAAAATTATCATTGTTGTAAATGAGGTCGTCACGCAGTTGATTGACATGGACGCCGTCGTACTCGAGGACGGGCACCACATCGCGCAGCATGCGCACCCGCGCACTGCTGTGCAGCGCACTTTCAATTTCCTCCCGCAGCACTCTTTTCGAATCGGCGGTCGGCTCCCGCACCAGGACCAGCACCTGAATGTCGTCGGCGCGGCGGATGGTGCTGTTGGCGAAGGACTGGTCCTCGTCGATCTTGTTGGTCTTCGCAATGAGATCGAGCAGGTTCCTGATCGAGAACGTCGATGCATCCTCGCCGACCATCGCGGCATGGTCGACCAGCAGGTTAAGCTGGCGGGCCGGCTTCATCGCCTTCAGCCGGGCATACAGGTCGACCACGAAACGATCGAACAAGGCCTGGTCCTGCTTCGGGAACCGGTCGAAACGCAGCGTCACGCCGTCGCCCAGCGTAGGCGCGCGCTCCAGGCCCAGCGACGCAATCGCCGTGCCCCGCCAATCGGTGGCAAACAAGGGCGTGGCCAGGCGCTGCTCGATGCTGTCGATCAGGGTCTCCAAAGTCCTTTTCTTGCCCTCGGCATCGCTGGCAGCCCAGCTGCGCCAGTCGTTCTTGTGCACCACCCAGTCGACCTTCGTCCTGTGCACATGGGCGGCATCGATCAGGCGCGCCGGCGGCCCCTTGTAATCGGGCGGGTTGACCAGATCGCCCCTGTCGCTGAATGTCACCCCGTACAGGCCGACCCGCGACATGAAGCCAAAATTGACTTTCGGCTTTTTCTCAGCATCTGTCCACAGAGGATAAAAGCCGTAGATCACGCCATCTTGCGGGCCAGGCGAACAACCGCAGGAATCAATCGCCGTGGGGCCGAGCTGCCCCTTGGCGGAGGTGGCCATCTTCGCCGCGTGCTGCAGCCTGACCGAGCGCGCCAGCCTGGCCGTCACCAGGCTATCGGCCTTGAAGGCCAGCACCTTGGCCTCGATCTGCTGCGCGGGCTTGCAGGGAACGACCAGCTTGCGAAGCTCCGCAATCTCATCGAACAGCTGCGCGTCGGCCGGGAATATCGTTTTCAAGGCCAGGAACTGCTTGTCGTCGAGCCGCCCCTCCTGCCGGAAGCGGTTGAACGCGCACATTCCCAGGCCCTGCTGCACGCGCCATGCCAATGCGCTTTCGAGCAGTTCCAGGGACGGATACTTGACGTCAGCCATCGAGGTGAACAGTGCGGCGACCGGCGCCGGCAGCTCCGCCTTGGATGCAAAGTCGGCTTCGATCGTGTCCGGAATCCTGTAGTTGCGAATGCGGGCCATGTCGAACAGTTTCGCCGACAACTGCATGAGCTCGGACTTCTCCTTGCCCTCGCCAACCGCGATGTGCAGCGCTTCGTTGAACGCGTCGCTGTCGTCGTAGACATCGCCCACGATCGGGCTGAGTTTTTCGATCAGCGCCTGGGATGCCCCTTTATTACCCAGTTCGGCCAGCGTCTCGAGCGTGAGCAGGTAGCCATCGACCGTCGCGCCGGTTTCGATCATCAGCATCGTGTCGGCATCGACATCGATATCGGCAAGGGCGCGCTGCAGCACGGTCATGAACTGGGCATGATCGTAGTAGCGCTCCTTGATGGTGCGCAGGCGCGGCAGTATCAGCGCCTCGTTCCGCGGCTTGACCAGGACTTTGGGATCGTAGGCGTAAAAGGACTCCAGCGGCGCCGGCGGCGGCGGCGGTGGCGCGGCTTGCACCGGTGCCGGCATCCCGGCCTTCGTGATGCCGCCGGCGGCAACGCGCGCCAGCTCGCGGACCACCGTGGCCTCGAAACTGGAAGGTTTGGCTTCAAAATGGTAGCCGGCGCAGAACTTCCCGATCCACTTGCGCGTGATCACGCCCATCCTGCCGTCGCGCAGCGGCGGATCGTCGCCACCTGCGTCCTCGAGGTACTCGGCGTCCTTGCCGTAGATGCGTCCGAGATCGGCCTGTATCGCGGGCACGTCGCCTGGCTTGTACTTGCCGGCATAGCAGGCTGCCGGCGTCGCCGGGCGCGCCTGGTCCGATGCCGGCGCCTTGGCAGGCAAGGTCGTGGCCATGGATATTCCCGGCACGATCGCGACGCAGGCCAGGCGGAAGAGGATGGAGGTAATGTTCATTAGTACGTGCGCCCTTCCTTGATCAGTTCCCTCGAGATGCCGGCCAGCAGATCGTCCTGGCTCACCGTCGCGCGATCCACGCGCGCGGCCTGGATCGCGGCATAGCGGGCCACATTGGTGATCGCGCCGCCGGCCAGTTCGTAGCGCTCCGCCAGCGCATCGAAGTTCACGTCCGGCCCCAACCTCCCCGGGTCCTGGAAGACACGGCGCCACAGCTTCAGGCGCTGGCCCGCATCGGGCATGGCGAAGTACACCGCGCTCTGGAAGCGCCGTGCAAAAGCCTCATCGATGTTGCCCCTGAGATTGCTGGCGAGGATCACGATCCCTGGAAAATCTTCAATACGCTGCAGCAGGTAGGAGATTTCCTGGTTGGCATGGCGGTCATTCGCGCTGCTGCCCTGGCTGCGCTTGCCGAACAGCGCGTCAGCCTCGTCGAAGAACAGGATCCACTTCTTGTCCATCGCCTGGTCGAACACGTTGGCCAGGTTCTTCTCGGTTTCGCCGATATACTTCGATACCACCATCGACAGATCGATGCGGTACACATCCGTGTGACCATCTCCCATCAGCGTGGCGGTCAGCGTCTTGCCGGTGCCCGGCGGTCCGTAGAAGAGGCAGCGGTAGCCGGGTTTGACGGCCTTGTCCAACCCCCATTCCTGCAGCAGGCTGTCGGAATTTCGGAGCCACAAACGAATACTGTCGATCTCGTTGCGGACCTCGGGCGCCAGCACCAGGTCGTTCCAGCTCAATTTTGTGGTGATCAGCTTGGCGGGAAACGCCGCGCTGTAGTCCGGCTTGCGGCGGATCCCCGTGGTGATGCGCTGCAAGGTGTCCGGCGCAGGCGCCAGGCGGGCGCTGAACAGGGGTTCGTTGTCACCCGCATGGTCGAGCCGCAGGAGTCGCGCGCGAATGAAGAAGTGGCTGTCGTCGAACAAGGCGCAGGCCTCGATGCGGCGCGCCAGGTCGTCGCCGCACAGCAGGAAGGCGGCAGTCTCGCAGGTCGGGAGGAAGCCTTCATGGGTTTTGCCGTTCCAGCCGCCGAACTCGGTAAAGCGCCTGCCCTGCACCTGGTTCTTCGTGAACAGCAGGTCGAGCGCCTGCGGTCGCAGGTGCGGCAACAGCGCGAGCACCAGGACCAGGCGTTCGTCTTCGTTCATCCCGAATTCCTTGACGGTCTCGGCGTAGTACGACGTGTCGTGCTCCAGGTCCGGGCCGTCCTTGCGTACGAATGGACGGCCCGATTGTTCGAAATAGTGAGCGAAGCGCGCATCGAGCACGCCGCTGAACCAGGCGATCTCCCGTTCGAGCGCGCGTGCATTGGCGGCCATTTGGTGCATCGGCGTACTGAGCTGATTCATCGTGTCGTCCTTTTGTTCCTGGTCTTCATGTTGTTGCGCGCCACTGGACGTGGACTGGCCGCGCCATCCACGCAAACTTGACGACGGAAATGCTCCATGGCAGCCGGTCGAGCAGCATGTCGAAGGGGCCGGGCCGCACTTCCAGCTGCCATGCATCCTCGACCAGCTGCAAGTCGCCCTGGCGCGCAAAGAACGTCTGGCGCACGGCTTCGACCGAACTCTTCCCCAAGGCAGTCCAGTGCGCCACGATGGCGCCGATCATCCCCTCGATGGCATCCTTCTCGGCCTGGGTGATGTCGATCGATGCCGGCAGCGGCGCCGCCGTCTTCACGCCGCACAGGATCTTGTTCAACACCAGCTGGTATTCGGGGGCGCTGGTGTGGCCATTGACCATGAATTGCACGAGGTGAACGGCGCGCGCGGCGGCCTGCGTATGCACGAACGCGCCGTTTTCGGTAAGCCCCAGCATGGAAAACAGGCGTGGAAGATAGGGGGCGGCGAGCACCATGCCGGCGTTGCCGACCACGACCAGTTCCTGCGTGTCCGGAGGAATGGCGGCTTCGTCCGCCGCCGTGGGCATGCGCCACACCCTTTGCTTTTCCGGCAACGCCGCCGCCGTTCGCTGCGGCAGCCGGGGCGGCAAAGGGACTTCGGCACGCGTCAGCGCCGGGCCGGCGCCACGAAACTGTGCCGGCAGCACTTCCAGCAGGCTGTCAAGCAGCGCCTCACCTCCTTGCGCCGCCTGTTGCACCAAGTCCGATGCGCAGAGCGTGCCTGCGTGTCCGCCGCTGCTGGCGGTTAGCAGCGCCATGGCAGCTTCCCGGCAACGCAGTTTCCAGGCGGCCCAGTCTGCACCCAGCACGCGCTGCACGGCCGAATCCGCCTCGATCAAAGGGTGCAAGACCGCAGGCGCGCCCGTGTCGAGCAGGCCAATCAGGTCATAGAACATCGAGGTGGAAGCGCCGCCGGCAATTGCACGCCTGATCGCGGCGCTGCGCCCGTACTGGCGCAAGCCCTGTGCGATCGTTTGCCCGTGCTCCATCAGAAGCGACTGCCACTGCCCCCGCAGACGACTGAAGTCGCCAGCGATCAATGCGCTGGCGATCGTCTGTACGTGGATCACATTGGCCGCGGAGGGCGGCATGGCTGGCGTTGGCAGTTCCGGTGGCAACTGGGGCGACGCCGCTGCGTTGCGCCGGGCCCGGGCGCCTGGCAGCTCGCCCTGCGGATCTTCCGGCAGGGCTCCAACCGTCGCGCTTGTACCGGCTTCGGACAATGGTATGGGCGGCGTACAGGAGGCCGTTTCTGGCGCGATAGGGCCGGGACGCTGCGTACCTGGTGCCGCTGGTTCTTTGTTCGCCGGCGTGTCCACGGCAGCGCGCGGCAACGCGCCGGCCAGTGCTGGCGCCCCGAGCGCCGCCGTGCCGGCAGCAGCTGGAAGAGGCGCAGGGGACAGATCGGGCACTACACGGTTCGGGAAATTCTTCGCCGCCTCTGGCAAGCCTTGCGCGGTTGTCCGTGGAGCCTGGCTTTCCACGACCAGGTCCACAGGGCCCGCAGGCGCGATTGCCACGCCGTTCGATTGCAGTTGTTCCGGCGTGCCGGAACTTGTGGCCGGCAAAGCGTTTTGTGGTCCGGCGGGCACGGCCGCTGGCCGAGCGTGTTGCAGGGCATGGGCGGACGCAATAGCCCGATCCTTGACTTGAGTCTGGGGCGCGTCCGCAGGCGACGTGTCCCTACCCTGGGAATTGCTTGCTGCCCCTGGCAACGCCTGGCCAGCTGTCCGTTGCGTCTGGCCCTCCGCTTGGCTGTCCCCGGTGTCCAGGAAGGCGCTTGGCATGCCGTTCGCCTGCACATGGTCCAGCGTGCCGGGACTCGCGGCCAGCAAAGTGATTTGCGGCCCGGCGGGCACGGCCGCAGGCGTCCTGTTCGAGGACGCACGGGACAATGCGGTGGAATACGCTTCTGATGCCCCAGGCGGCTGCGCAGTGGTCGGTGCATCGTCGGGCAATGCGCCAACCGGCAAGCTCAATGCTGCCTCTGGCAATGTCTGATCAGTTGTCCCTGACGCCTGGCTTTCCCCGTGCAGGTCGCCAGGACGCGCAGGCGCAATCGCCACCCCATTCGCTTGCTTTTGTTCCGGCGTGCCGGGACTCGTGGCCGGCAAAGCGTCTTGCGGTCCGGCGGACACTGGCGCTGCGACCCGATCCGCGGTGCCGGTAGCGGCCTTTGCCTCGCCGTTCGCTTGCACTTGATCCGGCATGCCGTGAGTTGTGGCCGGCAAGGGCGTTGCCCGAGCGCGATGCAGGGCCTCGGCGCCCGCAGCGGCCCGATCCCCCGCCAGTTTGTCGGGCGAGGCCACGCGGGTCGTGTCTGAATGCGCATGGACGGAAGCGCTGACGAGCGCTTCTGATGGCGCTGCCAGCTGCATACCGGTCGGTGCGTTGCCGGGCAAATTGTCGCCTGCCTCCGGCATTGCCTGGGCCGTTGCCTGCGACGCCGAGCCTGCAACGGCAGGCTGCGCGGTATCCGATGCGCCGTTTGAGAAACTGTTCGATTGCCCAGGATCCAGCGCCCTCGCGTCGGCGAGCGGCGGTTCGGCATGCTCCACGACGGACAAGGCCATCCGTGGCACACCCCGCAGCGCCTCCAGATCGAGCGGCGTCCGTTTCGTCAGCGCCGCCAGCACCCGACGCAGGAATTCGGCGGGATCCCAAGCTTCCATGGCCTTCTCGTCGATGCTTTCGAGCAGCACTGTTCGCCGTCCCGGCGGAATTGCTGCGTCGCTGCCGATGTGCGCCGCAATGGCCCGGCGCAATGCTGCGGCATCCGCCCTGCCCGCCGCTATCGCCACGTACGGCGTCGCTGGAAGGCTTTCTTGCCGCGCGGTCCGATCGTCGAACGCTTCGACCGCCGCCTCTCGCGAGGCGTCCAGGGCGGCGTCCATGTCGCCGCACAGCTTGTACAGCAGGCTTGCCAATGCCGCGCGCTGGAACGGCTTCGCGTGGTCGGGTGTCGCAGCGACTGGCGCGGCGGCCAAAGAGCAATCTGCGGAAAACTCCGCCACCGGACCGAGTTCCGCCAAACGTGCGGCAAGACGCACGAGCGCCCGTCCCGCCCGGCGTTCCGCGACGCAGCCGCGCCAGCTTGCCGGCTGGCTGGCCGCTGCTGGCGCCGGAACGATGGTCTCGTAGCGCACGCGGCTTTCCGCGCCATGGTCAGGGGAGCCCCCATCGTTGGCTTGCGGGACGTCAGGCCTGGAACCGTCCGGGCTTTCAGCCGAGGCAAGTTCCAGAGCGATCTTCGCGTAGACCGATGCCGGCGTCAGTTGGCCCTGCGGCCGGGCGGTGCAGGCTGCAAGGACATGGCGCCAACACACGCGGAACAGGGCCTGCCCGCGCCCGCCTGGATCAATGCCGTCACCGTCCGCGTCGGTCACACGTTCGATCAAGCGCTCAAGCGGGGCTGCAAAAGCTGGTGCGCTCAGGTGCGCAATCATTGACAACTGCTGTCTCGGGAACTGTTCAAGAAGTCGCCGAGCGCTCGCTGACGTCTCCAGAGCGCGTGCCAAGGCATTCCACAGTGCCTCGTCCGCCTGCGCCAGCACGGCGTCGAGCAGCGCCTCATGCGTTTGCGAGCCTCTGCCGCCCTCATCCATTTCGCGCAGGACGCCATGTTCGAGGAAACGACACAGGCGCACCAGTTGTGAATGACGCGACACGGCGGGCGTGGCGCTCGGTTGCGCCTGCGTCCCTGGATTGGCAGCTTGCAACACTGGAACTTCTTCGTTCGCCGCTGGCGTCGTCAGCAACGCTGAAAAGTGCGACGCATCCTTGCCGCTCAACTGGCTAAGCTTGCGTGCGATGGATGCGCTGGCCTCGTGAAGCGCCGGCGCCGCCGTGCGCCTTGAAAATGCCGCTCGAAGGACCTGCTCCCAAGCCATGCGGCGCAACTCAGGGGCGCTGGCCGTGCCGGCCTCGCCATCCTGTACCCGCTCCACCATGGCCTGCAACTGCTCGCCCGCGGCGGGATTGGCCAGCATCAGCATGGCCTTCAGCCGTGGTCCTGGAATATGGTCCAGCAAGCGCCTGGTGCTGGCGGAACGCTCCAGGGCGAGGCGCACCACGGACTGCAAGCCTGCGCCGCCGTTCGCCAGGAGCCGGTCAAGCAGCTGCACGGGCGTGTATGGAGCAGCCTCATGATCGATACCGCTATCCAGCGGCACGCCGTCGAGGAAGGCGGAAAAGCCGGCAAGCATCCGGGCATGCGAAACCGCGCTGGCTGCCGCCACGCCCCCATTCGATGCAGGACGCGGCGCCTGGCCGGAAAGGCCGGCGCGGATACGCTCGCAGGCATCGAGCGCTTGCGCCGCGCTACCTCCGCGCACCAGCCCCCAGGCCAGCACCTGCCGCCAAACGGTTTGCGTGGCGAGCTGCCCGCCATGCGCCGTTGGCCAGCCGCGGGCCTCGGCGATCAATGCAAGAAATTGTGGCGCGTGTTCAGGATTCGCGCGCATCAGCACGCTACGCAGCTGCTGTTCCGGAAACTGTGCGACCAGGCGCTGCGCACTCGCCTCATGGGCCAGCGCGTGGGACAGCATCGCCCACAACGCCGCGCCGCCAGCCTCGAGCAAGCGCTCGAGCAGCGCGCTATGCAGGCCAGGCCGGTTGACATCGGCATGCCATGGCATCGTCCCGCTGGCCAGGAAACCGGCCAACTCTTCGATCCCGCTCGCCTGGCGGCTGACCACGCTGACCGGTGACCGTTCGCCGTCGGCGCTGACCGGCCCGCCCATGGCGGCGTGGCGCGGCGAATGCGGCAACAGCCGCCGCAGCGCATCGTCCAGGGCATTGCGCAATTTCTGCGTGAGCTGGTTCTCGGCATCGTCATGGTCGATGACGCCGAGGTCGAGTTCGAGCGTTGGCACGCGCAGCACTTCGTCGCCATGGCCGAGGCTGTCAAGCACCTCGTCCACCGCAGGCAGCAGCTTGCCGGTCAGCAGTTGGCTCAGGTAAGACTCCGACGGGATCGCCGCGCTGCGGCTGTCGTAGGCAATGTCGAACACCAGCTCGTCGATACGGTGGACCGCGCTCATTGCGCCCTCCTCGCCTGCATGGCCAGGAAGGCCGCCAGCTGGCGGGCGGCGTCGTTGCAGGCCGACTGTTTCTGTTCCTGCTGGCCGGCCCCGGCCTCATGCAAGGCAGCGAGGGCGCTGCGCCAGCCGTCCCTGAGCGGCTCGTAAGCCGCCATCCGGTCCGGCGCCAGCCACAGGAAGGTCGGCTGCAGGTGCGCCGGGCAATGGGCGGCGACGGTCTCCTGGACGAAGTGCCTGAACTCGGCATCGGCGCAGCGTGCCGTCCAGCTGGGCATGACGACGCTGAACCGCGCCGCGTAGAATTGCGCCTGCAGCGGCGCCCCGCCACGCGGGCGCAGCAGGATATGCTCGATGATGTCGAGCCCTTCGGCCGCTTCGTTGGCGTAGACGAAGGCACGCACGAAGGCATGCCCGGCGGCGGCCGCTTGCGCGCGGTCCTGGTAACGGCCCAGTTCGAACCAGCGTTCGCCGCCGTTGCAGTACAGGGCGACCTGCCCGCCTTCGGCAGCAGTCGCATAATTTTCCAGCGCCAGGCCGTTGTGGAACAAGGCGAGGCGGTAGGCGTGGCCGGGCAGCTCGATCGCCTCCAAGGCCCCGGCGCTGCCGGCGATCGGCGATATGCTTGCCCAGCCCGCTTGCCTGGCGCGCCCTTCCGGCTGGGCAAGGGGCTGTTCGCCGATCCAGGGCGCGGTGGGCCGCCTGGCGGCGCCGGCGGACCTGAGGCCGATCAGGATGGCGACGCGCTGCTGCAAGCGCGATATGCTGTGCGCGCCGGCGAGGTAATCGGCGGCGATGCCGCGCCTGGCGCTCAGGTCCACCAGGTCCTGGACCAGGCGTGCCTTGGCGTCGAGCAGCCAGCGTTCGGTGTCCGCACGGTGATAATGATTGAAGCGCCGCAGCGCCGTCTGCGGGAAGGCCTCGCCGTAGAGCGCCAGCAGGTAGTCGAACAGGCGCCCCTTGCGGTCGAAGTAATTGTCCTGTGCCGCGAGCGCGGCGAAATCAGGCTCGTCACGGTTCGTGTACAAGCCTTCGATATGGGGAATGGCCTCGTCGCCCAGCCATTGCGAACAGTAGCTCGCCGCGCCGCGCTCCGTCACCGAAAACAGCGTCGGCAAGTCCTGCAAGTTCTGCAGATAGTTGGCCATCATCTGTTCGAACGGGAACAGATAGCCCTTTAGCTGCCGGGCCTGCTTCTTGCGTTCGATGCCCGCCGAGTGCGGCACGCCGTACTGGCCGATACCGTACACCGCCGGGAAGTCGTTCTGCACCGAGTAATACTCGGCCAGGGCCCGGTGCTGTCCGGTGGGCATCGGGAACACGGCGTCCGGCTCGTTTCGCTCGGTGCGGAAGGCATGGCGATAGAAATGCAGCTTCTTCAGTTCGTGCGCCGCCTCGGCATGGAGCGCGCGGTTCTTCGCCTGGCGGGTCGCTTCCCCGTGCGCGGGCGCGGCGGCGTCCGCCTCCCTGCCCTGTAGCGGCTGCAGCTGCAACCAGTCCCACATCGCTTCCGGGGGGAAAGGCAGGCAGGGATAGCTGCCGCCGCTGGTATCGCACACCACTTCGTCGGTGGCGTGGAAGCCGGCGTCGCGGAAGGCCAGGCCGCGCACCCTGCTGACGCCCTCGATCTTCTGGATGATCCCGATCAATTCGCTGATGGTGATCCGGCGCACCAGCGGCGGCGCTGCGCTGCTGGTGACATACCCGTGTTCGAGCGCTGGGCCGTCGTAGACTTGCTCCGGCAACATACCCTCGCCGACCACATCCTGCAAGCGCCGGACCGCCAGGCCCGACGACATATAGTTGCCGCATTCGAACAGCACCTGCGCCAGGATATCGGCCGGACTGCGATCGCCGCAGGTGTCGATGGCCCCGGACAGGTAGCAGGGCACCGGTTCCAGCACCGTCACCTGGCCCAGGTCCTCGCACAGGCCGCGGTGGGCCGCGTAGTGCCGCCTTACCAAGCGCTCGAGCTCGCCGCTTTCCGCGGCCTGGAGGCGCTCGCCATTGCCGGCGACCTTGATCGCCAGCAGGCCATTGCCCATCGGATGGACCCAAACCTCCTCCAGCGTGGGAATGGCGTCGTACAGCAGGCGCCGGTAATCGTTTGCCGTCAGCGCCTGCCCCGCGAAGATCGCCGCAGGCGGATACAGCCCCTGCGCCTGGTAATCGATGCCGCCGTCCGGGCCGGTCAGGTAATCCGCGACCGGGAACTCGGTACGGTACGCGAGGTCGGTCAAGCCGTAGACCAGCTGCTCGAGAATGGTGACGCCAGGGTCGTGCAGGTTGTAGTCGGTCCAGATCTCGCCGCACAGGCGCTGCAGCGACGCGACGCCCTCGGCCGTGAGCGCCGCGAAGTCCAGCCCGATCGGGCCGGCATGCACGATATCGGCGCCGCCATCACTCATGCGCCACCACCCTGCCGGCCTCGATCCCGGGCATTGCCTGGCGCAGGCTGCCGATCAGCACGTGAACCCGCCGGAACGGCAGTTCGCCGAGCGCCTGCACCACCAGCGCCAGTTCCCCGGGCGACAGCGCAAATGGTGCAGCCGGCTGTTCGCTCCAGGCGCCCAGCCGCTCCATCAGCCTGAACACAAGGTGATACGGCAGCGCCGCCAGCGCCTCGGTCACCAGCTGCAGCTGCGCCGGATTGAAGGCGACGCCAAGCCGCGCGGCGCCGTCGCTCATGGCATGCCCGCCGCTGGCGCAGCGCCGGCGCACAGCGCCATCATCGGGTCATCCCACAGTTCGGTGATGTGGTAGCGCAGCCTGACCTGGTCGCCGTACTTGCAGTTGACGCGGATTTGCAGCGCATACGTGGGGCTGTTCTTCTCTTGCAGCCACTGCAGCTCGATCCGATGGCGGCGCGAGCCGTAGTGCGCCTGGTGGTAGCTGATCTGCCCCTTGGCGTCGAAGATCTTGGCGGCGAACGCGTGCATCAGGGCGTACTTGCCGCTCTCCCGCTTGCCGGTGCCGGCCACCACCTCGAGCTGCACGCAGCCCTCCAGGCCATCGCGGATGGTATGCCATTCGCCATCGGCGTAGGCCGCCGGCCCCTCGGCCCCGCGGCGGCCGCTGGAGGCGACCGTCCCGGCCACATCGAGCTCGTAAGCCGGCCTGGCCTTGTTGATGCCCACGCGCGGCCGGGCCAGTTCGTCGTCGGCCGGGGCCAGCAGGGTCAGCACCGCCCTGCCGCCGCCGTCGCCGCTGTCCTTGCCGTCGATGGCGGCGCGGCCGCGGCCCTGCCCACCGTCCGGGCGCGCCACCTCGAAGGCCATGGTGGAACAGGCGGCGTCGAGGCCGAGCGCCCACGCGCGCGCCATGCCTTCCCGGTAGAAACTGAGCAGGCGGCGCTGCTTGCCGTTCATCTGGGTCAGGCACAGGCCGCGCTCGGGGGTGTGTTCGATGCCGTCGTCGAGGATATTCATCGTCGATTCGATCAGCATGCCGAAATCGTTCGCCGACGGCATCGTGCCTTCGCCGAACCGTCCGATCAGCTCGGACCTGGGTCGTCTCTTCATTCGTCCGCTCCAATAATAAAGGTGCTGCCCACTTCCAGTTTGCCGATGCCGGTCGGCGCCGGGGCCGCCGCCGCATTCGCCTGGATCACGGTGATGTGGTGGCGCTTGATCGGCACCGCGATGCTCCAGGGGTAGACCGGCGCGATCTGCGGCTCCTCGCCCTTGCTCTTCACGGCCGAGTCCTCCAGCGCGTAACGGTCGCCGGCGCGCCCGCTCACGCTCAGCATCGAAAAGCCGTGCACCGCCAGCACGCCGTCCTGCGCCAGGATGAACGATTCGATGTCGTGGCGCCGGATGCACCAGCCGAAATGGCAGGTGTTGCCGGTGCCGCTCCACGGCGAAATGAAGTCGGAGATCACTTCGTCGAGCATGTTGACGTACCAGCCCGGATCGGCGCCCGCCCGCAATACCACCGCGCAGCGCACCTGGATGTGCTGGTAGACCGGATTGACCACTTCCAGCGTCACCGCCGGCGACACGTGGGCGGTGATGAATTGCCGGACCTGCCCGATCAGGTAGCCGTTCAGGCGCGGGAACTCGTCCAAATGGCCGCGCGAGCGATGGGCCGGCAGGCCGACGATCAGCACATGGCCGGGACAGCTGCGGCCATCGGGCCCGTGCTCGATCGAGCGGTTGGGAAAACACTTGACCCGGTCGATCTCCGGAAAGCGCTCTAGGATCAGGCGCTCGTAGTCGTCCGGCGTGATGGCCTGGCCCTTGTGGCGCAGGCGCTCGGCGGTGCGGCGCCGCATGTCGTTGCGGCTCTCGGCCAGGCGCCCGCCGTAGGAAGGGTTCACCTGCGTCACCCGCCCCAGGCCGGCGATGGCCTGGCGCGGCCGGGTGATGGTCCCGGGCGCGATCGAGGCCGGCGCCCGCGCCGGATCGCCGCTGCCGGGCACGCGCCACACCTGGGCCGCATGGGTGCTGACCGAATACAGGCTGCAGAAGCGCTCCAGGTCGCAGTCGCAGGACACGCGCAGCCAGTACAGCTCCGATGGCAGCTCCGTGTTGTTGCGGTTGATGTCCGGCGGCAGCGTCAGGGTCACGATGCCGGCGCGCAGGAAGGCATGGGTCGAATCGGCGCGCACCGCGTGCGCCGGCATGCGCCGCCAGCGGTTGTCGGCCAGGTAGGACCAGCGCAAGGTCCGGTGCGCCAGTTCGACCATCGGCAAGGCATCCTCGCGCAGGTGGAAGAACAAGGTCAGCGGCGCCCGCAAGTCGCTGGCGGACAGGCCGATGTACAGGTTGCCGGCATCGTCGAAGCGCGGCAGCAGCAAGTCGCCGTCGGTCTCGTGGGCCCGGGCCGCGTCCCAGCCCAGCGGCGACAGGCGCAGGAAGGCGTCGCCGGCGGCGCTGGGGGCGGCGACGATGCTGGCGCTGGCCTCGTAGTCGAGCGACACGGCATCGAGCAGCGGCGTGTACGGCGGTTGCGGCAAGGCGCGCAGGCGCATGCGGTTGCGCCGCTGGCCGTTGTGGCTGAGGGCGTCGGCCAGCACGAAGGAATACGCGCGGTGCCCGAACAGGAAGGGCTGCGGCCCCAGCGTGATCTTGAAGAAGCCGCCGCGCGCGCCCGGCGTGTACACGAAGCGCACCCCGTTCGCGGCCGGTCCGATGCGGCGCACCAGCGGCAACACGGGCCGGAAGTCCACCACCGCGGCGGCCGCCGCCGGCGCCTCGACCGGACCGGGCGCCGCCCCGAACAAGGTGACGGTGGCGCGCTCGCTGTCGAGGCCGGGGACCCAGGCGCCGTCGGACAGCACGCTCAGGCTGGCGCGCACATCCTGGAACGGGCTGGGCTCGTCGTCGGCCGCATAGCCGGCGTAGTAGGCGCCGAAACCGCCCAGCCCCTGCGGCAGCGCCCCCCATTCGAGCACCAGTTCGGCGCTGCTCAGGCGCTTGCAGGCCGCCTCGGCGCTGCCGACGATCAGGTAGGAACCGGCAGCCGGTATCGGCCCGAAGGGCTGGAATGGCGCGCTGGCCGACAGCAGGCCTATGTTGTTCTGCAGGTCGAGAGCGCGGTGACCGCGCACGTTCACGGTGAGCGTGGCCTTGATCAGCGGCAAGCCGCGCAGCAGGCCGTAGGGATAAAGATAGCCCAGGCTGTTGAGTTCGAAGCGCAGCACCGGGCAGGCGCCCGGGTAGTGGCCGCCATGCAGGACCGGCGAATACGCCACCACGGCCGGCGCATCGGCGCCGAGGCGGAACTGGATGACAAGCCGGTCGGCGCCGAAGCGCTCGGCCGGCGCCGCTTCGAAGCGCGCGCTGTACTCGCCGGCGCCGAACCAGCCCTCGCTGCCACTGAGACTGATGTTGAACATCCGGTTCAGCACCCGGTCCTGGACGTCGGCATCGAGCCCGGCCTGCAAGGCGAGCAGCCTGGCCAGGCGCTGGCCCAGGGTGTTCGGCGTGCCGGCACTGGCGCCCAGTTCATGGCCCAGGTGCAGCACGACGGTGATGCTGCGCTCGCCGTCGCCCAGCAGCAGCACATTGCTGGCCAAGGCAAAACCGAGGCGCGCGATCGCCCCTGGCGGCGCCATCACGGCCGTGCGCGGCGCGCCGAACAGCGGCGCCGGCAGGCTGCCGCCAGGCTTGAGCGCCTGCTCCGTGCTCAGCGGCGCAATGCGGTTGAGCAGGCAGTTGGTCGGATAGGGCCGCATGCGGCCATGGATCTCTTCGGTCAGTCTTGCTTCGGGAAAGCTCTGGGGATTGCGCTCGAAAAACACCGTGTGCATGGCAAGCACGGCGGCGTCGCTGACCACCATGTCATGCCGGGTTTCGAACTCCAGCTCGGGCGCGCCGCGCTCGTACGGCGCCAGGAAGCGGGTACCGCCGGGCACGTGCACCGCCGAACCCGGGGCGCCGGGGGCGAACACGAGGAAGGCGGCGTCGGCGACCGGGCCGCGCGGCTGCACGCGCAGCACCTGCTCATAGTAGAAGTCGAGGTGGCGTTCGGTGAAGCGGTTCAGTTTGTCCTGGGCCGCGCGGTACAGCTGCGCGAACGCGATCAGCATGCCCACGCCAGGGTCGTGCTGGCCGGTCGCCAGCGTTTGCGGCAGGCGCCTGGCCGCCGCGCGCTGGATCATCTCGAGCGACTTGACCAGCTGGTGCATCAGCGGGCGCAGCTCGGGGTTGTCGGCAGGGGCCGCACCGGGCCCGCTGCCGTAATACGCAACGATGCTGTCCAGCCCCGCCATTTTCTGGCGCAATCCGGCCAGCATCGCCCCGAGGTCGGCGCCGCCGGCGCCGCCATGGCGCTGCAGGGCCTCGCTCCAGCGGCGCAGCTGCGCTTCCCACTGGAACAGCAGCCAGGAAGGCTGGCGCTCCGGCGCTTGCACTGTCCCGGGTTCGGCGCGCGCGGCCGCCGCATCGGCCAGGCGCAGCTCGAACTGCTCGCGCAAGCCCTGCACGCGGGTGGCGAGGATCTCGGCGATGATCACCGTTTCGTCGTTGGCGAAGTACTCCTTCCAGCTGGCGCCGCCGTCGAAACCGACCCGGTCCGCGCTGTCCAGGGCCAGCACCAGCAACTGCTGGAAGCTCAGCTCGTCGACGTCGAAGTAATGGGCCGACGCCAGCGCGGCCGGCATCCGCTGCGCCTGGGCCAGGCCGGCGCGCGCGCTCATGGCGTGTCTCCCATCGGCGCGCCGCGTTCATTGTCCACATAGAAGGGGTACACCATATTGCCGCTGGTATTGGTGGCGCGCACGCGGTAGCTGATCTCGATCTTGAGCAAGGCCTCGTTCAGCGCATCGGTATGCACCGCCACCAGCTCGACGTCGACCCGGTGCTCGAACAGGGTGATGGCGCGGACCACGATATCGCGGATGCGGGTCTTGATGCTTTCGTTGATGCTCTCGAACACCAGCGCGTGCAAGCCGCAGCCGAAGGTCGGGTGCATGATGCGCTCGCCCGGCGTGGTCGACAGCAGGATGTGCAGGCTTTCGCGGATATCCTGCTCGTCGTCGACCATGGCCAGCGTGCCGCCGTGCCGGAACTGGGGCGGAAACGCCCAGCCGGTGCCGAGGAAGGATGGCAGCTTGCCGCTCATGGATCAGCCGCCGACGATGACGGTAAAGCAGCCCAGCACCACCGAACCGCCATGGGCGCTGCTGTCGCCGACGCGGGCCGCGGGCTTGCCGCCGATCAGGACGGTGGCCGAACCCTTGACGATGGTGTCGGGCGGTCCCACGCAGACGCAGCTGTCGCCGACCACGGCGGCCGGCAGTTTGCCGATCAGCACAGTCGGCACGCCCGGCCCCACCACCGGCCCGCCCACGTGCGGGATCGGCGGCAGGCCCGGCGTAACCATCGGGCAGACATGCATGTCGGTGAGCCTGGCGGCGGGAGGCATGGCGTCATCCTTTAATTGATCATGACCATGGCGCCCTTGACGGTCGTCTGGCCGGTGGCCGACAGTTCCGCGCTGGTGGCGCCCTTCGCGCTCAGGCTCATGCTGGCCTGGCTGCTGATGTTGAGGGCGTCCTGCTTCAGGTCCGCCTTGCTGCTCAGTTCGATGTTGCCGACCGCGTCGATGCTGATCTTGCCCTTGGCGCTGACGGTGATGTCCTTCGGGCTGTCGAGGGCGATGCCGTCCGGCGACAGCTTGGCCGTGTTGCCGTTCTGGTCCGACAGCACGATGGTCTTGGTGTCGTCGTTGAGCTCGACCTTGTTGCCGGCCGGCGTCAGCAGCGTGATCGCCTTCTTTTCCTCGTCGAACTCGATCTTCAGCTTGCTGCGGGTGACGATCGCCTTGGTATTGTTTTCCGCCGTCAGCGGATACGGCGGCGCCCGCTTGCTGCTGTACAGGCTGCCGAGGACGAGCGGGTGCGAGGGGTCGTTGTTGAGGAAGCCGAGGATGACTTCGTCGCCGATTTCAGGAATGAAGAAGCTGCCCACGCTATCGGAGCCGTAGTAGCTCGACAGCCGCGCCCAGACGCCGTCGGTCTCGGCCTGCATCAGCGGCACCGACACCTGGACCATGCATTGCTGGTTCGGATCCTGGTCGAGCTTCATGACGACGCCGACCTGCAAGCCCGGCACGCCCGCCGTCAAGCCCGCCGCCAGCGGCGCGGCCAGGCTGTGGCGCTCGGCCAGGCTGTCCGGCGCCATGCCGAACTCGGCCTCCGTGAGCCAGTCGCCGCCCTGCAGGCTATGCGTCACGGCGCTGAGCCAGGTGGCGCCCGCGAAGCGCTTGCCGACCCCGGTCAACTGGGCCAGCGTGCCGGGCTTGGCCAGCGCGCTGCCCTGGAAGCGCATGCGTCCCCGTACCCGCGCCAGCGCGGCGCGCATCTGGCGCGCGCCGCCCCAGGCTTTCAGGCCTTCGCTGTCGAGCGGCACCGCCGACTGCTGGCGGTAGCTGTCCAGCGCGAGCACCTTGGACAGGGTGGCGCCGTCGATATCGCCCTGGGCATTGAGCGGCTTGGCCTTCTCCAGGTGGGTGACGATGGCCTGGGTGGCCGGGTCCCACGATATGCAGTCCACGGCGCCGAGCTGGCTGCGCGCATCGAGGTCGGCATCGAAGTCGAGCAGGTCGACACCGTAGGTCAGCTCGAGCGCGGCGTCGCCGCTGGTGGCGGGCGCCTTGACCGACAGTTTGCCGGCCTCGGCGATGACGACCAGGCCGTTGGCCTCGGCGCGCGCCAGCAGGAAATCCCAGTCGCTGACGTCGAACTGCACCAGTTCCTTGTGGGTCACGCTGGTGGCGTCGACCGCCACCGACAGGCCGCCGTAATTGCCGACCAGCTTGCTGATGATGTCGCTGTCGCTGAGGTCCACGTGGTTGGCGCAGCGCCGTCCGAGCGTCATCGCCAGGGCCGGGTCGCGGCATTCGATCACCAGGCGCGTCTTGCCGGCGCCGGAGCGCAAGCCATGCGACACGACCACGCCGTCGAAGACCGTGACGGCGTCGGTGCCATAGCCGGCGCCAATGACGATCCGCTTGCCCGGCTTGAAGACATCGGAATCGCTGACCGGCAGGCGCTGCTCGACATCGTCCTCGTCGGCGACGACGATGCGCGCGCTCGGGATCCGGTTGATCGCATGGCTCACCGTGACCGCGAGGATCTCGATCGACGCGTCGATCGCGGCGCCATCGCTGCTGATCGTGAGCAGCAGGTCGCCATCGGCTTGCAGCAAGGGAGAGGACGGCATGGCTACTTCAGCTTCGGCAAGCGCAGCTTGGTGTCGGGCGCCAGCTTGCGAAAGGTCGTCAGGCCGTTGAACAAGGCCACCGCCTGGTGCAGCGAGGGGTCGTTGTAGGCGCCGAAACACACCAGCGGCAGGCTGTTGCCGCCGACCAGGCGGATCTGGCGCGTCTGCTGCGCCGCGCCGGCGGCCCGCACCACCTTGGACGCATGCTCGTACTCGGTGAAGCTGAGCTTGACCCGGGCGCGCAGCGGCGTGCCGTCGGCGTTGAACAAGGTATAGCTGACCGACATCGATTCGACCCGCCCCTGGAAGGACAGGCTGCCCCACAGGATTTCGACCACCGCCAGCCTGACGTCGGGATCGTCGCCTGGCGAGTACAGGACCTTCTTGAGCGCATCGATCTGGCCGTCGACATCCTGCGCTGCGCTGCCGGCGGGAATGTCGACAATGCCGGTGCCGTCGAAGACCAGTTCATCCAGGTCGAGGGTTTCGGCCGCGATGCTCTTGAGCTTTTTCTCGGGCAGGGTGCCGTTGTCGAGCACCTTGCCCTTGGTGTACTCGACCCTGCGCACGCGGCTGTACTTGGCCGGGTTCAGCATGGCCGTAAACACCGGCCCGTGCGGGCCGGTCTTTTCGTTGACCTGGCGGATCGTCAGCTTCTGCTTGGCGCCTGTCATCTAGTGTCCCCAGTTAAAAGTTCGTTGCATAAATATCCCGAGAATCCCCGTGAGACTGCGTCAAAAATGCTCGCAAGGCTTCAGCCTTGCTCCGCTTTTGTTCCTTGCTTCGCGGCGATTTCGGAACATTTATTAGCAGCGAACATTCAACTCGGGACACTAGCGCTCCTTGCGTTCGTCGAGCAGTTCGACGATCAGGCGCCGGCATTCGGCGCGCCAGTCCGGCTCGTCGTCGGCGGGCGCCGCGGCGCCCTCGACGCCACTGTGCTCGTCGGCATGGCGCTGCACGACTTGCGACTTGATCAGCAATTGTCGGATTTCGATGGACATGGCGGTCAGATGATCCTTGATGAATAGGTATAGCTGAGAACGATCTTTTCGATGGCGACTTCATTTTTGGTCGAATTGAAGGCGTCAAAGTCCCATTTGATCGGGTAGGCATCGGCGAACTGCCAGGCACGCACCGGGATTTCCTGCGCGTTCATCAGGTACACCGCCAGCGGCAGCGTCTGGATGCGCGTGAGCTGGTCGCCGTCCATCACGGCCCGGCACCATTGCACCAGCGACGAGTCGACCGACCCGACGCCGCGCTTCAGTTCCAGCGGCGGATGCTTGACGCCGGTCGGCAGCCGCTGCACATAACGGTTTTCGCCGCCCTCCCGGACCTCCTCGAACGCCAGTTCCGAGTTCAGCCCCGACACCTCCTGGAACGAGGAGTCGTCCTTCAATCCGGTGGCCGCGAAGGCGACCTTGAAATAGAAGGCCGGTACGGGATACTCGCCGCCGAATTGCTCGACCATGTGTTCGGCGGCGGTCTGGTAGGCGGCCACGATCAACCCTTGTTGGCGATTTCCAGGCCTTCGTGCACGATCTCGATGGTCTCGATCGCCACTTCATTGCCTTCGGCCTTCAGGTCGGTGCCGGTGACCTTGGTCGGCCACGCGTTCTTGAGCGTCCACACCATGGTGGCCTCGCCGCCCTCGTCCAGCAGGCTGATCGTGATCGGCAAGCGCTTGACCGTGTTCATCTTGATCTGGCTGATCCAGTCCCAGAACTTGTTGTCGCCCTTGAAGATGCCCTTCTTCATGGTCACGTTGCCGAACTTGGTCATGCCCGGCATCTTGATCACCGAGAAGATCTTGCTGTCGCCGGCGCGGTATTTGATTTCCTCGGACTGGATGTCGAGTCCGCTCACTTCCTGGAAGGACATGACCTGCGAATCCCACATCACCTTGAAATGGAACTTCGGCAAGGGCCATACCGCCGTCGATTGTTTCGATCCATCATCTGCCATCACATTCCCCTTCGATTGTCAGTAGTTAATATGGTTGATCAGGATTTCTGCATCTGCTGCTGGAACGTGATCTCGATGAACTCGGCCGGCCGCGACAGCGCCACCAGGATCGTCACATTCATGCGGCCTTCGAGGATGTCTTCCGGCGTCATCGTCTCGCCCAGGCCAACCAGCACCGAGAAGGCGTCGGCGGCGGTGGAGCCGGCCAGGCCGCCCCGCTTCCAGATACCGGTCAGGAAGTTGGTGGCCATGCTCTTGACCGTGACCCAGGTGGTCGAGGTGTTCGGTTCGAACACATAGGCCGCCATCGCCAGGCGCAGCGATTCCTCGAGCATGATCATGGTGCGGCGCACGTTGACGTAGCGCCAGTCGAGGCTGTTGCCATCGAGCGTACGCGCGCCCCACACCAGCACGCCGGCGCCGATGAAGGAGCGAATCGCGTTGATCGACTTGCCGCCGGTGGTCACGTTCAGGTCTTCCTGTTCTTCGTGGCTCAGGTTGACCGACGGGCTGATCACCGAATTGAGGCTGACGTTGGCGGGCGCCTTCCACACGCCGCGGGCATTGTCGACACTGGTGTACAGGCCGGCGATGGCGCCGCTTGGCGGCAGGCGGTTCAGCTTTTGCGCCATGGTGCGCAGCATGGTGCTGTACAGCGGGCTGAACTTGGCCAGCAGCTGGTGGACGGCCAGGCGCGCCTTGCCGATCATCTCCCTGGCCTGGTCCATCTGGTCCGCATTGAGCAGGTTGGCGCGGGCGGCGGCGTCGGCGTCCTTGATCTTCGTCTGCATGTCTTCGAAGGTCACGAATGTGGCCTTGTCTTCGGCCGACGCCAGCTGCGCGGGGCCGAACTCGTTGGCGCTCAGCAAAGCAAACTTGCCATCGGCTTCCTTCGCCACGAACCACTGGTCCTTGGTGAATTCGATGGCATTTTTCTTCTCCTCGAAGTTCTTCCTGGGGATCGCTCCCTGCGGCTCCACTTCCAGCTTCATGTCGGCGGTCAGCAAGGTGCGCAGCAGGTCGCGGCCCTCGGGCGTGACGTTCAGGTAGCTCAGGTCGTTCTCGGCGACGACGCTGGTATCGAGCCACGGATAATAGGCGGCGCCGAAATTGAGGCTGTTGGTGCCGAGCGCATCGCGGAAGGCGTCGATCGGATCGGGCTCGTTGCTGCGGTCGAGGAAACCGCCGTGCACATCGAGAATCGCGAAACGGTTCTTCATCTCGACGCCGCAGTGCTGCAGCACGGCCTGCTGCAGCTTGATGCAGTCCGAGGCTTTCCCCAGTACCGCCGCTTCCGGCACGACCACCATCGTCGGCTCCTGCTCCTTTTTCAGGTGCTTGACGCCTTCACTCAGCTTCGCTTCATCGATTGGCGTGTTGTAGTCGCCCACCGACACCACGTAGCAAGGGCCGCCGCCATTCTGGAAAAACAGCTGCATGCTCGAGAACAGCAGGTGCTTTTCGCCGCTCGGCGACAGCAGGAAATCCTTCTTCGGCGGCGTGGCGCCAGGCGCAGGCACCGAAAAATCGCCGGGCGGGGCCGGAACGGCCGGCTTGTCGCCTTCCGCCGCCGTCGCTGCCGATTCGGCCAGCGTGAACAGGTTGGCCGGCCCCTGGCCGAAGTACTCGATGTACTGGGCCATTGAAGTGATGCGCCAGGGCTTGTTGAGCAGCGTATTGCCCTTGTTGATGGCTTTCTCGGTGTATCCGATAAAGGCGGGAACGGCGGTCGCGACCTCGACCACCGAATTGGGGAAGGCATTCTTTTCGACGATATAGACGCCTGGGGTTTTATAGGCCACTTTCTCTGCTCCGATGGTTATTGGTTGATGAAGATTTCCGAAACCAGCACATCAGCGCCGTCCTGTTGGTGACGGTAGCGCGTGCCCAAGCTGGCATTGGGCATTCTTTTGATCAGCACTTTCTCCACGTTGGGCGGCTTCTCGCGCAGCTCGAAGCGCTGCTCGTGACGCTCGCGCATGGGGATTTCCTGCTGCGACAGGAACACCGCGGCATGGCGGCGCTCCTCGACCTCGATCCTGCCCAGGCTCTTGAATTCGATGTGGCCGCCGGCGTCGGTGATGGCCCCTGCCCGCTCGCCGAGGGCGCCGAACAGCAAGTACTTCCAGCGGCAGGCGCCGGCTTCAAAACGTGCAAGAAAACGGCGTCCGCGTGCGTCCGGCGGCAAGGCCAGCAACGCCTCGTCAAGGCCCAGCGCGACGGCCGCCACCGGCGGATAGCGCAGGCGTTCATCGCCCAGCAGGCACAGCACGCGCTTGTGGTCGAGGGGACGGAACGATTCTTCGCTTACCTGGGCTCCCTGGTGCAGCACCCGCCGCCCCTCGCCATCGACCGCGGCGCGGCGGCTGTCGAAAAACAGCAGTGCGCCCCGGCGCGGGGCCGGCACGGTGTACTCGGCGAAGTGGGGGTCGGACGAATAGACGAGGAAACCCAATTTCAGCCGGCTCCCGGCCTCGGCGACGTGCAGGCGCAGCCGCGCCAGGCCCGCATCATCGGCGTAGACGGCAAGGCCGCCGGACAGGGGACGCAGCAGCAACCCGGCCCTGGCCAGCATCGCACTGCAAGCTTCGGTGGGCGCAAACTTGAAGCACCTGGCGACACCGTCGCCAAAAAACGCGTGCTCAAAGTCGATCTGGAAGACGAGCCGATATCCCGCGACCATCTTATGGCCCCAGCCCGGCGCCGGCCGCCACGGCCGGCTCGGTAATAATATGGCGCCGCCCGCCGATAATATCGGGGTCAATCGTCAGCATGCGCATCCGATATAGTACGGAGGGCATATATTTACCCCCAAACATACCCCAGATATTATTCAGTTCGCGCCGTTCCACATTTTCCATATCGAGAATCAATTTCTCGATTCCCGGATCGAGCGAAGGACTCGATTGCCTTTCAAAAACTGGCCGCAACTGGAAAAAGCCGATAATGTCGGATATATAGCGCAGCGCTTCCGAATAATTCTTCCCCGTGAAGTTGGCCGCCACCATGACATACAGGTTCAGGTAGGTTGGCGTGGTACCGGCCTGGGATCGGCTGTTGCCCACCCGTCCGGGCGTGGTATCGCGCTCTATCCCCGCGAGGAAGACGACGACCTTGTTGGTCGCGAGCGCTTCGGCGCGGCCGTCGGATTCGACCGGATTGGACAGCACCACGATGCTCTCCCCGGCAATGGCGGAGCGGCCAAGGAACTGGTTCAGTTCACCAACAATATGGTTTAACGCCAAATAGATCATAGCAAACCAATGGGATGCAATTAACCAGCCGGTCGGTTAAATCGATCGGACCAATTTGAATCAGAGGACATTAACTATGTCAGGAAATGCACTATGGATGAGTTCAAAGATGAAGTCAACAAATATTATTAATAAAATAATTACATGTAAAGTACGTGTAAATTGGCTTAATACGGGGCATTTTACATGTTCAGAATTATAAGTAATATTTAATAATATTTTGATAATATAAGTTAATGCCGCCGCGACCACGGCAACTGGAAGGCAAAGGATGGGAATGGCAGGAAGGCTGGGCGCCGCCGGCCCGTTTTCCGGCGGGCCGCGGATCAAGCCGCCGGGCTGGTCGACTCGCGTACTTCGAGTTTGTACGGGATCAGGCGGTGCGCAAGAAAACGCTGGACTTGCTGTTCGCCTACGATGCCCAGGTTGAGCTGGTGTACCTGGAACAGCCGCCCAACGTCATCTTCAAGCGCAACACGCAGCGCGACACCAGCTTGCCCAACAAGTCCATTGAACGGATGCTGTTCAAGTGGGAAGTGCCGTTGCCGACCGAAGCGCATGTGGTCGACGATCCGCTGGCTTAAGCCAGGCGGCGGGGTCAGTCCCGGGCATACCGACACTGTGTACGGCAAACCGACCGCATGAAAACCGCTACGCGGCCGTGTCAATTTGCCGGGCAACCCCGCTCCCCGCTTCGCTGCTTCAAGCAATGCAAGGCATCCAGAGCCGTTGGCGTCTTGTCCATTCAAGCACCTCTTCCCCCGGAAACTGCGGTTAAACCGCCGAAGCTGCTTCACGTAACACGTTTTCCGCCCATTGGTTGAGGCTTTGCCCTTGTGCAGCCGCAGCGATGGTAGCCGCTTCATGAACCGCTGGATCCACGCGCAGAGAAAACTTTCCAGAATAGCTCCTGCGCGGCTCAACGCCGTCCTCCGCGCACGCTTCCAAGAACACCTTGAGCGAGATCTTGCCTTCGCGCTGCAAACCTTTGACATCCTTGGCATAGAAGTCCGCTCCTCCGTTGATGCCGAGAAACGCCCCTCGAAACATCTCAATGCCGGGATCGAAGGCAATGACCGCCTGATAGCCGTTGATCATCATGGTGTTTTGAATGCTCATGGTGTGACTCCGTGATCTTCGAGCCATTTTCGAATGGACTCAACTGCGCCCTTGTCCGTGGTCGGCTCCAGGTGTGGTCGGTGGAAAACGCGTCGGTCGCCAAACAAGCGCACCAGCACGCGCGATCCTTCACGTTCCTCGACGCGACCACCCAACTCAACCAGCAATCCCTCAATGTCGGTCCAGCGAATATTCGCCGACACAGGCCGGGAAAAAAGCAGCTCCAAGGTACGTTGATACTTCCGCTTCATCGTCAAATGGTATCAGAAAATGGTATCACTGAACAAGCTGACTTATTCGCCTTGCAACTGGCGTTCCGCCAGGATCTGCTGGCGCAAAGCCTGGGCGAACTGGAACAGATGCGCTCGCTAATCCGGAATATTGCAGCTACATAGGAGAGTATTCCCGGTTGTGAACCACTAAATACCGATGGGGCCGCCGTCCTCGCGCGTGATGACCACCGTGGCGGAACGTACGATACCGCCTTCGGAAACGGGAATCTTGTCCGGCCAGGTCATCGCGTCAATGGGGATGTCGCGCGGCTGCTCGGTGCCGGGATGCTGGATGTTGACAAACAGCGAACGCCCATCAGCCGTCATCGCAGCCCCGCAGACCTCGGCGCCATCCGGGGCAATGAGGAAGCGTTTTACTTTGCCGCTTCTCGTATCCATCGCCAACAACATGTCCCCACCCAATCCGGACCAGTCTGTGCCTGCGCCGGTCCAGTCGGAAGATTTCAGGGCATCGCCCGCGTCGGTGCCGATCCAAAGGCGTTGCCAGGCATCGAACATCACGCTGTCGGGCGAACTGAAGGCGTCGCCATTGATGTTGCCACGGTTGTCGGGGTTCGGCGTATCGCTGGTGCCTGTGCCAGCCAGCACTACCATCTCCCAAGAGAAACGCGCCGCCGTGACGTCGCCGCCGGCATCACGCATGCGAATAATGTGGCCATGCAGGTTCTTGTCGCGAGGATTGCTGGCACGCTTCGATTGCGCCGCACGTGGTGCGCTCGTCGTGCCGCCCGGCGCCGTGGCGCTGCCGCGCCCGCTGTTGTTGGACATGGTTGCATACACCCAGCCACTGGATGGGTCGGAGGCAATCCACTCCGGCCGGTCCATTTGGGTGGCACCAAGCTTGTCGGCCGCCAGGCGCGCCCAGATCAGCACGGAAGCCTGATCCGGGAAGCCATTCTCCGCTGCCAGCCCATTCTGGCCATGGATCAGCGCCAGCCACTCGCCGCTGCCGTCCTCGTTGTACTTTGCGACATACAACGTTCCCTCGTCCAGCAAACTACGGTTCGCCGTGCGATTATCCGGGTTCATTGATTTGGCTGTCACGAACTTGTAGACGTAATCGAAGCCCTGGTCGTCGCCCATGTAGAAAGCCACGCGGCGGTCACTGTTCACCAAATGCGCTGCATTCTCGTGAGCGAAGCGGCCCATGGCGGTACGTTTCACGGGTTGCCAGCTTGGGTCGAAGGGGTCGATTTCGACCACCCAGCCGAAACGATTCGTCTCGTTCGGCTCGACCGCCAGATCGAATCGCTTGTCGAGGAAGTGCCAGGTGTAATCGCGCGCATAGCCACTGACGATGTTATAGCGGGCCCAGCGAGGATCCTGGAAGCGAGGGTCGGTGGCGGGGATTTCGCGCGTCGCGAAGTAGTTTTTGTGGCAGTCCTCTTCGCAGCTGAGATAGGTACCCCACGGCGTGGCGCCGCTGCCGCAATTGCCCAGGGTGCCGCGCACCTGCTCGCCGGAAGGGTCGCCGCTGGTCTTCATCGCCGCGTGTCCCCGCGCCGGCCCGCCGATGGCGATCCACGTGTCTGCGTGCACTTTGCGCGCATACGCGGAATTGCGCTGCACCTGCCACTGGCCCGAGGCGTCGCGGTACACCTCCGCCACCGAGACGCCATGGTAGGCTTTCTGCTTGCGCACCACTTCCGGGTTCATCGCGGTTTCCCCCTGCGGGTTCAAGGTTGCCGGGTTAGTCGTGCTGGTGACACCCACAAACCGGAATCCGCTGATCACGTTGGCGCGAGCCGCCTCATGGTTGATGGCGAGCAGGCCGCGATCACTAGTTGACGAGCCGTAAGGTAGCGGGAAGAACGCCATGCCGTCGTGGTTGTCGCCAAACTGCAGCTCTGCTTCCGCTGCCGTCGTATCGAATCGGCGCGTTGCGCTGGAGCGGAATGCAGGCGCACCCAGCTGACTGCCAATCGGGTCGCCCTGTTTGGTTAACGCAGTCCATCGATATCCTGCCGGAACAATCAGCTCATTGCCGGCGATCATTGGCGTGCGCTTGACGCTGTCGAAATTCAAGGTATTGGCCGGGATGGCAGGCGTGACCGGAGTGCCGCCGCTTTCGGGCAGGGCTGCATTTGAATTGTCATTTCCGCCGCAGCCGAATAATGCGAGCGCTACGGTGCTAAGTCCTCCGGTAAGAATCGCGCGGCGCGAAAGCTGCGCCTGGACGATGTTGCCAATGTAAGGATTGCCGGAATTGTTGCTACCAAAATCTTCGGGTTCCTGCGGGCGGGATATTTTGGACATGCTGGTGAGCCTTATATGGAAATAATGTCGTTAATCGAAGCTGGCGAATTCTATCCAGCCTTCGTGACGACCTTATGACAACGTGACCATACAGGCATTTACCTATCTTCCATTGGGCTATTTCTGTTATCCCCCCTCGGGCGTCCGTTAGGTCAGGACGGCTTCAACTGGCCGATGACGCTCGCCACCTTGGTGGTGATCATATCGACTGCGGGTCCATTCGCGCCGTGGGGCAAAATGACATCGGCATTGCGCTTGGTCGGCTCGATGAATTGCTTATGCATGGGGCGCACTGTTTCCAGATACTGGCTGACGACGCTATCCACTGAGCGGCCGCGTTCGGTAATATCCCTTTGCATGCGGCGAATGAAGCGGACATCGGAGGCGGTGTCGACAAAGATCTTCAACGACATCATTTCGCACAGCTCTGGGTCATACAAGGCAAACAGACCCTCGATCACGATGACCGGGGCTGGTTTGACTGGAATGGTCTTGTTGGAGCGGTTGTCGATCGTGAAGTCGTACTCCGGCATCTCGATCGCCTCGCCATTTCGCAAGGCCTGGACGTGCTGCACCAGCAGCGGCCAGTCGAAGGCCTGCGGATGGTCGTAGTTCTGCTTGCGGCGGATTTCGAGGGTGAGGTCGGATTGGTCGCAGTAGTAATCGTCCTGCATCACGACTGAGACCATGTCAGCGCCGAAGGAAGCCAACACTTGCTGGGTCACCGTTGACTTGCCACTGCCGCTGCCGCCAGCGACACCAATGACAAACGGAAGGAAAGGAATCTTGTTCATCTCCGAATGATACCGGAGCGGCGAGCGAACTGACAGGGTTGAGAGGACGAGGGATTGGGAACAGAGCCATTATTTTTTCGGCAAGTCGGCAACCAGCTGGTGCGGCGCGAAGTTGCGGGTTTTGTGATGCCATAAGGTCGGTGAGCCGCCCTGAATCCTCTCGCAGCGGTGTTGGCGCCGATTCAACATTGATCCACCGCGCCGATTCAAATTTGCCCCAGGGCGGGACGCTGCGTCTTGAGTAGCAGCTGTGGATAAGTGTATCAAATTAAGACGAAGAATTTGTAGAAGGCGGAGTCCGGAGCGCATTCATCCACAATTTCTCGCTGATTAGTTAACCATATAAATTGTTTATATCGCTAATTGAGCTGGTGGTTTTGTTTGTTGCAACCTTGACTTAAAGCGACCAAGTCGTGCGAAATGAAAGGCGGCTATTCCCAGAGCGGACCTTAGGTCCAAGCTTCGAGCTGCCATGACACGTACCAATCTTTCTTCAAATCAGAAAAAAAGAAGTTTTGCATACCGGAGGGGGTGCGGAGCTTCCTTGTCTGCCGGCCCTTCTTTCTTGCCCATATCCAGGCGCCACCGAGAAAAATCGTAACAAAAATCAGGTAGCCAAACAAAATGACGATCTTCATATTTATTCAATCGGTGGATACTGCATTAGTTTTTTAATGTATTTGGCCGTAGAGTCAACTGCCAAACGACTGGCCAGCAGCGTACTCAAAAGCCGCGTTAGCACCCATTCCCTCTTTGAGAAAATGGAGGCGGCAGGGTCCCGGCAGACCGACAGCATGAAAGCCATCCCGCATCCGCAGCCGTCCACTTGCCGGGTGTGACCCCACCCCCAAAAAGTCGCGCTGAGTGTCAGGTACTGATTGCGGTGGTAAATGTTAGGCGATTGCCGAACGGGTCTTTCACCGACATGTCGCGAGTACCCCATGGGGTATCGTCCAACGTGGGACGCGCATATTTAAACTGCTTTGCGGTCAGCTCTGCATGCAGCTCGTCGATCCCGTTCACTTCAATCCGCATGGCCGATCCGGGGCAGCAATCGCCGTGATGTTCGGACAGGTGAAGGATGCAGCCCTCGCGCGAGACTTGCAGGTAGAGCGGTAGGCCTGGCTCGAAGCGGTGGTCCCAGTCGATCTTGAATCCCAAGAAATCCACATAGAATTCTTTGGCTTTCGCTTCATCGAAGATGCGGAGGATGGGAGTAGTGCTATGAATTTTCATGGGTCGGCCCTTTGCGATTTTATTGATTGTATAACAATTCAATTTCCATAGGAACGATGTGCCACTGCAGATCAACTCCAGACATGGACTACAATTTTGACTGTCCTGCCTGGGGCAATTTAACCTGGCCAACGGGGCCATTAACACGAAGTTGCTCATCGCTCATCAGAAAGACGCCATGACCTCCCCCTCCACCTTACACTCATGCACAAACTCAACTTCTGCCCCAAATGGGACGGTGGACGTCGTCACCCACTTTACGTATCGAACCCTATCCCACTTGCCCCCACGCCCAGCACTTAGCAGACAGCTTTCCATTGCCGGGCCAGCCCAGGGTGAACGGGCAAGGACCATTTGACGCGCATTTTTGACCCACATCAACTACACGGGCTGACTGCGCCAGTACTCCCCGATAAAGTCGATACTGGTGCTCGTCGGGCACCAACCGGTCTATGTCCACAAGTGCAATCGAGGAGCGTTAAAATGTTCGGATCAAACAACAGCATCAACACAGCTAGCAGGGAAATGCGCGCGATGATCGATGAAGCGGAGCAGCTGCTCAAGGCGGCCAGCGCTGAGAGCGGGGAGAAGGCGGTCGAGTTGCAGAAAAAGGGAATGGATCTGCTCTCTTGCAGCCTCTCGAGAGCGCATGAGCTGGAGCGCAAAACCGTCCATTCGATTAGGGACGTCGCCATCTCAACCGACAAGCTGGTGCATGCCAACCCTTGGCGCTCGGCAGCGGTGAGCGGTTTGCTGGGCGCAGGCGTCGGACTGGTGCTGGGCATTGCCCTCGCGCGCGACTAAGTCAGGCGGAAGCCGGCGCCTGGATCGCGCTCTTGACGCCGGCTCGTTCGCTCAGGAGCTGCTCGGCGGCAGGGTCAGTTCCGGCAATCGACAGCATGAAAGCCATCCCGCATCCGCAGCCGTCCACTTGCCGGGTGTGACCCTTCAATTCGCCTGCTAACCTTTTAAGCTACTTACCATGCTTCGACAGTTCATCCTTGATGATCTTGTGTAAGGCCTTTTCGACGCTCGCCTTTGCCTTTTTTTCCGGCCCGTCAGTGCGGCTGATACTGGTCCAGTTTTCGGTGCTGGTGTAAGATTGTTTTTGCTTCAACAGATTGAGCATCGCTGTCTCGGATGCCCTGGCGCTCTCCTCGATCCGGTCTGGAATATCCGTTTCAATCGTGGCATCGACGTAAGGGGCAAAAGTGGCATCGGATATTTCCCGCCCAAGGGTCCGCTTCAGGTTTATCCTCAGTCTGTTACCCTCCGAATCCGCCTTTCCAAACAAGCCGCCATCCTGCGTCAATAGTTCGCTCATGATCTTCCATTGCGCGAATTTATCAGCTTCGCGTTCATCGGCTGCCTTCACCAGCAGGTTCGGTTCTGTTGGATACATGGCTTCCGGCACAATTCTGGCGATGCTGCGCCGAATTGCACGGTCGAGTACGTTACCAAGCCGCGCCAATTTCTGCGCGTCGGAGTCGGCCGGCTTAACGCCGCCAAAGTTGTATCCACCGACTATCATCGGCGGCAAGCCTGTGCCTTCAGGTGTATCTCTATCCATCTGGCCAATGGTGTCGTCGTACCGTGTCAGGACCCCGACTTCACTATTGTTGTTCGTATGCCAGCTGATGGCGTCGGGATCACCGATGTGAAGGTACACCGGGTCAGCGGCCGCAGCTAGCGCCCTCACGTAGGCGTTTGTCATCGGATGCTTGGCTACCTCCTGTCGGAAAATTCCATAAGGAAGGTATTTTTGTCCCGATCGCTTATCGTACAAATTCGTCTTCGCATACTGCTTCGCGGCATCGTCCGGCAAAGCATTAAACGCGGCAACAACGTCCGCATACGCTGCCTTGACGCCGTTTATCGTGAATGCAGGCGCCCAGCAAAATCCGACCACACTAAAGCGGAAATCTGCCGTTGCAGCTCTTGCAGTGTCGATTGCGGCTTTGATTGGGTCCGGTTCTGCAGTGTCGATCGGCTTGCGCGTATTGATCCCGATCACGGCGGCGATCCGCGCCTTCATATTGGGCGAACCTTGTGTTGCCCCTGAGCCATACCGCGTCAACAGCCCCTGCACGTCCTTCGAGGTATGGGCAGGCATATTGAGCACATAGCCAGGTTGCTTGTTCTTCGAATCAAGCTCTGGAAGAATTTCAGGTGTGTACGTGAACTTTTCATTGCTGGGCCACACACGCGGTTCCGTAGCGCCGATCTCGAGCGGCACAACATTCTCAACGAAAGCCTTGCCGGCCTCGGCCCCCGTCAGCGCAATGACTTCCCGCCCCTTGACGGAAGCTCTTCCCGGCTGTCGTCGTTTCACCGGTTCGGCTTCTTCTTTGCTTTCCACGGTAATTTTTGGCGAGCCCGTTGCCTGCCCCTCTTCGCGCGCGATAGTGCCGGAGGACTCCATCGTTTTCGCAATAGCTTTCCAAAGCGCCGGATCTGTGTTGTTCTTAAGGTGACGCTTTATTCCCTTGGGGGTCTGCACGAGTCGTTCCGACAGCGCGCCGTCAGCTTCGCCCTGCCAGAATCCCATATCGCTATCGAGCGAGAACTCACCAAACGGGAACATGGTTGCCAGCTCGCTTTCCGCTTCTTGGTAAAGTTCGCTTAACGCCGCCCGGAATGCTGCCACGGCGCCCGGATCGAAACCTTCGTCCTTGCCAAGCCCCTGCAGTTGCTTGATTGTGTGGGCGACAATCTTCAACGAGGCAAATGCATCTACCGGCATTTCCTCTTTTAGAAGGTTTTCCACGATCCAGCGGATACCCGCCAAGGCTTCGGAGAAATTGCTTTTTCCAGCATCAAAGGGCAGGTAACATTCGTCTTCCATTCGCATCATCAGTTCGACAGGAGGCCCTTCGAAGTTGGCATCGACGTAGTCACTCAGGATGATTTCGGATACAAAGTTACTCAATTCGGATCGTCGCTGCACGATCGGTGCCCGCGCTACCGGGCTCGCTTCCACTGGTACGGATGGGCTTCCGGAATGCATCTGCAATGCGCGCTCGCCCATGATATCGGCTTCGCGTTCAAGACTGAGGTCATCGTTGACAGGTACACCGCCCTTAAGCTGCCTGGTCGCATGCACGCGCCCCTGTGCCTGCTGCACAATGTGCCATGCTTCATGTGGCAAGTGTTGTTGCTCGCCAGGACCAAGATGAATGTCGCTGCCCTGAGCAAAGGCATGTGCGCCCAGCCGTGCCGGAAGCGGCGAATTGTGATGGACCTTTACATGATCCATCCGCATGCCGGACAGCGATTCGATGCCCGTCTTGAGCGGATCGGGCAATCCGTCTTCACCCTGCCCCGATTCGCGGCGCTGTATAGGCTCGCAGGATATTGTCGAGGCCGCGTGCCGCGCTAAAAGTTGGCGAGGACTACTGGGAAGGTCCGTCAGAATTTCACGCTGCTGTGCCATACGCGGGCTGGAATCTACCCGATTCTGAAGCTCGTCGGCCTTCACCTGTGCCGGGCTCCTTGATGCGGCTTCCATCAAGTGACGTGCCGACGAGTCACTCCCCAGGTCAAATTGTGACTCGGTGCCAAGTGCGCCCGGCACAGAAACACGTTCCCGCTCCGCCGGCTGTTGACTGGATTGACACTGGACCGGCTCCTTCGTTTGCATGGGACGTCCTGCTGGGTGGAGGTTAACCTGAACAATTCCGCCCAAATATTATCATGAATGCAATCCCGGACTGCGAAGGCGGCTATTTATACCCGACAAGCATCAGCTGACCGAGTTATTGCATCTACCATTAACCGCATTTTGCGGATAAAAAAGCTCGCCGAAGCGAGCTCTTTTAAAACTGGAAGGCAGCCTCCCGAGAGTGGGTCATTCCCACTCAATCGTCGCAGGCGGCTTGCCCGAAATATCGTACACCACCCGGTTAATCCCGCGCACTTCATTGATGATGCGATTCGACACCTTGCCCAGCAAACTATGCGGCAGGTGCGCCCATTGCGCCGTCATGAAGTCCAGCGTCTGCACAGCGCGCAGCGCCACTACATACTCGTAGGTGCGGCCATCGCCCATCACGCCCACCGACTTCACCGGCAGGAACACGGCAAACGCCTGGCTGGTCGCTTCGTACCAGTTCTTCGGCGTTTCGCCCGCATCGATGCTTTCCAGCGCAGGAATCTCGCACGGCGTGTTGCGCAGTTCTTCGATGAAAATCGCATCGGCGCGGCGCAGCAGGTCGGCGTATTCCTTCTTCACTTCGCCAAGAATGCGCACGCCCAGGCCAGGGCCCGGGAACGGGTGGCGGTACACCATGTCGTGTGGCAGGCCGAGCGCCACGCCCAGCTTGCGCACTTCGTCCTTGAACAGTTCGCGCAGCGGCTCGAGCAGCTTCAGGTTTAGCGTTTCCGGCAGGCCGCCCACGTTGTGGTGGCTCTTGATAGTCTGGCCCTTCTTGCCCTTGCCCGCGCTCTCGATGACGTCCGGATAGATCGTGCCCTGCGCCAGCCACTTGGCATTGGTCAGCTTGCCCGCTTCCACCTGGAACACTTCGACGAATTCGCGGCCGATGATCTTGCGCTTGGCTTCCGGGTCGGCCACGCCGGCCAGGTGGCCGAGGAACTGGCCTTCGGCATCGATGCGCAGCACCTTGACGCCGAGGTTCTTGGCGAACATGTCCATCACCATCTTGCCTTCGTCCAGGCGCAGCAGGCCGTGGTCGACGAACACGCAGGTCAGCTGGTCGCCGATGGCGCGGTGGATCAGCGCCGCTGCCACGCTCGAATCGACGCCGCCCGACAGGCCCAGGATCACTTCATCGGTACCCACCTGCTCGCGGATCTTCTCGACCGCTTCGGAGATATAGTCCGGCATGTTCCAGTCCGACTTGCAGCCGCAGATCTCGTGCACGAAGCGGCCGAGGATGGCCTTGCCCTGCACCGTGTGCGTCACTTCCGGGTGGAACTGCACGGCATAGAAACGGCGCTCCTCGTCGGCCATCGCGGCGATCGGGCAGCTCGGGGTGTTGCCCATCAGTTTGAAGCCTGGCGGCATTTCGAGGACCTTGTCGCCGTGGCTCATCCAGACCTTCAGCATGCCGTGGCCTTCGTCGGTGACGAAGTCGGCGATGCCGTTCAGCAGCGCGGTGTGGCTGCGGGCGCGCACTTCGGCGTAGCCGAACTCGCGCAGCAGGCCGCTCTCGACCTTGCCGCCCAGCTGGGCCGCCATGGTCTGCATGCCGTAGCAGATGCCCAGCACCGGCACGCCCAGTTCGAACACGGCTTGCGGCGCGCGCGGCGCGTCGCCTTCGAGCGTCGAGTTGTGGCTGCCGGACAGGATCACGCCGGCCGCGCCGTAGTTGCGCACGAATTCGTCGCTGACGTCATGCGGATAGACTTCCGAGAACACGCCGGCGTCGCGGACGCGGCGGGCGATCAGCTGGGTAACCTGGGAACCGAAATCGAGAATGAGGATTTTAGAGTGCATGGAGGGCGCTAAAGAGAATAAGGAAACCGGGACTTGATAAGCAACGCGGCGAACTGGTCGCCGCGTTGTTTCTGTTTTTTACTCGGAACGGTAGTTCGGAGCTTCTTTGGTGATTTGCACGTCGTGGACGTGCGATTCGCGCATGCCGGCCGAGGTGATCTCGACAAACTCGGCCTTCTCGCGCAGCTCGTCGATCGACGCGCAACCGCAGTAGCCCATCGACTGGCGCACGCCGCCAACCAGCTGGTAAATGATCGCCAGCACGCTGCCCTTGTAGGCAACGCGGCCCTCGATACCTTCCGGTACGAACTTGTCGGCCTTGATGGAGGAGTCCTGGAAGTAGCGGTCGGCGGAACCATCGGCCATCGCGCCCAGCGAACCCATGCCGCGGTACGATTTGTAGCTGCGGCCCTGGTACAGGATCACTTCCCCCGGCGCCTCTTCGGTACCGGCGAACATCGAACCCATCATGACGGTCGATGCGCCCGCGGCCAGCGCCTTGGAAATGTCGCCCGAGAAGCGGATGCCGCCGTCGGCGATGCATGGCACGCCGGTGCCCTTGAGCGCGTCGGCCACGTTCGAGATCGCGGTGATCTGCGGCACGCCGACGCCGGCGACGATACGTGTGGTGCAGATCGAGCCAGGGCCGATGCCGACCTTGACCGCATCTGCGCCGTGTTCGACCAGCGCCAGCGCGGCGGCGGCGGTGGCGATGTTGCCGCCGATGACGTCAACTTGCGGGAACTTGGTCTTGATCCACTTTACGCGGTCCAGGATGCCTTGCGAGTGGCCGTGGGCGGTGTCGACCACCAGCACGTCGACGCCGGCGGCAACCAGCAGCTCGATGCGCTCTTCGTCGCGCTGGCTCACGCCCACTGCCGCGCCGACCAGCAGCTTGCCCTGCGCATCCTTCGATGCAAACGGGTGCTCGTGCGACTTCTGGATATCTTTAACGGTGATCAGGCCGCGCAGTTCGAATTCGTCGTTGACGACCAGCACGCGCTCGAGGCGGTGCTTGTTCATCAGGCGCTTCGCTTCGATCGGATCGGCGTCTTCCTTGACGTACACCAGCTTTTCGCGCGGGGTCATCTTGGCCCGGGCTTCGGCGTCGAGTTCTTCTTCAAAGCGCAAGTCGCGGTTGGTGATGATGCCGACCACGGTCTTGCCTTCGACCACAGGGAAGCCGCTGATGCCGTATTGTTCGGTCAGGGCGATCACGTCGCGGATTTTCATCGTCGGCGGGATCGTGATCGGGTCGCGCAGCACGCCCGCTTCAAAACGCTTGACGCGCGCTACTTCACGCGCCTGGTCCTTCGGCGCCAGGTTCTTGTGGATAATGCCGATGCCGCCTTCCTGGGCCATGGCAATCGCCAGGCGCGCTTCCGTGACGGTATCCATCGCCGCGGACAACAGGGGGATATTCAAGGCGATATTGCGGGTCAGGCGGGTCTTGAGGGAGGTGTCGGCTGGCAGGATGTTCGAATAAGCCGGAACGAGGAGCACATCATCGAACGTGAGTGCTTTTTGAAGTAGACGCATAGCATTTTCCTATTGGCGCAAAAGCGAATTATACAGAAGTTCGCGCCCGGCGTCTCATCAGGGGGCAAAATGGGCCCTTCCCTGCCGTTTTCCGTTGACATGGACCGGCCATCACGGTGAAACTAGGCCAAGGCTTTTCTCTAGGAAACATGCATATGAGCAACTTAACAACAATCCGGACGCTGCGCGCGGTCGCTGGCGGCGCCCTGCTGCTGTTCGCCACGCTGGCCCAGGCGCAGTATGTGTGGGTCGATGACAAAGGCGTCAAGCAGTTTTCGGACCGCCCGCCGCCGCCGTCGGTGCCGACCGGGAAGATCCTGAAGGCGCCCGGCCAGGCCTACAAGTCGCGCGCCGAAGCGGCTGAAGGCCTCGATGCGATGCTCAATCCGAAGAAGGCGGAGCCTGCCGCCTCTGCGGCCGCGTCCACCGCCTCTGCGCCCGCGCCGAAGAAAGGACCGCTGACCACGGCCGAACAGAATGCCGAATTCAAGAAACGCCAGACCGAACGTGCCGAAGCCGAGAAGAAAGAACAAGCCGAAGCCGAGAAACGCCGCATCAAGGCCGAGAATTGCGAAACGGCCCGCGCCCACAAGGCTCAGCTCGATTCGGGCGAACGACTGACGGAGCCAGGCAAGGACGGCGAGCGCAACTTCATCACCGACGCCCAGCGCGCAGAACGTCAGGAGAAAGCAAACAGGGCAATAGCGGCGGCCTGTAACTAGGGCGTAGTGGAGCGGCGCTTGCGCTTGCTGGTCTTCGGATCGGCAACCAACGCCCGGTAAATCTCGATCCGGTCATGCTCGCGCAGCACGGTGTCGAGCGCCTTCTTCTTGCCGTAGATGCCGACCGGCTGCGTCGCCAGGTCGATCCCCGGCACATCGTCCAGCAAGCCGCTTTGCGCGATCGCCTGTTCGATCGTCGTCCCCGGCGCCACGGCCAGCGTCCGCAGGATCTCGCGCAGCGGCGTTGCGTAGCACAGCTGCACATTGATCAGTTCAGCCATATACCGTCTCCGCGCGCTTGCAGAAGGAATCGACCATATTATTGGCGATCACGCCGAACACCGGTCCGATCAACTGCTCCAGGATCAGGCTCGAAAACTCGTAGTGCAGGTCGAACTCGACCTTGCAAGCATCCGCGCGCAGCGGCTTGAAGGTCCAGGTGCCGTCCATGCACTTGAACGGACCATCGACCAGCTTCATCTTCATCTGGGTCGGACGGGTGTTATGGTTCTTCGTCGTGAAGCTCTGGTTGACGCCGTGAAAATGAATCGCCAGGCAAGCAATCAGCGTATCCTCGCTGCGTTCAATGACATTCACGCCGCCGCACCACGGCAGGAATTTAGGATAATCTTCGACCTTGGCCACCAGTTCGAACATCTGTTCAGCGCTGTAACCGAGAAAAACTGTTTTGTGAACTACTGCCATTGATCAACCGTTTGCTATGATGTTGGAATTGTTGCATCAGTAGTTTAACCGACCCGCGCATTTTAGCTATTTCATGAGTATTGTTGATAATAAAAAAGCTTTCCACGACTACTTCATCGAGGACCGTTACGAAGCGGGCATCGTGCTGGAGGGATGGGAAGTCAAAGCGATCCGCGATTCGCGCGTGCAGCTGAAGGAAGCCTACGTCATCGTCAAGGGTGACGAGCTGTACCTGTTCGGCGCGCACATCAGCGCGCTGTCGACGGCCTCGTCGTTCACGCACCCGGAAGCGCTACGCACCCGCAAGCTGCTGCTGCACCGCGCCGAGCTGGACAAGCTGGTCGGCAAGGTCGAGCGTTCGGGGTACACGCTGGTGCCGCTCAACCTGCACTACAAGGGCGGCCGGGTGAAGTGCGAAATTGGTCTGGCGAAGGGCAAGAAGCAGCATGACAAGCGCGCGACGGAGAAGGAACGGGATGGCAAGCGCGAAGTGGCTGCGGCGATGAAGCAGAACGTGCGCTAGAGGCGTGAGGCGTGTAAACAGGCGTAGGGTGGGTGAGCGACAGCGCTACCCACCATGAGCCGCCGATGACGCTTGGTGGGTAGCGCTGTCGCTCACCCACCCTACCCTCGGCTAGCGTCAGTCCTCTTCTTTCAAACGCAAACTCACCCGCCAGCACACGAACGCCAGCATCACCAGCACCAGCACCCCGCACGCCAGCTTGAACGCGCTATCGAACAGCAGCGGCGCCAGCAAGCCCGACACCATCGCAAACGCCATCATCTGTATGAACGACAGCATCGACGACGCCAGCCCCCGGTTATCCGGGAACAGCGCCAGCGCGCCGACCTGAATCGCCGGCATCGCCACCGCCAGTCCAAACGTGTACACCGCCAGCGGCAGCACCGCCCACGGCACCGTCGCCGTGAACACCGCGTTGTACCCGACATTGACCGCCGCCGCCGCGCCCATGATGCCAAAACCAAGCCACTTCATATTCGCCGGCAGCATCGTCGCCGCCCGCTTGCCGCCCCAGAACGAACCCACCGTCATCCCGCCGATCATCGGAATGAACAGCCAAGCGAAATCGGTCTCGGTCAGATGCAGGATCTGCATGATGAAGTTCGCGGCCGAGCCGATATACAGCGACAGCCCGCCGAACGCCAGCCCCACGGCCAGCGCCAGCAGCAGGAACTGCGGACGGCGTAGCACCATCAGGTAATTACGCGCGATGGCCACGCCATGGAAAGGATGGCGCTGCTCCCTCGGCAGGCTCTCGGGCAACAGGCGGTAGACCAGCACGATCATTGCAAGGCCAAACAGGGCCAGGAAAACGAAGGTCGAGCGCCAGCCGAAATGCACATGCAGGAAGCCGCCCAGCACCGGCGCGATCGCGGGCGCCAGGCCGAACACCATCATGATGTGCGACATGATCCGCTGCGCCATGGCCTGGTCGTGCGAATAGCGGTCTTGCACGATGGCCTGGCCGATGACCGAACCGGCGCCGGCGGCAAAGCCCTGCAGCGCGCGGCACACCAGCAAGGCGCCGAAGGTCGGCGCGTACACGGCGCCCAGCGAGGCAAGCGTATAGACGGCGAGCGCGATCAGGATCACCGGGCGCCGGCCGAAGGAGTCGGACAGCGTACCGTAGAACAGCATCATGAAGGCGAAGGTGAACAGGAACAGGCTGAGGGTCTGCTGCACCGCCAGCGGCCCGACCTCGAATTCGCGCCCGATCTCGGGAATCGATGGGAGGTAGGTATCGATGGCCAGCGCACCGACCATGCCGAGGCAGGCCAGGATGATCGTCAACGTTCTTTGCATGCGGCGCCTCGTAGAATGAAGCGCACGATTTTACCGACAAATTGGAAATGTTGTTGAGCCCGAACCGGTTCTGGCCGCGGGCTGCGCCGGTGGGTGAGCGAAAGCGCTACCCACCGGAACAGCCAGGAACGCCTATTCGAGCCGCATCCCGAACCGCTCCACGCGCGGCATCCAGTTACCGATGATATCGGCCGACACCAGCACCCGCTCCGCGCGCCCGATCAGCAGCTCGCGCGGCACGAAGCCGATGAAGCGCGAATCGATGCTGTTATCGCGGCTATCGCCCAGCATCAGGTAGGAATCCTTCGGCACCGTCACCGGCCCGAAGTTGGGCATCAGCGGCCGCGCCGGAAAGCGCTGCACCGTGCGCCGCCGCGCGCCCATCGTCTCGTCGTAGCGCTGCGCAGTCAGCGCCCCGCCCTCCACCGGCTCGTTCACGGTGCCGACCAGCGCGTAATCGGCCGGCTTGCCGTTGATGATGACGCGGTCATCCTTCATCTCGACCACATCCCCCGGCACGGCGATGAGCCGCTTGATCAACCGCTCACCATTCATCGGGGAAGAAAAGGTCACCACGTCGCCGCGCTGCGGCTCGCCCATGTGCGCGACGATGACGTCGGTCAGCGGCACCTTCAGGTCGAAGGCCAGGCGGTTGACGAACACCACGTCGCCTTCCAGGAGATTGGGCCGCATCGAGCCGGAGGGAATCGGATTCCAGTCCGCCACCGCGGTGCGGAACACGCCGAACAGCATCAGAAACACCAGCAAACCCTTGTTTTCACGTATCCAGCGCTTCATGACGGCCTCCGTTGTTGGTATGCCATCTTTTATACGCCGCGATTCTTTAGAGTGGCTTAAATCAAAGCCATGCCCCGTTAAAAGTGAACTTCCGAAGTCGCAATATTGAATCTAAAGGCACACAAACCAATGTCGTCCCTGCGAAGGCAGGGACCCATGCTGAGCGAATTCAGTATGGGTCCCTGCCTTCGCAGGGACGACATTGGAACATCTGTCTAGAAATTCGCGTTTATGACTTCGGCGCAAGACGGTCCACGCTAGCCTGAATCAATGCGGTTTTTGATCGTCCGCCACCGCGGCCAGCGCCATCGCCTCGACCCTGCCAGGCATGATCAGCTTCAGGAAGCGCCCCAGCTTGCCCTTGGCCGTCATCACGACCTCGCGCTTGCGCCCGTTCATGCCGTCGATGATCAGGCGCGCGCATTCCTCGACCGGCATCGCCTTGTCTTCCTTCAGGCTCGACACGCCGAGCGGCTGGCCCTGCGCATTGAAGCCGCGGTGGCGGATGGCGGTGGCCACCACGCCCGGGTAGGCCGTGGTCACGCTGACGCCGCGCGCCTTCATCTCCGCCCGCAGCGATTCGAAGAAACCGGTCATCGCGAACTTGGTCGCGCCGTACGCGGAACGCCCCGGCACGCCAATCAGCCCCGCCAGCGACGACACGGCGACGATGCTGCCGCGGCTCGCCTTCAGGTGCGGCAAGGCGGCGTGGGTGCACCACACGCTGCCCCACAGGTTAATGCGCATCAAATCCTCGTACCAGCCCAGGTCCTGCACATCCTCGAAGTTGGCATGGGCCGAGCGGCCCGCGTTGTTGATCAGCGCATCGACGCGCCCGAAGCGCTCCACCGCCGCCGCTACCAGGCGCTGGCATTGGGCCTGCACCGCCACGTCGGTCGGCGCCACCAGCACGGTGGCGCCCAGCGCCTCGCACTGCCCGGCCACGGCGAGCAGCATCTGCTCGTTGCGCGCGGCCAGCACCAGGCCGAGCCGGCCTCCCGCGTCCTGCGCCAGCTGGCGCGCCACTTCCGCGCCGATGCCGTCGGACGCCCCGGTGATGATGATGACCCGCATGGCCTACTTTTGCGTCTTCACGATTTGCATCGCGCTGGCGATCAGGCCGCTCATGTCGGACAGGTTGGCCGGCACGATGATCGAGTTGTTGGTCTTGGCCAGTTCGGCGAAGGAGCGCACGTACTGCTCGGCCACCTTCAGGTTCACCGCATCGGCGCCGCCCGGTTCGCGGATGGCGGCGGCGATCTGGCGCAGCGCGTCGGCATTCGCTTCGGCCAGCGCGACGATCGCCTTGGCCTGGCCTTCCGCGTGGTTGATCGAGGCCTGCTTTTCGCCCTCGGAGCGCGCGATGGCCGCCTCGCGCTCGCCGGTGGCGATGTTGATCTGCTCCTGCTTGCGGCCTTCGGAGGCGGCGATCAGCGCGCGCTTTTCGCGCTCGGCGGTGATCTGCGCCTGCATCGCGTGCAGGATCTCCTGCGGCGGCGTCAGGTCCTTGATCTCGTAGCGCAGCACCTTCACGCCCCAGTTGGCGGCCGATTCGTCGATCGCGTTGACGATGGTGGTGTTGATGTGGTCGCGCTCCTCGAAGGTCTTGTCGAGCTCCATCTTGCCGATCACCGAACGCAGCGTGGTCTGCGCCAGCTGCGTGATCGCGGACAGGTAGTTCGACGAGCCGTACGAGGCGCGCATCGCATCGGTGATCTGGAAGTACAGGATGCCGTCCACCTGCAGCTGGGTGTTGTCCCTGGTGATGCACACCTGCGGCGGCACGTCGAGCGGGATTTCTTTGAGGATGTGCTTGTAGGCGATGCGGTCGACGAAGGGGATCACGATGTTCAGGCCCGGCGCCAGCGTGGCATGGTACTTGCCGAGCCGTTCAACGACCCAGGCATGCTGCTGCGGCACCACGTTGATGGTCTTGAATACGAACACCAGCGCCACGATGAAGAGCACCGTGGCCATGCTTCCCAAAATTTCCATGATTTCCCCTAGTCGTTTCTTTAATTGGACTACTATGCGTTCGCCACCACCAGGCGGCTCCCCTGCACCGCCACGATCTTGAAGCTGCCCGCCTGCGGCTGCGAGCCGGGCGACAGTTCCACGTCCCACGGCGCGCCGCGGTACATGACGCGCGCCTTCCCGTCCTGCCATTCGCCGACCGTCAGCGCCTGGCCGATGTCGATATTCACATTCGGATCACGGTCGCTGTTGCCGCGCGACGGGCGGCCGAAGCGGCTGCGGTGCAGCAGCCCGGTGGCGACAACGCCCACCACGGCCGCCACCAGGATCTGGGCCGGAATGCTCCATCCCAGCAGCGCGGCAAGCGCGCCGAAGCCCAGCCCGATCGCGATCATCAGTACGTAGAAGGTCCCGGTGAACAGTTCAAAGATCACCAGCACGCCTGCCAGCACAACCCACATTGTCCAGTCGCTCATGCCATTTCTCCCGGTGAAAAATACAAAAACCCCCGTGGCTCACACGGAGCGACGAGGGTTTCAATTACGGTGCGGTTAATTTCGATGGTTATTCTATCCGGCAATCCAATGCGTCCAGTCTAGCGCCTTTTGGCAAAGAGTCAACCATTCGATTGCCTTTCCCATCACATCGCCGCCAGCTTCTGCCAGGTGTCAATCACCGAGTCGGGGTTGAGCGACATCGACTCGATCCCCTGCTCCATCAGCCAGGCTGCGAAGTCCGGATGGTCCGAAGGACCCTGGCCGCAGATGCCGATGTACTTGCCCTCTTCGCGGCAGGCCTTGATCGCCAGCGACAGCAAGGCCTTGACGGCCGGGTCGCGTTCGTCGAAGTCGGCCGCCAGCAGCGCCATGCCGGAATCGCGGTCCAGGCCCAGGGTCAGCTGGGTCAGGTCGTTGGAACCGATCGAGAAGCCGTCGAAGTGCTGGAGGAAGTCCTTGGCCAGGATGGCGTTGGACGGCACTTCGCACATCATGATCAGGCGCAGGCCGTTCTCGCCGCGCTTGAGGCCATTCTTGCCCAGCAGCGCCACGACTTTCTCGGCCTGGCCCAGCGTGCGCACGAACGGCACCATGATCTCGACGTTGGTCAGGCCCATGTCGTTGCGCACCCGCTTCATGGCCGCGCATTCCATCTCGAACGACTCGGCGAAGTCCGGCGACAGGTAGCGTGCCGCGCCGCGGAAGCCCAGCATCGGGTTTTCCTCGTCCGGCTCGTAGCGCGAACCGCCGATCAGCTTCTTGTACTCGTTCGACTTGAAGTCGGACAGGCGCACGATGACCGGCTTCGGCCAGAACGCCGCCGCGATGGTGGCGATGCCTTCGGCCAGCTTGTCGATGTAGAAGGCCTTCGGCGAAGCATGGCCGCGCGCCACCGATTCGACCGCCTTCTTCAGGTCGGCGTCGATGTTCGGGTACTCGAGGATGGCCTTCGGGTGCACGCCGATGTTATTGTTGATGATGAACTCGAGGCGGGCCAGGCCCACGCCGCCGTTCGGGATCGACTGGAAGTCGAAGGCCAGCTGCGGGTTACCGACGTTCATCATGATCTTGGTGGCGATCGGCGGCAGTTCGCCGCGCGTCGTTTCCGTCACTTCGGTTTCCAGCAGGCCGTCGTAGATCATGCCCTCGTCGCCTTCGGCGCAGGATACCGTCACCAGGGTGCCGTCCTTGAGCAATTCGGTCGCGTCGCCGCAGCCCACTACCGCCGGCACCCCCAGTTCACGCGCGATGATCGCCGCGTGGCAGGTACGGCCGCCGCGGTTGGTCACGATCGCGGCGGCGCGCTTCATCACCGGCTCCCAGTTCGGGTCGGTCATGTCGGCCACCAGCACGTCGCCCGGCTGCACGCGCTCCATCTCGGACGGGTCCTTGATCACGCGCACGGGACCGGCGCCGATCTTCTGGCCGATCGCGCGGCCCGAGACCAGCACGGTGCCGGTGCCCTTGAGCTTGAAGCGCTGCTGGGCGTCGCCCGCCTTCTGCTGCGACTTTACCGTTTCGGGACGCGCCTGCAGGATGTACAGCTTGCCGTCGCGGCCATCCTTGCCCCACTCGATGTCCATCGGACGGCCGTAGTGGTTCTCGATGATGACGGCGTACTTGGCCAGTTCGACCACTTCGGCGTCGTTCAGCGAATAGCGGTTGCGCATTTCGATCGGCACGTCGACGGTCTTGACCGAGCGGCCGGCCTTCGCTTCGGCCGTGAATTCCATCTTCAGCAGCTTGGAGCCGATATTGCGGCGGATGACGGGCGACTTGCCCTGTTCCAGCATCGGCTTGTGGACGTAGAACTCGTCCGGATTGACCGCGCCCTGCACCACCGTCTCGCCCAGGCCGTAGCTGGAAGTGATGAAGACCACGTCCTTGAAGCCCGATTCGGTATCGATGGTAAACATCACGCCCGCCGCGCCCAGGTCGGAGCGGACCATGCGCTGCACGCCGGCAGACAGCGCCACTTCGGCGTGGGTGAAGCCCTTGTGCACGCGGTAGGAGATCGCGCGGTCGTTGTACAGCGAGGCGAACACGTGCTTCATCGCTTCGAGCACGTTGTCGATGCCGACCACGTTCAGGAAACTCTCCTGCTGGCCGGCGAAGGACGCATCCGGCAAATCCTCGGCGGTGGCCGAGGAGCGCACGGCGAACGACATCTCGGTGGTCGAATCGGCCACCAGGCGCTCGTAGTAGCTGCGGATTTCCTGCTCGAGGCGCGGCTGGAACGGGGTCTCGACGATCCATTTGCGGATCTCGGCGCCGGCCACGGCCAGCGAACGCACGTCGTCGATGTTCAGGCCGTCGAGGCGGGCCGCGATGCGGTCCGCCAGCGACGGGCCGCCGTCGATGCCGTGTTCGAGGAAGTCGCGGAACGCGTGGGCCGTGGTGGCAAAGCCGCCAGGAACCCGCACGCCGGCTTCGGCGAGCTGGCTGATCATCTCCCCGAGGGAAGCATTCTTGCCGCCGACCGATTCGACATCGGTCATGCGCAAGTGCTCGAACGAGGCGACAAATGCCGCTGTGCCGTCCGGTCCTTTCAATGCTGCGTTAGACAAGCTGGTCATAATAAACACCCTTACTGATGATAGAAATCTTCGCGTAGGCTGGACGACTGTTTTCTTGTTATTCTTGGCGCGGTGCAGCACAATTGTTCCGTTGCAGAGCATTTTACAGCCTGCGTCCCGAATTCACAGCGTCCAATGTTACACATCGGACACTTGACTAAAGCCTCGAACCTATGATCACAGAAGCACGCGCCGCCCTGCCGACCTCCGCCCGCACCGTCTTTTTCGTCTCCGACGGCACCGGCATCACCGCCGAAACCTTCGGCCACGCGGTCCTGACCCAGTTCGAACTGCGTTTTCGCCAGGTGCGCCTGCCCTTCATCGACACCGTCGACAAGGCATACGACGCGGTGCGCAAGATCAACGAAGCCTTCAGCATCGACGGCCAGCGGCCGATCGTGTTCTCGACCCTGGTCAAACCCGACCTGTCGGACGTGATCCGCAACGCGCGCGGCATGCACATGGACCTGATCCAGACTTTTGTTGCCCCATTGGAACAGGAGCTGGGGATCAAGTCGACCCACACCATCGGGCGTTCGCACAACATCGTCGACAGCGAGGAGTACAAGAACCGCATCGAGGCGATCAACTTCTCGCTGGCCCACGACGACGGGCAGTCGCACAAGAATTTGTCGTCGGCGGATGTGATCCTGGTCGGCGTGTCACGCTCGGGCAAGACCCCGACCAGCTTGTACCTGGCAATGCAGTATGGAATCAAGGCGGCCAACTACCCGCTGATACCGGACGATTTCGAGCGCGGCAAGCTGCCGTCGAACCTGCCGCCGTTCCGGGGGAAGATCTTCGGGCTGTCGATTTCGCCGGAGCGGCTGTCGGAGATCCGCCACGAGCGCCGCGCCGGCAGCAAGTATGCATCGATCGAGAATTGCCGCTATGAGGTGAACGAGGCGGAGCTGATGATGAAGCGCGAAGGGATACGCTGGCTGTCGTCGACGACCAAGTCGATCGAGGAGATCGCGACCACGATTTTGCAGGAGATTAAGCCGGATCGCAGGGATTATTAAGGGACCGGCGAACGGCGACGGGTATAACGCCGATATCGCGGCAATCCTAAAAGAACTGCCGCCAATCCTCCAGCCACCCCGGCACCGCCTCGGCCGGCATCGGCTTGGCGATATGGAAGCCCTGCGCATAGGTGCACCCCAGCCTTTGCAGGAAATCCCAATCGCGCTTGTTCTCCACCCCCACCGCCACCGAGCTGCGATCGAGGCTGCGCGCCAGCGCCAGGCAGGAACTGAGCACGGTCCCCAGCGGCCGCCGCTTCGACGCGCCATCGACAAAACTGCGGTCGATCTTCAGTTCCGAAAACGGCACCCGCGCCAGCAGCTGCATGTTCGAGCGCCCCGCGCCGTAATCGTCGATCGCCAGCCCGTAACCCATGATCCGCAAGCGCAGCAGGCGCTCGAGGAAGGTGGGGTCATTGGTCAGCACCGCCGACTCGGGCATCTCGAAGGTCAGGTAATCGGGCATCACGCGGTGCCGCGCCATGCAGGCGCCGATCTGTTCGACGAACTGCGGATGCGCCATCGTCTCCATCGCCACGTTGACCGACACCGACAGCGGCGTGCCCTGGTCGAGGAACCAGCGGCAGCGCTCAACGGCCTTCTCGATCATGCTCCAGTCGAGGAAATCGACCCGGCTGTGCTGCTCGAGCACGTCGATGAACGAAGCCGGCGCCAGCGGGCCATGCTCCGGATGGATCCAGCGCGCGAACGCCTCGAGGCCCTTGACCTGGCCCGATTCGAGCTCGATCTTCGGCTGGAAGTAAGGTTCGAACTGGCCCGCATGCAGCGCCGCGCCCACCTGTTCGAACGAGAAGGTCGGCAAGGCGGCGTGCGCCGACGGCGCTGCCGGCGGCACGTAGAATTCGAGCAGGGCTTCGAGTTTGGGCGGCGTGACCGGCTTCGGGATCGTGCCCAGCAGGACCAGGCCGTAGGCCTGGGCCATCGTCTCCACCGAGAACAGCAGGTTGCTGGTGTGGGCGCCGATGACGATCACCCGCGCCCGGCAATTCATCGAAGCCAGGTTGCGGATCAGCTCCAGCGCATCCATGCCGGGCAGGTCGAGGTCGATGATGGCGACGTTGACGGTGGGCGTGAACGAGTCCTGGAAGCAGCGCAGCGCCGTGTGCCCGTCGGGGACCTCGGTGATCTGGCTCGCGCCGATCTGTCCGAGCATGTCCACCAGGCCGCGGCGCTGGAGGGCGTCCGCTTCGGCGACGATAAAATGCAAATGCGCTATGTCCATCCCTGCTCCACTGTGAAACTTGCTTGGCGTTCGTGCAAGACTACCTTGGGAATCCAAAGGCGTCTACGCCTGATTCTGCCTTAATTGTTCAAAAAAGCATACCGCTGCGCAGGCAGCGACATTCAATGATTCGATCTGGCCCAAATGCGGGATCACCACCTGGTGCGTCGCAAGGCCGAGCAGATCGTCGGCCACGCCCTGCCCTTCGTGCCCGAACAGCCAGGCCACCGGGCGCCGCAGGTCGACCTGGTACAGCTGCTCGGTCGCATAGCCGCTGGTGGCCAGCACCGCGACGCTGGCCTCTTTGACGAGGCTGGCCAGGTCGACGTTCTCGAAAATGTCGAGCACGAAGTGCGCGCCCATCGCCGCGCGCAGGACCTTGGGCGACCAGCAGAAGGCGGTGCCGGCGCTGCAGTAGACCTGGGTGATGCCGGCCGCCGCCGCGCTGCGCAGGATCGAGCCGACGTTGCCCGGGTCTTGCAGGTTGTCGAGCAGGACCGCGGACACGGACAGCGCCGCCGGCACCTCGCGCTGCGGGGTCTCGACCAGGAACATCAGGCCGACGCCGTGTTCGACCTGGCTCAGCGCCTTGTAGAGGGGATCGGGCATCGCCGTCACATGGGCGTGCAGCGCCTCGCAGCGGGCCACGATGCCGGCCACCTCCGGATTGCCCAGGGCGGTCTCGGAAACCAGGCAATGCAGCGGCGCGCCGCGCAGGTCGAGCCAGGACTGGGACAGGTGCACGCCGTCGAGCAGCGTGCGGCCCGCCTTGCGGCGCGCCTGCGAACTGCCGGCCAGGTGCTTGAGCTCCTTGTAGAGCGGGTTGTCGCGTGAACTGATGGTCTTCATTGACTGCTAACCTTAAAACCGTCGCTCCTGCGAAGGCAGGAGCCCATGCTGAGCAAATTCAGCATGGGTACCTGCCTTCGCAGGTACGACGTTGGAAATCGTACGGTATGGTGGGGTAGCCAACTTCGATTCACCGCTCAAAAATCGAACGCCATCGACGCACCATTCGGCACATCAGGCAACACTTCGCGCACCGGCGCAAACGAGCGGCGGTGCACCGGGCAGGCGCCGTGCTCGCGCAGGCGCTCCAGGTGCAGCGCGGTGCCATAGCCCTTGTGCTGGTCGAAGGCATACTGCGGGTACTGCTCGTGCAGCAGCACCAGCGCCGCGTCGCGCGCCGTCTTGGCCAGGATCGACGCCGCCGAAATGGCATGCACCTTGTCGTCGCCCTCGACGATCGCGTGGCAGCGCAAGCTCATGATGGGCACCCGGTTGCCGTCGATCAGGGCCACGGTCGGCGCCATCGCCAGCGCCTGCACCGCGCGGCACATCGCCATCATGGTCGCCTGCAGGATGTTGTAGCGGTCGATCTCTTCATGCGAACACTCGGCGATCGCCCATGCCAGCGCATTGGCCTTGATCTGCGGCGCCAGTTCCTCGCGCCGCTCGGCGGTCAGCTTCTTGGAGTCGCGCAGCCCGTCGATCGGGCGCGCCGGGTCGAGGATCACGGCGGCCGCGTACACCGGGCCGGCCAGCGGCCCGCGCCCGGCCTCGTCGACGCCGCACACGATGTCGTCCAGCGTGAACGGGAACGGCGCCTTCAGGCCCGGGTAGAAATTGACCTTCTTCTTCCTCATTTCGCCCGCCCCGCTTCAATGATGCGCATGACGGCGGCGGCGCTCTCCTCGCTGCTGTTGCGCAGCAGGCTGTGGTGCATGTCGGTGAAGCGCTGCACCAGGCGCAGGCGCCCCGGCGCGTCTTCCAGCTGCTGCCACACGGCCTCGGCCATCGCCTGCGGCGTGGCCGCGTTCTGCAGCAGCTCGGGCACGACGAACTCGCGCGCCAGGATGTTCGGCAGGCCGATCCAGGGCTGGTAGCCCATGTGGCGCATGATTTCCCACGAGGCGCGCATGACCTTGTAGGCGATGACCATCGGCTTCTTGAACAGCGCCACTTCGAGCGTGGCGGTGCCGGAGGCGACCAGCACCGCGTCGGCCGCGGCGATCGCCAAATGCGACTGGCCCTCGACCAGCATCAGCTCCACGTCCTGCAGCCCGGCCTGGGCCAGCAGTTCGCCGAAGTACCGGCGCTGGCGTTCGCCCGCCATCGGCACCACGAAGCGCAGGCCCGGGTCGCGCGCGGCCAGCAGCTTGACCGCGCCGATGAACGGTGCGGCCAGGTATTTGAGTTCGCCCATGCGGCTGCCGGGCATCACGGCGACCACGCGCGCCGCCGTCGCCAGGCCGAGCGCGCGCCGCGCGGCGTCCTGGTCCGGCTGCACGGGGATCATCTCGGCCAGCGGATGGCCGATGTAGGTGACCGGCACCCCGGCCTGCTGGTAGATCGCTTCCTCGAACGGGAAGATCACCAGCATGTGCGACACCGCCTTCTGGATTTTCTTGATGCGCCCGCCGCGCCAGGCCCAGATCTGCGGGCCGATGAAGTGCACGGTCGGGATGCCTGCCGCCTTCAGCTGCATTTCGAGCCCGAGGTTGAAGCCCGGGTAGTCGGCGCCGATGAACACATCCGGCCGTTCGGCCAGCAGGCGGTCGCGCAGGCGGTTCTGGATGCCCTTGATCTCGCGGTAGCGCGGGATGATCTCGAACAGGCCGCGCACCGTCATCGTGTCCATCGGGAGGTCCGAGGTGAAGCCCTGGGCGATCATGGCGGGGCCGCCGATGCCATGGAAGCGCGCCTGCGGCAGGCGCGGACGCAGGCCGGCCAGCAGGCGGCCGGCCAGCATGTCGCCGGACATCTCGCCGGCGACCAGTGCTACCGACACGTCAGCGGACGATGCCACGGGTGGCGCTGTCGAGGAAGCTGCGCATGGCGCCAACCTGCACAGCCGCTTCGGGGGTCTCGGCCTCGATCGCCAGCAGCGCCGCCTTGGCCTCTTCCAGGGTCAGGTTGCTGCGGTACAGCTGCTTGTAGGCGGCGCGGATGGCGTCGATCTGCGGGCGGGTGAAGCCGCGCCGCTTCAGGCCTTCGATATTCACGCCGCGCGCGCCGGCCGGATTGCCCGACACCAGCACATACGGCGGCACGTCCTGCGTCAGGCTGGTATACATGCCGACGAAGGCGTGCGCGCCGATCTTGCAGAACTGGTGCACGCCGGCGTAGCCGGACAGGATCGCCCAGTCGCCCACTTCGACGTGGCCCGCCAGCTGGGCATTGTTGGAGAAGATGGTGTTGCTGCCGACCTGGCAGTCGTGCGCCAGGTGCACATAGGCCGAGATCCAGTTGTCGTTGCCGAGGCGGGTCACGCCCTCGTCCTGCACGGTGCCGGTGTTGAAGGTGCAGAATTCGCGGATCGTGTTGCGGTCGCCCACCTCGAGGCGGGTCGGCTCGCCGGCCCACTTCTTGTCCTGCGGCGCGGCGCCGATCGACGAAAACTGGAAGAACTTGTTCTCCTTGCCGATCTTGGTGTGGCCTTCGATGACCACGTGCGGGCCGACCACGGTGCCGGCGCCGATGGACACATTGGGGCCGATGATCGAATAGGCGCCGACATCGACGCTGCTGTCGAGCTGCGCCTTGGGGTCGATGATCGCGCTTGGATGAATGATGCCCATGTTACTTCCCCGCAGGCTGGCTCGCGTCGGCGCTGCTGCGGATGGTGCACATCAGCTCCGCTTCGACCGCGACCGCGCCGTCGACGCTGCCGACCGCCTTGTACTTCCAGATGCCGCGCGCTACGCGCAGGATCTCGATATCCATCTTCAGCTGGTCGCCGGGGCCGACCGGGCGCTTGAAGCGCGCGTTGTCGATGCCCAGGAAGTAGACCACCGAGTTCTCGTCGGGCGTGACGCCCATCGTCAGGAACGACAGGATGGCGGCCGTCTGGGCCATCGCTTCGATCATCAGCACGCCCGGCATCACCGGCTTGTGCGGGAAGTGGCCGTTGAAGAATTCCTCGTTCGCGGTCACGTTCTTGATCGCCGTGATCGTCTTGTTCGCTTCCCAGGTCAGCACGCGGTCGACCAGCAGCAGCGGGTAGCGGTGCGGCAGCAGCTTCTTGATCTGGCAAATGTCGAGGGTCTTGTTTTCGGTAGTAGTCATTTTTGTTCTGTCAGCGTTTTAATTGTTTTCTCCAGCGCGCGAATCTTTTCCCGCATGCTCGCCAGATTGCGGACGATCGCCGCGCTTTTTTCCCACTCGGCGTTTTTCGCCAGCGGATAAAAACCTGTGTACTGCCCTGCTTCGAGGATCGAGCGCGACACCATGCTGCCCGACGAGATGTGGACGTTGTCGGCGATCGTCAGGTGGCCCAGCACCATGGCGGCGCCGCCGAAGGTGCAGTGTTTGCCGATCTTCGCGCTGCCGGCCACGCCGACGCAGCCGGCCATCGCCGTGTGGGCGCCGATCACGCAGTTGTGGCCGATCTGGATCTGGTTGTCCAGCTTGACCCCGTCCCCGATGATGGTGTCGGCCAGCGCCCCGCGGTCGATGCAGGTGTTGGCGCCGATGTCGACGTCGTCGCCGATGATCACGCGGCCAGTCTGCGGGATCTTGATGTAGACCCCGCCCTCGCTGGCGAAGCCGAAGCCGTCGGTGCCGATCACGGCGCCCGAATGGACGATGCCGCGCGCGCCTATTGTGCAGCGCGCATGGAAGGTCGCGTTCGCGAACAGGTGCGTCCCTTCGCCGATGACGGCGTCGCGCCCGATGAAGCAGCCGGCGTCGATGACGGCGCCGGCCTGGATGACGGCGCCGGCCTGGATCGTCACCTGCGGGCCGACATGGGCGCTGGCGTCCACCTGGGCCGAAGGATCGACGCTGGCGGACGGGTCGATGCCGGGCGCCGGCACAATCTCGTCCAGCGCCGCGAAGTATTGCGCGGCGCGCGCGAAATAGGCGTAAGGGTTGCGGGTGACGATGCGCGCGCCCTGGTAGGTCGCGGCCACGGTCTCGTCGTCGGCGGGCGAGACGATCAGGGCTGCCGCCCCGCTCTGCGCGGCCACGGCCCGCAGTTTGCTATTGCTGAGAAAACTGATGTGCGAAACGCCTGCGTCGGCCAGCGGCGCGATCCCGGTCACTTCCAGGTTCGGGTCGCCTGCCAGTTGTCCTCCGAAGCGTTCGACCAAATCACCTAGTCGAGTGCCCATCTTGTACCTTGTTAATTGCGGCAATGTCACCGTTGCTGAAAACTAAACCAGCGTCGTCCCAGCGAAGGCTGGGACCCATACTGAGCATATTCAGCATGGGTCCCAGCCTTCGCTGGGACGACGTGCTAAGGTTCACACTTAACGGTGACGTCGCCTTATTTGTCGAGAAGTTTAAGTATCTTGTCCGTGATGTCGATGCGCGGGCTCGACCAGGCCGATTCCTGCAGCACGATGTCGAGCTTTTCCTGCTCGGCGATCTGTTCGATCAGCTTGTATGCCTTTTGCGCGATGTTGGCCCGTTCTTCGCTCTTGCGCTGCAGCAAGTCTTCGCGGAACTCGCGCGTATTGCGCTGCACTTCCTTGTCCAGCTCGATCAGCTCGCGCGCCCGCCGGGTGCGTTCCGGCTCCGCCAGCTTTTGCGCTTCGGCATCGAACTTTTCGGACAGCGACTTGAAACGTGCGATCAGCTCCATGTTCGCCTTGTCGCGCTTGGAGAACTCGGCCTCGATGCGCGCGTCTGCCGCTTTCGCCAGCTTCGACTCGGTCATCAGGCGCTCGGTAAATACAAAGCCGATCCGGCTCGGCGCATGCTGGGCCTGCGCCATCGAGCAGACGCACAGGGCCAGCAGGGCAATTCCCTTGGCCATCGAGAGCTTCACTGTGTTCAACATAGTTCTCCGCAAGCTAGATCTGGATCAGAAACCGGTGCCCATCTGGAACTGGAAGCGCTCGAGGCGGTCGCCCGGCTTCGCGTTCAAAGGCTTAGCATAACTCAACTTCAGCGGACCGACCGGCGAAATCCAGGACAGGCCCAGGCCGGCCGAGAAGCGCAGCTCGTTCAGGCGCATTTTCTGGCCTTCCTGGTAGACCTGGCCGCCGTCGGCGAACGCAAACCAGCGCAGGCTGCGGTCGGGACCGCCGCCAGGGAAGGGGAATTGCAGTTCGGCGTTGCCGATCAGGCGCTTGGCGCCGCCGGCCGCGTCGCCGGTGGTCGGCTCGACCACGCCCAGCGAGGAGCTCAGGTAGCCGCGCACGGAACCGATGCCGCCGCCGTAGAAGTTCTTGAACACCGGGTATGGATTGCCCGACAGGCCCTTGCCGTAGTCGAGCTCGCCCTTCAGCGCCAGGGTCATCCAGCGCGTGAGCGGACGGTACCACTGCTGTTCGTAGACGGCGCGGTAGTACTTCGAGTCGCCGACGATGTCGATCTCGACGTTGGCGCGCTGGTAGCGGCCGTAGGACGGGGTGATCGCACTGTCGCGCGAATCGCGCTGCCAGGCCGCCGTCAGCGGCAAGGCGTTGGTGGTGGCGATACCGACGCCGTCGGCCGGGCCGCCGTTCTGGCGCACATAGTCCTGGAAGCGGACCGGGCTGGTGATATCGGTCTCGATGCTGGTGCGTTCCAGGCCGATGCCGAAGAACACGGTGTCCATTTCCGAGAACGGCACGCCGAAGCTGATCCGTCCGCCGGTCTGCTTGACCGTGTACGAACCCACGTTCAGCGCCGGAGGGCGCGTGGTGCGCAGGTAGACCTCGAACGAACGCGAGATGCCGTCGTCGGTGAAGTACGGGTTGGTCTGCGAGAACGCGATCGTGCGGCTGTAGCGGCTCGTATTGAGTTCGATGCCGACGGTGTTGCCGCTGCCGGCGAAGTTGGCCTGCTGGACCGACGCCGTGAAGGTGAACTTCTCGGCCTGCGAGAACGCGCCGCCGATGATGAAGTTACCGGTCGGTTTTTCGACCACGGTCATGTTGACATCCACCTGGTCGGACGTGCCCTGCGCTTCCGGCGTGTCGATCGTCACGTCCTTGAAGTAGCCGAGGCGGTCGACGCGGTCGCGCGAGAGCTTGATCTTGTTGGCGTCGTACCAGGAGCCTTCGAACTGGCGGAACTCGCGGCGGATCACTTCGTCGCGGGTGGTGGTATTGCCGGCGATGGTCATGTGGCGCACGTAGGCGCGCTTGCCCGGATCGATGAAGAAGGTGAATGCGACCTGGCGCTTTTCACGGTCGATCTCCGGGTTCGCGTTGACGTTGGCGAAGGCGTAGCCGAAGGTGCCCATGCGGTCGGCGATGCGCTTGTTGCTCTCGGTGAGCAGCGCGCCGGAATAGACGCTGCCTTCGCGCAGCAGGATCAGGCGCTTGAGCTCTTCCTCGCGGCCGAACATCTCGCCATCGAGCTTGACGCCGCTGACGGTGTACTTCTCGCCCTCGGTGATGTTGATGGTCAGGTAGATGTCCTTCTTGTCCGGCGTGATCGACACCTGGGTCGATTCGACGTTCGCCTCGAGGTAGCCGCGGTCCAGGTAGAAGGACTTGATCGCCTCGATGTCGCCGGTCAGCTTGGTCTTCGAATACTGGTCGGCCTTGGAGTACCAGGTGAACCAGCCGCTGGTATTGAGCTGCAGGATCTCGCGCAGTTCCTTGTCCTTGAAGGCCTTGTTGCCGACGATGTTGATCTGCTTGATGCGCGCGATCTCGCCTTCGTCGACATTGAACATGACGGTGACGCGGTTACGCTCGATCGGGGTGACGGTGGTGGTGATCTTGACGCCGTACAGGCCGTGCGACAGGTATTGGCGCTTCAGTTCCTGCTCGGCGCGGTCGACCGAAGCCTTGTCGAAGATCTTGGTTTCGCCGACGCCGATTTCCTTCAGCGCCTTGACCAGCACGTCCTTTTCGAATTCCTTGGTGCCGGTGAAGTCCACGGTGGAGATGGCGGGACGTTCCTCGACCAGCACCACCAGCACGCCGTTCTCTTCTTCCAGCCGCACGTCCTTGAAGAAGCCCGTTGCGTACAGGGCCTTGATGGCGGCGATGCTCTTGTCGTCGTTGAAGGTTTCGCCGACGCGCACCGGCAGGTAGCTGAACACGGTGCCAGCCTCGGTGCGCTGGATGCCTTCGACACGGATGTCCTTGACGACGAATGGATTTACTGCGAACGCAGGGCCGGCGCACAGCGCCAGGACGGCTGCGCCGATCAAGCTGCGGCGAAATGAAGGCAAGGCGAAACAGTCAGAGTGTAATTTCATTGGCTAAATCAATGGGTCCATCATTGAACAACATACATATAAGGCATGGGGCGCTTTACAGCAGCCGCGCCACATCATTGAACACGGCCAGCGCCATCAGCATGACCAGCAGGCCCACGCCGGCGCGCTGCGCATATTCACCAATCCGCTCCGGCAAGGGGCGTCCGGTCAAAACTTCCAGCGAATAATACAGCAAAAGACCACCATCCAGAACCGGAATTGGTAACAGATTCATCACACCAAGACTGATGCTGACGAGGGCAATGAAGCTCAGGAAAACCGCGGGGCCCATGCGCGCGGTCTGGCCGGCGTAGTCGGCGATCGTGATCGGACCGGTCACGTTCTTCAGCGAGACCTGCCCGGTCAGCATCTTGCCGATCATTTTCAGCTGCAGCACGGCGTTGTCCCAGGTCGTCCGGGCGCCCTTGGCGACCGCGCCGATCGGGCCGGAAGCGACCGTCACCATCTCGGGCAGGATGGCCGGTGCGGCCTCGATCCGGTAATGCTTGCCGCTCGGGTCCAGCCGCGGCGTGATGTCCAGGGTGACCGGAGCGCCGCCGCGGCTCACGTCTACCTGCAGGGTGCGCCCTTTGCTGGCGCGTACCGCCTCGATGATGACGATGCCGTCGAAGGTGTCCTTGCCGTCGATGGCGGTGACCAGGTCGCCCTTGCGCAGGCCAGCCTGCTCGGCCGGTCCGCCCGGGGACACTTCGAGGATGGTCGGCGCCGGCCGCGCGACCGACAGCCCGAGCAGGCCGAGCACGTCGCTGTCGGCATCGAGCTCGCCCACCTTCGCGCCGGGCAGCACGGCGCTGACCTGGCCGTGCGAGAAGCGCTCGGCATCGACTCGGACTTCGCTCTTGTCGATGACCGCTTCGATGACCGCGAAGCGCAGCTCGGACCAGGAAGCGACCGGCTTGCCGTTGACGGCCTTGATCTCGTCGCCGCCGCGCAGGCCGGCCTGCCAGGCGGGCGTGTTCTCGGGCATCTGGCGGATCCGGGTGCCGGCCTCCTCGACGCCGGCCATGAACAGGCCGGCGAACACCGCGATGGCGAGGATGAAATTGGCGAGCGGCCCTGCCGCCACGATGGCGATGCGGCGCCACACGCTCTGGCGGGTGAACTCGCGCCCCTCGTCGCCCGGCGCCAGTGGCGGCATATCGGGGTCGCGCGCATCGAGCATCTTGACGTAGCCGCCCAGCGGCAAGGCCGAAATGGCCCATTCGGTCTGGTCGCGGCCGAAGCGGCGCGACCACACGACCTTGCCCATGCCGACCGAGAAGCGCAGCACCTTGACGCCGCACAGGCGCGCCACCGCGTAGTGGCCCAGCTCATGGAAGATGATCAGCGGCCCCAGTGCCAGCAGGAAGGCGAGCACGGTCTGGATGAAGTTCATCGCGCCAGGCCGGTGACAATGCGTTGCGCGGCGGCGCGCGCCAGCGCGTCCTGGGCCATGACGGCCTCGATCGACGAAGCGGCGCCGTGCGGGTTTTCGTGCATCACGCGCGCGATCACGCGGTCGATGTCGCGGAAGCCGATGCGCTCGTCGAGGAAGGCCTGGACCGCCACTTCGTTGGCCGCGTTCAGCAGGGCCGGCGCGGTGCCTCCCGCCTCCAGCGCCTCGAAGGCCAGCGCCAGGCAGGGGAAGCGCGCGAAGTCCGGCTTTTCGAACTGCAGGGTGCCGATCGTGGTCAGGTCCAGCTGCGCGACCCCGGACTCGATCCGCTCCGGGAACGCCAGCGCGTGCGCGATCGGGGTGCGCATGTCGGGGTTGCCCAGTTCGGCGATGACGGAGCCGTCGACGTAGGACACCATCGAGTGGATCACGCTTTGCGGGTGGATCACGACCTCGATCTGCCTGGCCGGCGCGCCGAACAGCCAGTGCGCCTCGATCACTTCGAGGCCCTTGTTCATCATGGTGGCCGAATCGACCGAGATCTTGCGCCCCATCGACCAGTTCGGGTGCTTGCAGGCCTGGGCCGGGGTCACCGCTTCGAGCGTGTCGACGGCGCGATTCAGGAACGGGCCGCCGGAGGCGGTCAGCAGGATCTTGGCCACGCCGGCGCCGCGCGGCGAACGCGCGTACGACTGCGGCAGCGACTGGAAGATGGCATTGTGCTCGCTGTCGATCGGCAGCAGGATCGCATGGTGCTCCTGGACCGCGTCCATGAACAGCTGGCCGGACATGACCAGCGCCTCCTTGTTGGCCAGCAGGATCTTCTTGCCGGCGCGCGCGGCGGCCAGCGCCGGGGCCAGGCCGGCGGCGCCGACGATGGCGGCCATCACGGTGTCGGTGTCGGGGCTGGACGCGATCTCGCACAGGGCCTGCTCGCCCCACGACACCTCGGTCGCCAGGTCCATCGTGCGCAGCAGCGCCGCCAGCTCGGCGGCGGCGGCGGCGCTGCCGACCACGGCGCGGCGCGGACGCACCTGGGCGCACTGGGCGGCCAGCTCGGCCACCTTGCTGTGCGCGCTCAGCGCATACACGCTGTATTTATCGGGGTGGCGCGCCAGTACGTCGAGTGTGGACACGCCGATGGAACCGGTGGCGCCAAGGATGGTGATGCGTTGCATAGTTTGTTCCTAAAGCCTTGTTCCTAAAGCCGGCGGTCGGTCAGACGGTGCCGGACGAACGGATCCAGGCGTCGACCAGCGCGGCCAGCGGCAGCACCGGCACCAGCGCGTCAATACGGTCGAGCACGCCGCCATGGCCAGGCAGCAAGGTGCCGCTGTCCTTGACGCCGGCGCGGCGCTTGAGCAGGGATTCGAACAGGTCGCCGACGATGCTGGCCGCCACGATGATGGCCAGGATCGCGAACAGCGCGAACCAGCCGCGCGCGGCCTGCAGCGCAGCCACGAAGGTGTCCGCCAGGTAGTTGCCGCCAAACAATACGACCAGGGCCGAGATCAGCAGCACGCAGATGCCGCCGCCGATCGCGCCTTCCCAGGACTTGCCCGGCGAAATGGACGGCGCCAGCTTGCGCTTGCCGAAGGCCTTGCCCGAGAAGTAGGCGCCGATGTCGGCGATCCACACCAGGGCCATCACCGACAGCAGGTAGACCGGGCCGTGCTTGAAGAAATAGATGATGGCGGCGAAGCAGCCGATGATCGACAGCGCGTATACCGAGCCGAGCAGGCTGTTGCGGAAGCCTTCCGCCGGCGGCAGGCCGGTTTTCAGCGCCGGCACGAAGCGGATCAGCCAGATCGCCACCGACAGGCCGAACCAGAATTGCAGCGAGGGATTGTCGCGCAGCAGGAAGGTCCAGGCGAAGGCGGCGCTCCAGAAGGCGGCGACGATGGCCGACTGCTTCGGCGTCGTCTTGAACAGCTGGAAGCACTCCATGATGGCCACGAACAGGAAAGCCAGCACGGCCGCGGCGAACGCCGGCGCGTAGCCGCCGAACAGCACGGCCAGCAGGACGACGAGCAGCACGACGGCGGTGATGATCCGGGTTTTCAGCATCAGGATTTGTTCTCGGCCAGTTGGTCGCCGGTGCGGCCGAAACGGCGCTCCCGGCTTTGGTAGGACGCGATCGCGGCATCGAGCGACTCGATCGAGAAATCGGGCCAGTAGGTATCGCTGAAGTACAGCTCCGAATAGGCCAGTTGCCACAGCAGGAAGTTGGAGATGCGCTGCTCGCCGCCGGTGCGGATGAACAGGTCCGGCTCCGGCGCATAGGCCATCGCCAGGTGCTCGGCCAGCATTTCCTCGGTGTACTCGGTCACGCCCGGGTTGGCCGCCACCATCTTGGCGGTGGCCTGCATGATGTCCCAGCGGCCGCCATAGTTGGCGCACACCGTGACGGTCAGGCGCGTGTTGTTGGCCGTGCGGCGCTCGGCCGCGGCGATCATTTCCTGCAGCTTGGCGTCGAAGCGCGACAGGTCGCCGACCACCTTCAGGCGGATATTATTGGCGTGCATCTTCGACACTTCGCGCTCGAGCGCGGTGACGAACAGGCGCATCAGCAGCGACACTTCTTCCTCGGGCCGGCGCCAGTTCTCGGACGAGAACGCGAACAGGGTCAGGTATTCGATACCGCGCTCGGCGCAGGCTTCGACGCAGCCACGCACCGCCTCGACGCCCTTGACGTGGCCGGCCACGCGCGGCAGGAAGCGTTTGGTGGCCCAGCGGCCGTTGCCGTCCATGATGATCGCCACATGGCGCGGAACCGCGGCCACTTCCGGCACGGCTGTCGTCGAACTCTTATAAATCATAAATCCAGACATTAAGAAGCAGGAATACCCGTAGGGCGGAATCCCGAAGGCCGCCCCGCGTTCACATCAATCCCGCATATTACACCGTCAAGACTTCTTTCTCTTTTTCAGCAGTCATCTTGTCGATGTCGATGACGAACTTGTCGGTCAGCTTCTGGATCTCTTCCGATGCGCGGCGCTCGTCGTCTTCCGACACGGCCTTGTCCTTGACCAGCTTCTTCAGCGATTCGTTGGCGTCGCGGCGGATGTTGCGGATCGCGATCTTGGCGTCCTCGCCCTCGCTCTTGACCAGCTTGACCATTTCCTTGCGGCGCTCTTCGTTCAGCGGCGGCGTCGGCACGCGGATCATTTCGCCCTGCGACGAAGGATTCAGGCCCAGGTCGGAATCGCGGATCGCCTTTTCAATGACGTTCAGCATCTTCTTTTCCCATGGCTGCACGCCGATGGTGCGCGCGTCGACCAGGGTCACGTTGGCGACCATGGTCAGCGCCGTCGGCGAACCGTAGTAGTCGACCATGATATGGTCCAGGATGCCGGTGTGGGCGCGGCCGGTACGGACCTTGCCCAGGTCGGCACGCAGGGTTTCGATCGATTTGTTCATGCGCTCCTGGGCGCTCTTCTTGACGTCAGCGATAGTCATGCTGCTCTCCTGTATCTGTATTGTTTAAACGTGGACCAGCGTGCCCTCGTCCTCGCCCATGATGACGCGCATCAGCGCGCCCGGCTTGACGATGGAAAACACCTTGATCGGCAGTTTCTGGTCGCGGCACAGCGCGAACGCGGTCGCGTCCATCACCTGCAGGTGCTTGGCGATCGCTTCGTCGAAGGTGATCGACTCGTAGCGGGTCGCGTTCGGGTCCTTCTTCGGATCGGCAGTGTACACGCCATCGACCTTGGTCGCCTTCAGCACGATCTCGGCCGAGATTTCCGAACCGCGCAGCGCGGCGGCGGTGTCGGTGGTGAAGAAGGGATTGCCGGTGCCGGCCGCGAACACGACGACCTTGCCCTCTTCCAGGTACTGCAGCGCCTTCGGGCGCACATAAGGTTCGACCACCTGTTCGATGGCGATCGCCGACATCACGCGCGCGGTGATGCCCACGTGGCGCATCGCGTCGGCCAGGGCCAGCGCGTTCATCACGGTGGCCAGCATGCCCATATAGTCGGCGGTTGCGCGGTCCATGCCCTGCGCGCCCGGCGCCACGCCGCGGAAGATGTTGCCGCCGCCGATCACGACTGCCAGTTCCACGCCCGACTTCGCCACTTCCGCCACGTCGGCGACCATGCGCTCGATGGTGCCGCGATTGATGCCATACGGGTCATCGCCCATCAGCGCTTCGCCAGACAGTTTGAGGAGTACGCGTTTGTAGGCTGGTTTCGACATGTAGTGGGCTCCAAAAAATGGTGAATTCGTATTGCTCTGCAACTGTGAAAGGAACCGCGAAGCGTGAAAAAAACCGCCTTAACCAACGTCATCCCCGCGTTCGCGAGGACGACTTTAGGGTGTCCTGACCTTAAAAAAACGGGCCTTCCGGCCCGCTTTATTACTTACTGCTTCGAAGCAGCCATTTGCGCAGCAACTTCTGCGGCAAAGTCGTCTTGTTTCTTTTCGATCCCTTCGCCAACCACGTACATCGTGAATGCTTTCACGGTGGCGTTGTTTGCTTTGAGCATCTGTTCGATCGACTGCTTGTCGTTCTTAACGAACGCCTGGTTCAGCAGCGATACTTCCTTCAGGTACTTCTGGACCGAACCTTCGAGGCGCTTGGCCAGGATTTCCGGCGACTGGGCTGGCTTGCCTTCGGCAGCTGCCTTGTCTGCGTCTTCCTGTGCCTTCAGTGCCGCGACCGAACGCTCTTTCTCGATCAGCTCAGCTGGCACTTGCTCCGACGACAGGGCAACCGGCTTCATCGCTGCGATGTGCATCGCGACGTCCTTGCCGACTTGCTCGTCCGCTGCGTCGAACTCTACCATGACACCGATACGGGTGCCGTGCAGGTAGGCGGCCAACTTGCTGGTGGTCTCGAAACGCTGGAAGCGGCGGATCGACATGTTTTCGCCGATTTTACCGATCAGGGCGGCGCGCACTTCGTCCAGGGTCTTGCCGTCGAGCGGCAGGGCCAGCAGGGCGGCGACGTCGGCCGGGTTGTGTTCCGCCACCAGGCGGGCGGCATTCGCGGCCAGCGCCAGGAAGTCGTCGTTCTTGGCGACGAAGTCGGTTTCGCTGTTCACTTCCACCAGGGCGCCCACGCCGTTGGCGATGAACGAAGCCACCACGCCTTCGGCGGTGATGCGCGAAGCTGCCTTACCGGCCTTGCCGCCCAGCTTGACGCGCAGGATCTCTTCCGCACGGTCCATGTCGCCTTCGGCTTCGGTCAGTGCCTTTTTGCATTCCATCATCGGTGCGTCGGTCTTGCCGCGCAGTTCGCCTACCATCGCTGCTGTAATCGCTGCCATGTGTTTCTCCTCAATTTGTTACGGAATTCTGTTTAAAAAAAAGGGGAGACTATGCCACCCCTTTTTCTCGCCGCCAGCGGGTCGCCCCGCCGGCTATTTATGCCTGCTCGGAGACTTCGACGAATTCGTCCGACGACTTGACCATGTCGACGATTTCGTTGGTCGCGTTGGCGCGGCCTTCCAGGATCGCATCAGCGACGCCACGGGCGTACAGCATGATGGCTTTGGACGAGTCGTCGTTGCCTGGAATGACGTGGGTCACGCCTTCCGGCGAGTGGTTGGTATCGACGATGCCGATGACCGGGATGCCCAGCTTGCCGGCTTCGGTGATCGCACCTTTGTGGTAGCCGACGTCGACGACGAAGATCGCGTCAGGCACGCCGCCCATGTCCTTGATGCCGCCGATGGCTTTTTGCAGCTTGACCATTTCGCGCTGGAACATCAGGGCTTCTTTTTTCGACATTTTTTCTGCCGAACCGTCTTCGATCGCCGCTTCCATGTCCTTCAGGCGCTTGATCGAGGTCTTGATGGTCTTGAAGTTGGTGAGCATGCCGCCCAGCCAGCGCTGGTCGACGTAAGGAACGCCGGCGCGCTGCGCTTCAGCCGCGATGATGTCGCGTGCCTGGCGCTTGGTGCCGACCATCAGGATGGTGCCGCGCGAAGCTGCGACTTGCTTGATGGTTTTCATCGCTTCCTGATACATACCCATCGTCTTTTCGAGGTTGATGATATGGATCTTGTTGCGGTGGCCGAAGATGAACGGGGCCATTTTTGGATTCCAAAAACGGGTTTGGTGACCGAAGTGGACACCGGCTTCCAGCATTTCACGCATTGTGACGGACATGTAATTCTCCAGGGTTGGGTCTGGAATCCGGCCAGCACCATTCAGGCACCCTTTGCGACCGGACTCGCGATTTTAAATAAATTTGACAACATTGCTCAAATTCGAATTCAAGCAACCCGAGATTATAAGCCGATTACAGCGAAAACTCAATACCCGCATCGGATGGCGGCCACGGGAGGGGCTGTATTTTTGTTCAACATGGGTTATCCTAGTTTCATGATTGCCGACGAGCAATCCCTAATGGAGAGTCCCACTATGCCGTTTTGCCAGTCCTGCGGTGCCGAAGTCAACGAAAAAGCGGTCGTCTGCGTCAAGTGCGGCGTCGCTGTCAACAACAGCAATTTCAAGGTGCAGGAAGGTCCGGTTTCCGACAAGGAATGGATCGTCGCCCTGCTGCTGGCGTTTTTCCTCGGCTTCCTGGGCGTGCACCGCTTCTACACCGGCCATATCGGCATCGGCGTGATCCAGCTGCTGACGCTGGGCGGCTGCGGGATCTGGGCGCTGATCGACCTGATCCTCATCATCGTGGGTTCGTATACCGATGCCGACGGCCGTCCTCTCAAGAAGAACTGATTGGGCCGGCATTGCCATTGCGGTCGCGGTCGCCCTGCTGGGGGCCATCGCGCTGGTTCTGCCGGAGACCCTGCTACGATTCGGCCCGCCCTGCCTGATTTCGCATTTTGCCGAAGGCTGGTGCCCCGGCTGCGGCATGACACGGGCCGCGATCGCCCTCCTGCACGGCGACCTGGGCGCCGCCTGGTCCCACAACCGCCTGTCCCCGCTGGTGCTGCCGCTGCTGCTGTGGCTGTATTCCCGCCATCTGGCGCTGCTGTGGCGCTGCCGCTCGTCGTAGACCCAAGCCAAGGGAGGCGCCAGATTACTCTTACGGCATAAGCGACAGCAGCTTTGCTCAATCAGGTGCATTGCACCCCTGCTGTTCCACAAACTGGGCAAGTAGCAAGCTTGTCGACACAGGCAACAATTACCCCGCATGTAGGGCAACCTCCATTTTCGCGCGCTACATCTTGAACATAACCTAGGTAGGGCGCGCTGGGTGTGCCAAAAAATTCAATATACGGTTCTTTGTCTTCGCCGTTTTCAAAAGAGGATTGAGCAAGCACGTAACGAACGCCTATCTCACCTGCAGCCTCAAACTTCCTCCCAAAAATAGCAAAGGCGCGACTCATCACCTCGATCAATTCCCGCTCATTCAACGACGCCAAGCGGTCAACGATCTCATCCATTTCGTTCAAGGTCGCGGCCATGTCAGCACCTTTCCATTCTTAAGCAGGATCATCAATTTGGCGGGATCTGCACGACCCCGGTGTCCATGTGTTTTTTTGACTCTTTATATGCTCTACAAACTCTTGGATAAAGGGCCGTCCGCATCTATCCAATTTTTCAAACAAATCAACTAGCAATGGTTCGATAAGCTCTTCTGCTTCCGCCTCCGTCAATCCTCGATAGTCGTCAAACATCTCTTTGGGATTCGACGGAGCCGGAACGTTTGTCCTCTCGATCCTCCATGACGAATCATGTTCGCCACACAATATTCTTAACGGAATATCAGCTTCTTTTTCACCGAAGGAGTCTCGGCCGTAGAAAGCCGGCTTCGGCTCCGGAAAACGATCCAATTTTGACCACGAAATGACGCACCTGAACTCGTCCCAACCTTTGTGGTTTGGAACAAGTCTGGCATATATGCACGTTCCCGCTATTGGCCTGAACACATAATCTCGGTCAATGGAGTCCCGCATGGGATTCTTGTCGTATTTATCCAATTGAAATTCAGGAAAATGCTGACGCATGCGTTCGTCAAACTTGCTTGTTAATATCTTTCGATAAAGTTTGTTCATCCCTCATGCTTTCATTTCATCTACAACCCCGGACAGTTCACACCCGCCCCGGTGCCCGCCCCGGTGCCAGCTCTGACTTTCGGACACAAGCTCATGTGTACGGCCCAGCGGCTCCGCAATCCTTTGTCCCTGCTCGAAGTACACGAAGTTCGTTGTGTTCTCTTGCGCGCTTCAACGCTCTCTGCTGCAGCTGCGATTTCGTCGCCGTGTCGCAAGACCAGCTCGTCGCATTGTGCAGGGGATCTTCTTCCGTCAGCTTCTTGCCGCTCTGAGTCTGCCGAAAACAAGGCGCGGCTCAATCAATGGTGGGCCAACAAAGTGAGGCCCCTTCTGGCAACGAAGATGCCTTTATCGCCAACTCCGCTGGAAACAGGCCACGACTCAATACTTTTGACCAGAACTCCAGTCCTCCATTCGCCTCCGTAGGAATTACAAAGGATTCCGGTCGCTGCGATGTAAAAACATAGATAGCATCTGAAGCAGCGAACCCTTCGGATTTAAAACATACGCGGGTTATCTCAGACCATAGAAAGGACTGGCTCCAAGCGTCCGAGCCAGGAGGCAGTGCCGAAACGACGACCGACGCCTCGTCAAATTGAACCGCAAACCACTCGGAAATGGCCGGCAACGGTTTGCGTCGCCGATGAATTTTAGTAGCAAGAAGAATCAGCAGCGCCACCAATATCGTGCCAATAATTAGGTACCTGTGAACCATGATGTTCACTCATTCCTTTCATATCTGGCTGATCGATCTGCCAGACACTCCACATGACATTACGTCAGACGATGCAAATCACCAAGCAATGAAGAGCGCGTTCAACGCTCGGTTCTGCCAGGCCCGGTGCGCCCGAACCTGCCACCATCCAGATTTTCAATCAAAGACAACCGGATAGACACTCCGTGTCTGGTTCAGCAATCTATCGACTTCGATCTCGAGCGGCTGCCAGGCAGTTCTGCCCATCAACATCGCAGCCCTATACTCTTGCGTATCATGGCGGCGCGCCAAAGTTTGAAGTCCAACGGGCCATTGCCACTTCTGCATAAGCTGAACTTGCAGTAGCGAAATTCTCTTGGTTTCTTCATTTATGTCCTTAAATGACCTGAGTGAAAATGCCGCCATAGCGGCACTTCCCCACTTTGAACGCAATTCTGTATCTGCCACCGGATAGCTCGGCCGGACTAAGTCCCAGTCCAGGGATCGTGGCGTAAGCAAGCTCCTGGCGTCTTCCCCGGCAATTCCTTCAATTGCTGCACTCAAAGCACGGCATCTCGCAGAGGAGATGTCAGTATATTTGCTTGAAAGATTATCTTTGCCGAACAGAAGCTCAAAACTCTCATCAACAGATTCCGACCATGCAAGCACTTTTAGTTGATCAATCTCAGGTGCTGGAAGCACGAAGAACACACCCAGCTGTTCAATGTGCATTTGAACCCGGCACAGGAAGTCTTCGAAAGCTTGTTCGCAATCTGGCACGATGACGGTTCGAAACCAGGCTCGAGGAACATCCGGCTCCCTTGTTCCGATCGTAAATTCTCGACTCTCACCAAAGAAACTGCACCCAGCCAGCGTTTCGGGAATGTCTGCAGGATCAATTCCCAAGCCATCAAATTCATCGCGGAATACTCTTTCCGTCAAGGAGTCAACGACAATATCCTCGACCCACGCGGCGAACTCCTTGGCATGGCTAAACTGCATTCCCCAGCAATGGCCGATTGGTGGAATCATCAGGGCCAAACGTAGGCCAGCTTCCTCCAACCTTATCCAGAAGATGTTGACCGCCTCTTTCCGCTGATATTTTCCAATGGATTCGTAGCACATTGAAAAGTACTCGCGGGAGGCAAGTTCAAGTGCGTTAACTTTTACTTGCACGAAGTTGCACCATTAACAAATTTTGTAAATTCTCGAGCAAACCCATCTCCAAGAGCACTAAAGGTTCCGGCGCTCGGAGCTCAAAGAAATGGTTCATGTTCGAAACCGCGCGCGATTCCCAGCTTAATTTCCTCCTTAGCCTCGCTCGTAGCAAGGAAACCGCGCCGATTGACGTAAGCGACATAACTCTCGTATGAATTTATGGTTGGAAACCAAGGGAGTGCAACCCCATCGATGAGATTGAGTAGCTGTTTGAAGCTGCCCTCCACCTCTTGCTCCGACCCCAGTGAAAACAATTCCCCGCTTGCCAGCCGGCCAGGAAAATCCTCCGACAGATCGCCGCCAACCAGGGCATAGTCGGGTGGGAACGTGCCAAGCTCCCGGTATTGGGATGGTCCACCCAGGGTGACCATATCGACAAGCGCATCCGCAGGAAGGCCCCGCTCGCAAGGATTTCGGACATGAACATGTCATACAGCGGGCCGCGTTTGCGCCAGAACCGAAACTTCTTTTCCACCGCAAAACCACGCCTACGCATCTGATCGTTAAACCATTTGGAGGCAAGCTTGTCGAGCTGGGTCAATGTCGTCATTCTCGTTTCCTCAATCGACTCGATGCGTTCATACCGAACGGTCAATGTTAAATTGCGACAAGAAAGCCTAACATGCATGCATATATTTCACAACGGAAATACTGCATCAAACATCACATTGTTTCCCCACATGCAATGCACATAAGAGCGGGTAACGGCCCTCGGTGCCGCGGTGCCGGCCCTCGGCACTCGGCGCCAGTTCTGTTTTCGGACACAAGCTCATGTATACGCTCGCCCTCCTTTCAAATCGTCTTTCCTCACTGTCTACAGGTAGTACCACATAAGAAGCGACAAGTGGACGGTAGAGACCCTGTCCGAACGTCAGATCTGGCGCGGGGCCAGGAAAGGCAGATCTGGCATAGGGCCTGCGGACACGGGGTCTGTGGGTCTGGATCTTTTAAGGGGGAGTGTCAGGATTTTTGTGTGCGGGGCCTCGGAGACTTTTCCATGGCGCCGCTCGCTGCCCATTGCGCAGGGCACGAGCGTGCGGTGCGGTGGTAAAGTCGGTGCTCATTTTACCCCAA
>JAKFDH010000055.1:0-1525 GCA_036676245.1 Massilia sp. | reverse complement strand
TTCCTGATCCCGTACGGCAAGGCCGTGCCGGCCACCCAGGCCAACATCGCCGCCTTCGAAGCCAAGCGCGCCGAGTACGAAGCCAAGGCCAACCAGGTCCTGGCCGATGCCGAAGCCCGCAAGGCCAAGCTGGAAGGCGCCTCGGTGACCATCCCGGCCAACGCCTCGACCGAAGGCAAGCTGTTCGGTTCGGTCGGCCCGCGCGACATCGCCGAAGCCTTCACCGCCGCCGGCTTCCCGCTCGAAAAGGGCGAAGTGGTCATGGGCGAAGGCCCGCTGCGCCGCACCGGCGAGTTCGACATCGAAGTGCGCCTGCACGCCGACGTCCACACCACCATCAAGGTGCTGGTCGAAGCCGAAGCCTGATCCAGGCCTCGTGCAAGACCCAGACGGGCGCCCTCGGGCGCCCGTTTCGTTTTCCCCGTCGGTGCCCGGTCTCAGTCCCTGAGACGCACCGGGCGTAAGAGATGCCCACCGGTTATGCACAGGGTTATGCCTGTCGCGCCGTCAGAGGGATCGTTACGATGACCGACCCGGCCTTCCGCCCGCCGTTCCCGCTGCGCCCCATCGACAAGGCGACCATGCCCGCTCGTTCCGAATCCTTCCGCACCGAAGCCAAGATCGATGCCCTGCGCGTCCCGCCCCAGTCGGTCGAAGCCGAACAGGCGGTGATCGGCGGCCTGATGCTGGCGCCGGACTCGCTCGACCGCGTCGGCGACTTCCTGACCGAAAACGACTTCTACCGTCGCGACCACCGGCTGATCTTCCGCGCCATCCGCGACCTGAGCGAGAAGAACCGGCCCTTCGACGCCGTCACCCTGGGTGAATGGTTCGAATCCAACAGCCTGTCCGAACAGATCGGCGGCACCGGCTACCTGATCGAACTGGCCTCCAGCACCCCATCGGCCGCCAACATCCGCGCCTATGCGGAGATCGTGCGCGAGAAGGCCGTGATGCGGCAGCTGATCGAGGCGGGAACCGAGATCGTCAACGACGGTTTCCAGCCCGAGGGCCGCGACAGCCAGGAAGTGCTGTCGGCCGCCGAGATGAAGGTGTTCAAGATCGCCGAACAGGGACGCCGCGGCCGTGCCGACTTCGTGCCGCTGCGCGAGGCGATGAAGGACGCCTTCACCATCCTGCAGGAACGTTACGAGAACCAGGGCAGCGTCACCGGCCTGCCGACCGGTTTCCACGACCTCGACGAGATGACCGCCGGCCTGCAGCCGTCCGACCTGATCATCCTCGCGGCGCGCCCGGCGATGGGCAAGACCACCCTGGCGCTGAACATCGCCGAATACGGCGCGCTCAAGACCAAGAAGTCGGTCGCGGTGTTCTCGATGGAAATGTCGGCCTCGCAGCTGGCCTTCCGCCTGATGTCGTCCATCGGCCGCATCAACGCCACCCGCCTGCGCACCGGCCAGCTCGAGGACGAGGACTGGTCGCGCGTGAACATGGCGATCAAGATGCTGTCGGAAGTGAAGGTCTTCATCGACGACACGCCGGCGCTGTCGCCCGACGTGCTGCG
>JAKFDH010000054.1:0-149920 GCA_036676245.1 Massilia sp. | reverse complement strand
GCCGGGTGCCGCGCCTGCGCCTGTATCGCCTGCATCGCCCGCGCCGGCGCCGGTGCTGGGCGCATCGCCGGTCGTGGCGGTGACTGCGCCGCCGGCCGTGGCTCAGGCTGCGCCGCCGGCGCCCGCCCCGCGTGCCGCCGCGGCAACGGCCAGGCCTGCGGCGGCTCCTGAAGGGGCGGGCGCGGACGACCAGGTGCGCAGCCTTCGCGAACTGCCGGAAGCGATCCAGCGCGAAGTGCCGCAGCTTGCCATCGGCGGCTACATCTACTCGAAGAACCCGGCCGACCGCTTGCTGCTGGTCGACAAGGTATTGCGGCGCGAGGGCGAGCAGGTCGGCCCCGGTCTGACGCTGGAAAAGCTGCTGCCGAAGGCCGCCGTGATGAATTACCGCGGCTACCGCTACCGGGTGCCCTATTGAGCGCCGGGAGCGTTCTCGGCGTGGTTGGCTGGTCCGGCAGCGGCAAGACCACGCTGCTTGAATACCTGGTGGCCGGCCTGTGCGCGCGCGGGCTGCGCATCAATATCGTCAAGCACAGCCACCACGACATCCTGCTCGAGCCGCCGCACAAGGACAGTGCGCGGCTGCGCATGGCCGGCGCGGCCGAAGTGATGATCGCGTCGCCATTCCGGGTGGCGGTCATGCGCGAATTGCGCGGCGCGCCCGAACCGACCCTGGCCGAGCAGCTGGCGCGGCTGTCGCCGGCCGACCTGACGCTGGTCGAAGGCTACAAATGGGAGCCGATCGCGAAACTTGAAGTGCACCGTCCCGCGCTCGGGCAGCGGGCGCTGTACCCGGACGACCCGAACATCGTCGCGGTGGCGTCCGATGCGCCGCGCCCGGATGGGCTGCGCGAGGGCCTCGCCTGGCTGGACCTGAACGACCCGGCGGCGGTGCTGGCGTGGCTGGACACCCTAAAGTTCTCCGAAAACCACCCGTAAACAGGGATAGGCAGAAAACCGGAGATCGCCATGGACGTATCAGGCATTGCAAAGCTAGCAACATCAATCGCAGAGACGGGCAACAAGCAAGAAGTCGGCATCGCCGTGCTCAAGCGCGCCCAGCAAATCGAAAGCAACACCGCGACCCAGCTGATCGACGCCATCAAGTCGGTCCCGACGGTGCAAAACCTGCCCCCGAACCTCGGCACGAAAATCAACACCACCGCCTGAGCCGTAATTCCCCGCCGCAACCTCATTTGACAATAACAATCGGGGTCAGACCTCAATTGCGCAGCAATTGAGGTCTGACCCCGATTGTTATTGTCAAATCTTGCAGCCCGGATGCGATTGTTCTGTCAACAGGATCGGCGCGGCTGCGTTAAGGGGGGGCGTAACGGGTCAGCACGGACCAGCGATTGCCGCTCGGCCCCCACCATCCCGGCGACCGGCAGCGCTGTCACAATCGGCCGGCGCAGGATAGCTGTACCGCCCGTCCGGCGTTACGACCAACCCGGCGCCTTCTTCGCGAAGCGCCGGGTTTTTTTCGCGTGCGCGGTGTCGAAAACGCATAGAATCGCCGAAGCGCATTTTGCGCGTGAAAAAAGTTGTAAGGAAACGGGTGACGCGCCGACTGATGTTCAGTTTCAACGCGCCCTGTGGTGCCCTTCACCATCAGTCTGCCATTACATTCTCAACGAGGAGATATTCATGAATAAACGTCAAGCCCTGATCGCCGCCGCCCTGGCCACCGTCTGCGCCGCCAGCGCCACCACCGCCTCGGCCAATCCGTCGGCCGAAGCGAAGGCCGAAAAAGAGAAGTGCTACGGCATCGTCAAGGCCGGCCAGAACGATTGCGCCACCGCCAGCGGCTCGCATTCCTGCTCCGGCCAGGCCAAGAAGGACAACGATCCTGCCGAGTGGAAGTACGTCGCCAAGGGCAGCTGCGTCAAGGCCGGCGGCAAACTGGCCGCCGCCAAGTAAGCAGGCAGCGCGGAGGGGCCATGGCCATCGACCTCGATCTGCGGCCTGCGGCATCGCCCGCCATCGGCGTCGGACTGCGCGCCCCCCACTATCGCCAATTCCTCGAGCAGCGGCCCAAGGTCGGCTGGCTCGAGGTTCATACCGAAAATTTCATCGGCCAATCCGGCTGGGACTGGCACGTGCTGCAGGACTTGCGGCGCGACTATCCCTTCAGCCTGCATGGCGTCGGCCTCGGCCTCGGCTCGGCACGCGGCTTCTCCGAACAGCACCTGGCGCGCGTGCGTTCGCTGGTCGAGCGGGTCGAGCCTGTGCTTGTGTCCGAGCACCTGTGCTGGGGCGCGGTGCATGACCGCAACCTCAACGACCTGCTGCCGCTGGCCCTCAGCGCCGAAGCGTTCGAGCTGCTGTGCGAACGGATCGAGCGGGTGCAGGATGCGCTGCGCCGCCCGATCCTGCTCGAGAACGTGTCGACCTACCTGCGCTATCGCGACGACGCGATGAGCGAAACCCAGTTCATGGCGGCACTGGCGCGGCGCACCGGCTGCGCGCTGCTGCTGGACGTGAACAACCTGTATGTCAACCAGTGCAACCATGGCGAGGACGCGCTGGCCGCGCTGGCCGATATCGCGCCCGGCAGCGTCGGCGAGATCCACCTGGCCGGCCACCTTGTCACCCCCGACGCCCTGGTCGACCATCACGGCGATGTCGTCGCCGATCCGGTCTGGGCCCTGTACGAGTCGGCGCTGGCGCGCTTCGGCAAGCTGCCCACCTTGATCGAATGGGACACCGACATCCCCGCGCTCGAGGTCCTGCTCGGCGAGGCGGACAAGGCGGCCACGATCGCGGCCCGGTTCGACGCGCACCGCGCGCAGCGGCCCGCCGGCGGCCCGGCGCCGGCCAGCGGCGGCGCCGGGCTGGCCGCGCAGCAGCAGGCATTCGCCGACGCCTTGTTCGATCCGCGCGCCGAGGCGCTGTTGCTGGCCCAGTGCAAGGACGGCGGCAGCGGGCGTTTCGCCCTGTATCGCGGCAACCTCACCGTCACCTGGGACAAGGTGCTGTCGGCCGCGTATCCGGTGCTGCGCGAGCTGGTGGGCGAGGAGTTCTTCAGCGCCCTGGCGCGCGCCTATGGCATGGCCAGGCCGTCGCAGGACCCTGACCTGAACCGCTTCGGCGACAGTTTCGCCGCCTTCCTCGAGACCTTCGAGCACGTGGCGGACTACCCCTACCTGCCCGACATGGCGCGGCTCGAATGGGCGCTGCACCGCAGCTACTACGCAGCCGATACGCCGGCGCTCGATGGCGCGGCGCTGGCCGCGCTGTCGCCCGAACAGTTCGAGGAACTGCGCCCGCGCCTGCATCCTGCGTGCAGCCTGGTCGCGTCGCGCTTCGCCGTCGTGCCCTTGTGGCTGGCCCACCAGGAAGGGGGCGCGCACGCCTTCCCGGACATGATGGATGAACCCAGTTACGCCATGGCCGCGCGGCCGCGCTACAAGCCGGAACTGGCGCCGCTCGATGCGGCCAACCATGCGGCGCTGGCGGCCCTGGCGCAAGGCGCCTCGATGGGCGCCGCGCTCGATGCGGCCTTCGATATCGACGAGCAGTTCGACGTCGCCGCGCGCCTGCGGCAGTGGCTGGCGCTTGGCGCCTTCGCCGCCGGCGGCAGCGGCTAGTTTTTGACCACGCTTTGATTCGCCCCTGGCAGCGCATCCTGTGCACGGCCATGGTTCCCCGCATCCCTGACTTTCCAAAACGAGAATGAACATCATGAAAACGATCGCCAACCTGGTCCGCTCCACCTACCGTTTCGACGACCTGCTTGCGCAGTGGGGCGGCTCCTTGCTCAATCTCGGCCTGCGGCTGTATGTGGGCTGGGTGTTCTTCAAGGCCGGCCTGGCCAAGCTGCGCGACTGGGACGCGACCGTGGCGCTGTTCCACGACGAGTACCAGGTGCCGCTGCTGCCGCCCGACCTGGCTGCGGTGATGGGCGCGGCCGGTGAGCTGGTGCTGCCGCTGCTGCTGTTCGCCGGCCTGCTGACGCGCCCGGCCGCGCTCGGGCTGTTCTTCGTGAACCTGATGGCGGTGATTTCGTATCCGCAGCTGTTCGGCTTCGATTGCCCGGCCGCGATCAATGACCATCGCTACTGGGGCATCCTGCTGCTGTCGATCATCGCGTTCGGGCCGGGCCGGTTTTCGATCGACGCGATGCTGGGCGCGCGCCGCCCCTAAGGGCGGCGGCCGGATGAAATCAGAGGAAGGCGCGCAGGATGCGCGCTTCGCCGGTGGAATCGGCGTGCTGCAGGTTGGCGGCGTGGGTGGCCGCGATCATGCGGTTTAACTGGGCGTCTTCGAAACGCGCCAGTTCTTCGGTAGCGGCGTTCAGTGCCTGCGCCAGCTTGGCGCGGGCGTTCTGGTACAGCACGCTGGTGTACTGGTCGGTGTTCTTGAGCAGCTCTTCGGCATTCTCGATGACGAGACGCAAGTCGCCGATCAGTCTTTCCTGGGTTTGTGGGCTTTCTTCAGGGCTATCCATGGCGGCCACCTTCAACCGGTTGGTAACGTCTTATAATATAGACAAGCAAGACAGGTGACCTTTGTCGGTGCGCAAATGTGCGCCGGCCATGGCCCTGCAGTCCCTTTCAGCATACTCCAAAATTTCCATGTGGCAAGCAAAAAGCCGCTGTCAGGCGCCGTCGGCATAGCCGCTGACGATGATGCGCACATCGCCGATGGTGACGACCTGGCCGGCCCGGATTTTCGCCGTCTTGCGCAGTTCCCGCTTGCCGTCGACCGACACCACGCCGCTGGCGACGATGTTCTTGCCGGCGCCGCCGCTGTCGCACAGCCCGGCCAGCTTGAGCAGCTGGTTCAGCTCCACGTATTCGCCTGTTAATTCAAATTCCACTTTCTGCATTTTAATCCTCGTTGTCGGCCTGTCGTTGGCGCATGGTGGCAGTGTAGCCGAGGAAACCCAGAACCGTGGTCCAGAACCACGGTTCTCGACTTCGAAATAAAAACATTGCTGTGGTTAATTTCACATTGCTTATCGGCAAACAAATGCTACCCTGAATTCAGCACATCCTGTGCGGGAAGAGAGCAGGGCATGAAAGCGATCATCATCGTGGCAATTTGCGCGGCCGTCTTGCCGGCGAACGTTTGGGCGCAAACGGTCAGTGATCCCCTGCTGGCCTGGCTGTCGGCCCAATCCCGGCCGCTCCAGCCTGCCAGCGATCCGATGCTGTCCGATGCGTCGAGCATGCTCGCGGCGCTGGCCGACGGCGATGTCCGCCGCTTTGCCGTGGCCACCCCGCTGCGCCGCGGCGTGCAGTTCGGCGCCGGCACCGGCGCCACCAGCGCCAGTTTCTTCGGCTTGCCCGCGTCCGGCCTGGCGCCGCACATGGCGCGCGGCAGCGCCGCCTTCAACCCGCCGTATTTCGCGATGGTCCATGGCGCCAAGCACGCCGGCGTCAGCGTCAGGACCGGTCCCGGCCGCCGCCTGCGCCTGGGCGTGCTGTCCGAAGGCAGCCGCCATGCGGACGTGCTGCCGACCTGGACGCCGTATGCGAAGCGTGCCCTGTTCAGCGTGGAGTTCGAACAGCGCGCCGGCAATGCGCTCGGCATCGTCAGCGCCGGGGTGCTGCGCGAAAGCGGTTCGCTGCTCGGCACCGTGCACAGCAACGCGCTGTCGCCCGGCGGATCGGCGCGCACCACCTTCGCCGCGCTGTCGCTCGGTTATGCCTTCTCGCCGCACTGGTCGGTGGTGGGCATGGCCTCGGCCGGCCGCACCCAGGGCATCGGCCAGCTTGAACGCCTGGGCGCGCCCCGCGCCACGGTCGGCACGGCGGCGTTCAGCGTGGGCCTGTCGGGCCACCAGCTGTGGGACCGCAGCGACCGCATCGGCCTGACCCTGACGATGCCGAACAAGGTGACCGAGGGCGCGGCCAGCCTGTCGGGCGCGGTGCTGCATCGGGAAGAGGGGATGCTCAGCTACACGGCGCGCAACCTGAACCTGGCGCCGAATGCGACCGAACGCGACCTTGAACTCAGCTACTCGCGGCGCGCCGGCCAGCACGGGCGCATGGCGGCGGCGATGATGCTGCGCATGCATCCGGGCCACGACGCGGCGACCCCGCGCGAACTGCTGATCGGGGTGCGCTACAGCCGCAAGTTTTAAGGCAGGTCAGGCCTGGCTGGGCCGCGTCATCTCGATCGGCACGATCCACTGCGCGAACTGCGCCTCGTCGACATAGCCCAGCGCCAGCGCGGCCTGCTTGAGCGTGGTCCCTTCGTGCTGCGCCTTCTTCGCGATTTGCGCCGCCTTGTCGTAGCCGATGTGCGGCGCCAGCGCGGTCACCAGCATCAGCGAGCGTTCCATCAGTTCGCCGATGCGCGCGCGGTTCGGCTCGATGCCGTGCGCGCAGTGCTCGTCGAACGAGCGCATGCCGTCGGCCAGCAGGCGCGCGCTTTGCAGGAAGTTATGCGCGATCATCGGCTTGAACACGTTCAGCTCAAAATTGCCGGACGCCGCGCCCACCGTCAGCGCGACGTCGTTGCCGAACACCTGGCAGCACAGCATGGTCAGCGCTTCGCATTGGGTGGGGTTGACCTTGCCCGGCATGATCGAGCTGCCCGGCTCGTTTTCGGGAATCGTGATTTCGCCCAGGCCCGAACGCGGGCCGGAAGCCATCCAGCGCACGTCGTTGGCGATCTTCATCAATGCGGTGGCCAGCGTCTTGAGCGCGCCGTGCGCGGCCACCAGCGCGTCGTGCCCGGCCAGCGCCATGAATTTGTTGGGGGCGGTCTTGAAACCGAGGCCGGTGCGCGAAGACAGTTCGGCCGCGATGCGCGCGGCGAAATCGGGATGCGCGTTCAGGCCGGTGCCGACGGCGGTGCCGCCCGCGGCCAGTTGCAGCAGGCCGGGCAGGGCGCCCTTGATCGCGTGTTCGGCGAATTCGAGCTGGGCCACGTAGCCGGAAAATTCCTGGCCCAGGGTCAGCGGGGTCGCGTCCTGCAAATGGGTGCGGCCGATCTTGACGATGTCGCTGAAATCGCGCGACTTGACCGTCAGCGTGCTGCGCAGCCGGGCCAGCGCCGGCAGCAGCGCATGCATCACGGCCTGGGCAGCCGCCACGTGCATCGCGGTGGGGAACATGTCGTTCGAGGACTGGCCCAGGTTGACGTCGTCGTTCGGGTGCAGCAGCCGCCCTTCGCCGCGCGCGCCGCCCAGCAGCTCGGAGCCGCGGTTGGCCAGCACCTCGTTCATGTTCATATTGCTTTGCGTGCCGGAGCCGGTTTGCCACACCGACAGGGGGAATTCGCCGTCGTGTTGCCGATCCAGCACTTCGTCGGCGGCGCGCAGGATCGCGTCGGCCTTGTCCGGCGCCAGCAGGCCGAGCGAGCGGTTGACGGCGGCCGCCGCGCGCTTGACCTGGGCCAGGGCGGCCACCAGCTCGGGCGGCATGCGCTCGCTGGAAATGGCGAAATGCTCGAGCGAGCGCTGGGTCTGTGCACCCCACAAGCGGTCGGCGCGGACGGCGATCGGGCCAAAACTGTCTTTTTCGGTCCTCATTTCCATAGCGTCATCCTGTCGAAGTCGTCGTCGTGATTAAAGAGTTTACCCTAACGCGCGTTAATTACGTTAAGGCTACAAATTTGCCTGGCCACCAACCATTGCTGATAGACTCGATTCCCTATGCTTCAACGCCAATTTGTCCGTGTCGCCCTGTGCGCCTGCATGCTGTTGCCGGGCGCCTTGCCGCTGCCTGCGCTGGCGACCGAGCTCGGCGAACCGGTGGTGCGCACCTATATCGGCCAGCCGCTGGTGGCCGATATTGAACTGACCGGCTTCGCCGAGGCGGCGCCGGTCCAGGTCCGGCTGGCGCACCCGGAAGTCTACAACGGGGCCAGGATCCGCATGCATCCGATCCTGGCCAACCTGACCATGTCGGTCATGCGGCGCGACGGCCGCCAGTTCCTGCACATCACCTCGACCAGGCCAGTCGACAGCGAGTATGTGCACCTGTTCCTCGAATTGGCCGACGGCCCGCGCCGCGACGTGCGCGTGGCGACCCTGTGGCTGACGCCCGATCCCGCGCCGCCGCCCCCGCCTGCACCGGCGCCCGTGCCGAAGGCCGAGCCAGCCGAGCCTGCCGCTGCCGCCGAAAAGCCGGAGCCGGCCTTGCCGCGCCCATCGGCGCCGCCGGCGGCATCGCCGCTGTTCAAGCGCGTGCCGGCGCCGCGCGCCGCCGCTTGCGTCCAGCAATTTACCGAAGAGCAGATCAAGACCTGCGCCGCGCTCGATTACAAGAACGGCGTGCTGGCCGCCCAGATCGTCGACCTCGAGGAAAAGGTCAGGCTGCTGCAGATGGCGATCGAAGGCAAGAAACCGGCCGCGCCGCCGCCGCTGGTGGCGCCGCCGAAACCGAAAACCGCCGCCGCGGCCGGCATCGCGGCCAAGCCGAAGGCCGAGCCGAAATCGTTCCCCTGGCAGTGGGTAGGCATCGGCGTCGGCATCTTGCTGCTCTCGGGCGGCCTTGGCTACTGGCTGTGGCGGCGCAAGAAGGGCGCTGGCGCTCCAGCGGCCGGGCCAGGCATGCTGGCGAAGCTGAAAGCCCGGTTCGGCAAGAAGAAGGAGGCCGCGGCCGAGGCCCGGCAGGAACCGGCCGCCGAGTAGCTGTGCCGAGTAAAACGGGCGCTTGGCTTGCCATTTAGAAAATATTTATAAACAAGCGTTCGCTTGTCTACACAAGCGCCCGTTTTCGGATATACTCATTTCCGTGGTCTCCGAGGAGGCCGCAAAAACAGGGCGCGGACCTGGCGCAGCCACCAAGGATAGTGTGGCGCGACAAGCAGGTGAACGTTGAAGAAACGCCTGTCCTGGAAGCGGTTCGCGGGCCTACGATGTCCCGTGAACGCCGGATGCAACCGGCACGAGGCGACACCAGGAGATACCTGGTGTTCGCTCTCCCGAATTCCCCCTCCGCAGCTATACTCTTCCGTGAACCCATCACGGAAGGCAAGCAAATGACCCAGGCAGCACAAGCACTTTACGACGCATTCAAGCAGCGCGGACTCAAGCTCGACATGTCGCGCGGCAAACCGGCGCCGGAACAACTCGATCTCTGCAACTCCCTCCTGGACGCGCTGCCCGGCTACGCTGCGGCGGACGGCACCGACTGCCGCAACTATGGCGGCGGCGTCGGCCTGCCGGAAGCGCGCGCCCTGTTCGGCGAACTGCTTGGCGTACCGGCGGCGCAGGTGATCGTCGACGGCAGCGCCAGCCTGTCGCTGATGCACGACGTGATCGTGTACGCGCTGCTCAACGGCGTGCCGGGCGGCCAGCCCTGGGTCGGCCAGCAGCCGGTGTTCCTGTGCCCGGTGCCGGGCTACGACCGCCACTTCTCGATCTGCGAACTGCGCGGCATCAGGATGGTCAACATCCCGATGGACGATCACGGGCCGGACATGGACCTGGTCGAACAGCTGGTCGCCGCCGATCCCGCCATCAAGGGCATGTGGTGCGTGCCGAAGTACAGCAACCCGTCCGGCGCCGTGTATTCGGACCAGGTGGTGCAGCGCCTGGCGCGGATGCAGACGGCCGCGCCCGATTTCCGCCTGATGTGGGACGACGCTTACCATTTCCACCATCTGGGCGACGAGAACGTGGAAATCGCCGATATCCTGGGCGCCTGCGCGGCCGCCGGCAACCCGGACCGGGCGGTGGTGTTCGCGTCGACGTCGAAGGTCAGCTGGGCTGGCAGCGGCATCGCGGCGCTGGCGGCTTCGCCCGCGAACATCGCCTGGTGGAGCAGGCACGCGGGCGTGCGCAGCATCGGCCCGGACAAGATCAACCAGCTGCGCCATGTGCGCCTATTGAAGGACAAGGCGAGCGTCGACGCGCTGATGCAGCGCCACCGCGCCCTGCTGCAGCCGAAGTTCGAGGCCGTGCTGGCGCAGTTCGGCGCCTTGCTCGGCGAGGTGGCGGGCGTGAGCTGGACGGTGCCGAAGGGTGGCTACTTCATCGACCTGGTGACGCCGCCGGGCGCGGCCAGGCGGACGATCGCGCTGGCGAAGGAGGCGGGGATCACCCTGACGCCGGCCGGCGCGGCGTATCCGTACGGGGTCGATCCCGAGGACAGCCACATCCGGATCGCGCCGAGTTTCCCTTCGCTGCCGGAGATCACGCAGGCGGCCGAGGGGATTGCCTTGTCGCTGAAGCTGGCGATTGTTTGATCTGAGTGGACCGTAAGGCATGGGGAAGGGTGGGTGAGCGCAGCGCTACCCACCAGCGTAGCCAACACGGTGCTTGGTGGGTAGCGCTTGCGCTCACCCACCCTACGCCAGTTCCGCGGCCCCGGGCCCAACAAAAAAGCGCACCTCGGTGCGCTTTTGTCTTGAATTCCGCGTCGCTCAGTGCGCCGCCATCACGTCTTCCAGTTTCCACGGCTCGGTCACTTCGCGGATCGCGCGGTCGTTCGCCATGATCTGCTTGAGCAGGTCGATCTTGCGCATGCGCATCGCACCGGCCATGGCCGGTGCACCGCTGTCCACCTTCGCCGCCTGCGCCGCCACTTGGCGCTCGAGCCCGGTCAAATGGTCGATATCGCCCGATTTTGCCGCCACCGCCATTTGGGCAGTCAGGCCGGCAATCTGTTCGTACATCGAGAGGACTTCGTTGGAGGTCATGTTCGCACCCAGGCCAAAAGTATAAAGGGATTACCGCGTGTCCCTCTATATCGGCCCGGTTTTAGCGAACTTTAGTCTTTATTTGAAAAAATCTGAAAATATTTTTCCTGTTGGCATTGAAATATTGATCAATGAATAAGTTCATCGAGGCCGGCGCTCAGTTCCGCCAGCGGCGGCATCTCCTCGAGCAGGATCCCGGGCGCCAGCTTCAGGTCGGCCGCGACCAGTGCGGGCAGGGTGGCGGCCAGCTGGTCGGCGCTGGCGCGGGCTTCCTCGGCCTGGGCGCGCCACACCGCGAGGTGGATCACGGCGGCCATCCGGTTTGGCGGGCTCTGGCGCAGCGGCTCCGGGAAGCTGTGGATGGTGTCGGCGTACAGGGCGGGGAATTTCCAGCGCACCGCCAGTTCGGCCCCGACTTCGCTGAAATCGTAGCCCATCGCCGCTTTTTCCTGCTCCATGCGGGTCGGGTCGTAAATCCCGGCCAGCTTGTCCAGTTCCTGGGCCTGCTCCGGGTTGCCGGCGTGGATGATCAGCTGGCCGATCGCATGCATCATGCCGATCGTGAAGGCGAGGTCGGTGTTCTCGCCGGCCTTCTTGGCGATCCATTTGGCGCCGACCGCCGTGTGCAGGCTGTAGCGCCAGAAGCGCTTCAGGTCGAGGCCGGGCACCGTCTTGAAGCCGCTGACCAGGCCGGAGCTGATGACCAGGGTGCGCACCGTCATGAAGCCGAGCATGCGGATCGCGTCATCGACATTGCCGATGCTGCGCGATACGTGATAATAGGCGGAGTTGGCAAGTTTTAGCAGTTTGGCGCTGAGCACGGGATCGGTCGACAGCTTGCGGGCGACCTCGTCCACGGTCACATCTTCGCGTTCGAAGCTGCTGATCAGTTCATCCACGACCTTGGGGGCGGTGGGCAGGGCCTGCGGATTTTGCAGCAATGCGTCCAGAGTCATGATGTCTCCTTGATGTGCGCCACTGTCGGGCAGGCTGACTATACTGTGAAACCCGTTCCGAGGCTACCATGGCCATTCCCGAATTTCGACGGCCTGGCGCATTATTTCGCATTTCATCGCAAAGCCGGCGCATTTGTCAGGCGCTCCCCCTAGAGTTCAGGGTGAGGTACTGCGCCAATCCGGGTCGCCGCAAAATTTTAGAGAGAAGACATGAGAGCATTCACCGCCAAACGCCTGGCCGCTGCTGCCGCGTTGACGTTCGCCGCCATCGGGGCCCATGCGGAAGCACCGTTCGCCTTCGCCACCACGCCCGGTAAGCTGCCGAAGGATGTTGTTCCACTGCAATATGTTGCCCATCTGCTGCCGAATGTCGCCAAAAATACCTTCGTCGGTTCGGAAACCGTCGAGATCGAGGTGCTGCAAGCCACGTCGCTGATCATGCTGAACGTGGCCAATATCGACATCGACGCCGCCAGCCTGTCCGGCAGCGGCCTGCGCGACCTGACACTGGTCCCCGTGGTGGACGCCAAACAAGAAACCCTGAGCTTCAAGCTGGACAAGCCGCTGGCGCCGGGCCGCTACAGCCTGGCCCTCAAATTCCACGGCAAGATCAGCCGCGAAGCGCGCGGCCTGTTCCACATGGCTTACAAGGCCGGCCCGGCCGACAAGACCATGATCGCCACCACCATGGAGCCGAGCGACGCGCGGCGCCTGCTGCCGACCTGGGACGAGCCGGTGTTCCGCGCCACCTTCAAGCTGACGGTCGACCTGCCGGCCCATTTCAAGGCCTATTCGAACACCCCGGTCGAGCACGAGGAAAAGCTCGAAGGCGGCCTGCGCCGCACGTCCTTCGCCGTCACGCCCAGGATGCCGAGCTACCTGGTGGTGCTCGTCGCCGGCGAACTGGAGCGGCTGAGCGACAAGCAGGACGGCGTCGAGATCGGCGTCGTCACCACCGAGGGCAAGCTGCCGACCGCCGCCTACGCCATGCAGGCGACCAAGGACCTGCTGCGCTACTACAACAAATACTTCGGCACGCCGTATCCCCTCGCCAAGCTCGACCAGATCGCGATCCCGGGCGGCTTCAACGGCGCCATGGAAAACTGGGGCGGCATCGTCTACAACGAAGCGACGCTGCTGGTCGATCCCAAGAAGAGTCCGGATGGCGTCAAGCAGCTGTCCTTCGGCATCAATGCGCACGAAGTGGCGCACCAGTGGTTCGGCAACCTGGTGACGATGGCCTGGTGGGACAACCTGTGGCTCAACGAAGGCTTCGCCTCGTGGATGGCGACCAAGGCGACCCAGCACTTCCACCCCGAATGGAAACCCCACCTGGAAAACCTGGCCGACCGCGAAGGCGTGATGAACCTCGACGCGCGCAAGACCACCCACCCGATCCAGCAGCCGGTGCTGAACGAAGCGCAGGCCGCGGCCGCGTTCGACGCGATCACCTACACCAAGGGTCAGTCCTTCCTGCGCATGCTCGAGGCTTATCTCGGCGAGGAGCCGTTCCGCAAGGGCATCCGCAACTACATGGTCAAGCACCAGTACTCGAACACCACCACCGCCGACCTGTGGGCCGCGCTCGAACACGCGTCCGGCAAGCCGGTCGAAAAGCTGGCGTCGGACTGGACTACCCAGCCCGGTTTCCCGCTGCTCAAGGTGGAGCAGTCCTGCGAGCAGGGCAAGCGCCGCGTCACGCTGTCGCAGGAGCAGTTCCGGCTGGACGAGCCGGCGGCCGAGAAACGCCTGTGGCACGTGCCGGTGCAGGTCGGCACGGTCGAAGGCAAGGCCTACTACTCCATGCTGTCCGGCCCCTCGATCACGCTGTGGCAGGCCAGCTGCGACAGCGCGCTCGTGGTCGACCCGTGGAGCGTCGGCTACTTCCGGGTCCAGTACGACAAGGCCAGTTTCGACGCGCTCGCGGTGCAGGCGGCCAAGCTGCGCGATTCGACCCGCTACAAGCTGCTCAGCGACACCTGGGCGATGGTGCAGGCCGACCGCATGCAGCTCGACAGCTACCTGACGCTGGTGAAGTCGTATGCCAATGAGCCGCGCCTGGCGGTGTGGGACGGCATCCTGTCCAACCTGCAAACGCTCGACACCCTGGCCGCCGGCGAGCCGGAGCGCCCGCTGGTGCGCCGCTTCCTGATCGAACTGGCCAAGCCCAAGTTCCAGCAGCTGGGCTGGGACGAAAAGCCGAACGAATCGGCCGAAGAGCGCCAGCTGCGCTCCCTGCTGGCCAGTGCGCTGGCCCGTGCCGGCGATCCGCAGGCCGTGGCCGAAGGCAAGGCGCGCTTCGCCAGCTACCTGGCCGATCCCGCCAGCGTCAATCCTTCGCTGATCGATTTCGTCATGCAGGCCGCCGGCCGCAATGCCGATGCCGCCACCTACGACGCGCTGGCCAGGCGCGCCATGAGCGCCCAGAGCACCGAGGAGCGCAACCGCTTCGGCCGCGCGCTGACGACCGCGCGCGACCCGGCCCTGGCTGCGCGTACGCTGAAGATGGCGGTGTCGAACGACCTGCCGCCGAACATCACCACCCGGATCGTGCCGGGCGTCGCGCGCGCCGAGCATATCGAACAGTCCTGGAACTTCGCCGTCGCCAACCGCGACGCGCTGATGAAAAACACCGATGCGATCAGCCGCGACCGCGTGTTCCCGGCCATCGTCGCCTCGTCCACCAACGTGGCGCATGCCGCGATGATGGAAGACTACGTCGCCAAGAACTTCGGGCCCGACGCGATGGTCGAAGCGCAGCGGGTCGGCAACGGCATCCGCGTGCGCGCCGCCCAGAAAGCCCGCCTGCTGCCGCAGGTCCGCGCCGCATTGAAGTAGAAGTAGCTTCATGAGTAGACGAATGCACGTCGTCCCTGCCTTCGCAGCGACGACGTTGGTGAGACTTCCATAACTATAACTATGAGACCCCAAGGAGAACCATGAAAGCAAGCTGGACCCCGATCAAGACCGCAGCCGCCATCGCCCTTTACGGCGCCGCGCTGTCCGCATTTGCGCAGGCGCCTGCCGCCGCGCCTGCCGCGCCTGTCGCCGCAGCGGCTGCCGTGCCGCAGCCGGGTGACGATTTCTTCGGTTACGCCAACGCCGAGTGGATCGCGAAAACCTCGATTCCCGCCGACCGCGGCTCCTGGGGCACGATGGCCGCGCTGAGCGAAGAGACCAATGTGCGCATCGCGAAAATGATCGAGTCCATCGCCGCCGACAAGAACGCCAGGGGCGAAGCGCGCCAGGTGGCCGATTTCTACAACGCCTTCATGGACGAAGCCGGCATCGAGGCGAAGGGCGCGGCCCCGCTCAAGCCGGCGCTGGCGAGGATCGACGCGATCAAGGACAAGGCCGGACTGGCGCGCGCCCTCGGCGCCGGCCTGCGCGCCGATGTCGATCCGCTCAACATGACCAACTTCGCCACCGAAAACCTGTTCGGCCTGTGGGTCGCGCAGGGTTTCAATGAGCCTGCCCGCAACACGCCCTATCTGCTGCAGGGCGGCCTGGGCATGCCGGACCGCGCCTTCTACATCGACGCCGGCGCGCGCATGGCCGACCTGCGCACCAAGTATCAGCAGCACATCGCGGCCATGCTCAAACTGGCCGGCTACGCCGACAGCGAGGCGCGCGCCGCCAGGGTGATGGCGCTGGAAACGGCGATCGCCCGGTCGCACTCGTCGCGCGAAGATTCGGCCGACGTCCTCAAGGCCAACAACACCTGGACCACGAAGGACTTCGCGGCCAAGGCGCCCGGCATGGACTGGAAGGCCTTCTTCAACAGCGCCGGCCTCTCCGGCCAGAATAAATTCATCGTCTGGCATCCGGGCGCGCTGACCGGCGCCGCGGCGCTGGTCGCCGGCGCCGACCTCGCGGCCTGGAAGGACTACCTCGCTTTCCACCATATCAACCACTTCGCGCCCATGCTGTCGAAGGCCTTCGTCGACCAGCGCTTCGCCTTCTACGGCACCGCGCTGGCGGGCACGCCGCAGCAGTCGCTGCGCTGGAAGCGCGCGCTGAACGCCACCAACGCCGCGCTCGACGAGCCGATGGGCCACCTGTACGTGGATCGCTTCTTCAGCGCCGCCGACAAGACCCGCGTCAAGAACATGGTGAGCAACATCGTCGCCGCCTTCAGCAAGCGCATCGACAAGCTGGACTGGATGGCGCCGTCGACCCGCGCCCATGCCCAGGAAAAGCTGCGCACCCTGTACGTGGGCATCGGCTATCCGGACCGCTGGCAATCGTACGCGGCGCTGAAGGTGTCGCCGGCCGACGCCTATGCCAATGCGGACAATGCCGAGAAATTCCACTACGCGCGTTCGCTGGCCAAGTTGAAGCAGAAGGTCGACCCGACCCAGTGGGCGATGCCGGCGCACGTGATCAACGCGCTCAACCTGCCGCTGCAGAACGCGATGAACTTCCCGGCCGCGATCCTGCAGCCGCCGTTCTTCGACCCGAAGGCGTCCGACGCCGTCAACTATGGTTCGATCGGCGCGGTGATCGGGCATGAGATCGTGCACAGCTTCGACGACACCGGCGCCCAGTTCGACGCCACCGGCCGCCTGCGCGACTGGTGGACCAAGGACGATCTGGCGCACTTCAAGGCGGCATCGGCCAGGCTGGCGGCGCAGTTCTCGGAGTACAAACCCTTCCCCGACCTGGCGCTCAATGGCCAGCTGACCTTGAGCGAGAACATCGCCGACCTGGCGGGCCTGGCTGCGTCCTACGACGCCTACCGCGCCGCTTCCGGCGGCAAGGCGAACGCCGGGACCGACCAGCAGTTCTTCAAGTCCTATGCCGGGACCTGGAGCACCAAGTATCGCGACGCGTCCCTGCGCCGCACCGTGCTGACCGACGGCCATGCGCCCGGCCAGTACCGTGCGCTCACGGTGCGCAACCTCGATGCGTGGTACGACGCGTTCAAGGTGCAGCCGGGGCAGAAGCAGTATCTGGCGCCGGAGCAGCGGGTGCGGGTCTGGTAAGACCGCGTTGATGCGAACATGGCGGAAGGGGCCGAAAGCCGGCATCCGCCAAGCTCCCCGTTGGCGTTAAAATGCGCCATGAACGAAGACCTCGACGCCATCACCCAGCGCACGCTGGAACACTACGAGCGCAACGCCAGCCAGTTTTTCGCCGGCACGATCGACCACGACGTCAGCCAGAACATCGACGCGCTGCTCGGCGCGATCGCATCCACGCCACCCCACGCCATCCTCGACCTCGGCTGCGGCCCGGGCCGCGACCTCAAGACCTTCACCGCGCTCGGCCACCGCGCGACCGGCGTCGACGGCTGCGCCAACTTCTGCCGCATGGCCCGCGAATACAGCGGCTGCGAGGTCTGGCACCAGGACTTCCTCCACCTCGATTTGCCGGCGGAAACCTTCGACGGCATCTTCGCCAACGCCGCCCTGTTCCATGTGCCGGCGGCCGCATTGCCCGACGTGCTGGCCAGGCTGCGCGATACGCTGAAACCCGGCGGCGTACTGTTCAGCTCCAATCCCCGCGGCAATAACGAAGAGGGCTGGAACGGCCCGCGCTACGGCAGCTATCACGATTTTGATTCGTGGCAGAAATTCATGACCGATGCCAACTTTGCCCACATCCAACACTACTACCGGCCTGCAGGCTTGCCGCGCGAACAGCAGCCCTGGCTTGCCAGTGTCTGGAGAAAATCGATTTAGGGAAACCGTTCGTTAGCGTACAGAGTCTGGATTGCAAAATCCGTATAGTCGGGATTGTCACAAAACGTGACCTCAACTCATACGGAAGGGACCACGACATGAACAAGGACCAAGTAAAAGGCACGGCGAAAGACATCGGCGGCAAGATCCAGGAAAAGGTAGGCGACGTTGTCGGCAGCAGCAAGCAGCAAGTCGAAGGCTTGCAGAAGCAGGTGGAAGGCAAGATCCAGAAGAAGGTCGGCGACCTGAAGGAAGCCGTCAAGGATGAAGTGAACCGTGGCAACCGCTAAACCGCGCCCGCAATGAAAAACAGCCGCTTGCGCGGCTGTTTTCGTTCGGGGCGACCGGCTTATCTTGCCATCGCCGGCGCGGCGACTGCCGCAGCGGTGGCCGCGGGCGCGGCCGCCGCGCCATCCATCAGGTGGCGGCGGAAGAAGGCGTCGATCGTCGCGTTGACGTGGCGCTTGCCGGCGCGGTTCGCGATACCGTGCTTCGCGCCGGGGTAGGTCATCAGGTCGAAGCGCACGCCCTTGTTGACCAGCGCGTCGATCAGGCGCGTCGAGTTGGTGAACAGGACGTTATCGTCGGCCATGCCGTGGATCAGCAGCAGCGGCGACTTCAGGCCGTCCAGGTGGGCGAACACGCCGCTGTTCTTGTACGCTTCCGGCGCGCCCTTCGGCGTGCCGCCGACGAACTGCTCGGTGTAGTGGGTGTCGTACAGCGCCCAGTCGGTGACCGGCGCGCCGGACACGCCGGCCGCGATCTTGTCCGACCCGGCCGACAACAGGCGCAGCGCCATGAAGCCGCCGTAGCTCCAGCCGTAAACGCCGATGCGCTTCGCATCGACGAAGCTCTGCTTGCCCAGCCAGTCGATGCCGGTCAGCTGGTCGGTCACTTCGGCCTTGCCCAGGTTGTTGTAGATGACATCGGTGAACGCGCGTTCGCGGCGCGAGGAGCCGCGGTTATCCAGCCGGAACACGACGTAGCCCTGCTGCGCCATGTACTGGTCGAAGTCATTGCCCCAGCGGCGCGCCACGTGCTGCGCGTGCGGGCCGCCATAGGTCGACAGGTAGACCGGGAAGCGCTTGCCCGAATTGACGTCGGCCGGCTTGATGATCGAGTAGTACAGGGTCTGGCCATCGACCGCCTTCATCGTGCCGTACTCGGTCTTGAGCTTGCTGTCGCGGTACTTGGCGTAAGGGTGGCTGTCGTTCAGCACATTCGGTTCGATCCATTCGACCATGGCGCCGTCGGGACGGCGGATCGAGGTTTGCGGCGGCGTGGCCGGATCGGAGAAGGTGTCCACGAAAATCTCGCCGTTCTTCGAGAAGCGCGCGTCGTGCCAGCCGTCGTTGCGGGTGATGCGGACCGGCTTGTCGGCGTTCTTGCCGTCCAGCGTCAGCATGTAGACCTGCTTGTCGATGACCGCGTCGCGGTTCGACGACACGAACACCTTGCCCGACTTTTCGTCGACAGCCAGCACGCCGTCGATGCCCCATTCGCCTTTGCTGACCGGATGCAGCAGCTTGCCGCTCATGTCGTACAGGTAGAGGTGGTTGCGGCCGCTGCGCTCGGATGCCCAGATGAAGGCCTTGCGCTTTTCGAGGAATTTCAGGTCGTCGTGGATCGTGGTCCAGGTGTTGGAAGTCTCGGTCAGCACGTTGCGCTGGGCCAGCGTGGCGGTGTCGACGGCGATCAGGTCGAGGCGCTTCTGGTCGCGGGTCTGGACCTGGTAAAACAGTTCCTTGCTGTCGGCGCTGAAGTCGGCGCGCACCAGGTAGATGTCGCGGTTCGGGCCCAGGTCGATCTTGCGCTGCACGCCGGTCGACGGCGATACGATCATCAGGTCGATCAGCACGTTCGGGTCGCCGGCGGCAGGGTAGCGCTGCTCGACGACGTCGGTGCGGTCGGCGTGGATCTCGAAGCGGCGCACGACCGGCACCGGCGCTTCGTCGAAACGCCTGTACGCGATCGCGGAGTCGTCCGGCGCCCAGTAGTAGCCGGTGGTCTGGTCCATCTCTTCCTGCGCCACGAATTCGGCTTCGGCGTTGAAGATGGTGCCGGCGCCGTCGGTCGTCAGCTGCTTCTCGGCCCCGTTCGACAGGTCGATCACCCACAGGTTCTGCTTGCGCACGAAGGACAGGTAGCGGCCCTTCGGCGAGATCTTTGGATCGGCCACATTGCCCGATGCGACCTTGCGCGCCGCTTCCGGCCTGGCGGCGTCGATCAGGAACAGGTCGCCCGAGATCGGGATCAGCAGCTGCTTGCCGTCCGGCGACCAGCTGTAGTTGACGATGCCCGACAGGCTGGCCGTGCGGGTGCGCTCGCGGCGCGCCTTTTCTTCGGCGGACAAGTTCTCGGTTGGGGCCAGCACTTTGGAATCGATCAGCAGCTTGGTGGTCTTGTCCTTCATGTTGTATTCCCACAGGTCCTGCTGGAACTGGTTGTCGGGGCGGCCGCGCAGGAACGTGACGCGCGCGCCGTCGGGGGATACGCGCAGGTTGCGCACGCCAGGACCGGACAACGCCGGTTCGGCGTTGAGGCGCTCCAGGGTCAGCTTTTCCGCGGATGCGGGAATGCTGGCCAATGCGGCTAGCAGGCAAAGAAGAATTCGCATGTGGATCTCGAGATGGAAGTTGGGGATAAACAACTATGAAACGATACCAGAGGTGGGCGCCAAAAGCTGTACTTATGGGCCAGAATTACCTATGGAATGTGCATGCCGAAACCGCTGAAAATTCGGCAAAATGGCGATGTATGCATGGCGCGCGATGGTGATTTGGTGCTTGTGCGCTATGTTCCGTGGCGGGCTCTGGAGGGTGAGGGAGGGTAGGGTGGGTGAGCGCAGCGCTACCCACCATGCGGTGTGTTGGCGGCTCCTGGTGGGTAGCGCTACGCTCACCCACCCTACCCAATTCGAAAGTGGCGTAGGGAGGATAAGGCCAAAGGCTGTCATCCACCACGCGTCACGCTGGCTTGAGCGCCACCCTCTGATTCGCCAGCCGGGCCAGCGCCCAGGTCAGCAGCACCGCCGCGATGGTCAGCCCCAGCACCAGCCCGATCCAGAACCCGGTGGCCGCCATCGGCGCCGCCGGCGACAGCCCGAACCAGGCCGGCGCGAGTCCCAGCACATACCCGAGCGGCAGCGAGAACCCCCAGAACGCCAGTAGCTGGATCAGCATCGGCGGGCGCGTCACCTTGTAGCCGCGGATCGCCGACGACGTCGCTACCTGGGTCGCATCGGACAGCTGGAACAAGGCCGCGAACACCAGCAGCTGCACGCAGAATTCCTGCACCGCCGGGTCGCTCGTGTAAGCGCGCGCGATCTCCCAGCGGAACACGGCGATGAAGGCGGCCGACGCCAGCCCGAACGCGACCGACATCGCCACCCCGACCCAGGCCACGAAACGCGCGCGGCGCGGATCTTCCTCGCCGAGCGCCTGGCCGACCCGCGTGATCAGCGCGATGCCGAAACTGAGCGGCACCATGAACACCAGCGACGAAAAATTGAGCGCGATCTGGTGCGCCGACACCTGCACCACGCCAAAGCGCGCGATCAGCAGGCTGATGGCGCCGAACGCGCTGACCTCGGCGAAGTAGGTCACGCCGATCGGCAGGCCAAGGCGCAGGTGCGCGCCGATCTCGCTCCAGTTCGGACCTTCCCATCCGGTGAACGGATAGCTCTGGCAGTAGGCCGGCGCGATGCGGATCCAGGCCAGCATCGCGCCCAGCATCAGCCACATGCCGATCGCGGTGGCGACGGCGCAGCCCACGCCGCCCATCTGCGGGAAGCCGAGGTTGCCGAACACCAGCAGCCAGTTGACGGCCACGTTGAACAGCAGGCCGAGGAGGGCGATCACCATGATCGGCTTGGTCTGGTTGATGCTGGTGGTATAGCCGTACAGCGCGCGGTAGCAGGCGAAGGCCGGCATGCCCAGGCTGATCACATGCACGAACATGGCCGCCTTGGCCGCCACGCGCGGGTCCATGCCGATATGGTCGAACACCAGCGCCGACAGGTTGGTCAGCAGGCAGGCCACCAGTCCCACGCCCAGCCCCATCCACAGACCCTGGCGCACGCTGTGCGGAATGCGCGCGAAGTCGGCGGCGCCGACCTGGTGCGCGACGACGCTGTTTATCGCCATCATGACCCCCATCACGGTGACCAGGATGATCGACCACACCGAGGCGCCCAGCGACACCGCCGCCAGTTCGTCGGCGCTGACATGGCCGGTCATGGCGACGTCGGCCACCCCCATGCCGACGGTGGCCAGCTGGCCGACCAGCATGGGCCAGGACAGGCGCCACAGTGCGGCGATTTCGGTTCGGACGGGGGGATTGTGCGTGGCTTCGTGGGCTGGCATGGGACTCGGCGGGTGGCGGGTAGCCGACAATATTAACGCCAAACGGACAACTTTTCCCGGCACTGCCTTACACTAGGGGCCATCTCCACCACCGGAACCGACGATGACGCAAGCTGACGATGCCTTCCGCGCGAGTTTCAATCCGCTCATCAAGCCTTTCCTGGTGGTGAAGTTCGGCTGCGTCATGATCGCGACCATCGTCGGCATACCGTTCGCGCTGCTGTGGTTCCTCGGCGCCGGCCACTGGTGGGCGCGCCATTACTTCGCCAAGCTCGATTGCCACCTGAGCGACAAGACGCTGCGCTTTCGCAAAGGGATCTTCGTCCAGGTCGAAAAGACCATCCCGCTCGAGAACATCCAGGACGTGACCTTCATCGAAGGCCCGGTGCTGCGCCATTTCCAGCTCAGCACCCTCAAGTTCGAAACGGCGGGCAGCGGTGCCGGCCAGGCGAACGACATGCACCTGACCGGCATCATCGACGCCCATGAGTTCCGCAACCGCATCCTGGCCGCGCGCGACGCGCTCAAGCTGGCGCAGCGCGGGGGAGCGGCGGCGCCGAACGTGGAAGCGGCCGACCAGCTGGCCGCGATGCGGGGCATCGAGCAGCGGCTGGACGAGATCATCGCGCTGATGAAGGAACGGGATCTTTAAACGATTCCGTCGGCCCGGGCCAGGTAAACAGGCGTTTGGCGGATGTCGCGCCTTGCGCCCAGCGCAAAAAAGCAAGGCCTTACCGCTGCCCCGCATCGCGCGGCGCCAGCGCCTTCAGGTACGCGTGCAGCGCGCGCGCATCGACCTCGTTCATCTCCCTCAACGATCCGAACGGCATCAGCGGGCTGATGGGGCTGCCGTCCGGCCGCCGTCCGCTGCGCAGCATCGCGATGAAGATATCCGCGGTCGGGTAGTTGACCATCGCGCTGCCCCTGCCGGGCGTCAGGTTGGCGGCCGGCGGCCACTCCGGCGGCCCGCCCGGTATCGTGCCGCCGGACAGGCCCGCCCCGTGGCAGTTGATGCAGGTGTTGGCCACGTAGGCGCCATGCGACACCGTCACCGCCGCGTCGACCGGCGTCGACGGCGGCAGGGAATGGTCGATCTTCTCCGCCGCGTCCTTGACCCGGCCGGTCGCGTACATCAGCTTGACCGTCAGCGGCAGCTGCACTGTGGCGGCGCGTCCCGGCACCGGCTGCAGCTGGCGCACGTAGGCGATCACCGAGGCCACATCGTCGTCGGTCAGGCGGTTGTAGTCTTCGCTCGGCATGATCATCACCGGCCGGCCATCCGGCTTGACACCGTGGCGCAAGGTGCGCACCCAGTCCTCGACCTTGTAGTGCAGTACCGCGCTGCGCTCGCCGGCGCTGATGTTCGGCGACACCACCAGGATGCCGCCCGAATCGATGACGGTCTTGCCGGCGCCGTTGCTGCCGTGGCAGTCGGCGCAGCCGCGCGTGTTGAACAGGTAGCGGCCCTGGTCGATGTGGGCGGCGTCGGTGATCAGCTTGACCGGCTTGACATGGATGGCGATCACGCGCGCCATCTTGCGTTCGGCCAGCACCAGGCCGCCGACCGCGGCGGCCACGCTGGCCAGCAGCAGGAGCGCGAGCGCGATCGTTGTACGGTTGAGCCAGGCAGTCATGGAACCCCCCTTGCCATGGCAGGCGCCACGGAATCGTGCGCTGTGCGGCGCGCCGGCACGGTACGATGGACGCCAGCATTCGGGTGAGGCACGTGGAATACAAGGACTACTACAAAACGCTTGGGCTCGAGCGGACGGCATCGGCGGAGGACATCAAAAAAGCCTACCGCAAGCTTGTGCGCAAGCATCATCCTGACGTCAGCCGGGCGGCCGACGCCGACCGCATGACCAAGGAAATCAACGAAGCGTACGGCGTGCTCGGCGATGCCGAGAAGCGTGCCGCCTACGATGCGCTCGGCAGCGGCCGGCGCCAGGGCCAGCCGTTCGAACCGCCGCCGGACTGGGGCGAGACGTTCGGCGCCGACAGCGGCGATTTCTTCGCCGACCTGTTCGCCCATGTCGGGCGGCAGCACCGCGGCGCCGGCGCCGGCGCCCGCTTCCCGATGCGCGGCGACGACCTCCATGCCAGCATCGTCATCGAGCTGGCCGACGCCTACCGCGGCGCCAGCCGCAGCGTGCTGCTGCAGGTGCCGCGGCGCGATGCGCACGGCCGCACGGCCAGCGAGGAGCGCACGCTGAGCGTCGCCATCCCGAAGGGCGTGCAGCCGGGCCAGCAGCTGCGCCTGGCCGGCCAGGGCCATCCGGGCAGCGGCGGCGGTCCGCCGGGCGACCTGTTCCTCGAAGTCCGGTTCCATCCCGATCCGCGCTACCAAGTCGAGGGCAGGAGGGTGATGGCGCATGTGCCGGTGGCGCCGTGGGAGGCGGCGCTGGGCGCCGCGATCGAAGTGCCCACGCCGTCCGGCAATGTCGAGGTGCATGTGCCGGCCGGGTCGCAATCGGGCCGCAAGCTGCGCCTCAAGGGACGCGGCCTTCCCGGCCATCCGCCGGGCGACCTGTATCTGGTGCTGGACGTCGTGCTGCCGCCGGCCACCAGCCGGCGCGCGCGTGAACTGTACCAGTCGATGGCCAGCGAACTGGCCTTCAATCCCCGCGCGGGGGGCAAGGCTTGAAACCGCGCTGGCCGGCCCCCGGCGGCATGCATCCATCATGGCGGCGCTCCCGAATCTGCTCGAACCCTGACTATGCTACGCATGGGGCGTGCATCGTTGATGCGCAACAATTGTTTATGCGCCAGCCGCGGCGGTCGGGTTTGCGCCAGCACAAAGTGGCTTGGCGGCAAATGCAGCATGGTGGGCCAGTAGGCAGAAGGAGGTGAGCATGGACCAGTTGACACAGCATCTCGCGCGGCGCGGCATGGCGCCGGTCGCCATCACCGGGGCACGCTTCGTTCCCGACTATGTGGCGCCGCGCCCGCCGACCATTCCGCTCGGGGTCGGCGCCACGCTCGACATCGCGCTGGCCAGCGCCACGCCGCTGTGCGCGCGGCGCCGCACGCAGCCGGCCTTGCGCGCGGCGGTCGGGGCCAGCCCGGCCTTGCGGGCGGCGCTGCTCGAGTGCGTCGCCGGCCGCTGCGGCCCATGCTACCTGGAAGTGCCGGGCGCCGGGCGCTGGTGGATGCTCGAGGGGACGCCGCTGGTGTGCAGCGGCGGCCACGGCGAGACGCCGCTGATCATCGGCATCGACCTGGCGGTGCTGGCCAACTACCTGCCGGCACGGGCCACCGAGGCCATCATCCACATGTCGGTATCGCGGCTGGCGGGCCATGAGGCGCTGGCCGATGCGCTGGCGCCGTTGTCGGCGGCGCATTTTGCGCTGCTGGCCGAAACGCCGGAGATAGACACGTAGGGCGGAAGACGAAGTCCGGCATCCGCCGTGCGCGCGTCAACGCGACGCCTGCTTTCTGGCGGCCCCAACGGTCAATGTTCCGGATGCGCGGAAGCCTTTACGCCGCGCTTGCCCTTGTGCCGCTCCTGCGCATTGTCCACCGCCAGTTCCTTGCACAGCGCCAGCGCTCCGCCGATCCCGTCGAAGCAGTTCGCGGCCCCGACCAGCTCCAGCACGTGCGCATCTTCCAGCTTGGCGCGCACCCGCGGATTGGCTTCGCACAGCAGCACGCGCACGCCGCGCCGCTGCATCTTCCCGATCACCTCGTCCAGCGTGTCGATGCCGGTGATGTCCATGAACGGCACCCGTCCCAGGCGCAGCACCAGTACCTGCGGGCTGGTGTGCGTGGTCGCCAGCGCGTGCTCGAAATTCTCCACCGCGCCGAAGAAGAACGGCCCGTCGATCGCATAAACCAGCACGCCCGGCGGCAGGCGTTCCATGCCCTGCGCCGACAGCTCCCGCCCAAGCTCGGTTTCGCCCAGCTGCACCACTTCGACCGAACTGGCCATGCGCCGCACGAACTGCAAGGTGGCGAGGATGACGCCGATGTTGACCGCCACCACCAGGTCGACCAGCACCGTCAGCGTGAAGGTGATGAGCAGGATGGCGACGTCGGCACGCGGCGCGCGCCTGGCCATGCGCAGGAAGTGCCGGGCTTCGCTCATGTTCCAGGCCACGATGAACAGGATCGCCGCCAGCGCCGCCAGCGGCACCGAGCCGGCCAGCGGCGCCAGCAGCACGATCACCAGCACCAGGGTCAGTGCATGGACGATGCCGGCCAGCGGGCTGGTGCCGCCGTTGCGGATGTTGGTGGCGGTGCGGGCGATGGCGCCGGTGGCGGCGAACCCGCCGAACAGCGGCGCGGCCATGTTGGCCAGGCCTTGGCCGACCAGTTCCTGGTTCGAATCGTGGCGGGTGCCGGCCATGCCGTCGGCCACCACGGCCGACAGCAGCGATTCGATCGCGCCCAGCATGGCGATGGCGAACGCGGGACCGACCAGCTCCACGATCCGCCCCGCGCTCGGCGCCGGCAGGGCCAGGGTCGGCAGGTGCTGGGGAATGCCGCCGAAGGCGCTGCCGATGGTGGCCACGCCGGGGAACTGGCACAGCGCCTGCGCCACGGTCGCCGCCACCAGCGCCACCAGCGGCCCCGGCACCCGCGCCAGCCCGGGCACCCGGTTCGACAGGGTGGCCAGCAGCAGCGCGCCGCTGGCGATGGCGGTGGTGGCCAGGTGCAGCTGCGGCATCAGCCCGGCGATGGCCCACGCTCTTTCGTGGAAATGGACGGCGCTGCTGTCGGGCAGGCCGAAGAAGTACTTGAATTGCCCGACCCAGATGATGACGCCGATGCCGGCGGTGAAGCCGAGGATGACCGGCGCCGGAATGAACTTGATCACGCCGCCCATGCGCGCCGCGCCCAGCGCCAGCAGGATCAGGCCGGCCATGAAGGACGCCACCTGCAGGCCGTCGACCCCGTACTTGGCGGTGATGCCGGCCAGCAGCGCGACGAAGGCCCCGGTCGGCCCGGCGATCTGGAAGCGGCTGCCGCCGCACACGCTGACCACGAAGCCGGCAATGATGGCGGTGTACAGGCCCTGTTCCGGCCGCACCCCGGAGGCGATGGCGAAGGCCATCGACAGCGGCAGTGCGACCACCCCGACGATCGCCCCGGCGACGATGTTGGGCAGGAGGTGCTGGCGCCGGAACAGGCCGGCATGCCTTGCTTCATTCAGGCTGATCATGGTGCGCCGCAATATGATGAGATTTGATAGTAATGCAGAACTTGCTATTGCTCAACCCCGGTCATGCGCGCGCCGCCGCTGCGGCGCGGCTCCTACAATCGGCGGGACGGGCCCGGGACCGTCGTCCTGGCCGCTTTGCCGCGCCCGGCCCTTGAATTCTGGCTTTTCCTGCCGTTAATATTGTGCCGGCAGCCTGGCCGCGGGGACAAGGGCGCGGCGTATAATCGATATCAATGACTGAGTGGAACGCATCAATGGACGAGCAGCAAGTGAGCACGGCAGCGGAGGCACCGCCCATGGTGATGTTCCTCGCCGCGGGCGCCCACGATGTGAAAAACACCATGAGCGTGATCGCCGGCACGCTGGAAGGCTTGCTGGCCGACCCCGCCGTCCAGCAGCGCGAGGAATTCCCGCGCATGGCCCACATGCTGCGCCAGGCGCGCCGCGTCAACGACACCCTGATCCAGATGCTCGGCCTGTACCGCGAGATCGGCACCCCGGCCTACCCCTTCCACCCGGCCCCGCAGCGCGCGTCCGACACCGTCGCCCAGGTGGCGGAGGCGGCCCGGATCCTGCTCGCGTCGAACCGGATCGCGCTCGACACCCGCGCCGACCCGGCGCTGGCCTGGCGCTATGACGACGACCTGGTGGTCGGCGTGCTGGGCCAGGCGATCAGCAATGCGGTCGAATTCGCCAGGGAGCGGATCGCTCTCGGCGTCGCCGAAGCGGACGGCTGGCTGGAGCTGCGCGTCGAGGACGACGGCCCCGGATTCCCGGCGGCGGTGCTGGCGGTCAATGGCAGGCCGGCCGAACAGGGCATCGATTTTCATACCAACAGCACGGGCCTGGGCCTGTATTTCGCTGGCGAGGTTGCAAGAATGCATAAGCGGCAAGGGCGCACCGGCAGTGTGCGCATCGAGAACGGTGGTGCTTACGGGGGCGGCTGCTTTGTGCTGCGCTTGCCATGATGAATGATGCGATGCGCCAACCCGCCGAGACGCCCGTGCGGCCGCGCCTGGACTGGGCCGACAAGGCTTACCTGATCGTCGACGACTTTTCCGGCGTGCGCAGGATGCTGCGCGAGCACCTCAAGAAGCTCGGCGCCCGGCGCATCGACGACGCCGAAAACGGTTCGGTCGCGATGCGCATGATCGCCGAGGTCCACTACGACGTGGTGCTGTGCGACTACCACCTCGAGGACGGGCGCAACGGCCACCAGCTGCTGGAAGAGGCGCGCGCACGCGGCCTGCTCAAGCCATCGGCGATCTGGGTCATGGTGTCGGCCGAGCGCAGCGTGGAGTCGGTGATGGGCGCGATCGAGTGCCAGCCCGATGCCTACCTGCTCAAGCCCTTCACCGAAGGGTCGCTGCTGACGCGGCTGGAAAAGGCGCGCCAGCACAAGGATGTGTTCCGCGAAATCGACGCAGTCTTCGTCGGCAAGGATTACCTGCGCGCCGCCAAGCTGTGCGATGCGCAGATCGCCGCCAATCCGCTGCACGAAGTCGAGCTGCTGCGCATGAAGGCCACCCTGATGCTCAAGAGCGGCAATACCAAGGAGGCGCGCAGCATCTACGAACGCCTGCTGCGCGACGGCGACTATCAATGGGCGCGCGCGGGCCTGGGCAAGATCGACCTGCGGGACGGCAATTTCGACAGTGCGCGCCGCACCTTCCAGGGCGTGCTGTCCGAGAACCGCTATTACATGGACGCCTACGACCAGCTGGCGCTGACCTACCAGAGCATGGGCCTGGCCGAGGAAGCGGGCAAGGTGCTCGAATCGGCCGTCAAGCTGTCGCCCAATTCGGTGACGCGCCAGCGCACGCTGGGACAGGTGGCGCTGCAGTCCGGCAATGTGGTGCTGGCCGAACGGGCCTTCCGCAAATGCATCGCGATCGGCGAGCACTCGGTCAACAAGACGCCGGACGCCTACCTTGGCCTGGCGCGCGTGTGCGCGATGCGCAACGAGACCGACGAGGCGATGCGCCTGTTGTCGACCGTGCAAAAGGAATTCGCCAACCAGGACATGGAGCTGCGCGCCAAGATCGCCGAGGGCATGGTCTACCACGAGAGCGGCGACTACCGCCGCGCGCGGCTGATCGGCGACGACCTGGCGCGCATGCTGGCCACCACCAGCGAGCGGCCGGACACCGCCACCAGCCTCGAGATGGCGACCTTGATGTTCATCGTCGGCATCAAGGAAGCGCCGATCGAACTGCTGTGCTACCTGATCCGCAATAACCACGACAATCCGGTCCTGCTCGACGACGTGCGCCGTCTGTTCGCCAAGGCCCGCATGCGCGAAGAGGGCGAGCTGCTGATCCAGGCCTCGCGCAAGACGGCGTCGGAGCTGATGGACGAGGGCGTGCTGCTGTGGAAGGGCGGCAAGGAAGCCGAGGCGATCGCCTGGACGCGCGACGCCCGCAAGGCGCTGCCGAACAACCTGCGGGTGCTGGTCAACGCCGCGCAGATCCTGATTTCGAGTCTGCAAAAGAATGGCTACAACGTCGACCTCGCGACCGAGGCCAACGACGTGCTGATCCACATCGACAAGATCGCGCCGGGTCACCAGCGCTTCGCGCAGCTGTTCGAGCAGCTGTCGGACCTGTCGGCCAAGGCGGCAGCAAGCAACCGCGCCGGCCTCGACTTCTGAAAGGGCTTGCCGCGCCGCCGCGCTTACTGCTGCGGCCGCTGCCCGCCCATTCCACCCATGCCGCCCGGCTTGCCGCCGCGCCTGCCGCCTTCGGGCGGCCCACCCTCACGCCCGCCGCGTGCGCCCATCTCGCCGGGATGGTCCGCCCGTTCCAGTTGCGACAGCAGCGCTTGCGTCACCTTCGCGCGCTGCTGGTCGTCGAGCGCGTCGTTCACGGTCAGCCAAAGTTCGCGCAGCTGCTTGCCTTCGGCGGCGGCCAGGTCGCTTTCCTGGTCGATGGCAAGGCCCAGCTCGCGCAGTTCGATTTTCGGATCGGCCAGTTTCGCCTTCACCTCGGTTTGCAAGGCGCCGCGGCGCTTTTGCCGGGCGCGCAGCAGGGCAGTGGCCTTCGCGGTCGACTGCTGCCACAAGGTTTGCTGGTTCGGCGTCAGGGTCAACGTGTCCTTCAGGTCGCTGGCAGCGAACAGCAGCTGTTCGGATTTCAGGTCCATCACATTGATGGCGTGGGCGGGGCAGAGGCAGGCCGCCAGCAGCAGCGACAGGCCGAAACGGGAAAGTGGCGTGGACATGGGCTCGGTTGAGATTCAGACGATGCGACCGACTATATCGGCGGCAGGCGCGCCGCGCCATCGCCTTTACTTGTTTTTACCTGCCTGCGGATCGTGCCTGGCGTAAGATTGCGGAAACATTGCACAAATTACAGGTTGAAATGGTTCCGCTCAAGCAAGCAGCGCGCGCATGGCGCTGCGTCCTCTTTCTGGCGATCGCATTCCCTCTCGTTGTCTTTGCTTACCAGGGCCTGCCGATTCCCCTTGCCATTCCGGGCATGCCCGCCATCGTCGCCCTGGTCCTGCTGCTCGCCACTGCGCTGCTGCTCAAGCGCGAGGGGCGTTCCATGGCTGAACTGGGACTGTCATGGGCCCCGGGTTCGGCCGCTACACTGGCCTTCGGTTTCGCTGCTGGAATGATGCTGTTCTGCCTGGCCGCTTTATTGATGCGGGCAATCCTGCCTTTCACTTGGGAGCGTAGCCAGGCAGTGTTTCCGCTGGCAATACTGAGCACGCTGTTTTTTCATCTGGCTAGCAACACTTGCGAAGAACTTGCATTCCGCGGCTATGCCTTTGATGGGCTGATCCGCGTGCTCGGACACTGGCCGGCGCAATGCCTCATTGCCTTGCTCAGCGCGTTGTTCCATGTGATTTGCGGCTGGTCCTGGGAAGTGGCGCTGATCAGCACAACGGCCGGTTCGCTGCTGTTCGGCCTTGTTTTCGTACGTTGGCGCAGCGTGCCGGCGGCGATCGGCGTCCACGCGGCATGGAACTGGTCGCGCGACCTCATCCTCGGCGTGCCGCCGGCCGGCGCGGCGCTGTGGCACCCCATTGGCATGGAGCGCTGGAACCCGGCGCAATGGCAGGTGGCGCAAATGATACTGGTCGGTGCAACTCTGGCGGCCTGCGCCGCGATACTTGCCGACATACGCAGGAACGCCCGGTGCGGGCCTCCTTCTATAGTCATGAAGTAGCCAATCCTCATATACAATGTGCGTGCCCGCCGTGGGCGACACCGCCGGAGGACCGCCCGCTTTGAATCTCGATGTTCGCACGATGATGTTGGTAATGGCGGGTATCAGCCTGCTGTTTGCCGGTCTGCTGGCGCTGGTCGACATTCATGCCGGCACCGTCAGGGGCGCGAAGCAGTGGGCCATCGCCGAACTGTGTTTCGGCATTTCGCTGGGCCTGACGTCGACCCTGACCACCTTGCCGCAACCGTGGCTGCTGGGCCTGATCGCCACCATTCTCGGCCTCGGCGTCGGCCTGCGTTACAACGGCATCGAGGCATTCAAGGGCCAGCCTTGCCGCTACTGGATTCCGGCCGCGCTGATGCTGATCCTGGCCACGCAAAGCATCTGGTTCTCAGTCGTGAACGACAATGCTCAGGGACGGATCGTCGCCAACTGGCTGGTGCTGGGGCTGGCCAACGCCGCCTGCGCTGCCACCCTGTTCGTGCGGGTGCCGCAGCCGCTGGGCACGGCCTACTGGCTGGCCGGCGGCTCGTTCATCGTGCTTGCGCTGGCGATGGTGCTGCGCGCCGTGTTTGCGATGCTGCTGCCGCCGGAGTCGATATCGCTGTTCTCTCCTTCGAACGTCAACCCCATCGTGTTCTTCATTGCCAACCTGGCGCAGATGTCCTTGAGCTGTTCGCTGGTGCTGATGATTAACTATCGCCTGGCCGACGACCTGGTGGCGCTCGCCGCGACCGACTCGCTGACCGGCCTGCCGAACCGCCGTAGCCTGGTGCAATCGGCCGTGCGCCTGTCCGCCTACGCGCGCCGAAGCGGGCGGCCGCTGTCGATCCTGGTGATCGATGTCGACCATTTCAAACGCATCAATGACCAGCATGGCCATCCCGCGGGCGACGAGGTGCTGCGGCGCCTGGCGGCGCTGATGCAATCGGCCGTGCGCAGCCAGGACCACCTGGCGCGCATCGGCGGCGAGGAATTTTGCGTGCTGCTGCCATCGACAGGGGAAGCGGAGGCGGCGGTGCTGGCGGAACGGATCAGGGCCGAGTATGCGCAGCTGCAAGTTGAGTGGGCCGGGACGACCCTGCAGGGGACGATCAGTATCGGGGTTGCCGACTCCATCGCGGCCGGCACCGACCTGGCCGCGTTGCTGGTGGCGGGCGACAATGCGCTGTACCGGGCCAAGCGCGACGGACGCAACCGGGTTGCGCTATTCAGCGTCGGCCCTTCGAGGTTTGCGCCGGGGCATGTGGCAATCGCTTGAAGGTTCCAGGGTCAGGTCGGGCAAAGTGCCAAAGTACCCGACATTGGCGCGTTGCCCGACCTGACCCTTCAAACCTGACCCTTCAAACCGGTGCCTGTTCTGACATTCAGACACGAACTCAGCTACGGTTTTCTCGCGGATCGCTACGGAGGTGTACGCTCGGGTGTCGCTGTTCAGACCGTGTCCGAATGTCAGAACTGGCACCGTGAACGCGGGCACCGTGAACGCGGCGCGAACATCGTTGAGTGACGTTGGCCTTTGGCGTGCATCACGGCAGCGGCCAGCGCTCAAGCCAGCAGCAGGTGTGATCGAACTCGGCGATCTCGATCACGCTGGCACGCGGGTGGCGACGCGCGAATGCGCGCACGATCGAGGGCGGGACCTTGGCATCGCGTCCGCCAACATAGTGCCGCTCGGCGATCGCTGGTGAAAGCGGCGGGGCCGCTGCCGGGTTGAGCGACCCGGCCAAGGGACTGTAGCCGTGGTGGTGGGCCCAGTCGTCGATATCCAGGTTAGCCGCGATCGTCACGAGCCCGACGGTCTCGGGCATCCGCGCCGCCATCAGCCACGCAAGCGTGCCGCCGCCGCTGTAGCCGACCAGCACGACCTGCCGATACGGATGCACGGACAGGTAGCGGCGCAGTGCCGCAACCATGCTCGCGACCACCTCCGGCGAATAGCGCCGGTGCGTCCACGCCAGCGGACTGCAGGGCGGCTTTGTTTGCGCCTGGAAGTAGCACGGCCGGCCAAGCAGCAGGCGGGGACCGGAATCCTTCGCCATCAGTTCGAGGGCATAGGGCGTGCGCGGCGTCGGGTCCGCGGCGACGCCGTCGACACTGGCCCATGGCGTGCCGTCGTGTTCAATGTAGACATGCAGGGTGTTGCCGGCAGCGTCCGCCTGCGCGGCGTAGCTGCGGTGATCGAAGCCATCGCCGTGCAGCAGAATCGAGGTAAAACCCAGCGTGGACGCGCGCCGTTCGAAGCGTTCGGCCGGTGTGGCGCAGGCCGCAAGTGCGGCCACGGCGGCCAGCGCGATCAGGCGCCCTGCGGCCCGCCCCAGCCTGCCCATGCTTCAGAACTGCAGGCGCAAACCTGCCGCGACGGCGTAGCTGTTCTCGTCCTTGAGTCCAAGCGCCGAGCTCAATTGCGCGAACGCCGAGAGATTGTTCGGGAACGTCGCGCTGGTGCCGATCGCCAGAATGCCGTAGTCGCGGGTCGGGTTGGCCGTCGGGATCGAGAAGGCAATGCCGTTCGGGTCGTTGACGTATCTCGAGGTCAGCCCCGGGCTGTCCTTCTTGAATTCATGCATCCACTGGACACTGCAGTAGGGCAACAGCACCGCCGCCGAGGTATTCACGGTGGTGCTGAATCGCGCCCCGAGCGAGGACTGCAGGGACTCAATGGTGCGTCCGCTGACGGCAAGCGCGAGGCCGGCCACGGGCTCAGTCTCCGAGAACGCCTTGTTCTTGACATGGAGGAAGCTGAGGCGCGCACTCGGCGTGACAGTGAACGTTCCCGACCGGAAGTCCTTGCCGGTACCAATGGAGGCCGACCAGGTATCGCCTTTCGGACTTGACGTGGCGGACGTCGCGACGCCCGGCCTCGATGTGTTCGAGGGAATATTGATGTTGCGCCTGGAATCGTAGTCGGCCGAGCCGAAGGACAGCAGCCCGTCGACATACCATTCATTGCTATAGAAGGTGGCATAGGCGATCGCACCGGCCGTCTTGGCCTTGACGCTGCCCAAGCCCAGCTCGTACTTCGCGGTCGTGTCGCTATAGCTGATGGCGCCCCCGAGCACGAATGAATCGCTGGCGCGGTAGTCGGCGCCGGCCACGATGTTGTAGCTGTGCTGCTTGTAAGCGTCCTGCAGCGAGGTCTGGTCGATGGTGCCCCAGTTGTAGGTGACGTTGGCGAAGCTTCCCCACTTTCCGCCCAACACCTCATCGGCGGCGGCTCCGCCCCCGGTGGCGCCGTACAGGACATCCTGGCCGTTCATGCCGAGCACCATGCCGCGTGCCCCGCCGCGCAAGTTGAGCAGCCGCGCGCCGACCGCGTTCATCTTCACGGCCTCGGTGCTGATCTGTTTTTGTGCGTTTGCCTGGACCGGCGCAATGGCCTGGATGGCGGTCGCGGTCTGGCTGTTGGTGAGCTTGAGGTCGAACGCATTGCCCGAACCCCTTGCCGTGTTGACCATGATGCTGCATGAATTGGTCAATCGCTCGGTCGCGGTGCCGGTCCCGTTCGGAACGACGCCCATGCCACGAAGATTGGCACAGACCTTGAGGATCCCGTCGGCAACCGGTCGCTGCAATGAGGTGTAAGTGCCTGCCAGGGGCCCGGGCTCGATCAATTGCGCTGAGGCGATTGTGGGGCTCATCAGCGCTGCGCAGGCGACCCAGGAGGCCACGCCTGGTGCGGGCCGCTGTAATCGCATTGTTGTTTTTCGATTACCGTTCATCAAGGCACCTCCTTGTGATCTTGATATTATCTTTTCGCATTTCTTTCGCCATGTCAATACAATAAGGAGCCCAAAGCCTTTCCTGGTCTTAATATTTTAAAAATTCGCACACTCTCTGTTTTCTTTAAAGCATTGCAATTCGGCTATTTTTAGGACTAAAGTAAAGCAGGGTGTGCAGTGGCATGTCGCGGGGTTGCCGCGGAAGGGGATGCAAATGAGCAGAATCCATTCGCTGGTCGGTGCGCGGCCCTTGCTTGCCAGCTGCGCGCTCGCGTTGGCGGCGCTAGGCACGGAGAGCGCGGCTGCCCCGGGCCGGGATAGCGATGCCCTCCTGATCGTCGATTGCGCACTGCCCGGCCAGGTGCGCCAGCTCGGGTCCATGACCTACGTGGCGCCGCGGCGTGCGATCAAAACCTCTGCTTCGGACTGCGCCATCCGCGGCGGCGAATATGTGGCCTACGACCGCGCCAGTCTCGCCACCGCGCTCAAGGTATGGCTGCCCCAGGCCGAGGCGGGCGACCAGGTGGCGCGGACCAACGTCGGCGAAATCTATGAAAAGGGGCTCGGCGCGACGCCCGACTACGCGAACGCCGCCAAGTGGTACCAACTGGCGGCGGACCAGCAATACGGCCGCGCCCTGACCAACCTGGGCTTTCTCTACGAACGGGGACTGGGCGTTCCCAAGGATCCGGTTGCGGCGCTCAAGCTCTACCGCAAGGCAGCCGGCATTGCAGGAACCATCAGCCTCGAAGGGGACACGACGGCCGTACCGAAGGAAGAAATTGAAACGCTGCGCAAGGAGCTGGAACGGACACGGCGGGAATTGGATGAGTCGCGCCGCCTGCTCGATGAAAACCGGCTGAAAACGAGCCGGCAAATCGAACAGCTGCTGACGCAGAAACAGCAGGCCGCCGCCGCCGGCAACACCGAGGAAACCCGCCGGCTGGAAGGTTTGCTCAAGGCGCGCGAAAGCGAGCTGCAGCGGCAGAAGGAAAACATCGAACGCCTCGAGGGCGAAGTCGGCAACTACAAGCTCAAGGTCGCCACGCACGACGGCACGCGGCAAGAGCTGGCCGAAGCCCGCCGTTTGCTGGCCGAAAACCAGCAAAAATCGCGTCAGGAAATCGAGCGCCTGCTGGCACAGAAACAGCAGGCAGTCGCTGCCGGCAACCGGGATGAAACGCGCCGCCTGGAAACACTGCTCAAGGCGCGCGAAACCGCGCTGGCGCGCCAGAAGCTGGATATCGATCGACTCGAGGGCGAGGTCGGCAGCTACAAAGTCCAGCTCGCCTCGCTCGAAGGGACGCGGCAGGAGCTGGAAGAAGCGCGCCGTTTGCTGCTTGAAAACCAGCGGAAATCGAACCAGGAATTCGAGCGCCTGCTGGCGCAGAAGCAGCAGGCAGCCGCCGCCGGCAATAGAGAAGAAATGCGCCGGCTCGAAACGCTGCTCAAGGCGCGCGAAACCGCACTGGCCCAACAGAAGGCGGACATTGAGCGCCTGGAGGGCGAGGTCGGCAGTTATAAGGCCAAGGTGGCCAAGCTCGAAACGATGGCGGCGCCGCGCCAGCCTGCCGCCGCGGTCGCTGCTGTCGCACCGCCGTCGATCCAGATCATCGATCCGCAGGTTGTCATCACGCGGGATTCCATCACGGTCAAGGTGCGCGCCGGCGTGCGCAAGCGCGAAATCGTCGGGCGGGTGAGCGCGCCGGCGGGCCTGATGTCGCTGACGGCGAACGACGTGTCGCAGGCGGTCGATGGCAATGGCATGTTCAAGACCATGGTCGAATTAGGGACGGGCAAAACCAAGGTGGCGATGTCGGCGGTGGACCGGCAGGGCAAGATCTTCCAGCTCCAGTTCTTCCTCGAGGAAGACGCCCGCAGTGCCGCGCCCATGGCCGTCGCACCGCCAAAACTGCCGGGCTTTAATAGCGGGAACTACTATGCGCTGGTCATCGGCAATCAGCGCTACACCAAGATGCAGCCGCTGGAAACCCCGGAAGCGGACGTCAAGGATCTGGTGCCTGTCCTGCGCGACAACTATGGTTTCAAGGTCACCCTGCTGCTCAATGCCACGCGCTATCAGATTCTCACTGAGATGAACAATATGCGCGCCAAGCTGACGGAGAAGGATAATTTGCTGATCTACTACGCCGGCCATGGCGAGCTCGACCGTGTTAACGGCCTCGCCAACTGGCTGCCGATCGACGCGGAACCGGACAGCAACGCCAACTGGATTTCGAGTTCCAGCCTGACGGAGATGCTCAATGCGATGGCGGCCAAGCACATCCTGGTGGTGGCCGATTCATGCTATTCGGGCGCGCTGACGCGTTCGTCGGTCGGCCAGCTCGAGACGGGCCTGACCGACGAAGCGCGGCTCGACTGGCTGAAGCAGATCGCGGCAGCGCGCTCGCGTACGGCCTTGACCAGTGGTGGATTGAAGCCGGTGCTCGATGGCGGCGGCGGCAAGTACTCGGTCTTTGCTTCGATCTTCATCGACATCCTGCAGCAGAATCAGGACGTGCTCGAAGGCATGCGGCTGTATCGGGAAATTTCCGCGCGGGTCGTCAACATCGCGATGCGGCAGAAATTTGAGCAGCGGCCTGAGTACGGTGCGATTCGCTTCGCCGGCGGGGAGTCGGGAGATTTTCTGTTCGTGCCGAAGAACTAACTACTAGTGCGGCTAGGTTCGACGCCGCACCGCGAATCTCATGTCAACGAGGCGGCCGCCGCGCCATCACGGCTTCTTCGGCCAAGCCTTTGGCAGCTGATCGCGTGGCAGTTTGACCAGCGCGCCCCACGATGTGACCAGGCCGATGAAGGCAGGCGCACCGATTTTGAAGAACAGAGGCAGGTTATCGCCATAGTGCGTCGTCAGCAACACGACGGCGCCGGCGATCGCGCCGACCAACGGGATTCCCACAAACGCGATGTAGTAGGCGGCGCGCACGGGCAGGGTCAAACCCGGCAATCTGACAAATCCACAGGTGCCAGTCGCCAAATGCGAGTTGTGGGCTGCGTCGGCAATTTGCCGGGTTTGACCCTGACCTGCTTCGCCGCCCCACGCGTCCGTTCCGGACGCGGATTCGAGTCCCGCTGTCTGCATGCATGTGAATAAAAAAGAACGCCCCACCAAGCTGGCGCCTGGCAGGGCGTTCTTTTTTATTCAGTGGTGGAGGCGGCGGGAATCGAACCCGCGTCCGCAAGCACTCTACAGACAGTTCTACATACTTAGCACTGCCATTTAATTTAACCGGTACAACGCGGACGTGCACGCTGTGTACAAGCGAGTTACCTATTATTTAGTCCGGAACTAAGTAACCCAGTTCAAAACGAGTCCCTGTAAATGACTCTAGAGCTTTTGACGGCCCACCCCAGGGACGAGGTGTTCTAGAGCTAACAGCGATTAAGCTGCCAGTGCGTACGAGTTATCGTTTGCAGTTAAGTTTTTTCAGGTTGTATTTACGAGGTAGCCCGCCCTCGGTATGCCCTGCGCTGCTTTGCAACCCACGTCGAAACCAGGTCGCCCCCACAGAACCTCCATTGTAACAAACAACCCATGTGCGTGCCGCAATTGGCCATGTATCTGAGCCAGCGCAAAAGTAACAATTTGTACAATGATGTCCAATACTTAAATCATGTGTTATGTTCAATATCCGTAGAGCAACATAAGTCAAGGCAAAGAGAAAATGAACACCGATTGCGTGGTTTGCGGCACCACCATGGCGCCAGGCTTGCTCACCTGGCACGCCACCTGCCGTAGCTGCAACTACGAGAGCGCCGACCTGATGGTCAGCATCAACGACACGCCGGCGCATGACCAGATCGACGAAGCCGACCGCGAAAAAGCACTCAAGGCCCTGCGCGAGGAAAACTTCAAGGAAATCGTCGGCCGCATCACCAGGCTGGCCGCGCCCGGCGCCAGCAGGCTGCTCGATATCGGTTGCGCCCACGGCTGGTTCCTCGAACACGCCAGCGGCCGTTTCAGCGTGCTCGGCATCGAGCCGGACGCCGCGGTAGGGCAGGCCGCCGCGGCGCGCGGCCTGCCGGTGCGGCAAGGCTATTTTCCCGACGTGCTGGCGCCCGGCGAACAGTTCGATGTGCTCGTGTTTAACGACGTCATCGAGCACATCCCCAACATCACCTCCGCGCTCAGCGCTTGCAGCGATCGCTTGCCGCCGGGCGGCTTGCTGGTACTGAACCTGCCCAACAGCCGCGGCCTGTTCTACCGCTTGTCCAAGCTGTTCGCGCAGTTCGGCCTGTCCGGCCCGTTCGAGCGACTGTGGCAAAAAGGCTTGCCGTCGCCGCATGTGCATTACTTCGACGCGCGCAACCTGACCGCGCTGGCCGAACGCCATGGTTTCGACCTGGTCGATAGTGTGGAGTTGCCGTCGCTGCGCGCCAACGGGCTGATGGAACGGCTACGGTATGTGGGCAAGGCCAGCAAGCCCAAGCTGTATGCGCAGTACCTGGCGATCCTGTGCGCCATTCCCGTTTTGAAGTTTTTTTCGAGCGATATTATCGTCTGCACCTACCGCAAACGCGCGCTGGCCTGATCAGGCGACCAGTGCTTTCGCGACGCACGGCGCCAGCAGCGACCTTACCAGGTCGAGCAGGTCGTGCGGGGTCACCAGCAGGTGGTCGGCGCCCCAGGTCGATGGCTCGACCGCGCCGCAATAGCCCCAGGCGCAGGCCACCGTCACCATGCCTGCCGCCCGGCCTGCCTCGATGTCGCGCAGGTCGTCGCCCACATACCAGCATTGCGCGGCTTCGAGGCCGAGCCGGCGCGCGCCTTCCAGCAGCGGCGCCGGGTGCGGTTTCGGGTGCGCCATGGTGTCGCCGGAAATGACGCAGCCGGCATGCGCGAGCCCGATCTGCGGCACCAGCGGGTCGGTAAAGCGCGCCGGCTTGTTGGTCACGATGCCCCAGGCGATGCCGGCGTCGGCCAGGCCGTCCAGCAGGGCCGGCACGCCGTCGAACAGGGCGCTGTGCACGGCCATCGCCGCCTGGTAATTGTCGAACCATTCCAGCCGCAGCGCTTCGTAGCCTTCATCCGCAGGTCCCAGCCCGAAGGCCGCGCCGATCATGCCGCGCGCGCCGGCCGAGGCGGTCGGACGCAGCACCGCATACGGGGTCGGCGCCAGCCCGCGCACTTCGCGCAGCAGGTTGACCGCCGCCGCCAGGTCGGGCGCGGTGTCGGCCAGGGTGCCGTCAAGATCGAACAGAACGGCACGCGGTGCCTGCGATGGGGAAGGGCGGGTCATGGGAAGGCGAAGTGGGTGCTTGCGTTTGTGCTTGCTTACAGGGGGCGGCTGCAGGCAACCATGTAGTTGACGTCGGTGTCCTGGTTCAGCGCGTAGATCTTGGTCAGCGGGTTGTAGACCAGGCCTTTCAGGCCGTCCACCTGCAAGCCGGCTTCGCGCGCGAATTGCGACAGTTCCGACGGGGTGATGAATTTGGCATAGTCGTGCGTGCCCTTGGGCAGCATGCGCAGCAGGTACTCGGCGCCGACGATGGCGAACAGCCAGGCTTTCGGATTGCGGTTCAGGGTCGAGAAGAATACCTTGCCGCCCGGCTTGACGAGGGTCGCGGCGGCCTTGACGATGGCCGCCGGGTCCGGCACGTGCTCGAGCATTTCCATGCAGGTCACGACGTCGTACTGGTCTGCTTCTTCTGCCGCCATCTGCTCGGCCGCAATCAGCTTGTAGCGCACCGCGACGCCCGATTCCAGGCTGTGCAGGTCGGCCACCTTGAGCGCTTTTTCGGACAGGTCGATGCCGGTCACGTCGGCGCCTTTGCGCGCCATCGATTCGGCCAGGATGCCGCCGCCGCAGCCAATGTCGATCACCTTGCGCCCGGCCAGCGGCACGCGCGCGTTGATCCATTCGAGCCGCAGCGGATTGATCTCGTGCAGGGGGCGGAATTCGGATGTGGGATCCCACCAGCGGTGGGCTAATTCACTAAATTTCTGGATTTCAAGAGGGTCGGCGTTCATACGCGGAATAATAGCGGGAAATCCGGCGCTGCGACGGACGGGTGCGTAAAAAAACGCGCCTATTTGCCGTCGATGGCCTTGTTCAGCCGGGCGATGATCGCGTCCGCTACCTTGAATGTGCACACGATGTGGCGGTACTCGCCCGGCACCACGTCGGCAAAGCGGACGATCTGCAAGCCGCTGGCGGCGCCGCCCGAGCGGCTCAGCAGTTCCTCGGCTTCCTCTTCCGCGGCGAACATCAGGTCGGCGCGGTTCTTGACCAGTTGCTCGACCAGCTGGAGGTGCCGGTTCGGCGACGCGATCGTCAGCGGCTGGACGCGCTTGAGCGCGCTGTCGATGGTGCCGCCGTAGGTGTACTTCCCGCGCACCAGCACCCGCAGTCCGGGCGTGGCCAGCGCCTCGTCCAGGCTGCGCCCGGCAATGGCGCCGAAGCCGTTGCGCACCAGCGCGACGAAGGGACGGTCGCGATAGATCGGCTTGGTGAACTTGGCAAAGGCGAGCCGGTCGCTGTTCTTGAACCAGCCCACCACGCAGGCCTGGCCCTGGTTTTCGCGCATCACGTGCATCTGGCGGCTCATCGAACTTTCCTGCCACACGAAGTCGATGTCGGCGGCCTTGAATGCCTGGGCGGCCGGGTCGGCCGTCAAGCCCTCGACGTTGCCGTCCGCGCGCAGCAACTGGTAGGGCGGCCGTTCTTCGAAGTACACGATCAGTGGCCCGTCGGCCGCAACGGTCTTGCCCGGCCAGAAGCCGGTCACGAGGATGAGCAGGAAGGCGAGCGCTTTCACGTGGGCTCCAACGACCAGTGCGAGAGCCAACTCTATCCCTCAGCAATACCAAAATCAAGCGCGATGCCCGCGTGCGCTTGACAGGGTTTCCATCATATTGGAGAATTGGTCCAATATGAAAGATATCAGGCAAACAAGTCCGGCGCCGGACATCAACCAGCGCATTGCCGAGCGGGTCAGCGCCTTGCGCGCCGAACGCGGCCTGTCGCTCGATGTGCTGGCAACACGCTCGAACGTCAGCCGGTCGATGATTTCGCTGATCGAGCGCGGCGAGAGCAGTCCTACCGCCGTGGTGCTCGACAAGCTGGCCTTCGGCCTCGGCGTGACGCTGGCGTCGCTGTTCGAGGCGCCGCAAGCCGATGCCAGTCCCCTGGTGCGGCGCGCGGACCAGCTGCAGTGGACCGATCCGCAGTCGGGCTACCAGCGCCGTAACATTTCGCCGCCGCACTTTCGCTCGCCGATCCAGATGGTCGAAGTCGACTTCCCGGCGGCAGCCAGGGTGAGCTACGAAGGCGGGTTGCGCGAGGTGGGCATCCAGCAGCAGGTGTGGGTGCTCGAGGGCTGCATGGAAATCAGCGTCGGCGGCGGCCAGTACCGCCTGGAGGCTGGCGACTGCCTGGCCATGCGCGAGAACGACCGGGTCGTGTTCCACAACCCGGGCAAGCGGGCGGCGCGCTATGTCGTCGTCATCAATACCGCAGCGTTATAGGAGGAGATGGTCGTGGCCGCACAGCACAAGCTGGAACAGCTTCGCGCCTTGCCGGAGGCCGACCTGGCCGCCTTGAGCGAGGTGCTGATCGACTGCACCGAGGGCGGCGCCTCGCTCGGTTTCATGAACCCGCTGCCGCGCGCCAAGGCCGATGCTTTCTGGCGCGAGGTGGCCGCCAATGCCGCCGCGGGCGAGCGGGCCTTGCTGGCCGCCCGCGACGGCGCCGGCCGGATTGTCGGTACGGTGCAAGTGGTGTTCATCCAAAAAGAGAACCAGCCGCACCGTGCGGAGGTGTCGAAGCTGCTGGTCCACCGCAGTGCGCGCCGCCATGGCCTCGGTGCGCGCCTGATGCGGGAGGCCGAGCAGTGCGCCCGCGATGCGGGCAAGAGCCTGCTGGTGCTCGACACCGCCACCGGCGGCGGGGCCGAGGGGCTTTACGAACGGCTGGGCTGGCAGGAGGTGGGCCAGGTTCCAGGTTATGCACTTTGGCCCGACGGCGGCCTGTGCGCGACGACGATTTTCTACAAAGCTATTTGAGGTGGCGGCATGCGTATTTCCTTCGAGTCTGCAAACCAGCCTGACGCGGCCGCGCTGATCGCCGAGCTGGACGCTTACCAGAGTTCGCTCTATCCACCCGAGAGCCACCATGCGCTGGATCTGACTTCCGTTGCGCAGGAGCGGGTGCTGTTTGCCATGGCCCGGGATGAGGCCGGCCAGGCGGTCGGTTGCGGCGCAGTGGTGCTGGCGCCGGAATACGGCGAGCTCAAGCGAATGTATGTCCGCCCCGGGCAACGCGGGCTGGGGATTGCCAGGAAAGTGCTGGCGGCGCTGGAAGCGGCGGCAGTGCAATCAGGCTGCGGCCTGATCAAACTGGAATCCGGCCCAAGCCAGCCGGAAGCGCTGGCGCTGTATGCGCGTTGCGGTTACGAAGTTTGTGGACGGTTTGGCAGCTATGGCGATGATCCGCTGAGCGTGTTCATGCAGAAGTTGATTTCCTGCGCGCCCGCAGTCACGAATGCGAGAGCTTAAAACACACTAATCAACGTCGTCCCCGCGTGCGCGAGGACGACGTTGGAGAGGTCGGGGTTCTTCGAGCTTCGGCGAATCCGGCGTGATCCTTACAGCAATAAAAAAACCCGCCGAAGCGGGTTTTTTACTGCGGCATCAGCAATTACTTGCTGCGGGTGCCGACGACTTCGATTTCCACGCGGCGGTTCTGGGCGCGGCCGGCGGTGGACTTGTTGTCCGCGACTGGCTGCTTCTCGCCCTTGCCTTCGGTGTAGATGCGGTTCGCTTCGATACCCTTGCCTTGCAGGTAAGCCTTGACAGCTTCAGCGCGGCGGATCGACAACTTCTGGTTGTACTCATCGGTACCGATGGAGTCGGTGTGACCCACGGCGATGATGACTTCCAGGTTGATGCCCTTCATCTTCGAAACCATGTCGTCCATCTTGGCCTTGCCTTCTGCCTTCAGGATCGCCTTGTCGAAGTCGAACAGCGCGTCAGCGGCGAAGCTGACTTTTTCCGAGCTCGGCACTGGCGGCGGCGGCGGCGTCACTGGTGCGGCTGGCGGCGGCGTCACGACTGGCGGTGGTGGCGGCGGTGGTGCGACGCACTTGCCGTTGACCAGCTTTTCAGGCTCCACGCACAGCGGCAGGTCGCAACCTGGCACCGCGTCGGCTGGAGTCCAGTAACCAGTACGCCAGCACAGGCCGAACGGGTTGCGCGCGATGACGCCGCGTGCATCCTGGACATACGCGCTGTACGGGGTGTTTGCTTTGATATCCGTGGTCAGTGGCGCGAAGGGCGGGGCCGACTGCGCGAACACGCTGCCTGCCATTGCCGCGGTTGCTGCAAGCACGAGCGTAACGATTTTCTTCATGTGAATTCTTCCTTTTCGGGGTGGTATACCTTGGCAATTCTTGTTCCCGATTATGAAACAAGCAATTAACTTCTCGACCATTTTGCCACATGCACTGAAATAGCACGACGGTGTTGAAATCAAACGCGTCCCATTAGCTCAGCCATGTTGTTTTCGTGCAACATCGTGTCTTCATGTTAATTTGTCAATTGAATCACCCTTGACGCCTGCCATGTATGCATGCCATTAGGCAGGCACAGGAATTCTGTTGCAGCTATACGCCGCATGCTAAAATCCTACTCTTGTCTGGCGCTACCAGCGTTGGGCAGCATCGAAACAGAATAATTTGCGCATAGCTAATATCAACACAGCCTGAGAGCAGTCGACCCGCCAATGGATCAATTCGCAAAAGAAACAATCCCCATTTCCCTCGAAGAAGAGATGCGCAAGAGCTACCTCGATTACGCCATGAGCGTGATCGTGGGCCGCGCCTTGCCGGATGTGCGCGACGGCCTCAAGCCTGTGCACCGCCGGGTCTTGTTCGCCATGCACGAAATGAACAACGTGCACAACCGTCCTTACGTCAAGTGCGCGCGCGTGGTCGGCGAAACGATGGGTAAATACCACCCGCACGGCGATGCGTCGATTTACGACACGCTGGTGCGCATGGCCCAGGACTTTTCGCTGCGCTACATGCTGGTCGATGGCCAGGGCAACTTCGGCTCGATCGACGGCGACTCCGCCGCGGCGATGCGCTACACCGAGTGCCGCCTCGACAAGATCGCCAGCGAAGTGCTGGCCGATATCGACAAGGACACGGTCGACTTCCAGCCGAACTACGACGGCAAGGAAAAAGAACCAACGGTGCTGCCGACCCGCATCCCGAACCTGCTGATCAACGGCTCGTCCGGCATCGCGGTCGGCATGGCGACCAACATCCCGCCGCACAACCTGACCGAAGTGGTCAACGGCGCGCTGCACGTGCTGCGCAACCCGGAGTGCTCGATCGATGAACTGATCGAACTGATCCCGGCGCCGGACTTCCCGACCGCCGGCATCATCTACGGCGTCTCGGGCGTGCGCGACGGCTACCGCACCGGCCGCGGCCGCGTGGTAATGCGCGCCAAGACCCACTTCGAGGAATACGGCAAGGACGGCGGCCGCATCGCGATCATCGTCGACGAGCTGCCCTACCAGGTCAACAAGAAGTCCCTGCTCGAGCGCATCGCCGAGAACGTGCGCGACAAGAAGCTCGAAGGCATTTCCGACATCCGCGACGAGTCCGACAAGTCGGGCATGCGCGTCGTCATCGAACTGAAGCGCGGCGAAGTGCCGGAAGTGGTCCTCAACAACCTGTACAAGCAGACCCAGTTGCAGGACACCTTCGGCATGAACATGGTCGCGCTGGTCAACGGCCAGCCGAAGCTGCTGAACCTGAAGCAGATGCTGCAGTGCTTCCTGTCGCACCGCCGCGAAGTGGTCACGCGCCGCACCGTGTTCGAACTGCGCAAGGCGCGCGAACGCGGCCACATGCTCGAAGGCCTGGCCGTCGCGCTGGCGAACATCGACGACTTCATCGCGATCATCAAGGCCGCGCCGACGCCGCCGATCGCCAAGACCGAACTGATGTCGCGCGCCTGGGATTCGTCCCTGGTGCGCGAGATGCTGCTGCGTACCGCCGAAGGCGCGACCGTCGGCGGCATCGAGGCTTTCCGTCCCGAGCACCTGCCGAAGCACTACGGCATGCAGCCGGACGGCCTGTACAAGCTGTCCGACGAACAGGCGCAAGAGATCCTGCAGATGCGCCTGCAGCGCCTGACCGGCCTCGAGCAGGACAAGATCGTCAACGAGTACAAAGAAATCATGGCGCACATCGCCGACCTGCTGGACATCCTGGCCAAGCCGGAACGCGTGACCACCATCATCACCGACGAAATGACGCTGGTGATGAACGAATACGGCGCCGGCAACAAGGACGTGCGCCGCTCGACGATCGAGATGAACGCGACCGACCTCGAGACCGAAGACCTGATCACGCCGCAGGACATGGTCGTGACCCTGTCGCACACCGGCTACATGAAGTCGCAGCCGATCGCCGAATACCGCGCGCAAAAACGCGGCGGGCGCGGCAAGCAGGCGATGGCGACCAAGGAAGAGGACTGGATCGACCAGCTGTTCATCGCCAACACGCACGACTACATGCTGTGCTTCTCGAACCGCGGCCGCATGTACTGGCTGAAGGTGTGGGAAGTGCCGCAAGGCTCGCGCAATTCGCGCGGCAAGCCGATCGTCAACATGTTCCCGCTGGCGGACAACGAGAAGATCACGGTCATCCTGCCGCTGTCGGGCGTGAACCGCACCTTCCCGGAAGACCACTACGTGTTCATGGCCACCTCCCTCGGCACGGTCAAGAAGACCCCGCTGAAGGACTTCAGCAATCCACGCAAGGCCGGCATCATCGCGGTCGACCTGGACGACGGCGACTTCCTGATCGGCGCGGCGCTGACCGACGGCGAGCACGATGTGATGCTGTTCTCCGATTCCGGCAAGGCGGTGCGCTTCGACGAGAACGACGTGCGTCCGATGGGCCGCACGGCGCGCGGCGTGCGCGGCATGAACCTGGAAGAAGGGCAGAACGTCATCGCCCTGCTGGTGGCCGAGAACGAGCAGCAGTCGGTGCTCACGGCGACCGAAAACGGCTTCGGCAAGCGTACTCCGATCACCGAGTACACCCGCCACGGCCGCGGCACCAAGGGCATGATCGCGATCCAGACCAGTGAGCGCAACGGCAAGGTCGTCGCCGCGACGCTGGTCGAGGCGAGCGATGAAATCATGCTGATCACGACCGGCGGCGTGCTGATCCGCACCCGTGTCGCCGAGATCCGCGAGATGGGCCGCGCCACGCAAGGCGTGACCCTGATCGCCGTCGAAGATGGCACCAAGCTCTCTGGCCTGCAGCGCATCGTCGAAACCGACCTCGAAGACGTCGACCTCGAAACGCCACCTGCGTAAGACCATCGTCGTCACTGAGGGAAAATGTGGGGTCAGAGATCTTTTTTGCGACTTTATGCGAAAATGACTCTGGCCCCATTTCGTATCGGCCGGCAGGGTGATCCTGCCATTCTTGAACTGAGCGTCAAATGAAATTCTTTCCAGCCCTGATCCTGTGCGCATGCGCACTGACCGCGAGTGCCGGGCAGGCACAAGCCCAGGCGCCGGCCGCCGCGCCGGCCGCGGCCTCGGTCCCGCCCGCAGTCGACCCGGCCACCGACAAGGCCGTGCGCGAGCTGCTGGCCGCGATGAAGTACCGCGACCTGCTCAACGCCGCATTCGTCTCGATGCAGAAGAACATCCCGACGATGATCCTGCAAACGGCCACCGCCACCATCAACGCCAACACCACGCTGAACGACACCGAGCGCAAGGCCGCGCTGGACCGCGCCGCCAAGGGCGTCCCGGAAGCCGTGACCGCGGTCACTGCGATCGTCTCCGACCCCAAGCTGATCGACGAAATGATCGCCGAGATCGTGCCGCTGTATGCGCGCCATTTCACGGTCACCGAGATCAAGGCGATGACGACCTTCTACAAGAGCCCGGCCGGCTCCAAGATGCTGCAGACAATGCCGAAGGTGATGAACGAGTCGATGCAGATCAGCCAGAAGCTGCTGATGCCGCGCATCCAGAAGTATGTCGACAAGGTCGCCACCGCGCCCAAGTAAACCCCACACAAGGAACGTCGTGACCCAGATCTATAACTTCTCCGCCGGCCCGGCCGTTTTGCCGAAAGAAGTGCTCCAGCAAGCCGCCGCCGAAATGCTCGACTGGCATGGCAGCGGAATGTCGGTGATGGAGATGAGCCACCGCGGTCCCGAATTCATTTCGATCTACGAGGCGGCGGTGCGCGACCTGCGCGAGCTGCTCGACGTGCCGGACAACTACCGCATCCTGTTCCTGCAGGGCGGGGGGCTGGGCGAGAACGCCATCGTGCCGATGAACCTCGTCGGCCGCGTCGCCCAGCCGGCCACCATCGACTTCGTGCAGACCGGTTCCTGGTCGACCAAGTCGATCAAGGAAGCGGCGCGCTATGCGCACGTCAACGTCGCCGCCAAGGCCGAAGGCGGCTTCACCTATGTGCCGCCGCAGGAATCGTGGAAGCTCACGCCCGGCGCGGCCTACCTGCACCTGTGCACCAACGAGACCATCGACGGCGTCGAATACGATTTCGTGCCGACGGTGCAGGGCGACTGCCCGATCGTGGCCGACATGTCCTCGCACATCCTGTCGCGCGTGATCGACGTGTCGAAGTACGGCGCCATCTTCGGCGGCGCCCAGAAGAACATCGGCCCGGCCGGCCTGACCCTGGTCATCGTGCGCGAAGACCTGCTCGGCCACGCGCTGCCGATCTGCCCGTCGGCCTTCGACTGGACCATCGTCAACCAGCACGAGTCGATGTACAACACGCCGCCGACCTACAGCATCTACATCGCCGGCCTGGTGTTCGCCCACCTCAAGAAGATGGGCGGCGTGGCGGCCATGGAGCAGCGCAATATCGCCAAGGCGGAACTGCTGTACGCGGCGCTGGACGCGGACGATTTTTACCAGAACCGCGTCGCCAGGAACAACCGTTCGCGCATGAACGTGCCGTTCTTCCTGCGCGACGAATCCATGAACGACCAATTCCTGGCCGGCGCAAAAGCGCGCGGCCTGCTGCAACTGAAGGGCCACAAGTCCGTCGGCGGTATGCGTGCATCGATCTACAACGCGATGCCGATCGAGGGCGTGCAAGCCCTGGTCGATTATTTGAACGAGTTCGCCGGCAGGTAGTCACTGCCGCCGGTGCCGTAACAACGCCATCATCAGCCCGACCATGACAGACAAACTTACCCCGCTGCGCGAGCAGATCGACGCGATCGACGCGCAAATGCTGGAGCTGCTGAGCCAGCGCGCCCGCCTGGCGCAGCAGGTCGGCCACGTCAAGGCAGAGACCAACGCGCCGGTGTTCCGCCCCGAGCGCGAAGCCCAGGTCCTGCGCGGCGTCGCCGACCGCAACCCCGGCCCGCTCAAGGCGGCCGAGGTCCAGACCATCTTCCGCGAAATCATGTCGGCTTGCCGCTCGCTGGAAAAGCGCGTCACCGTCGCCTACCTGGGGCCGTCCGGCACCTTCAGCGAGCAGGCCGTGTATCAGCAGTTCGGCAGCGCCGTCGAAGGCCTGCCCTGCATCTCGATCGACGAGGTATTCCGCGCCACCGAGGCCGGCACCGCCGATTTCGGCGTGGTCCCGGTCGAAAATTCGTCCGAAGGGGCGATCAACCGCACCCTCGACCTGATGCTCGGCACCACCACCCTGATCAGCGGCGAAGTCGCGATCCCGGTCCACCACAGCCTGATGAGCAAGACCGGCGCCATGGACGGCGTCACCGTGGTCTGCGCCCATTCGCAGGCGCTGGCCCAGTGCCAGGTATGGCTGAACCAGAACTATCCCGACCTCGAACGGCGCGCCGTGGCGTCCAACGCCGAAGCGGCGCGCATGGCCAGCGAAGACCCGGCGATCGCGGCGATCGCCAGCGAAATGGCGGGCGAGCAGTACAAGCTGGGCGTGGTCAAGGGCCATATCCAGGACGACCCGCACAACCGCACCCGCTTCGCCGTCATCGGCCACCTGCAGACCAACCCGTCCGGCGACGACCGCACCTCGATGGTGCTGGCGGTGCCGAACAAGGCCGGCGCGGTGTACGCCATGCTGGCGCCGCTGGCCACGCACGGCGTGTCGATGACGCGCTTCGAGTCGCGCCCGGCGCGCATCGGCACCTGGGACTACTACTTCTATGTCGATATCGCCGGCCATGTGCACGACCCCGCCGTCGCGCGCGCCCTGGCCGAGCTGAAAGACAATGCCGCATTCTTCAAGGTGCTGGGTTCCTACCCGGTCAGCCTGACCTGATTTCCCACTTTTTGTCGAGACATTCCATGCCCAAGCAACTCGGTCCAGATTACGTCCGCGCCATCGCTCCCTACCAGGCCGGCAAACCCATCGCGGAAGTCGCGCGTGAATTCGGCCTCGACGAAGCCAATATCGTCAAGCTGGCCTCGAACGAGAACCCGTTCGGCGTGCCCGAATCGAGCAGGCAGGCGATGGCCGCCGCGGTCGCGGACCTGGGCCGCTATCCGGACGCGAATGGCTTCGACCTGAAGGCGGCGCTGTCGAAGCGCTACGACGTGCCGGCCGACTGGATCACGCTGGGCAACGGCAGCAACGACATCCTCGAGATCGCCGCCCACGCCTTTGTGCAGCAGGGCCAGGCCATCGTCTATGCGCAGTACTCGTTCGCGGTGTACGCGCTGGCCACCCAGGGCATCGGCGCGCGCGCCATCGTGGTGCCGGCGGTCGACCACGGCCATGACCTGGACGCGATGCTGGCCGCCATCGACGCCGACACCCGCCTGGTATTCATCGCCAACCCGAACAACCCGACCGGCACCTTTATCCCGGCGGCGCGCATCGAAGCCTTCCTGGACAAGGTGCCGCAGGACGTCATCGTCGTGCTGGACGAGGCCTATAACGAGTTCCTCGCGCCCGAGCACCAGTTCGAATCGGCACAATGGGTGCGCAGGTACCCGAACCTGCTGGTCTCGCGCACCTTTTCCAAGGCCTACGGCCTGGCCGGCCTGCGCGTGGGCTTCGGCATCGCCCAGCCGGCGGTCACCGACCTGATGAACCGCATCCGCCAGCCGTTCAACGTCAACTCGCTGGCGCAGGCGGCTGCCATCGCCGCGCTCAACGACAAGGACTTCCTGGCCAAGGGCGCGGCGAACAACAGCGCCGGCTACAAGCAGCTGACCGACGCCTTCAATGCGCTCGGCCTGCAGTACGTGCCGTCGTTCGGCAACTTCGTGCTGGTCAAGGTCGGCGACGACGACGGCGCCGGCGCGCGCGTCAATTTGGCGCTGCTCAAGCAGGGCGTGATCGTGCGCCCGGTCGGCAACTACGGCCTGCCGCAGTGGCTGCGCATCTCGATCGGCCTGCCGCAGGAGAATGCCGTGTTCATCGAAGCGCTCAAGAAGGCGCTGGGCTGATGCTCGACAAGGTCGTCATCGTCGGCGTCGGCCTGATCGGCGGCTCGTTCGCGCGGGCGCTGCGCCAGGCGGGGGCGGTGCGCCGCATCGCCGGCGTGGGCCGCTCGAAGGAGGCGATGGCGCGCGCCCTGGCCCTGGGTATCGTCGACGAGGTGGCGCCCAGCATGGCCGACGCCTTGCGCGGCGCCGACCTGGTGCTGGTCGCCGCGCCGGTGGCGCAGACCGGCGCGATCCTCGCGTCGATGCTGCCTCACCTCGAAGCGGGCACCGTGCTGACCGACGCCGGCAGCACCAAGTCCGACGTGGTGGCCGCCGCGCGCGCCGCGCTGGGCGACAGGGTGGGGCAGTTCGTGCCCGGCCACCCGATCGCCGGACGCGAGACCAACGGGCCGGACGCCGCCATCGCCGACCTGTACGTGGGCAAGAAGGTCGTACTGACGCCGCTGCCCGAAAACAGCGCCGCCGCGGTGGAGCGGGTCGATGCCGCCTGGGCCGCCTGCGGCGCCGTGCTGCACCGCCTCACGCCGGCGGAACATGACAAGGTGTTCGCTTCCGTCAGCCACCTGCCGCACTTGCTGGCCTATGCGCTGGTCGACGACATCGCCGCCAAGCCGCACGCCAACCTGCTGTTCCAGTACGCGGCCAGCGGCTTTCGCGACTTCACCCGCATCGCCGGCTCCTCGCCCGAGATGTGGCGCGACATCTCGCTGGCCAACCGCGAGGCCCTGCTCGGCGAGCTCGACGCCTATCTGTCACAATTGACGGCGCTGCGCGCCATGCTGGCCGCCGGCGACGGCGCCGGCATCGAGGCCGTGTACGCCAACGCGCAGCGCGCGCGCCGCCAGTGGAGCGAGGCGATCGAAACCGCGGAAGCGCCCGCGCCCGATACCGCAGAATAACCATCAACAAGGAATACCCGCAATGTCGCAGCAAAAACACTACCCGCACCACCTTGACCTGCAACCCGTCATGCACGTGGAGGGCGTAGTCCGGCTGCCGGGCTCGAAAAGCATTTCCAACCGCACCTTGCTGCTGGCCGCGCTGGCGCAGGGCAGCACCACCATCATCGACCTGCTGGCCTCGGACGACACGCTGGTGATGCTGGAGGCGCTGCGCTCGCTGGGCGTCAAGTGGGAGCAGGTCGACGACCGTACCCACATCGTGCACGGCTGCGGCGGCGTGCTGCCGAACCACGCGGCCGACCTGTTCATGGGGAACGCCGGCACCGCGATCCGTCCATTGACGGCGGCGCTGGCCGTCATCGGCGGCGACTACACCTTGCACGGCGTGTCGCGCATGCACGAACGGCCGATCGGCGACCTGGTCGACGCGCTCAACGCCGTCGGCACCCAGATCGAGTACACCGGCGTCGAAGGCTACCCGCCGCTGCGCATCCGCCGTGGCCATATCCACGCGCAGCGCATGTCGGTGCGCGGCAATGTGTCGAGCCAGTTCCTGACCGCGCTCCTGATGGCGGCGCCGCTGATGGCCAAGTCCCACCCGGTGACGATCGACGTGGCCGGCGAACTGATCTCCAAGCCCTACATCGAAATCACGCTGAACCTGATGCGCCGTTTCGGCGTGACGGTGGAGCAGGATGGCTGGTCCGCGTTCACCGTGCAGCCGGGGCAGCACTACGCCAGCCCGGGCAGCATCCACGTCGAGGGCGACGCCTCGTCGGCATCGTACTTCCTGGCGGCCGGCGCGATCGGCGGCGGGCCGGTGCGGGTCGAAGGCGTGGGCCGCGATTCGATCCAGGGCGACGTGCGCTTCGCCGAAGCGCTCGAGCTGATGGGCGCGACCATCACGCGCGGCGACAACTGGATCGAGGCGCGCTCGAACGGCGTGCTCAAAGCCATCGACGCCGACTTCAACCACATTCCGGATGCGGCCATGACGATCGCCGTGGCGGCCCTGTACGCCGACGGCACCACCACCTTGCGCAACATCGCCAGCTGGCGCGTGAAAGAGACCGACCGCCTGTCGGCGATGGCGACCGAGCTGCGCAAGGTCGGCGCCACGGTGGAGGAGGGCGCCGACTGGATCAGCGTGACCCCGCCGGCGGCGATCGGAGCGGCCACCATCGACACCTACGACGACCACCGGATGGCGATGTGCTTCTCGCTCGCCTCGCTGGACGGCGCCGCGCGGCGCGGCAGCGCGATGCGCATCAACGACCCGAAATGCGTCGCCAAGACCTTCCCCGACTATTTCGAGGCGTTTGCCGCGATCGCGCGCAACTGAAATCGAATCAGTTAAGATCACGGAAACATTACCAACGTCGTCCCTGCGAAGGCAGGGATGACGTTGGAAGAGCCTTGGGCTCCTTCGATTTCGCCAACCCCGGCTTCGCTGCATCTGATCAAAAGAACAAGCATGACTACACCGCATCTCATTCCAGTCATCGCCATCGACGGCCCAACGGCCTCCGGCAAGGGCACGGTCGCCCACAAGGTGGCCGACAAACTGGGCTTCCACTACCTCGATTCGGGGGCGCTGTACCGCCTGACGGCGCTGATGGCGATCCGCCGCGATACCGACCTGCACGACGAACACGCCCTGGCCAAGCTGGCCGAACACTTGCCTGCCACCTTCGTCGGCGGCGAGATCCTGCTCGCCAACGAGAACGTCACGCAGGCGATCCGCGCCGAGGATGTCGGCAATATGGCGAGCAAGATTGCAGCTTTGCCAACGGTGCGCCAGGCCCTGTACGGCCTGCAACTGGGTTTCCGCAAGGCCCCCGGCCTGGTCGCCGACGGGCGCGACATGGGTACCGTGATCTTTCCGCACGCAACGCTCAAGGTCTTCCTGACGGCGAGCACCGAGGCGCGTGCACAACGGCGATATAAGCAATTGATTGACAAGGGGTTTTCTGCTAACATGGAAGACCTACTGTCAGATTTGCAGGCGCGCGATGCCCGCGATACCAATCGTGCAATCGCCCCGCTGGTCCCGGCAGAAGGCGCGCATCTGCTCGACACCTCGAACATGACCGCACAAGGGGCGGTCGACGAAGTGCTCAAGTGGTATGCCCAGCTGAAGTAATTCAGCCATCGTTTCAGGCAGTAAGGTGCATGTACCGGCAATCGTGCCGGTGCCGGCGTTGTTTTAACCTAACCCAGTTGAAGCCGCATCGTGCGGGTCTTGCTGGCTCACCAGAGTAAATTATGTCCAATATGGAAAGTTTTGCAGCGCTATTCGAAGAGTCCCTGTCGCGTCAGGATATGCGCTCCGGCGAAGTGATCTCCGCTGAAGTCGTCCGCCTGGATCACAACTTCGTGATCGTCAACGCCGGCCTCAAATCCGAAGCGTTCATTCCTATCGAAGAATTCAAGAACGACCAGGGCGAACTGGAAGTTCAAGTCGGCGATTTCGTTTCCGTAGCGATCGAATCGCTGGAAAACGGCTTCGGCGACACCATCCTGTCGCGCGACAAGGCCAAGCGCCTGGCATCGTGGCTGGCACTGGAAAAAGCGATGGAATCGGGCGAGATCGTCGTCGGTACCGTCAATGGCAAAGTCAAGGGCGGCCTGACCGTCTTGACCAACGGCATCCGCGCCTTCCTGCCGGGTTCGCTGGTCGACACCCGTCCGGTCAAGGACACCACCCCGTTCGAAGGCAAGACCCTGGAATTCAAGGTCATCAAGCTCGACCGCAAGCGTAACAACGTCGTGCTGTCGCGCCGCGCCGTCATCGAAGCGTCGATGGGCGAAGAGCGCCAGAAGCTGATGGAAACCCTGAAAGAAGGCACCGTGGTTACCGGCGTCGTCAAGAACATCACCGACTACGGCGCGTTCGTGGACCTGGGCGGCATCGACGGCCTGCTGCACATCACCGACCTGGCATGGCGTCGTGTGCGTCACCCATCGGAAGTGCTGACCGTGGGCCAGGAAATCACCGCCAAGGTCCTGAAGTACGATCAGGAAAAGAACCGCGTTTCGCTGGGCGTGAAGCAGCTGGGCGACGACCCGTGGACCGGTCTGTCCCGTCGCTACCCGCAGAGCACCCGCCTGTTCGGCAAAGTCACCAACCTGACCGACTACGGCGCGTTCGTCGAAGTCGAGCAGGGTATCGAAGGCCTGGTCCACGTTTCGGAAATGGACTGGACCAACAAGAACGTGGCGCCAAACAAAGTTGTCCAGCTGGGCGACGAAGTGGAAGTCATGGTCCTGGAGATCGACGAAGAGCGTCGCCGTATTTCGCTGGGCATGAAGCAGTGCAAAGCAAATCCATGGGATGACTTCGGCGTGACCCACAAGAAGGGCGACAAGGTCAAGGGCGCAATCAAGTCGATCACCGACTTCGGCGTGTTCATCGGCCTGGCTGGCAACATCGACGGCCTGGTGCACCTGTCCGACCTGTCCTGGACCGAAACCGGCGAAGAAGCTGTCCGCCGTTTCAAGAAAGGCGACGAACTGGAAGCCATCGTTCTGGCGATCGACGTCGAGCGCGAGCGCGTGTCGCTGGGCGTCAAGCAGCTGGAAGGCGACCCATTCAACAACTTCGCGGCAATGAACGACAAGGGCTCCCTGGTAACGGGTACGGTCAAGTCGGTCGAGCCTAAGGGCGCTGTCATCCAGCTGTCCGACGAAGTCGAAGGCTACCTGCGTGCTTCGGAAATCTCGCGCGACCGCGTTGAAGATGCCGGCACCCACCTGAAGGTTGGCGATTCGGTTGAAGCGCTGGTCATCAACATCGACCGCAAGGCTCGCAGCATCCAGCTGTCGATCAAGGCGAAAGACAATGTCGAGACCCAGGAAGCCATGCAGAAGATGGCAGCATCGTCCGACAACAACGCAGCTTCGGGCACCACCAGCCTGGGCGCGCTGCTGAAGGCCAAGTTCGATAACAAGAACTAATACGAGCCAGGACCTGTCCAGATGACGAAGTCCGAGTTGATCAACCGCCTCGCTGAGCGTTACTCTCAGCTGGTGGCCAAGGATGCGGAGTACGCTGTCAAGACCATTCTCGATGCAATGACCAACGCCCTGGCGACTGGTCAGCGGATCGAGATCCGCGGTTTCGGCAGTTTTGCCCTGAACAGCAGGCCGCCACGGATTGGGCGCAATCCGAAGTCCGGCGACAAGGTGATGGTGCCCGAAAAGCGGGTGCCCCACTTCAAGCCGGGCAAGCAATTGCGCGAGCGGGTCGACGCGATGGTCGGGCAACCGATCATCGAAGACTAAACAGTCTGGTACACAAAAAACGGCATCTTCGGATGCCGTTTTTTTTCGTCAACAGTAAACCGGGGTCAGTGCCGACAAAAGCACGCGAACGTGCTTTTGTCGGCACTGACCCCGGTTTACCGAGGCTTCTGCGCAGGCGCCTGCACTTGCCGCACACATGTGACTTTCCAAAGTGCCATTCCTTGCATTTGGGCCTATAATCGTTTGGACTGAACTCGCAGGAACCTGGCGCAAATGGCATCCCAGTTCGACGACCTCGATTTATTCAACGCCAATGAACCGGCCCCGGCGGCGGCGGAGGCGTCGCCCTTGGTGCGCCTGCAATACCTGATCGACAATACCCCGGCCGTCATCTACTGCACCGTCCCCAGCGGCGACTTCAAGATGACCTTCGTCAGCAACAATGCCTGGCACATGCTCGGCTACCGCCCCGAAGAAATGGTCGCCGACCCGAACTTCTGGTTCGACCACATCCACCCGGAAGACGCCCCCAGCATCTTCTCCAGCCTGGCCCTGATCTTCGTCGAGAACACCCGCGCCTACGAATACCGCTTCCGCACCGCCTACGGCAGCTACCGCTGGATGCACGACACGCTGCGCCTGGTGCGCGACGAGCAGGGCGTGCCGATCGAGGTGATCGGCGCGATGACCGACATCACCTCGCGCAAGCAGATGGAGGAGTCCCTGCAGCGCAAGGGCGAGGAGCAGCAGCAGCTGATCGCGCGCCTGCAGGAAGCCCAGAACCAGCTGCTGCAGTCGGAGAAGATGGCGTCGATCGGCCAGCTGGCGGCCGGCGTCGCCCACGAGATCAACAATCCGGTCGGCTTCGTCAACTCGAACATGAATGCGCTGCGCGGCTACGTCACCACCCTGTTCGGCGTGATCCATGAACTCGAGGAATGCGTCAAGAAACAGGCGCCGCAGCCGCCCCTGCTGGAGGCGCTGGCCGCGATCCGCGCCAGGGCCGACCTCGGCTTCCTGGAGGACGACGTCAACGACCTGGTGCGCGAGTCGATGGATGGCCTGAAGCGCGTGAAGGACATCGTCCAGGCGCTGAAGGATTTTTCCCACGTCGACGAGAACGAGTGGCAGGTGGCCGACCTGCACGAAGGACTCGAGAGCACGCTGAAGATCGTCGCCAACGAAATCAAGTACAAGGCCACCATCGACAAGCAGTACGGCGAGCTGCCGCCGATCCCGTGCCTGGCCTCGCAGGTCAACCAGGTGTTCATGAACCTGCTGGTCAACGCCGGCCATGCGATCGGCGAGGGCGGGGTCATCACCATCCGCACCGGCGTCGAAGGCGACATGGCCTGCATCTCGGTCACCGACACCGGCTGCGGCATCGCGCCCGAGAACCTGACCCGCATCTTCGAACCCTTCTTCACGACCAAGCCGATCGGCAGCGGCACCGGCCTCGGGCTGTCCCTGTCCTACGGCATCATCAACAAGCACGGCGGGCGCATCGACGTCGCCTCGACCGTCGGCCGCGGCACCACCTTCACGATCCGGCTGCCGCTGGTGCAGCCGGAAGCGCCGGCTAAAGAATAATCTCGCCGTTCGGTCCCCATTTGACCTTCAGCAGGCCGGGCTCCTCTTCCTCGAGGCGGCGCGTCTCTTCTTCCTCCGGACTGAGCTGCTCCTGCTGGCGCTTCTGCTGGAGCGCCAGCGCGTGCTCGCGCACCGACTCGTCGCGGAAGGCGAGGGCGGCGCTGATGTCGTTCAGCAGCTCCTCGATGTGCCAGGGCTTGGGGATGTAGCGGAACACGTGGGCCTCGGCGATCGCCGACGACACCGTCTCGAATTCGGTCGAGGCGGACAGGATCATGCGCACCGTCAGCGGCGACACTTCCTTGAGCGTGTGCAGGAATTCGACGCCCGTCATCTGCGGCATGCGGAAGTCCGAAATGACGATGTCGAACTCGGTTTCGCAGCAGCGCGCCAGCGCCGCCAGCGGGTCGCTGTACGGCTCGATGATCATTTCGCTGGCGGGCAGGTGCTGGCGCAAGGCCCGCTGCAGCGCACTGAGGACGTTGGCTTCATCGTCAACCAGCAGCATGTGGCGCATCATGTCACCTTCTTCGGCCACACCCAGATCATCAGGCGGGCCTTGCTTTGCGATTCGAAGTCCTGGAGCTGGCGGATCAGCCTTTCCTCCAGCACGTGGTCGGCCGAGAGCAGCATCTGCCCTTCGCCGCTGAACAGGTCGCGCGACAGCACCATGCCGGCCTGCAGCTGCTTGGTGGTGACCGCGCGGTCTTCCGGCGCCTGCGCTTCGTCGCCTTCCATCAGGGCGCGGAAGGCGTTGGCGACGGCCGGGTCGTAGCGCTTGCCGCTGCTGTCGAGGATAATCTTGCGCGCCTCGTCGGGCGGCAGGCGGCGTTGCACCAGCGCCCCGATCTGCAGGTTGTCGTAGTCCGACGCCAGCGCCAGGATGCGCGCGCCGAGCGGGATCGCGGTGCCGGCCAGGCCGTCCGGGAAGCCGCCGCCGTCGAAGCGCTCCATGTGGGCGCGCAGGATGGCAGCCACCGGGCGCAGGTCTTCGAGCGGCATCAGCAATTGCTCGGCGCGCAGCGGATGCTTGCGGAAGATGCCCAGCAGCTCGCCGTTCATCGCGCTGACCGGCATCGCCAGCAGCGCGTCGCTCATGCCGATCTTGCCGATGTCGTGCAGCAGCGCGGCCAGGAACACGTCCTGCGCATCCTTGGTCGGCACCCCCATCTTGACGGCGACGTCGCGCGCCGTCTCGGCGACCCGGCGCGCATGGCCCGACAGGTTGCCGCCGCGCATTTCGATCATCGAGGACAGGATCTTGATGGTCGTGATGAAGTTCTTCTTGAGCTTGTCGTTGGCGGCCAGGGTCGCCACGTTGGACGCCTTCAGCTCGGCGGTGCGGGCGGCGACCTGGGCTTCGAGCCCGGCGTTCAGGCTGCGCAGCTGCTCGTTCTGGCGGTTGGTCAGCGACAGCAGTTCGTCGCGCTCGCGTTCGAGCGCGCGCCGCTCGAGCGCGTGGCGCACCACCAGCACGATGTCGTTGTCGTCCCACGGCTTGGTGATGTAGCGGTAGATCTCGCCGCGGTTGATCGCGGCCAGGATCGAGGTGATGTCGGAATAGCCGGTCAGCAGCATGCGCACGCTTTCGGGGCGGATCCGGCGCACCTGCTCGAGGAAGGCGGCGCCGTCCATCTCGGGCATGCGCATGTCGGAAATGACCAGGTCCACGTTCTCGGTCTCGAGCAGGGCCAGCCCGGCGGCGCCGCTTTCGGCGGTCAGGATCCGGTAGCCGAGCGGGCGGAACAGGCGGCGCAGCGAAGACAGGATGTTCGGCTCGTCGTCGACGCACAGCATGGTCGGCACATTGCTCGTTGTAATATTGTCGGTCATGTCATTCATTTAGCGGTCTCATTGTCTGGCGCATCGCAATGCCGTACCGGCAGCACGATGCGGAAGGTCGTTCCCTTGCCTTTCGCGCTGGCCACGCCGATCTCGCCCGCGTGCTTTTGCACGATGCCGTAGGCCAGCGACAGGCCCAGGCCCGTGCCCTGGCCGATCGGCTTGGTCGTGAAGAAGGGATCGAAGATCCGCGACAGGTTCTCGGCCGCGATGCCGCCGCCGTTGTCCTCGACCTCGAGGAACACCTGGTCCTCGCCGGGGCCGGTGCCGGTGCGGATCACGATCCGTCCGCGCTCATGGCTCATCGCGTGGGCGGCGTTGACGACCAGGTTCATGATGACCTGATTGAGCTGGGACGGCAAGCATTCGATGTCCGGGATCGCGCCATACTCCTTGACCACCTCGGCCTTGTACTTGACCTCGTTGGCGACGATGTTCAGCGTCGAATCTATGCCATCGTGCAAGTTTGCCCAGACCCAATCCTGGTTCGCATCGACCCGCGAGAAATCCTTCAGGTCCTGCACGATGTGGCGCACGCGCGCGATGCCTTCCTTCGATTCGCGCATCAGCGCCGGGATGTCGTCGCGCAGGTAGTCGAGGTCCTCGGCGCTGCACGACAGTACCGCCGGGCGCCCGGCCTTGGCCGCCTTCTCGTAGTCGGCCAGCACCGCGAACAGCTGGTCGAGGTAGCCCTGCAGGGTGCCGAAGTTGGAGAAGATGTAGCCGATCGGGTTGTTGATCTCGTGCGCGACGCCGGCCGCCAGCTGGCCGATCGAGGCCAGCTTTTCCGACTGCACCAGCTGCTGCTGGGCCATCGACAGTTTTTCGTTCAGTTCGGTCAATTCGCTGTTGCGCTGGCGCAGCTCGGCGTCGGCCTGCTGGCGCTGGCGGATGTCGTCCTCGAGCTTGACGTTGGCCGCGGCCAGCTCGGCGGTGCGGCGCTTGACCAGGTACTCGAGGTTGTCGTGCGCCTGGCGCAATTCATTCTCGGCCACGCGCCGCTCGGTCACGTCGAGCATGGTTTCGATGGCGCCGACGATGCGGCCCTGCGGGTCGCGCAGCGGGGCGGCGGAAAAATGCAGCCACTGGCCGCTCGGTCCCAGGCTGGGGAAGAATTCCTCGGTTTCATAGGCGCCCGGCATCGCCGGCGAGCTCTGGTAGCGCGCCAGTCCGGCCATGTCGCCGTCGACGATCAGGTCCGACAGCGTGGGCCGCGCGCGCGCATACAGGGCCACGCCGTGGCGGCCGGTGCCGACCATCGCGCCCTGCGACCAGCCGAGCAGGTGCTCGCAAGCCTTGTTCCAGTGGGTGATCAGGTGGTTGCGGTCGATCGCGAAGGTGGCCACCGGATGGTCGTCGAAGAAGCCGGACAGGGCCTGGGTGACGCTGCCGACGGCGTCGTGCGTCGCATGCTGGCCCGGCGGCGCGGCGGCCGATGCGGTGGCGGGCGTGGTCTGGTTCATGGCGCCTCCTTGATGACCGGAGCCCCGAATGCAGAACCTGGATCACATATGCCAACGTCCTGCCTGCGCAGGAACGACGTTGATTTTTGCGCTTTGAGTTCTGCATCCATGACTTCGGAACCTCCCTTACTGGACCAGGATCTGGCACAGCGATTCGAAATTGGTTTCTGCCTGGCGGAACAGCGGCCCGCTGTCCGCCTCGGACAGCGCCAGCAGGTCCCAGGCCTGCTGGGTGACGGGCGGCACCAGGTCGTCGTCGTCGCCGGTCAGGTCGAGCGCGCGCGCCAGCGTGCTGCCCAGGTTGACGACCAGCGCCAGGCTCGCGCCGGCGCCGGCGTCCGGCGTATGGTGGGTCGCCACCGCTTCGCGCACGTCGAGCGGGAAATTCCAGAACGCCAGCAGGTTGCTGCCCACTTCCGCATGGTCGAGGCCAAAGATCGCCTGCTCGGCTTCCGGGATGAAGCAGTCGAGGTCGCGCCGGTGGGCCAGCACTTTCTCGTATTCCTGCGGCAGGCGGATGGCCAGCACCAGGGTGCCGATGTCGTGCATCAGCCCGGCGGTGAAGGCGGTGTCCGGATGCACGCCCAGGCGCGGCGCCAGCAGCTGGGCGCAGACGGCGCTGGCCACCGAGTGGCGCCAGAAATTCTCGAAGCTGAAGCCGGCCGGCCCCGCCATGGTCTTCGGGAACGCGGCCGTCACCGCGCAGGCGGTGACGATCTTGCGCACGCTGTGGAAGCCGAGGATATTGACCGCCTGCTGGATCGAGGTGACCTTGAACTGCAGGCCGTAGAACGAGGAGTTGGCCAGCCGCAGCGTCTTGGCGGCCAGCGCCTGGTCGAGCGCGATCTTGGCGGCCAGGGCGGCGGTGTCGATGTCGGGCTTTTCCATGCTCGACATCAGCTCGACCACCACCGCCGGCAGCGAGGGCAGGTCGCGCAGCTTGCGCACCAGTTCGTTGACATCCATGGCCATCCTAGCCTCCCTTCCGGTAGCGCTGCAGGTAGGCCAGCAGGCGGCCGGTGGCGCCTTCGCCGGCGCTGTGGCGGAACAGGCGTTCGAGCCGCGCCAGCTGGCGCAGCCGTTCGGCTTCCTTTTGCTCGTCCGTTGCGGCCGGTTCGTCGGCCACCACGCACACTTCCTCGACGCCGCGCCGTTCCAGCGACTTCAGGCTGGCCGCGCTCAGCGCGGTGCCGGCCGGCAGCAGCACCGCGCCGCCGGCGTCGCGCAGGTCGGCCGCCAGCACCATGCCGGCCTCGGCGTCGGACAGCGCGACCACGCTCGACTGGGCGCTCATGGCTGCACCTCGCTGGCGCTGATGGTGATCAGGCTGCCGCGCGACTCGGAGGCGCTGCCCATCGGGTGGACCTGCACGTCGTAGCTGCGCCCGCCGATGCGGGCGTGCGCGCGCGCCTGGTCGGGGCCGTCGAACAGCTCGGGCAGCACCAGCGCCGCCTCGTCGCCGAGGATGCCGCCGTGGGCGGCGAACAGGGTGTCGGCGGCGGCGTTGACGAAGGCCACCATGCCGGCGTCGTCGAGGCCGATGATCGGCAGCGGCAGGTATTGCAACAGTTCCTGGGTCACGTTCAGGCTCACTTTGTCGGTGGTAATCTGGCGCTGCTTTTGCTGCAGCAATTCTTCCATCTTGCGGTTCGCAGTGGCGAGCTCATGATTGGCGGTACGCAGCGCCAGGTGCAGGCGCTCGTTGTCGTCGTCGATTTCCTTGAGCCGGAAGGCGTCGGCGATGTGGCCGCGCAGCAGCGCGTCTTCCCAGGGCTTGGTCAGGAATTTATAGATCGCGCCCTCGTTGACGGCGTCGGTCACCGATTGCAGTTCGGTATACCCGGACAGCATGATGCGGATCGTGTGCGGGTACAGGTCCTTGGCCGCGCGCAGGAAGTCGGCGCCCAGCATGCCCGGCATGCGCTGGTCGGACACGATCACGTCGACTTCGTTGGCGGCCAGCACTTCCAGGCCTTCCTGGCCGCTGTTGGCGCTTAAGATCTGGTAGCCGTCGGCGCGCAGCAGGCGCTTGAGCGAGGACACGATGTTCTGCTCGTCGTCCACCAGCAGCAGCGTGCGCTTGCGCTGGCGGATGCGCAGCATCTCGGCCGGCAGCGCGCGCCCGGCCGCCAGCATCGCGCCCATCTCGGCGGCGTCCACCGGCGGCGAAAAGAAGCTGCCCTGGACCTGGTCGCACATGTGGTCGCGCAGGAATGCGCACTGGGCCGCGGTCTCGACGTTGGCGGCGCCGACCTGCAGGCCGAGCGTGTGGACCATCGCGATCACGTTGCCGGCCAGCGCGGCGTCGGCGGCGCCGCTGGCGACGTCGCCGGTGAGCTGGTGGTGGATCTTGATGCGGTCGAGCGGAAATTGCTTGAGGTGGCTGAGCGAGGCCGCGCCGAGGCCGAATTCGTCGAGCGCCAGGCCGACGCCGAGCGCGTGCAGGCTGGCCAGCGCCCGCGCGGCCGCCTCCGGATCCTGGTTCAGCGCGCTCTCGTCGACCTCGATCGCGAGCCGCTGCGGCGCGATCTTGGCTTCGCCCAGGCGCGCCGCGATCAGCGGCGCCAGGCCGGTATCGCGCAGCTGCTGCGGCGACAGCCGCAGCGCCACCTTCAGCGGGGCCAGGCCGTCGTTGTCCCAGGTCTGCATGTCGCGGCAGATGCGGCGCAGCACCCAGCTGGCATACGCGGCGACCAGGTCGCTGTCCTCGGCCAGCGGGCCGTGCCGCTCGGGGTGCGGCAGCGGGAATTCGGGATGGTTCCAGTAGGTGCAGGCGGTCACGGCGCAGATGGCGCCGCTGCGCAGGTCGAGCACCGGTTCGTAAATGAGCTGCAATTCCTCGCGCGCCAGCGCCAGGCCGAGCGCCGCTTCCGCACGGTCGAGCTCGGCGAGCCGCTGGCTCATGCTCTGGGCGAAGAACAGGCTGCGGTTGCGCCCCTCCTCGCGCGCGCGGACCCGGGCCAGCGCGGCGAAGCGCTGCAAATGCCGGGCGTCGCAGCCGAAGCGCGGCGCCAGCGCAATGCCGGCGCTGAACTCGGCGCGCACCTGGCTGTGCGCGACCGGGATGTCGTCGGCCAGGCTGGCCTGGATCCGCTCGCAGCAGGCGCTGGCGCGCTCGCCGTCCGGATCGCCGTGCAGGATGGCGCTGAACTCGTTGCCCCCTTCGCGCGCGAGGAAGTCGCCCGGCTCGATGGCGCGCGCCAGGCGCTGGGCGACCATGCGCAGGAATTCGTCGCCCGGGGCATGGCCCAGCGTTTCATTGACCAGGGCCAGGTTGTCGATCGAGACCGAGAGCAGGGCGATGCCGCGCCCGGGCTGGCGGGCGTCGGCCAGGGCCTGCGCCAGGTTCTTCCCGAGCAGGCCGGCGCCGGGCAGGCCGGTGATGGCGTCGTGGGTGGTGAGGAAGGTCAGCGCCTGCTCGAGGCGGGCGATGCGCTGGGCGTCCGGTTCCGGCTCGGCTGCCGCCTGCCCCGGAAGCATTTCCCCGCTGCTGTGTACGCTGTCATCCCGGTCCATTCGCCTTAACCCTTTCCGCATAGGAAGTCAGACTTCGTGCTCGACCATAAACACCTGATAACAATTATAAATTGGAACGCCTTCTGGAGCGGCAAGTCCGTTACATAATTTGTTAAACCTGCACAAATTGCCGGTGGAGGGCGGCAGGGGGGGCGGCCGGGTTTTTCCGGTGGTTTATTATGGTGTAATATGCGTCACTCCCAACCCATCATGCCCGACCACCTGATGAAATTCGTATCGACCATCGTTGGCCTCATCCTTTTCATCCTGTTTTTCGGCTTTGCGCTGAAGAACACGCAGGAAGTCGACCTTCATTTCTTCCTCAATTACGAGCTGCGCGGCCCGCTGGTGCTGATGCTGCTGGCCTTCTTCGTGGCGGGGGCGGGGCTGGGCATCCTGGCCGTCACGCCGACCGTGTTCCGCCACCGCCGCGAAACATCGAAACACAAGAATACCATCGAAGCTTTGCAAAACGTCGCACGCAGCGGCAATGCCCAGCCGCAGCCGGACAGCGTCAACACGCAGCACTAACAAAAAGAACCGCATGGAATTCGAATTCTGGATGCTGCTTGGCATCCCCGTCTTTTACAGCCTGGGCTGGATCGCCGCCCGCGTCGATATCCGCCAGATCGTGTCCGAGTCGCGCACCCTGCCGCGCGCCTATTTCAAGGGCCTCAATTTCCTGCTCAACGAGCAGCCGGACAAGGCGATCGACGCCTTCATCGACATCGTCAAGTTCGACCCCGAGACGGCCGACATGCACTTCGCGCTGGGCAACCTGTTCCGCCGCCGCGGCGAGATCGAGCGCGCGATCCGCGTCCACCAGAACCTGCTGGCGCGGCCCGACCTGCCGCTCGAGCAGCGCCACCAGGCCCAGTACGAGCTGGGCATGGACTACCTGAAGGCCGGCCTGCTCGACCGCGCCGAGGAAACCTTCAACGGCATGCTCGATTCGACCTACGGCGTGCAGGCGCGCCGCGCCCTGCTCGAGATCTTCACCCGCGAAAAGGAATGGACGCGCGCGATCGACGCCGCGCTCGGCCTGCAGGACGCGGGCGCCGGCGCGCGCCAGAAGGAAATCGCGCAGTTCTACTGCGAGCTGGCGCAGGACGCGCTGGTGCACCTGCAGACGGCCGAGGCGCTGGCGCTGCTGGACAAGGCGCTGGCGGCCGACCGCACCAATGTGCGCGCCACCATCCTGTCCGGCGATGCCCAGCTGGCGCTGGGCGACGTCGAAGGCGCGCTGCTGTGCTGGCGCCGGGTCGAGCAGCAAAGCGTGCCGCACGTGGCGCTGGTCGCCGCGCGCCTGATGGACGGCTACCGCAAGGTCGGGCGGCCGCAGGAAGGCGTCAACCTGCTGCGCTCCTACCTGGCCGAGGCGGCGTCGATCGACCTGCTCGAAGTGGTGTTCAAGGCCGTCATCGAACTCGATGGCGTGGAAGCGGCCAAGCAGCTGGTGATCGAGGAACTGCGCCGCACCCCGACCCTGCTGGGCCTGGACAAGCTGCTCGAAGCGCGCATGATGGACGCGCCGCCGGAAGTGTTCGACGAGCTGTCGATGGTCAAGAACCTGGTGCACGGCTACACCCAGAAGCTGGCGCGCTACCAGTGCAGCCACTGCGGCTTCAAGGCGCGCCGCTTCTACTGGCAATGCCCGGGCTGCAGCCGCTGGGATTCCTACCCGCCGCGCCGCACCGAAGAACTGAATGTGATGAACTGAGAACGCAATGAGCAATAGCCCCGCCTTGAGCACCCGCCTGCTGACCACCGCCAGCCACCCGCAGGCCGCCGCGCCCGCGCTCGACGCCGTGCGCATCCTGGTGGTCGGCGACGTGATGCTGGACCGCTACTGGTTCGGCGATGTCAGCCGCATTTCGCCGGAGGCGCCGGTGCCGATCGTGCGCATCGAGAAGCGCGAAGCGCGCCTGGGCGGCGCCGCCAACGTGGCGCGCAACGCGGCCGCGCTGGGCGCGCACTGCGGCCTGTTGGGCGTGGTCGGGCTGGACGAGGCGGGCGCGCAGGTCGAGGCGCTGCTGGAGGAGTCGGGCATCCACAGCTTTTTGCAGCGCGACGAGGCCATTTCGACCATCATCAAGCTGCGCGTGATCGGGCGCCAGCAGCAGATGGTGCGCATCGACTTCGAGGACGCGCCGACCGAGACCGTGCTGCGCAACAAGCTGACCCAGTTCAACGCGCTGCTGCCGGACTACGGCGTGGTGATCCTGTCCGACTACAACAAGGGCAGCCTGGTCAACGTGTCGCAGATGATCGCGGCCGCGCGCGCGGCCGGCAAGGTGGTCATGGTCGACCCCAAGGGCGACGACTTCTCGCCCTACGCCGGCGCGACCGTGCTGACCCCGAACAAGTCCGAGCTCAAGCGCATCGTCGGCAGCTGGCGCAGCGAGGAGCAGCTGACCGACAAGGCCCAGAACCTGCGCCGCGAACTGCGCCTCGACGCGCTGCTGCTGACCCGTTCGGAAGAGGGCATGAGCTTGTACACCGACAGGGAAGTGCTGCGCATGCACGCCGACGCGCGCGAAGTGTTCGACGTGTCCGGCGCCGGCGACACCGTGATCGCCACGATGGCCGCGATGCTGGGCGCCGGCATGGCGATGGACGACGCCATCATGACCGCCAACCGCGCCGGCGGCATCGTGGTCGGCAAGTTGGGCACGGCGACCGTCACCCGCGCTGAACTGTTCGGCCATTAAGGTGTTGAGGCTGCTCAAACGGGCAGCGTCAACCCCTGCCAAGGCACTCCGTTGAGGCTTGACGGGTCGCACCCGCGGCCCGCCAACCCTATTACGGAGAACAAAAAATGATCAAGAAACTGTTGCTTGCCGCCGCACTGCTGGCCGCGTCGATGGGCGCCGCGCTGGCCCAGGTCGACGTCAACAAGGCCGATGCCGCCGCGCTGGACGGGGTCAGGGGCGTGGGGCCGTCGATGTCGAAAGCCATCCTGGCCGAGCGCACCAAGGGGGGCGATTTCAAGGACTGGGCCGATTTCCAGAAGCGCGTCAAGGGCGTCAAGGACAAGAAGGCCGTCGCGTTTTCGAAGGCCGGCCTGCAGGTGAACGGCAAGTCGAAGGAAGGCGCCGAAATGAAGGCGCAGGAGCCGAAGCCGGCGAAGGCCGCCAAGGCGCCGGCGGCGCAGAAGATGTAAACAGCAGCACCCCGCCGATCCCCGCAAGTCGTGCTGCGGGGATTTTTTTCGCCTATTTTTTTTGGAGCAAGGGATATCGTGCTTGCGGTCAGGCATGAGAAGATAGCTGCGCCCAGACAACGCAACGATCGAAGGACGTCCCCATGGCCCAGGTTCTCCACTATCCCACCTTGCTCGCGGCATTGCTGGCCGCCGGCGCCGCGTCAGCCCAGGCGCCCGTGCCGGCGCCGGCGCCGGACATGGCGGCCAGGCAGCCGGCCATCGAGAAGATCATGGCCGAGATCTCGCCCGAACGCATCGAGGCCCATGTGCGCAAGCTGGCCGGCTTCCAGACCCGCCATACCCTGTCGGACACGGTGTCGGAAACGGCCGGCATCGGCGCCGCGCGGCGCTGGATCAAGGCCGAGCTCGAGCGCTGCGGCGCGGCGGCCGGCGGGCGCCTGTCGGTGGCCTTCGACAGCCACGTCGCGCCGGTCGGCGAACGGGTGCCGCGCCCGACCGAAGTGGTGAACGTGGTCGCCACCCTGGCCGGCGCGCAGCCGGCGTCGAAGGACCGCATCTACGTCGTCAGCGGCCACTACGACTCGCGCAACAGCGACATCCTCGACGCCAGCGGCGCCGCGCCCGGCGCCAACGACGACGCCTCCGGCACCGCCGCCGTGATCGAACTGGCCTGCGCGATGGCGCCTTACCAGTTCGATGCGACCCTGGTCTTCATGGCGGTGGCGGGCGAGGAACAGGGCTTGCTGGGCGCGGCCCACTGGGCCGGCCAGGCCAGGCTGAAGCAGCTCGACATCGGCGCCATGTTCACCAACGATATCATCGGCAGCTCGCGCGCCGACGACGGCCGCATCGACGACGGCCAGGTGCGCCTGTTCGCCGAAGGCGTGCCGGTCGCGAACGAAATGACGGAGGCGGCGCGGGCCCTGGTCGCCACCGGCGGCGAGAACGACTCGCCGCCGCGCCAGCTGGCGCGGCATGTGAAGGAGGTGGGCGAGCGCTACCTGCCGGGTTTCAAGGTCAGCGTGATCCAGCGGCGCGACCGCTACCTGCGCGGCGGCGACCACATTCCCTTCCTGCGCAACGGCTATGCCGCGTTGCGCTTCACCGAGCCGAACGAGGACTATGCGCACCAGCACCAGAACGTGCGCAAGGAAGGCGCGATGGCGTACGGCGACGTGCCCGAGTTCGTCGATTTCAACTACATCGCCAAGGTGGCGCGGGTGAACGCGGCGGCGCTGGCCACGCTGGCGCTGGCGCCGGCCGCGCCGAAGAACGTGCAGGTGCGCACCGCCAAGCTGGAGAACGACACCGCCCTCGTGTGGCAGGCAAATACGGAGCCGGACCTGGCCGGCTATCGCATCGTGTGGCGCGAGACCACGGCGGCGCAGTGGCAGGGATCGCAGTTCGTCGGCAACGTGACCGAGGCGCGCGTGCGGCTGTCGAAGGACAACTACTTCTTCGGGGTGCAGGCGGTGGACAAGGATGGCAATGCCAGCGTGGCGAGTTATCCGATGCCGCTGCGTTGACTTCGACTGAAGGTAGGGTGGGTGAGCGACAGCGCTACCCACCATGTGCCGCCGATGACGCTTGGTGGGTAGCGCTGTCGCCCACCCACCCTACGCCGGTTCTGAGGCCGCCGATGCCTGCCGCGGCACCGCCAGGTAGGCATGCAGCTGCGACACCACCGCCGCCCCTTCGCCCACCGCCGCCGCGACCCGCTTGGTCGACCCGGCCCGCACGTCGCCGATCGCGAACACGCCCGGTACCGTGGTCTCCAGGTGCCCGTGCAGCGAGCCGTCCGGATTGAGCATCTGCCCGGTCACCCGGCAGCGCGCCATCATCACGCTGGTGCCGGTCAGGATGAAGCCGTGCTCGTCGACCTGCACCCCGCAGTCGGCCAGCCAGTCGGTGTTCGGATCGGCGCCGACGAACAGGAACACGCGCCGGATCGGCTTGCGCACTTCCTCGCCGCCGCGCGCCTTCCAGCGCACGCCTTCCAGGCATTCGTCGCCGCCTTCGAGCGCCGTCAGTTCGGTGTGCGTGTGCAGCGTGATGTTGGGCGTGGCCTCGATCCGTTCGATCAGGTAGCTCGACATGCTGGCCGCCAGCGACGGCCCGCGGATCAGCATGTGCACGCGCGCCGCATGCCCCGACAGGAACACCGCCGCCTGGCCCGCCGAATTGCCGCCGCCGACCAGCACCACTTCCTCGTTCGCGCACAGCTTGGCCTCGAGCGGCGAGGCCCAGTAGTACACGCCGCAGCCTTCGTACTTGTCCAGGTTTTCCAGGCGCGGCCTGCGGTAGCGCGCGCCGCAGGCCAGCACCACCGCTTTCGCCTTGACGCAGCTGCCGTCGTCCAGGGTCAGGCGCAGCGGGTACTGGTCGCACTGCAGCCGGCTGGCGATGGCCGGGATCGCGACCTCGGCGCCGAACTTCTGCGCCTGCACGAATGCGCGCCCGGACAGCGCCCGCCCCGATATGCCGGTCGGGAAGCCCAGGTAGTTCTCGATGCGCGCGCTGGCGCCGGCCTGGCCGCCGAAGGCGCGGTTCTCGACCACCAGCACGCACAGGCCTTCGGAGGCAGCGTACACCGAGGTGGCGAGGCCCGAAGGACCGGCGCCGATCACCAGCACGTCGTAGACCTTGTCGGTGTCCAGCGCGGGCAGCAGGCCGAGGCAGACGGCCATCTCGCGCAGCGAGGGGTTCTTCTTGACGACGCCGTCCGGGCACACGACCAGCGGCATCTCGTGCGCCGCCGGCTGCAGCGTTTCGACCAGCTCGCGCGCGCTGGCATTGGTGGCCGGGTCGAGCACCGAATGCGGCTGGCCGTTCTGGGACAGGAAGGTCTGCAGGCGGAACAGGTCGGTCGAGCCCGGCGTGCCGACCAGCACCGGCGTGCTGGCGCCGGCCTCGATCAGGCCCACGCGGCGCAGGATCAGCGCGCGCATGATGCGCTCGCCCAGCTCCGCTTCGGCCACCACCAGCGCGCGCAGCGATTCGGACGAAATGGCCAGCGCTTCGACCTCGCCGACGGCGATGCAGTCCACCAGGGCGGGGCGGCCCGACAGCGAGCCCACCTCGGCCGAGAATTCGCCGGGCCCATGCTCGGTGAGCGTGGTGCTGCGTCCGAGCCCGTCGCACTGCCGGATCTCCACCTTGCCGGACAGGGTCACCATCATGCCCGGGCAGTCGCGCCCGGCGCGGAACAGGGCCTCGCCGTCGCGCCAGGTGCCCACGGCGCCGAAGCGGCGCAGGCGCGCCAGTTCGGCCGGCGTGAACGTGGGCGACAGCTGGTGCATGCGCGAGGCCAGCGGCGACTTGGACAGGTCCAGCGTGGGCGCGTTGTCGGGGATGAAGTCGGGTGTGGGGGCGGTGCTCATGGCGCGGCTTCCTATGATGGCGGTGACATTAAAGTCTACCAGTTCGCTGACCCCACTCATACGCGTAAATGCATCTGGGATTAAAATGGCGTTTTGCCTTATGCCAAAGCGAATCCATGCCTTACAAGACCATCGAAGACACGATCGGCAATACCCCCCTGGTGCAGCTGGTGCGCCTGCCGGGCGCCGACGCCGCAGCCCGCAACAACATCATCCTCGGCAAGATGGAGGGCGATAACCCGGCCGGCTCGGTCAAGGACCGCGCCGCGATGTCGATGCTCAAGAACGCGGAATTGCGCGGCCAGATCAAGCCGGGCGACACGCTGATCGAGGCCACCAGCGGCAATACCGGGATCGCGCTGGCGATGGCGGCCGCGATCCGCGGCTACAAGATGCTGCTGCTGATGCCCGAGTACCTGTCGATCGAGCGGCGCCAGAGCATGGCCGCCTACGGCGCCCAGATCATCCTGACCCCGAAGACCGGCGGCATGGAGTATGCGCGCGACATGGCCGAACAGCTGCAGCGCGACGGCAAGGGCATCATCCTCGACCAGTTCGGCAATCCCGACAACCCGCGCGCCCACTACGAAGGCACCGGCCCCGAGATCTGGCGCGACACCGAAGGGCGCGTCACCCACTTCGTCAGCGCCATGGGCACTACCGGCACCATCATGGGCGTGTCGCAGTACCTGAAGGAGCAGAACGAGGCGATCCAGATCATCGGCGCCCAGCCCGAGGAGGGCTCGCAGATTCCCGGCATCCGCAAGTGGCCGGAAGCCTACCTTCCCAAGATTTACGACAAGGCGCGCGTCGACCAGGTCGAGAGCGTGAGCCAGGCCGCGGCCGAACAGATGGCGCGCCGGCTGGCGGCGGAAGAGGGGATTTTCTGCGGGATTTCGGCGGCGGGCGCCTGCGAGATTGCGCTGCGCGTATCGCAGACCGTGGAGAACGCAACCATCGTGTTCATCGTCTGCGACCGCGGCGATCGCTATTTGTCGACGGGCGTGTTCCCCGCCTGATGCATTCCGGCATGCCAGGCAGCGCGCCCCGCGCTGCGCGGGCGGGCGCCCTGGCCAGCTTGCTGCTTAAGCCTGCGGCTCGCCTTCTTTTGGCTTGAACTGCTTGTCGCTGATACGGAACTTGTTGCGGCGGTCGCCCATCAGGTAACGCAGGTCGCGGATCGACAGGTCGCTCACTTCGTGCATGCGGATCAGCAGCGACGCGCCGACTGGCAGGCGGTGGTGGCGGATCTTCGAGATCACCGGCGGCGCCACTTCCAGTGCGCGCGACAGCGCTGCGTCATTTTTCAGGCGCAGGTTTTCGATCAGGGTATCCAGCAACCGGTTAGGGTTGTATTGCAGCAGATCATCGGAATCCGAATCGCTGTTCATATCAATGCCGACTTGGTTTGTCATGATGTCTTTCATTCCTATTGTGAGTTGTACTGCCTGGCCAATCACTCGGAGTTCGCTGTTGCTTCACGTATCAGAAATTGTGCTTGCGATCGATTCCGGGGGAGCACTTTTTATAAAATATACACAATTGTACAATCTAATTCATTCTAATACTCAAAAGCAATATAAGAAATGGAGCAGTGTGCGCATATGCGTTGTCTGAATGCAACATGGCCGCAATGCAATTCTCTCACATAATCACCAGAAATTTAATTGTTTTCCCAGAAAACTTAAGTGTAAGACAATCGCTCCTGCCTTGCCGCACAATTCGGCCGCAGAATGGCGGCATCGCAACAAAACGGGGAGTATGCCGTATTGACGGGCGTCCGGCCCCCGCATGGGCCGGCCCGGGAAGCCATACACCGGGGGAGTATTGGTGGAAATGGGTGTGCCTATGGTGCAACAATGCATGGGTTGGGGTTACACTTAATTACAAAGTTTCTTGGGAATCAAGAGCTAGAGTCCCCGGCTCAGGCGTACCGCGCGTCCCAGTTCGACCACCGACATCGCATAAAAATAACTGCGGTTGTACTGTGTGATGGCGAAAAAATTTGGGGTGGCGATCCAATATTCCGTTGCTTCTGCACCATTCTGGAGATCGATCAGGCCGAACTGCATCCCGATTGGCAACAACTGATTGCTGACGACACCGGCGCCGAGCAACTCTTCTTCTTTCAGCGTCGCGGCCAGGCCGCGCCCGAGCAAGGGTTCCCAGGCACGGTTCGGCGACACGTCGGCCGCGTAGGCGATCGGTCCGGCCTGGCGCCGCTGCCAGCCGTGGCGCGCGAGGAAATTGGCGACGCTGCCGATCGCGTCGACCGGCGAGTTGCGCAGGTCGACCACGCCGTCGCCGTCGAAGTCGACCGCGTAGGAAATGATACTGCCGGGCATAAACTGGGGCAGGCCGACGGCGCCCGCGAACGATCCCGTCAAGCTCAGCGGATCGATGCCCGACTTGCGCGCCAGCAGCATCGTGTTTTCCAGTTCGCTGCGGAAGAAGGCCATGCGCGCCACCCGGTTCGGCAGGTCGGGGTAGGCGAAGGCCAGCGTGGCGAGCACGTCGGCCACGCGGAAGCGGCCGGTATTGCGCCCGTACACGGTTTCGACGCCGATGATGCCGACGATGATCTCGGCCGGTACGCCGAAGAAGGCTTCGGCGCGCGCCAGCGCGTCGGCATGGCTGTTCCAGAACTGCACGCCGCCGTCGACCCGCACCGGCTCGATGAACAGCTTGCTGTAGGCTTGCCAATTTTTTGGTTTGCCGGGCGGCATGGGCTTGACCAGCTGGACCGCCGCATCGACCAGGCGCAGCTGGCCGAGCAGGGCTTCGACCTCGGCCCGCGCGAAGCCGTGTTTGGCGACCATGTCGTCGGCGAAGGCGGCGCCGTCCGGCCAGGCCAGGTAATCGACCGGCTCGCCCGCGTAGTCGATGCGCTTCGGGGCCGGCCTGGGCGGCGCCTTGGCGGCCCTGGCCGCTTTCGCCGACCCGGCGCGCGCCTTGGCCTGCGCGGCGCCGGCGGCGGGCGCGGCGGCGGCCAGCGCACAGGCGCACAGCAGGGTGGTCAGGAGAGTGGCACGGCGGTGCTGCGGTGATGTCATCGAATTTCGTTCAACAGGCGCTTCAGGGTGGCGGCGAGGTCGTTCGGCGGCGCGGCCTTGCCGTATCTGCAGGCGCTGACCAGTTGCAGGAACTGCGCGACCGGCGCCTGCTGCGCGGCCGGCAATGCCAGCCCTGCCAGCCGCCGCGCATACGCGTTCGGGCCTTCGTCGCGCGCGCGCGCCATGCCCGCTTTGGCCAGCCGCTGGCACAGGGCCGAGTATAGCGCATCGACCGGGTCTTCTTGCCTGCGCGAACGCAAGGCGTGCGCCAATGCAAGCAACAGCGCGACCGCGCCGGCGGCGGCGGCCGTACCCCAGTGCCAGAAGGCGTCCGCCAGCCCGGCGAGGAAGCTTTGCTGGCGCGTTGGCGAATAGTTCAGCACCCACTGGTTCCAGCCGTTGTTGATCGCGCTCCACTGGAAGCGCAGCTTGCTGAGCCAGGAATCGCCGCCGGCGTCGAAGTTGACCAGGCCGCCGAGCGCCTCGATGCCGAACGGCGGACGGCGCGGCAGCGCGCGCGCCAGGCTGCGCGCGACCCTGTCCGGCGCCACCTGCGCGGTGGGATCGACCCGCAGCCAGCCGCGGCCCGCGATCCACACTTCGGCCCAGGCGTGCGCGTCCGACTGGCGCACCGTCAGGAAGCCGTCGACCGGATTGAACTCGCCGCCCTGGTAGCCGACCACCACCCGCGCCGGCACCAGCGCCGCGCGCATCAGGAACACGAAGGCGCCCGCATAGTGCTCGCAGAAGCCGGCCTTGGTCGTATACAGCAGTTCATCGACCGCATCGCGCCCGAGCAGCGGCGGCTCGAGCGTGTAGACGTAGTTGTCGTTGCGCAGGCTGGCCAGCACCAGCTGCACGCGCCGCAGCGGATCGCGTTCGCTGCGCAACTGGAAGCCGGCGCGCTGGGCCAGCGGGTTGAAGCCGGCCGGCAGCTGCAGCCAGCGCTGGTCGTCGGCCAGGCGTTCGCCCGCATCGAGCGCATAGTCGGGGAACGATTCGACGACGTAGCGCACGCGCTGCTCTAGCGGGCGGTCAGTGGACAGTTCGAGTTCGTTCGACACATAGTTGGTATGGTGCTCGAGGTTCGGCAGGCGGCCCGGCGCGTCCAGCGCGAACAGCCAGCGGTTGTTGCTCGGTTCGAGCGTCAGCTCGTGCCGCACCGGCTTGCCGCGCGCGGTGAACCCGATTGCGCGCGGACGCGACGGCGACTGGGTCCAGGTGCGCCCGTCGAACCGGCCCAGCACCAGGCCGCGCCAGTACAGATTCGACTGCGCCGGCGGCGGATCGAAGAAGCGGACCCGGAACGCGGTCTCCTCCGATTGCGCCAGGTTCGACAGGTTGCCCGGCGCCATGCTGTTCGACATGCCGCTGCGCCCGGCGGCGGCGTCGCCCGGCATGCCCCACAGCGGCCCCTGGATACGGGGGAAGCCGTAGAACAGCAGCAGCGCCACCGGCACCGCCATCAGCAGCATCTTCGCGCCCAGCTGCAGGCGCCGGCCCAGCGGCGGCACGGCGCCGGTGTACTGGAACGATAGCTGGGCGCTGAGCAGCGCGACGATCGACAGCGCCATCAGCACGGCGGTGCCGATGCTTTGCGAATAGAAGAAATTGGTCAGCACCAGGAAGAAGGCCAGGAACACCACCACGAACAGGTCGCGCCGCGCGCGCATCTCGAGGATCTTGAAGGCGACCAGCAGCACCAGCATGGCGACCCCGGCGTCGCGCCCGAGCAGGGTACGGTAGCTGGCGTAGATGCCGGCCATGCTGGCCACCGCCACCGGCAGCAGCAGCATGCTGGGCGGCAGGCGGCGCCCGCGCAGCGTCAGCGCGGCGCGCCAGGCCAGCGTCGCGCCGCACAGCGCCGATACCCACAGCGGCAGGTGCGCCGCATGCGGTGCCAGCACCAGCAGCACCGCGCTCAATAGCAGCAGCGTGTCCGATTTGTCGCGCGGCAGCGCCTGCGCCAGCCGCCACAGGCGCGCAATCATGGGCGCTCCCCGGCCACGCCGTACAGGGCCAGCGCGCGCAGGCAGGCCGCCTGGTGGGCGTCGCCATTGGCCGGCGGGTAGTGGTGGCTGCCGATGCGGAAAGCGTAGGGCAGGGCGCGCTGTTCCGCGTCCAGCACCCAGCGCGCCATGCGCGACAGGCGCTGCTCAAGGTCCATGCTGGCCGGCAGGGCGTGGAAGTCGAGCACCAGCTCCTCCTGCGCGCCGCCTTCGAAATGCTTGGTCACCAGCTGCCCGCCGAGCGCCGGATCGAGGCGCGCGATCTGGCGCCACGCCATGTGGCGCAGCGAATCGCCGGCCTGGTAGCTGCGCACGCCGGCGAAATCGTCGTGGCCGGCGCGCCCGACACCGTCGACGCGCGCCGCGCCCTGCAGCGGCAGCGGCGGCGCCACCGGCTCCGGGAAGGGATAGACCAGCGCCTTCAGGCCCGGGGTCCAGTAGCTCCATGCGCGGAACAGGCCGAGCGGGAAGCGCGTCGACAGCCGCACGCGCGGCGCCTGCAGCCAGCCGCGCGTGCTGCTGGGGACGCCGAGCAGCACGCTGGCGGCGCCGCCGGCCGGCACGTCGACCACGTGGCGCGCCTCGCCGGCGCTGATGAAATCGATCCACAGCGCGTAGCGGTCGCTGTTCGTGCGGTTGCGCACATGCAGTTCGAAGTGGGCGTCCTCGCCCGCGAACACCGGCTGCACGCGGCCCGGCTGCAGGTGCAGCCGCACCAGGTTGCGGTAGGTGAGGTAGATGTCGGCCACGGCGCAGGCGCCGGCCGTGAAGGTCAGCGCGTAGCCGAGGCCGAGGGTGTAGTTGATCGACGCCACCAGCAGGATCAGCAGCAGCCCGGCGAAGCCGACGCCGGCGCCGGTCGGCAGGATGAACACGCGGCGCTGGTGCAGCAGCACCTCGCCCGGTTCGGCGTCGCGCAGCTGGAACAGCCAGCTGTCGGTCTTGCGGCGCGCCAGTGACTTGAGTGCGGCGAACATGCGTGGCGCTTAGACCGGCACCGACTTTTGCAATTGCAGCACCAGCTCGGCGCTGGCGAGCGCCATGCCGTGCGCCGACTTGAGCGGGCGCAGGCGGTGCGCGCAGACCGGCACCAGCACCGCCTGCACGTCTTCCGGCACCACATGGTCGCGCCCTTCGAGCGCGGCCCAGGCGCGCGCCGCCTGCAGCAGCGCGATCGCGGCGCGCGGCGACATGCCCTCGGCGAACAGGCCGTTCTGGCGCGAGGCCTGGGCCAGCGCCTGCACGTAGTCGACCAGCTTGGCCGAGGTGTGGATCTGGCGCAGCGCCTGCTGGGCCGCGGCCAGCTCCTCCGGCAGCATCGCGGCGGGCAGCGACTTGAGCATGCTGCGCCGGTCCTCGCCGAGCAGCAGCGCGCGCTCGGCGGCGGCGTCCGGGTAGCCCAGCGACAGGCACATCAGGAAGCGGTCGAGCTGCGACTCGGGCAGCGGGAAGGTGCCCACCTGGTGGGTCGGGTTCTGGGTCGCGATGACGAAGAACGGTTCCGGCAGCGCGCGCGTGACGCCGTCGGCGGTGACCTGGCGCTCTTCCATCGCCTCGAGCAGGCCGGACTGGGTCTTCGGCGTGGCGCGGTTGATTTCGTCGGCCAGCAGCACCTGGGTGAAGATCGGGCCGGGGTGGAACACGAAGCCGTTCTTCTCGCGCTCATAGACCGAGATCCCGGCCACGTCGGCCGGCAGCAGGTCGCTGGTGAACTGCACCCGGTTGAACTTCAGGCCCAGCGAAATGGCGAGCGCGTGCGCCAGCGTGGTCTTGCCGACCCCGGGCACGTCCTCGACCAGCAGGTGGCCGCCGGCCAGCAGGCAGGTCAGCGCCTGGCGCACTTGCAAGTCCTTGCCCACCACGATCTGGCCGACCTGGTGTGCGACATCGTGCATTTTCTTGAACATGGCTTGTCTTTTTAAAAATGAGGGCGGCGTGGTATTCTGGGGATTCTATGCGAGAACAGCGTTTCCGGTGCAAAAGATGCCCGGCGATTCAGAATACAAGATCATGAGCACAGCCATTTACAGCCATCCGGATTGCCGCCGCCACGAGATGGGCGAATGGCATCCTGAGTCCCCGGCCCGCCTGCAGGCGATCGAAGACCAGATGATCGCGGCGCGCATCGACGCCCTGGTCGAACACCGCGACGCCCCGCTGGCCGAACTGCCGTGCGTCGCGCGCAACCACAGCGCCGGCGCGATTGCGCTGGTGCGCGACAATGTGCCGCGCGAGGGCGAGTACTATCCGCTCGACGGCGACACCTCGCTCAATGCCTGGAGCTACAAGGCCGCGCTGCGCGCCGCCGGCGCCGCGCTGGCCGCGACCGACGCCGTGATCGCCGGCGACATCGCCAATGCCTTCTGCGCGGTGCGCCCGCCGGGGCACCATGCGCGCCCGACCGAACCGATGGGATTCTGCCTGTTCAACAACGTGGCCATCGCGGCGCGCCACGCGCTCGAAGGGCACGGCCTGGAGCGGGTCGCGATCATCGACTTCGACGTCCACCACGGCAATGGCACCGCCGAATCCTTTCATGACGATCCACGCGTGCTGATGGCCAGTTTCTACCAGCATCCGTTCTACCCTTACTGCGAGCCGGAGCCGATAACGGCGACCTGCGTCAACGTGCCGGTGCCGGCGCGCAGCAAGGGCGATGTCGTGCGCCAGCTCATCAGCGAGCACTGGCTGCCGGCGCTGCATGCGCACCGTCCGCAGATGATCTTCATTTCGGCCGGCTTCGACGCCCACCGCGAGGACGACATCGGCGGCATGGCGCTGGTCGAGGCCGACTATGCATGGATCACCCAGCAGATCGTGGCGGTCGCCAAACAGCATGCGCAAGGGCGCATCGTCAGCTGCCTCGAAGGCGGCTACAACCTGTCCGCGCTCGGCCGCAGCGTCGTCGCGCACGTCAAGGCGCTCGCCGAACTGGACTAACCCCGGTTTTTGTCTCCTTAATCGTACACCGCCCCGAATTGCTGCGGTGCCGATTGACACGCGTATGCACGTTGCGTAGATTCGTTGTTAGCCGATAGCACGGTCGTTCTATTTTTCAGCTTCCCCAACCCGCGTCACCACTTCTGGAGGAATGAATGAGTCGATTCATGCGCAAGGTTTTCACCCTGGTCTTGCTGTCGCTGGCGGCCGTCACGACCGTGGCCAGTGCGGCCAACTACACCCTGTGGGTCAATGGCCGCGGCGGCGGCGGGGTGGTCGGCAACTATGCCAGCTTCAACTACTGGGGACCGGCGACCACCGCCGCCGGCGTCAACAAGAAAGCCGTCAACTGGGACGGCTACAACAGCATCGCTTCGCAAAACGGCAAGATCCGCGATGCGCTCGACTGCTTTTGCACCGGCAACAACTGGTGCTACGTCGCGACCCACAGCGCCGGCGACCTGATGATCGGCTACACGCTGGCCAACTACGGCACTTCGACCCGCATGAAGAAGAACGCGGCGCCCAATTCGGCCGGCGTGTGCGGCAATTCGGACGGCGCCAGCCAGACCGGCTGGAACATCAAGTGGGTGCGCGCCGCCTCCGGCGCGGGCGGCGGTTCCGAGTTGTCCGATGCCGGTTCCTGGACCACCACCGAGCCGCTGGTCAAGGACCTGAAGACCACCACCGCGCGTGCGATGTACAACCATAACGCCACCGCCAACGTGTGGTTCTACATGTACGCCGGCGCCAAGGGCACCGCCTATTCCGGCATCCTGCCCGGCCAGGACGACGAGGCCGTGTCCTACCACAGCACCGGCGGCGTGTCCGGCAGTTCGGGCGGCTCCTACTGCAACCCGAGCGACTGGTTCTGCAACGACCTGACCTTGGGCACGGCCGCCAACGAGGGCGGCAGGGCCAAATGGAGCTACCACTCGGTCTCCTTCCGCGACGACAGCGAAACCTATAACCACTACGCGGCAGGGAACTGGGGCGGCATTGTCGGCGTCGTCCGCGGCGCAGTGGTGAACAGTGCCTTCTAGGCAGGGCAAGGCGCGGCCTGCCGGCCGCACCTGGCGCGCGCGCTGGCTGTGGGCGGCGCTTGCCGGCCTGCTGCTGGTTCTGGCGCTGGCGGCATGGCGCTGGCAGGCCGCCAGCGGCGCAGGCGCCGGCCGCGCCGCCGCGCCGCAGGCGCAGGGCGCGGGCGCCACCTTCGGCCAGGGCGGCCCGTCCGGCGGCGGCGCGCTGCCGCTTCCCGACGAGCGCCGCGAACAGCTGCGCCAGCTGGCCGAACAGGTCCGGCAGACCGACCACACCTACTGCAGCTACCTGGCCGGCACGAAGTATCCGCCCGCGTCGCGCCCGATGGGCGAGCAGCCGGACCAGGCCTATCCGAACCAGCCGGTCACCGAGACCACGCCGATGCGCGGCGAGGGCGGGCGCAGCGCCGACGCCAATGTGCTGCTGCAATCGTCGCAGTCGCGGGTGTTCATGGTGGCCGGCGAGGCGGCGGCCTTCTCGCTGCGCGCGGTCGACCCGTCCGGCGCCACGCTGCCGCTGGTGATCACGCGCGCCGTGGCCCAGGGCATGACCTTCGGCGGCGCCCGGCCTGCCTCGCAGCTGGCGCTGCCCTTCGCCGACGACGGCAGGGGCGCCGACCCGGTCGCAGGCGACGGCGCCCACGCCGCCGTGCTGGCGCCGGCCAGCGGCGCCCTGGCCTCGTTCAACGGCACCATTCGCACCGAAGTGCGCTACAGCGTCAACGGCAAGAGCGGCATCCACCTGTTCGACGTGGTCTACAGTCCCGAGGTCCCGGCCGTGTGGTCGGGCCCCGCGCGCGAGGCGGTCGAGGCGGGCTCGCAGGTGTTCCTGCTGAAGGCCGAAGTGCGCCAGCCGGGGCGCTACATCGTCACCGGCAGGGTCGACGACGCCGCCGGCAAGCCGTTCGCGCTGGCCACCTTCAACGACGTGCTGCAGTCCGGGTCGCAGGAAATCAAGCTGACCGTGTTCGGCAAGCTGCTGCGCGACCAGGAGCCGGCCCTGCCATTGATCCTGCGCGATGTCGACGGCTACCTGCTCAAGGAGAACACCGATCCCGACCGCGCGCTGATGCCTCGCCTCGAAGGCAAGGTGCTGGCCACGCGCAGCCATCCGCTGAAAAACTATTCGGACGCCGAGTGGGAGAGCGAAGAACGCAGCCGCCACCTGAAGGAGTTTTCCAGGGACGCGGCACAGTCGCGCGCGGCGCTGGCGGCGCTCGATCCCGCCGCCAGCGTGGCCAGCGCCTGTCCGCAGGGCGTAAAATAGCGCTTTTTACCGCGCCCGTCCGCGATCCTTGAAAGCCCAGCATGTCGATACAATGGTACCCAGGCCACATGAACGCCGCCCGCAAGAAGGCGGCCGAGCAGATGGAGAACACCGACCTGGTGATCGAAGTGCTCGATGCGCGCCTGCCCGAGGCCAGCTGCAATCCGATCGTCGAGGAGCTGCGCCTGTTCCGCCAGCGCCCCTGCCTGAAGATCCTCAACAAGGTGGACCTGGCCGATCCGGCCGCCACCGCCGCCTGGTCGGCCTACTACAACGCGCAGGAGGGCGTGACGGCCTATCCGATGACGACCAAGAAGCCGGCCGACGTGGCGAAGATTCCGGACCTGTGCATGTCGCTGGCGCCGCACCGCGGCGTGCCGACCAAGCCGCTGCGCATCATGATCATGGGGATTCCGAACGTCGGCAAGTCGACCCTGATGAATGCGCTGCTCAAGAAGAAGGTGGCAAAGGTCGGCGACGAACCGGCGGTGACCAAGATGCAGCAGAAGCTCTACCTCGGCAAGAACATCATCCTGGTCGACACCCCCGGCATGCTGTGGCCGAAGATCGCCATGGCCAGCGACGGCCTGATGCTGGCCGCCAGCCATGCGATCGGCTCGAACGCGCTGATCGAGGAGGAGGTGGCGGTGTACCTGGGCGACGTGCTGCTCGAGCGCTACCCGCAGCTGCTGACGGCCCGCTACGGCTTCAAGACCGAAGGCATGGACGGCATCGGCGTGGTCGAAGGCGTGGCGGCGCGGCGCGGCTTCCGCCAGAAGGGCGGCGACCTCGATTTCGAGAAAGCGGCGCACATCTTCCTGCAGGACTACCGCACCGGCACGCTGGGGCGCATCAGCCTCGAGACGCCGGAGTCGCGCGCGGCGAGTCTGGCGAAGCACGAAGTGGAGATGGCGGCGAAGGCCGAAAAGGCGGCTGCGATCGCGGCCGAGAAGGCGGCCAAGGCGGCGCGCGGCAAGCGCGGTACCTGATACGACCCGGGCCAGTGAACACGCCGTCAGCCGAACTTGAAGCTCGACACCGCCAGGCTGCCGAAAAACTCATCCTCGTGATACGCCAGCGTGGCCGGCTCCTGCTCGGCCGCGCCCAGCGCCACCAGCAGCGGCATCAAATGCTCCTCGCGCGGGTGCGCCATGCGCGCGTACGGCGCCTGGTCCCAGTGCAGCAGCGCCGCCGTGCGCTCGGCCGGCGCCAGCTGCATCAGCGTGAACTGCAGCCACTCGTCGAACTTGTGCGAGGCCAGCCTGCCGCTCTCGCCGAACTGGCGCAGGTTGTGGTAACTGAGCCCGCTGCCGATGACCAGCACGCCCTCGGCCCGCAGCGGCGCCAGCGCGCGCCCGATCGCGAGGTGGGCCAGCGGATCGAAGCCGTGCTTGAGCGACAGCTGCACGACCGGCATGTCCGCCTCCGGGTACACCGGGTACAGCATCGAGAAGGTGCCATGGTCGAAGCCGCGCCTGGGATCGAGGCCGGCCTCGATGCCGGCGCCGTTCAGCAGCGCGGCCACCTGGGCGGCGAGCTGCGGCTGGCCCGGAGCGGGGTACTGGATCTGGTAGGTATGGGCGGGAAAGCCGCCGTAATCGTAGATCATCGGCGGCCGTTCGCCTGCCGAGACCATCACGCTCGCTTCCTCCCAGTGGGCCGTGACGACCAGCACCGCTTTCGGGCGCTGCCCCAGCTGCGCGGGCATGTCCCTGAGCGAGGCTTCGAGCACATCGTAGGTCGTGCCGTACTGGTCCTTCATGAACGGCCACGGGCCGCCCCCGTGGGACACGAAATAAGTCGGTAGCAAATAGCTCATGCGCAGCTCCATCCTGGTGGTCCGGACAGTATATGCCCGGCCGCCAAAGGCTGCTTACGAACGCATCGAACGCGCCAGGTCGATCATCGCAAACAGGCGTGCGCTGCGCATCCACGCCATGGCCATCACCACCAGCAGCGTCAATACGATGCCGCCGATGAAGCTGCCCATGCCCATGTACGGCAGGTTCAGGCGCGCCAGCGACAGCAGGGCGGCCAGCGCCAGGCCGGCGATGCTGATCGCGAGGTACACGCCCATCGTCGCGAGCGGGCGCTTGCACAGCATCTTGCAGCCGGCCCACCAGGCCTTGAACGCCGAGCTGCGGCGGCGCTCGATGGCCAGCGCGGCGCGGCCGGCATCGACCGTCGCGTGCGCGATCGAAAACAGCAGCGCCATGAACAGCAGCGCGGCCAGCGCAGCGGTATCGGCATCGCTTTCGACGATGGCCGTCTCGCCGTACTCGCTGGCCATGTCCATCACCGACGAGCCGATGGCGACTGCGATGCCGAGCGGGATCAGGGCCCACAGCAGCATGCGGAACATGCGCGGGTATTCGCGCACGCCGCCGGCCACCAGCTCGCCGAAGCCGGGCCGCGATTCGGCGCGCGCCGCCGTCGCCACAAAGCCCGACAGCAGCGGCGACACCAGCAGCGTCAATGCCAGCGCGATCACGCCGGCGTTGGTGAAGGCCTGGCTGCGCTTGCCGTGCATGCCGAGCAGGTCGGTGATGGCGGTCAGGTCCAGCTCCTGGGCCAGCTTCGCGGCGTGCACCGAGTGGTCGAGGCCGGCGCCCAGCATCTGCCACATCGGCAGCGCCAGCACCAGGGTAGGGATCAGCAGGCAGCCGGCCCACAGCAGCAGCAGGCGCCATTGCAGGGCGGCGCGCGCCGCGCGCGGCAGCGAGGAGAAGCCGAATTTGCTCGTGTTGTTCATCATACGGTCGCAATCAGGGAAAGGAAGATGTTGACGAGGGCGCCGAAGTCGCCGCCCCAGCGGCGCTTGGCGCTGCCGTCGGCCTTGATGGCGCGGCTGTCGTCGAGCTTGTTGACGTCGAGGTAGTGCAGGCGCTTCGGATCGAGTTCGGCCGATACCGCCTTGACCGGCTTGACGAAGGTGAAGCGCCGCCACTTGTCGTCGCTGTCCCACTTGACGGTTTCCACGCTGCCGTCGGCGAACTTCACTTCCAGTGTCTGCGGCACGGCGGCGCCGCGGCGGCGCACGACGACCGTCGTGCGGAACGGGAACGGGCCGGTGCCCGGCTTGGCGTCCGGATTGGCCTTCTCCCATTTGTCGCGGATGTCGCCGATGCGCTTGTCGAGCGCTTCCCGGGTTTCCTCGACCCGCTTGCCGTTGACGTCGCGCGTGCCGGCCTGCGGTTCCTCCTCGCTGCTGGCGAACTTGTCGATGCGGTCGTCGATGCGCGCCGTGGCGTACACCTGGGCCGCGAACAGCTGTTCGACGACGGCGCGCTGGCCGGACACGTCGGCCAGCGTCTCGCGCAGGTCGGCCGCGCTCGGGTGGCGGAACTTCCAGCGCTTGTAGTACTCCTTGAACGCCTTGTCGATGGCCTCCTTGCCGATGCGCTGCTCCAGGTCGCGCAGCATGGTGGCGGTGCGCACGTAGACCGGGCCGAGGCCCTGCAGGCGGTCGTAGGCGTTCTGTCCGACCGGGTCGGCCGGTTCCTCGCGCGGCGAGGCGAGGCGGTCGAGATCCATCGCCGTCACTTTCGGCGCGAAGCCGATGCGCTTCAGGAAGGGCGTGGTCAGGTGCAGGTCCTGCTTGCGCTCGGTCATCTGGCGCTGGTTCCAGAACTGGTTCAGGCCTTCGTCGAGCATCGGTTCCTCGAATTCGTTCGAGGCCAGGATGCCGTAGAAGTAGCCGTGGCCGAATTCGTGGATGGTCACGAAGTCGAGCAGGAATTCGTCGATGGTGTCCGGTTCGACCTTCGCGAAGCCTTCGGCGGTGATGAAGGTCGGGTATTCCATGCCGCCCGCTTCGGCCGCATTGAACGGCGGGATCACCACCGTCAGCGTCTTGTACGGGTAAGGGCCGAGCGTTTTCGAGAAGTAGGCCAGCGAATCCTTGGCCGCCTTCATCGCCGGCGCCGCGCTGGCCTTGTATTCGGGCGGGTACAGCACCTTGATCTTCACGTTCGGGCTGCCTTCGCCGCTCCAGCTGTCTTCGAGCGGCGGCGCGGTGCGCTTGTCGGCGGTCCAGGCGAAGTCGTGGACGTCGCCCTGTACGTAGTGATGGGTGACCATGCCATCCTTCTCGACCGGCGCGCCCTGCAGCTCGCCGGTGGCGCCGACCGTGTAGGCTTTCGGCACCGTCAGCTTGACGTCGAAGTTGCCGAAGTCGGCGTAGAACTCCGAGTTCTGGTGGAATTCATGCGCGTTCCAGCGCGGCGCGGTCGCGCCCCGTTCGCCCGGCAGTTCGAGCACGGCGATCTTCGGGAACCACTGGGCCACCAGGTGGAACGAGCCGAAATGGCCGGTGCGCGCGACCACGCGCGGCAGCTGGCTGTGGAAATCGATGTCGAGCGTGGTCGATGCGCCCGGCGCGACGGCGGTCGGCAAGTCCATCCGCACCACCGTGCGGTCGGTGGCGGGGCCGCCGTCCGGCTGCACGAAGGACCAGCTGACCCTGGCGCCGCCCTGTTCGGCTTTCTTCAGGGCGATGTGGCCCCATTCGCCGTCCCTGGTATCGACGCCGCTACGGAAGCCTTCGCCGGACAGCCGCTGCTCGGTGTGCCAGGTGCTGTGCGCGCCCTCGAACGCATTCAGGTACAGGTGGACGTAGACGCTGCTGACCGGTACCTTGCTGCGGTTACGCCAGGTCAGTTTCTGCCTGCCCTCGATGCTGTGCCTGACCGGATCGAGCATCGCTTCGATCTGGTAGTTGACGACGCGGTCGGACAGGGTCGGCTCGAGGCCGGTGCGCGGGCCGCCCCAGGCGTCCGGCGCGCTCGGCGCCATGACGGCCGCCGCCCTGGCGTCGGCCAGCGCGATGTTGTTGCCGCTCGCGGCCGAGGGATCGGGGATCGGAGTGATCGTGACGCCTGCGGACTGGGCCAGGATGTCGGCGTTGTATGCCGCACCGGTGACCAGCAGGGCGGCGATAACCGCCCCTTTGAGGACCGTGCGTACCGGTCCGGTAAGTCTGAATTGCATGCATGACTCCTGAAGGTTGAGCTTCTGTTTTTGGATGCTGGCCGTACTATATCGACAGGTATTACAAATGACTAACTTTTTGCGACGAGCTGCCGGTTTTGGCGCCCCAGTTGCACAAATACGGACACCGCGGTCTATAATGACGGCGTTTTGGTGCCCGCCGGCGTGATCACGCCGGCAGTTAAACGGGAAACACGAAGCCGCGCGCAGGCAACCCTGCGACGGCCAAGGTGTGCTGCCCCCGCAACGGTACGCAAGCGCCGCCAGCACTGGCGGCAGGTCGCCCAGTAAACCACTTTGCATCGTTGGCCCACAGCCAACGCATAGGAAGGTTGGGCGGTGATGCTTGCCAGCCCGGATACCGGCCAGGACAGGTGGAACGGCGCCGACACGCGACCGTTCCGTTGAACCGGGCCTGCGGGGACGCCGGCCGGGTGCTCATTTTCCAAGAACGACAACAACATGAATTCTCCCGCAGTCCTGCGCCGCGCGCCGGTCCTCAAGCCGCTCGCCCTGGCCACCGCCATCTCCCTGATCTTGCCAGCGGCCGCATTCGCCGCCGACCTGGCCCTGCCCACCGTGACCGTCACCGGCGCGCGCTTCGCCAGCGACCCCTCGCTGGCGCCGATCGGCGCCACCGTGATCACGGCCGACGATATCCGCCGCGCCGGCGCGGCCGACGCCAATCAGGCGATCCGCAAGGTCGGCGGCATCTACGGCCGCCAGAGCCTGGACGGCTCGCCCGACTTCGGCCTCGACCTGCGCGGCTTCGGTTCGAACAGCAGCCAGAACATGGTGATCGTGGTCGACGGCGTGCGCCTGTCGGAGAATGAATTGTCCGGGACGATCCTGTCCTCGATCCCGGTCGATACCATCGAGCGCATCGAGATCATGCGCGGCGGCGCCAGCGTGCTGTACGGCGACGGCGCCACCGGCGGCGTGATCAACATCGTCACCAGGCGCAGCGGAAAGGGCCGCGACCGCGCCAGCGCCAGCGTCGTGCTGGGCGAATTCGGCCTGCGCGAACTGCGCGCCTCCGGCGCCCACAGCTGGGACAAATTCGCGCTCGACCTGGCCGCCAGCGACATCAAGACCGACAACTACCGCGACCATAACGAATTCAAGAACCGCAGCTTCAGCGGCGGCCTGCACTGGGCCAGCAACGGCACCCGCACCGGCATCCGCTTTGAAAGCGCGCGCCAGGATGCGCAATTCGCCGGCTCGCTGACGCAGGCGCAGTTCGAGGCCAACCCGCAGCGCGCGACGTCCCTGCGCGACTACGGCAAGCTCGACGCCGATCGCGTGACGGCCTACGTCGAGCAGCGCCTCGGCGCGTTCGACCTGGCGGCCGAACTGTCGCACCGCGAAAAGGCGGTCGAAGCGGCGTACGACTTCGGCACCCTGTCGGTGTCGAAGTACGACTCGCGCCAGAACCAGTTCTCGCCGCGCCTGCGCCACCTGGCGCCGCTCGGCGGCATGCTCAATGAATTCGTCGCCGGCGTCGACCTGATCCGCTGGAACCGCAAGACCACCAGCGCATGGTCGCTGGCCGACGCGACCCAGAAGTCGAAGGCGGTCTACCTGCGCGACGAACTGAAATGGGATGCCGCGCACAACGGCCGCCTGTCCTTCGGTGCGCGTCACGAAACCTTCGACAAGGCGACCGCCGACGCGATGCTCTCGAGCAGCGAGAGCAGCAAGCAGTCGCGCAACGCCTGGGAGCTGCAGGGCAGCATCGACGTCATGGCGCAGCTGAACCTGTTCGCCAAGGCCGGCAGCAGCTTCCGCGTGCCGAACGCCGACGAAAACGGCTTCCGCCCGACGCTGGCGGTGCTCAAGATCCAGCAGTCCGACGACCTGGAACTGGGCGCGGCATTCAAGGCCGGAAGCAGCGAGCTGACCGCGCGCCTGTTCCGCCACAATCTCGAGGACGAGATCTTCTACGATCCGACCGCGAACGGCTGGGGCTCGAACGTCAACCTCGATCCGACCCGCCGCCAGGGCGTCGAAGTCGATGCCTCGACGCGCATCGCCGCCGACTGGAAGATCAGCGGCCACCTGCAGCACGTGAAGGCCACCTTCCGCGGCGGTCCGAACGCCGGCCGCGAGATGGTGCTGGTGCCCGAGAACGTGCTGACGGCGCGCCTGTCCTGGCTGCCGGCCGCCGGCCACAGCGCGGATATCGGCGTGCAATGGGTCGACAGCCAGCGCTATGGCAGCGACTTCACCAACAGCTGCGGCGCGCGCATCCCGTCGTACACCACGGTCGACGCCCGCTATGCGCGCCGCTTCGGTCCTTGGGAACTGGCGCTGTCCGGTGTAAACTTGGCGGACAAGCAGTACTACAGCCAGGCGTTCCAGTGCAAGGCCGGCATCTATCCGAGCGATGGACGCCAGCTGAAGTTCTCGGCGCGTTACGACTTCTAAGGGCCCATCCAGGACTATATGCAGCCAAACACGCCGGCCGATCCCCGACGCCGCCACCGCCTGATCCTGGCGGTGCTGGGGACGCTGGCGCTGGCGGCGGTCCTGTTGTCCTGCATGGTCGGCTCGGTGGCGCTGCCGCCGGCCGAGCTGCCGCAGGCGCTGTTCGACCTGGCCAGCGGCCAGGCGGCCAGCCTGCCATCGACCTTGCTCGACCTGCGCCTTGGCCGCGCGGCGGCAGCGTTTTCCACCGGCGCCGCGCTGGCGCTGGCCGGCGTCATGATGCAGGCGCTGCTGCGCAATCCCCTGGCCGACCCGTATGTGCTGGGCATTTCCAGCGGCGCCGCCGTGGGCGCGCTGTTCGCGCTGATGGTCGGCGCGGCGCTGTGGGTCATCGACCTGGCCGCGCTGGCCGGCGCCATCGCCGTGTCGCTGATGCTGTATCTTCTCGCGCGCCGCGAACTGGGCGGCAAGGGCCAGCGCGGCGTCTCGATCGACTCCGGCGCGCTGCTGCTGACCGGCGTGATCCTGGCGTCGGCCTGCATGGCGCTGGTCACCCTGATGCTGTCGGTGGCGCCCGATTCGCGCCTGCGCAGCATGGTGTTCTGGATGATCGGCGACCTGTCCGGCGTCGAATGGCGAGTGCTGCCCTGGCTGGTGCTTGGCGCGGCGCTGGCCTGGGCCTTGCGCCTGGCGCGCTCGCTCAATGTGATGGCCCTGCATGCCGACGCCGCCGCCACGCTGGGCGTCAACGTCGGCCTGCTGCGCCGTTCGCTGTTTGTCTGCAGCGGCCTGCTCACGGCCGGCGCGGTGACCACCGCCGGCAGCATCGGCTTCGTCGGCCTGATCGTGCCGCACGCCTGCCGCTACGCCTTCGGGCCCGACCACCGGCTGCTGCTGCCGGCGGCCACGCTGGCCGGCGGCGCCTTCCTGGTGCTGGCCGACACGCTCGCGCGCACCGTCATCGCGCCGCAGCAGTTGCCGGTCGGCGTGCTGACCGCGCTGATCGGCGCGCCAGTCTTCCTGTTCCAGCTGCACCAGCTGCATTTGCGCCGCCCATGATCGCCACCACCGACCTGACCCTGCGCGCAGGCAGCCGCCTGCTGCTCGAGAACCTGTCCTGGCAAGCCGGGGCGGGCGAGTGCTGGTGCGTCATCGGCCGCAACGGCGCCGGCAAGAGCACCTTGCTGCGCACCCTGGCCGGCGTGCATGATGCCGACAGCGGACAGGTACTGCTCGAAGGGCGCGCGCTGGCCGCCTGGGCGCCGCTCGAACTGGCGCGCCGGCGCGCCTTCCTGGCGCAGTCGCGCAGCGATGCATTCGCCTACCGCGTCATCGAGACCGTCCTGATGGCGCGCCACCCTTACCACGCCGACCGCTACTGGGAAGGCAGCGACGACCACCTGGCCGCCGAACAGGCGCTGCGCGAACTCGATGTGCTCGACCTGGCCCAGCGCGACGTGCGCACCCTGTCCGGCGGCGAACGCCAGCGCGTGGCGATCGCCGCGCTGCTGGCGCAGGACACGCCGCTGCTGCTGCTCGACGAACCGGCCAACGCGCTCGACCTGGCGCACCAGGTGGCGGTGATGCGGCTGCTGGCGGGCCTGTGCCGCGCGCGCGGCAAGACCGTGGTGATGGTCGGGCACGACCTGAACCTGGCCCACAGCGTCGGCACCCACGCGCTGCTGATGATGGGCGACGGCCACTGGCAGGCCGGCAAGGTGGCCGACGTCATGCAGCCGGCGATCCTCTCCCGCTGCCTGGGCCATCCGATCGACACCGTCGCGCACGGCGCGCGCACCATTTTCATCGCTGGCGAACAGCACGAGGAACACGATGCTTCTTAAAATAACTGCGCTCGCCTTGTGCGCGGCCGCGTCCTGCGGCCACGCGGCCGTCACCGTCACCGACGACGCCGGCAACCGCGTCACCCTGGCCAAGCCGGCGCAGCGCGTCATCTCCACCGCGCCGCATGTGACCGAGCTGCTGTTCGCCGCCGGCGGCGGCGCGCGCGTGGTCGGCGCGATGAACTTCAGCGATTATCCGGAAGCGGCCAAGCGCCTTCCCGTCATCGGCAACAACAGCCAGCTCGACATGGAGCGGGTGGTGGCCCTGAAGCCCGACCTGCTGGTGGTATGGGGCAGCGGGAACACGGCGCGCCAGCTGGCCCAGCTGCGCGAACTGGGCATCCCGATGTTCTTCAGCGAGCCGGCCCGGCTCGACGACGTGGCCACCAGCCTGACCCGCCTCGGCGCCCTGATGGGCACCGACAAGACGGCCGCTGCGGCCGCCGCCAGCTTCCGGTCCAGCATCGCCGCGCTCGGCGCGCAGTACGGCGCGCGCCCCAAGGTTCGCCTGTTCTACCAGATCTGGGACAAGCCGCTGTACACCCTGAACGGCGCCCATATCGTCAGCGACGCGATCCGGCTGTGCGGAGGCGAGAATATCTTCGCCGAGCTGAAAGTGAAGGCGCCCTCGGTCAGCACCGAGGCGGTGATCCAGGCCGACCCGGAGGCGATTTTCGGCGGCGACCAGCACGACCCGGCCGACGCCGGCTTGAACATCTGGAAACCCTACAAGACGATGCTGGCCGTCAAACGCGGCAATCTGTTCACGCTGGGCGGGGAATTGCTGACCCGCGCTGGCCCCCGCATGACCCTGGGCGCGGCCGACATGTGCGAAAAACTCGAGCTCGCGCGTCAACGGCGAAAATAAGCCTGCGTTAACTATTCGCGCAGCCTGTTGTGGTAACCTGCCGATCGCTTGTTCAACTAATTACAGAAGGATCCCTATGCGTGCCTTGCGTTTTGCCCTTGTCGCCGCCAGCCTGGTCGCCAGTACCGCGTTTGCGTCGCCGACCGCCCCGGCCAACGGCGTCGAGTACCTGACCCTGGCCGCGCCGCAGCCGGTCCAGGTCACCGGCAAGAAAGTGGAAGTCATCGAGTTCTTCATGTACCAGTGCCCGCACTGCCACGTGCTCGATCCCTACCTCAACGCCTGGGTCAAGAAGCAGGGCGACAACATCGTCTTCAAGCGCATCCATTACCCGGTATCCGGGCCGAATGACGCCCAGGCCCACCTGTACCTGACGCTCGAGGCGATGGGCAAGCTCGATCAGATGCACGAAAAAGTGTTCAAGGCCTTCCACGTGGACCGCATCCGCCTGGCGCGCGACGACGTCGTCATCGACTGGGTCAGCAAGAATGGGCTGGACAAGGCCAAGTTCCTCGAATACTGGAATTCGTTCGGCGTGTTGTCTAAAATGAAGCGCCTGCCCACGATCATGGGCAATTACAAGGTCGATTCGGCGCCGACGCTGGTCGTCGATGGCCGCTACATGACGTCGCCGGAGATCGTGCGCCGTTCGAGCAAGATCAACGACGAAGGGCAGTTGTCGCAACAGACGACCCAGGTGCTCGACGCGCTGGTGGCCAAGGTGCAGAAGGACAGCGGCGTCAAGCCGGCCGCGGCCAAGTAGGCGGCGCGCAGCGCGGTACCGAGGGACTCCGCCGCGGCGGAGTTCTTTTTTTTGAAAGAGGGCCAGAATGAGTGATGTAGAAGAAAAACTGCTGAAGATCTACGACGGCTCCAAGCCGGTCGAGGATGACCTGTTCGAGACCAGCAACGTCAACCACGTCGCCTGGACCCTGGTGGCGGTGCTGACGGGCGTGGTGCTGTGGCTGTGCATCGCCCTCGTCAATGCCGAGAACCAGCGCCATGCGCTGATGACGAAGCAATGCGCCGATCCGGTGTTCAAGGGCGATATCGACCAGCGCTGCCTGCTGACGGTCAGCTCGCGCGATCACTGGTGGGAGCACCTGTGGTATGGCGCCACCCACCTGCGCCCGGCGAATCCCGACAAGAAGTAGTTCCGGATACGGTCGTTCGAAAAGGGTAGGGTGGGTGAGCGGCAGCGCTACCCACCAAGCGCCGCCAATGACACTTGGTGGGTAGCGCTGCCGCTCACCCACCCTACGCCAGTTTACAAGTCCCGTTCGGCCTGCACCGGCAGGGTCAGCACAAACCTTGCCCCGCCCAGCGCCGCGTCGCCGATCCTGATACTCCCCCCATGCAGGGCCAGCGCCTTGTGCGCGATCGACAGGCCCAGCCCGAACCCGCCAGTGGCGCGGTCGCGGCTGCGGTCGAGCCGGTAGAAGGGCGTGAACACCCTGTCCCTTTCAGCCGCCGGGATGCCCGGCCCGTCATCTTCGACCGCGATCTCGACCGTGTCGCCGAGCCGCCGCGCTGACAATTCGATCTTGCCCTCGGCATATTTTTGGGCATTGCGCAGCACATTGCAGACCGAACGCACCAGCAGCCGCTGGTCGCCCTCGATTTCGCCCAGGCCCTCGGCCAGCTTCAGCTCCGGCCGCGCGCCCATCGGGTCGAGCGAATTGAGGCAGGCTTGCAGGGCGGCGGCCAGGTCGAAGCGGGCCAGCTGCAGCGCTTGCCGGCTGTCGAGCCTCGTCATGTTGAGCAATTCGTCGACCAGGGCCTTCAGCTCCGCCACGTCGCCTTCCATGGCGCCGATGCGCTGCTCCAGGGCCGGATCGGCGGCCTTGACGCGCAGCATTTCCAAGCCGAATTCAAGCCGCGCGATCGGCGTGCGCAGTTCGTGCGACACCGAATGCAACAGGTTCTTCTGCGATTCGAGCAAGCCTTCGATGCGGCCCGCCATGTGGTTGATGCGCTCGGCAAGCGGATAGTTGCTGGCGCTGGGCTTCATCCGGGCCCGCGCCGACAGCTTGCCCGCGCCGACCTCGTCGGCCACGCGCGAGAGCTGCTGCAGCCCCTGCCAGTGCGAGCGCGACCACAGCGCGATCGGAATCAGCAGCGCCAGCGCGACGATGATGTAGCGCACGATCTCGACCTGCAGCGCCAGTCCTATGTCGATCGGCAAGTCGGTCGCGACGATGGCTTCGTCGGCGCTGCCGATGTATTTGTCGCCGGCCAGGTCGACCCGCCGGTAAAACGCCTTGTTCCGGACATCGAGCACCACCTCGCCCCGGTCGAGCGCCGCGTGCAGGCGCCCGGGCAGGGCCTGCTTCGCCGCCGCCAGCGGCACCAGGTCGAGCTTGACGTCGGACACTTCGCGCACCTTGTTCAGGCGCACCAGCCACTCGTCGGCCGGGGCTTTGTCCACGTACTGGTCGAGCAGGAAGATCTGGGCCGCCGACTGGCGCCGCGCGATGTCTTCCAGCGGATCGCCGAACAGGCGGCTGATCGTGAAATAGATGACAAAGGTCGCCAGCGTGATCGTCAGCATCACCAGCAGGAAAAACCGGAAAAAGATCCGGTTCACGTCCCGCTGTCCTTAAGCATTCTCATAGGCAACATTTAGTTTCTCCCTGCGCAACATTGTATAAGACCCCAGCTGGCCGTGGGACATTACAAATTGCCGACAATTGTCCGACATGTGGAGGGGGATTCCCAAGCTGGCCCGGCCTAAGATACTGACATGGATTTTCCGTTTGCCCGCTGTGCTGCAAGTGCAGCGGGCTTTTTTTATTCGCAGTGAGCAGTCCGTTGCGCCGTGCGCAGCCATTCCAATTCATGTGAGGATGCAAATGATCAATTTTGGACGCTTTATCGGCGCCATTCCGCTGGCAGGCGCCTTGTTGCTGGCCAGTTGCGGTGGCGGTGGCGGCGGGGCAAGCCCGGTCAACCTTTCTTCGCAGCAACCCGCCCCGGGCATCGCCGTCGGCGAACCGAACCCGGGTGCCGGTCCGGACGTGGCCAAGTTCACCGCCATGGCGCGCAGCGCGTCCTGCACCGATTTGCGCAACCGGATGTACCAGATCGACCAATACATCTACTGGGACCGCGCCGGCAATTGCCCGGACAACGGCTATGCCCAGACGCTGTATGGCAAGGACATCGACAAGCCGCTGTGCTCGACCGCCGACACGATCGCCGGTCCGCGCACCGGCTGCACCGACGAGAGCGCGCGCCAGTTGTTCGAGGCGCTCCAGCAGAACCGCGAGCTGCCGAACCTCGGCTTCTCCGGCCGCAAGGTCGAAGTGCTGCTGTACCTGCCGAAGGAAACCACCAGCGTGCCGGTGACCACGCTGGTGTCGGAAGCCTTCTCGGCCATCCACCAGGCGCAGAACGTGACCGTGCGCGACGAGGCGGCGCTGGCCAGGCTGTGGGCAGAGCACACCAAGGGCATGCAGGTGGCGCCGGCCATGCCGCGGGTCGATTTCAGCCGCGATATGGTGCTGGCCGCATTCGCCGGCGCCAGCGGCGCCTGCAACGGCTTTGGCATTGCCCGGGTCCACGGCAACGATACCAGCCTGTTCGCCGAAGTGCAGACCAGCGATCCCCTGCCGAACATGGCCTGCATCGCCGTGGTCGTGACGCCGGTGCACATGGTGACCGTGCCGCGCAGCGACGTCGAGGTGACATTCGTCAGCGTCAAGGCGCAGGTCCTGCCGTTCACGGAACTGGCGCGCAGCACCCGTTCGCTGCTGGTCACGCCGTCCACCCATGTCGTCAGGAATGAATCGAGCTGGAACGCGCTGTGGGCCGCCCACAGCCTGGAAAAGATCGCCGCGCCCAAAGTCGATTTCGACAAATACATGGTCCTGGCCACCATCGCCGGCAACATGCCGTCCGGCTGCAATGCCACCGAGATCGAAAAAGTGGTGCGGGTCGAGGACAAGATCATGGTCAGCGTCGTCGACTGGACGCCGGGGCCGACCATGCTGTGCACGGCAAATATCGTCTCGCCGGCCCACTTCGTCAGTGTCGAGCGCTCGGACGAGCCGGTGCTGTTTACCACGCAGAGCAGACCCCTGAAGTAGGGGGCTGGGTGTGCCGGACGGCAAACCAGTAAAATGGCTGCCACCCGAACTCACCCACAAGTCAACATGCAAAAGTTCTTCGCCCTTGCCCTGGTCGCTGTCAGTGGCGCCGCAACTGCCCAGACCCCGACGACCAATCCGATGCCGGACGGCAGCCGCGACATGTATGTCGGGCTCGGTGCCGTCTCCATGCCTCGGTATGAGGGCGGGAGCGTCAGGCGCGTGTCGCTGTTGCCGGTGATCCAGGTCGAGTGGAGCAACGGCATCTTTGTGTCGGGAATGACCGCCGGCATGCACCTGTCTAGCCAGCCTTCGCTCGAGTTTGGTCCGCTGCTGGCCTTCCAGCCGCGCCGCGACGAGTCCGGCATTGGCGGCGGCATCGGCGGCATCAACGGCAGCGGCACCGGCACCCTGGCGCCGGCCAGCGACGGCGACAAGCAGTTGCTGGCGCGCGGCACGCGCCTGGTGGGCATGGGCGACATCGATGCGCGCCTGCTGGGCGGCGGCTTCCTGAATGTCTACCTGAGCCCGACGCTGCGCCTGACCAACACCGTGCTGGCCGGCGCCGGCAACGAGCGCGACGGCGCCACCTGGCGCATCGGCCTGCAGCACCTGGCCAGCAATGTGTCGGCGCGCCACCGCGTATCGGTGACGGCCGGCGCCAACCTCGTCAACCGCCAATACAACCAGGAATACTTTGGCGTCACGGCAGAGCAGGCGCGCGCCAGCGGCAACCGCGCGTACGCGCCGTCCGCCGGCGTCAAGGACGTGTTCGCCCAGGCGCGCCTGAACTGGACCCTGTCCCCATCGTGGATGCTGACCTCGACCGTGCAGGCGAACCGCCTGGTCGGCGACGCGAAGAACAGCCCGCTCGTCGAGCGGCCCACCAACGTGACCGTCACGGCGGCCCTGGCTTACCGTTTTTGAACTTACTTGAGATGAACAACCCACGCCACTACCTGGCTTTGACGGCGATGCTGCTTGCGGCAGGCGCGGTCACGGCCCAGGTGCCCGATGGCGAGTGGATGAGTTACCGCGACGCCTACCGCAGCATGGTGGTGTTCGAGAAATACGGCAAGCCGAAGAACCTGATCCAGAACCACTTCCAGGTGATGGCGCGCGACAAGACCGTGGCGATGGATGGCTTGCAGCTTTCGCTGAACGGCAAGACCACGCAGCTCAATTTGCCGCTGGACGCGACCGGCCGCACCGTGTTCCCGCTGCTCAAGGCGGCGTATGACGACAATGCCGCCCTGATCCTGAACCGCAAGGGCGGCCAGTATGCCTTCCGTTCGCGGGTGTCGCTCGTCGTGCGTCCGGACGGGGTCTACGACCTGGCCGAACTGCGCGCGGCCTGCGAGCAGTCCCTCAATTTCCAGCGCACCATCGACAGCACGGCCAAGTCGCGCCGCTGCGTGGGCGTGCGCTTCGCCTTCGCGCGCCGCGGCGGCGACGTGATCGTCAAGCTGCGCGAGAGCGAGGGCGAGGCGGTCTTGCCGGTGCTCGAAGGCGCGGCCTTCCAGGACGACCCGCACGAGGGCTTCCGGATCGTCAATGTGCGCTTCATGGAGAGCCCGGACAAGGGACAGGTGGTGACGCAGAATGCGCCGCTGTCGATCGCGGCGCTGGTGGAATAGGGCGGCTCAGGCCCAGGCCGACGGCGAGAACAGATAGCCTTCGCCCCACACCGTCTTGATCTTTTCCGAATCGGTATCGTCGAACTTGCGGCGCAGCTTGGAGATGCAGTTGTCGATGCTGCGGTCGAGGCCATCGAATTCGATCCCGCGCATTTTCTTGAGCAGCGCATCGCGCGACAGCACATGGCCGGCCGACTCGGCCAGCACCAGCAGCAGCTTGTATTCGGTATTGCTCAGGATGCAGGGCTGGCCGCGCCAGGTGACGCTGCGGTCGCTGGCGACGATGGTCAGCGCGCCGAACTCCATGACCTGGTTTTCCGGGGCCGCCTTGCTGGCCGAGCGGCGCATCAGCGCGCGCAGGCGGGCCAGCAGCACGCGCGGCTGCACCGGCTTGTTGATGAAATCGTCCGCGCCCTGTTCCAGCAGCGATACTTCGTCGTAGGAATCCTCGCGCGCGGTCAGGATCAGGATCGGCACTTCGCAGTGGTCGCGCAGCTGGCGGCACACCACGCTGCCGTCGAGGCCGGGCAGCATCAGGTCGAGCACCACCGCATCGGCGGGGCAAGCCTTGAAATGGGCGACGGCGGCATCGCCGCGCGTGACCACGTCGACCACGAATTCATAGCCTGCGAGGTACTCGCCGACCAGTTGCGCGAGGCGCTCATCGTCCTCCACCAGCATGACACGAAACATAGGCAAATCTCCTTGGCGGACATTTTATAAGAGTGCTTACCAAAAAGGACGATTGCAGGTGTTTACCGACAAAACTATACAGTTTGATGACAATTGCCCTACTGCGTCGCCAGGATCTTGAATTGGCCGTTTGACGACGCGTGCGCTTCCGACTCCTCGATGGCGACATTGGCGACCCGGGCGGCCGGCGGGCCGCGCCTGGCCCATGCGAGCAGGGCATCGATGGCCTGCGCCTCGCCGTCAATGCACGCTTCGACCGCGCCATCGCGCCGATTGCGCACCCAGCCGGCCAGGCCCAGGGCGATGGCCCGCTGCGCGAACGCAGCGCGGTAGCCTACGCCCTGTACCCGTCCTTCGATGATCAGTCGCTTACCCATCGTCGCCTCCCTAATTGCCACAATGAAAAAAGCCGCTGCCTGTGAGGGGCAGCGGCTTGTTTCAGTCATGCAGGATTCAGGCGAAGTTCTTGGCCACGAAGTTCCAGTTGACCAGGCCCCAGAACGTTTCCACGTACTTGGCGCGCAGGTTGCGGTAGTCGATGTAGTAGGCGTGCTCCCAGACGTCGCAGGTCAGCAGCGGGGTGTCGCCGGTGGTCAGCGGGCAGCCGGCGCCGGTGGTGTTGACGATGTCGACCGACCCGTCGGCCTTCTTCACCAGCCAGGTCCAGCCCGAACCGAAGTTGCCCAGCGCCGACTTGGTGAATTCGGCCTTGAAGTTGTCGAACGAGCCCCACTTGGCGTTGATCGCGTCGGCGACCGCGCCGGCTGGCGCGCCGCCGGCGTTCGGCGCCATGCCGTTCCAGTAGAAGGTGTGGTTCCACACCTGGGCAGCGTTGTTGAAGATGCCGCCGGAAGACTTCTTGATGATGTCTTCGAGCGAGGCTTCAGCGAAGTCGGTGCCCTTGATCAGGTTGTTCAGGTTGGTCACATAGGTCTGGTGATGCTTGCTGTAGTGGTACTCGAGCGTCTCTTGCGAGATATGCGGTGCGAGGGCGTCCATAGCGTACGGCAGCGGCGGCAAAGTATGTTCCATGTTTTATCCTTGAGTGTTTGGGAAAGCGTTGGTTCTTCTGAAACGACCCTTATTGTAATTCGTCTCGCCGTTCGTTGCTCGTTTGCTTACGCCAGCGTGCCCTGGACGGTCGCCACCCCCACCTCGGCGCTGCCTTCGGCCAGCCGCACCGTCAGGCTGGCGCCCGCCCTGATCTCGCCCGGCGCGCGCAGCACCTTGCCCCGGGCGTCGCTGACGATCGCATAGCCGCGTTCGAGCGTGCGCTGGGGGTTGAGCAGCTCCAGCTGCGCCGCCAGGCCGGCCAGCGCATCGCGCCGCTGCTGCAGCTGGCTGGCGATGCTGGCGGCGCAGTGGCGCTGCTGCGAAGCAAGTTCGGCCCGCAGCGCGCGCACATCGGGCCGGTGCCGCGCCCAGCGCGCGCGCAGCTGGGCCAAGGCGAACGCGTGGCGGTTGACCGGCCCGCGCACGGCATGGGTCAGGGCGGTCGACAGCGCAACGAGCTTGAGGCGCTGGTGCCCGATCTGCGCCGATGGGCTCAGCAGGCGGCGCGACAGGTTGTCCAGGTTCAGGTTCGCTTCCGACAGGGCGCGCCGCATCGCGCGCCGCATGTCGGTGGCGTCCGCCGCCAGCGAGGCCATCCAGTCCGCATGCGGCGTCGCCGCCAGTTCGGCGGCGGCGGTCGGCGTGGCCGCGCGCAGGTCGGCGGCGAAATCGGCGATGGTGAAGTCGGTCTCGTGGCCGACGCCCGCGATGACGGGCATGCTGCAATGGGCGATCGCGTGCGCGACCGCTTCTTCGTTGAAGCTCCACAGGTCCTCGATCGAGCCGCCGCCGCGGCACACCAGCAGCACGTCGACCTCGGCGCGGTGCGAAGCCACCGCGATCGCCTCGGCGATCTTTTGCGCGGCGAACTGGCCCTGCACCGGCGCCGGGTACAGCACGATGCGCGCATGCGGCGCGCGCCGCGCCAGCGCCGCCAGGATGTCGCGCAGCGCCGCCGCCTGCGGGCTGGTGACGATGCCGATGGCGCGCGTGAACAGCGGCAGCGCGCGCTTGCGGGCCGGGTCGAACAGGCCTTGCGCGCCCAGCTTTTCCTTCAGGCGCAGGAAGGCTTCGTACAACTGGCCGACGCCGGCGCGCCGGATCGCTTCCACATTGATCTGGTAATCGCCGCGCGCGCCATACAGGGTCACCAGCGCGCGCACCTCGACCTTGTCGCCTTCGCGCGGAATGAAGCCGGCGTACTGGGCGCGGCCGCGGAACATGACGGCGCGCACCTGCGCCGCGTCGTCCTTGAGCGTGAAGTACCAGTGGCCGGAGCTGGCTTTCGTGAAGTTCGATATCTCGCCGCCGATCCATGTCAGCGGGAAGCTGCGCTCGAGCAGGCGCGCCACCTGCTGGTTGAGGGCGGTGACGGTCAGCACCGGCTGGCTTGGGGTGGGGAGGTCGTCGTCGAAGAAGGAAGGCATAGGCTGGGTCCGGCTCATCTGTCCACAAAAATTTGCTGGGGTCATGCTTATGTCACAGATCCCGCCAGATCACAAGAGTTTTGTGCAAGTAGTTGATTTTAAAAGAAATTACGGCCATGCCGTATTTCCGTGCAAAACCTAAAAACCCTTACGGATCAAGCACTTTGGAAATACTCTTCAGACTTGCTCACAAAGTTATCCACAGAACTTGGGCACAACTTCGGGCTGCCCGGCGGCAGTCCGGCTGCGTGAAAATTGCGCAAAGGTAAATATTCTCTATTGAATCAAGCACTTGCTGATTTCGGCCTTGTCTTGCACACAATCTTGTCCACAGAAGGTGTGCAAAAGTTTTTCGAGTGACAACGCTTGCGCTTGCCTATCCACCGTGCCTTTTTTTTGTTGCACGGTAGTTTTTGTGTTTAAAAACAAAGGCTTAACATAGTCCCCTGTGCCTTGCTAACAATGTTGTCCACAAAAAATGTGCAGAAGGAAGGATAAGTCGGCGCCGGGCCCTGGGCGCGGGAAAAACGGCGCGCGGCTGCCTTAATTTGCGGCAAAAACGGCCCGTTTTCTCCCTTTGCCTGTTCTTTGCGCAGCCGAAAAACTCCTTTAGGAATCAAGGACTTTTCCATGTGGCAAAGTCCTTGCGCACAATGTTATCCACAAAAAATGTGCAGAGCCTGGGACAAGTTCATTGTTCAGTTTCTGCCAATAAATTAAGCGGCACATGAAACTTCTTTTGAATCAAGGTGTTAAGCAGCTGTTCTTGTGCTTGCTCACAATCTTGTCCACAGAATGTGTTCGCAACTGGGGACTGGCCACTGTGGAAAACTGGGTTGTCCGGAAAGTTCTCCACTGCCTTGTTTTCGCTCAAGTCAAAATTCTCCTTTAAAATCAATGGGGTAGCCTTGTGCATATGTTCTTGCGCACAAGCTTGTCCACAGAAGGTGTGCAGAACTCTACTTGCCGTCTGGCTGGCAACACGTTACATTGCCGGGGTTCACCCGTTCCGCTTCACCACCTTCTGCAGGAGTTCGTTTTGCTCGCCATTATCCAAGCCGCAGGCTGGCCTATCTGGCCTTTGTTGATTGCCTCTGTTGTTGCCCTGGCCTTGATTATCGAACGCCTGATCTACCTGCGCCGCTCGCGCATCCTGCCCAAGCAACTGCTCGACGAAGTGGTGCGCGTGTACCACAACGGCAAAGTCACCGGCGAGATCGTCGACCGCCTGGAGCAGAATTCCCCGCTCGGCGTGGTGCTGGCCGCCGCGCTGCGCAATGTCGACGCGCCGCGCGACGTGATGAAGGAATCGATCGAGGAAGCCGGCCGCGGCGTGGCCCATATCCTGGAACGCTTCCTGACGACGCTCGGCACCATCGCTTCGCTCGCGCCGCTGATGGGCCTGTTCGGCACCGTGGTCGGCATGATCGAGATCTTCGGCTCGCAGACCGCCACCGGCACCAACCCGGCCACGCTGGCGCACGGCATTTCGGTCGCCCTGTACAACACCGGCTTCGGCCTGGCCATCGCGATGCCGGCGCTGGTGTTCTATCGCCACTTCCGCGCGCTGGTCGACAGCTTCATCATCGACATGGAGCTGCAGGCCGTTAAATTCGTCGACATCGTGCACGGTGCCCGCAAATGATGAACTTCCGCCGCGGCCAGAACCGCGAGGATCCGGAGATCAACCTGATCCCCTTCATCGATGTGCTGCTGGTCATCCTGATCTTCCTGATGGTCACCACGACCTACAGCAAGTTCACCGAGCTGCAGATCACGCTGCCGACGGCGGACGCCGAGAAGGCGCTTGAAAAGCCGTTCGAGATCAACGTGACCGTCGACGCCAAGGGCAACTACACGGTCAACAACGTGCCGGTGTCCTTCCACAGCGTGGCCGGCCTGGCCGAAGAACTCAAGACCGCGGCCCGCACCGGCAAGGACGGCCAGCCGCTGGCGACGCCGGAAGCCAATCCGGTCGTCATCGTCAACGCCGACCAGTTCGCGATGCACCAGATGGTCATCAACGTGCTCGAAGCGGCGCGCGTGGCCGGCTACGACAAGCTGACCTTCGCGGCCCAGACCGGCAGCAAGAAATAAGTACCCGGGCACGCGCCGCGCTGGCAGCGCATGCCCGCCTTGTCCTTCCGTGACCATGCCGACCAATCCATCCACCCTTGAAGCGACGCTGACCCGCGCCTGGCTGCGGCGCGGCGCGCTGGCCTGCGCCCTGTGGCCGGCGTCGCTGCTGTTCGGGGCCGTGGCCAATGTGCGCGCCGGCCTGTACGCGGCCGGCGTGCTCAGGTCGGACAAGCTGCCGGTGCCGGTGGTCGTGGTCGGGAACATCTTCATCGGCGGCACCGGCAAGACGCCGCTGACGATCTGGCTGGTCGACGCGCTGCGCGCGGCCGGCTTCACGCCCGGCGTGATCTCGCGCGGCCATGGCGGCGCCGACGGCGCTCCGCGCGCGGTGACGGCGTCGTCCGATCCGCGCGACGTGGGCGACGAGCCGGTGCTGATCGCGCGCCGCGCCGGCTGCCCGCTGGTGGTGGGGCGGCGCCGGGTGGACGCCGCGCGCGCCTTGCTGGCGGCAGCCCCAGGCGTCGACGTGATCGTGGCCGACGACGGCCTGCAGCACTATGCGCTGCGGCGCGATATCGAGATCCTGCTGTTCGACGGGCGCGGCGCCGGCAACGGCTGGCTGCTGCCGGCCGGGCCGCTGCGCGAACCGGTCACGCGCCCGCGCGACTTCACCGTCGTCAACGCGCCGGTCTTGACGCCGCGGCTGGCCGCCAGCGTGGGCGGCATGCCGTTCCGGATGCAGCTGGCCGGCGCCAGCGCCGAGCCGCTGGCCGGCGGCGCGCCGGTGCCGCTGGCGTCGCTGGCGGGCCGGCGCATCGTCGCCGCCGCCGGCATCGGCAATCCGGGCCGCTTTTTCGCGATGCTGCGCGGCGCCGGGCTCGAGGTCGGCGAACTGCCGCTGCCGGACCACCACGATTTCCAGGACGACCCGTTTGCCCGTGTCGACGCCGAGATCATCCTGATCACGGAGAAGGATGCAGTAAAATGTGGGCAAATTGAAAATCTCAAGAACGACCCGCGGCTGTGGGTCGTCCCGGTGACGGCGCAGCTTGACGCCGCGCTGGCCGAACAAATTGTGGAGAAATGTCGTGGATGCTCGACTGCTTGATATCCTGGTCTGCCCGCTGTGCAAGGGACCGCTCGAATACGATAAGAAGGCGCAGGAGCTGATCTGCCGCGGCGACCGCCTGGCGTTCCCGATCCGCGACGGCATCCCCATCATGTGGGCCGACGAAGCGCGCAAGATCGAGCCGCAGTAAGCGATGGGCTTCATCGTCATCATTCCGGCGCGGCTGGCGTCGACACGCCTGCCGAACAAGCCGCTGGCCGACCTGGGCGGCAAACCGATGGTCGTGCGGGTGGCCGAACGGGCCGCCTTGTCCGGCGCCGGGCGCATCATCGTGGCGACCGACCATGCCGACATCGCCGCCGCCTGCGCCGCGCACGGCATCGAGGTGTGCATGACGCGCGCCGACCATCCGTCCGGCACCGACCGCATCGCCGAAGTGGCGCGCACGCTCGGCCTGGCGCCCGGCGCCGTGCTGGTCAACCTGCAGGGCGACGAACCGCTGATCGACCCGGCGCTGCTGGCCGCCACCGCGGCCCGCATCGTGCCCGGGGTGCCGATGGCCACTTGCGCCCACCCGCTGCACGATGCCGCCGACGCCTTCAACCCGAACGTGGTCAAGGTGGTGCTGGACAAGTCCGGCAACGCCATGTACTTCTCGCGCGCCACCATCCCGTGGCACCGCGACGGCTTCGCCGCTACCCGCGACGCGCTGCCAAACGGCTACCAAGCGCTGCGCCATATCGGTTTGTACGCTTACAGTAAGGAATTCCTGCTAACGTATCCGCAGCTGGAAGTGTCGCCGCTCGAAGGCATCGAGGCGCTCGAGCAGCTGCGCGTGCTGTGGCATGGCTACCCGATCGCGGTCCACGTGACCGGCAGCGCGCCGGCGGCCGGCGTCGACACGCCCGAAGACCTGGCCCGGGTGCGCCTTCACTACGAAAATTGATTGCAATCGCTGATTGCAAACCATTTGTGACGCGGCCCTGTGCCAGATCAAGCAATATTGGTCAATGCATAGCCAAATTGGCGCGTCCGGGGAGTTTTGTGGTAAGTTTCGTACCAAGGTCCGTTACATATGCATCAACACCATACTTATTATTAAAATCGTTTTAGGAATTTTTCATGCGTCTCATTCTGTTAGGAGCACCCGGCGCCGGCAAGGGCACCCAAGCTAACTTCATCAAGGAAAAGTACAACATCCCCCAGATCTCCACCGGCGACATGCTGCGCGCGGCGATCAAGGCGGGTACCGAGCTTGGCATGGCGGCGAAAAAGGTCATGGACGCGGGCGGCCTGGTGTCGGACGACATCATGATCGGCTTGGTCAAGGACCGCCTGAAGGAATCGGACTGCGACAACGGCTACCTGTTCGACGGCTTCCCGCGCACCATCGCGCAGGCCGACGCCATGAAGGACGCCGGCATCCACGTGGACTACGTGCTGGAAATCGACGTGCCGGACGAATCGATCGTCGAGCGCATGAGCGGCCGCCGTTCGCACCCGGGTTCGGGCCGCGTCTACCACATCAAATTCAATCCGCCAAAAGTGGACAATCTCGACGACCTGACCGGCGAACCGCTGATCCAGCGCGACGACGACAAGGCCGAAACCGTCATGAAACGCCTGGCGGTCTACCACAACCAGACCGAAGTGCTGCTTGGCTACTACAACAAGTGGGCGCAATCGGGCCTGCCTGGCGCGCCCAAGTACCGCCGTATCTCGGGTGTCGGACCTGTCGAGCAAATTCGCGACGCGGCATTCGCGGCGCTGTCGGACTAATTCGTAATCAAGCGGACCCCGGTCCGCTTTTTTTTACGCCGGATGAGCTCGCTGCCATCCATCGCACCAGTTTGAATTCAAGGTTTTGCAGTACGCAGTATGGTTGACCGCGGGGCGGTCTTTCGGATGTGTTGTTGTGTTACTTGATTGAGAAAACAAAAGGGGACGATATGGCAGCAAGTTTTTCTAATTTACTGATATTTGCAGTGGTTTGCGGTGTGGTTGCCGTTATTTATGGCTTGTTGTCGCGCAGTTGGATCCTGAAGCAGGATGCTGGCAACGCCCGCATGCAAGAAATTGCGCAGGCGATCCAGGAAGGGGCCGCCGCTTACCTGGCGCGCCAGTACCGCACCATCGGCCTTGTCGGCGTCGTCCTGTTGATCGCCATCGGTTTTTTGTTGGATATGAATACGGCGATCGGTTTCCTGATCGGCGCCGTGCTGTCCGGGGCCTGCGGCTTCATCGGCATGAACGTGTCGGTCCGCGCCAACGTGCGCACGGCGCAGGCAGCCACCAAGGGCATGAACGAAGCGCTCGACGTCGCCTTCAAGGGCGGCGCCATCACCGGCATGCTGGTGGTCGGCCTGGGCCTGCTCGGCGTGACTCTGTTCTACTGGATGCTGATCGCGCAATCGGCCGGCGGCACGCTGTCCCCGCATGACGTCATCAAACCCCTGATCGGCCTGGCCTTCGGCGCCTCGCTCATTTCGATCTTCGCGCGCCTTGGCGGCGGCATCTTCACCAAGGGCGCCGACGTCGGCGCCGACCTGGTGGGCAAGGTCGAAGCGGGCATCCCCGAGGACGACCCGCGCAACCCCGCGGTGATCGCCGATAACGTGGGCGACAACGTCGGCGACTGCGCCGGCATGGCCGCCGACCTGTTCGAAACCTACGTCGTCACGCTGATCGCCACCATGCTGCTCGGCGCGCTGATGTTCATGGGCGCCGAAACCCAGACCGCAATCGTCTACCCGCTGCTGCTGGGCGCGGTGTCGATCCTCGGCTCGATCATCGGCTGCTCGCTGGTCAAGGCCAAGCCGGGCAAGAAGATCATGTCGGCGCTGTACACCGGCTTGTGGTGGGCCGCCGGCCTGTCGCTGATCGGCTTTGCCGCCGTCACCTGGCTGATGTGGGCCGACCAGGCCATGCGCATGACCATGATGGGCTGCACCGTGGTCGGCATCGTGCTGACCGGCCTGATGGTCTACATCACCGAGTACTACACCGGCACCGATTTCCACCCGGTCAGGCACATCGCCGAAGCGTCGACCACCGGCCACGGCACCAACATCATCGCCGGCCTGGGCGTGTCGATGAAATCGACCGCGTATCCGGTGCTGGCAGTGTGCGTCGCGATCCTTGCCTCGTACCAGCTGGGTGGCCTGTACGGCATCGCGATCGCCGCCACGTCGATGCTGTCGATGGCAGGCATCATCGTCGCCCTCGACGCCTACGGCCCGATCACCGACAACGCCGGCGGCATCGCCGAAATGTCGCACATGCCCGATTCGGTGCGCGCCATTACCGACCCGCTGGACGCGGTGGGCAATACGACCAAGGCCGTCACCAAGGGTTACGCGATCGGTTCGGCCGGCCTGGCAGCCCTGGTGCTGTTTGCCGACTACACGCACGCGCTCGAATCGGCCGGCCACAAACTGGCGTTCGACCTGTCGAATCCGATGGTGATCGTGGGCCTGTTCATCGGCGGCCTGATTCCCTACCTGTTCGGCGCGATGGCGATGGAAGCGGTGGGGCGCGCAGCCGGCGCCGTGGTGGTTGAAGTGCGCCGCCAGTTCCGCGACATCAAGGGCATCATGGAAGGCACGGCCAAGCCGGAGTACGACAAGGCGGTCGACATGCTGACCGCATCGGCGATCCGCGAAATGATCGTGCCGTCGCTGCTGCCGGTGGTGGTGCCGATCGTGGTCGGCATGCTGCTCGGCCCTGCGGCCCTGGGCGGCCTGCTGATGGGGACCATCATCACCGGCCTGTTCGTCGCCATATCGATGACCACCGGCGGCGGCGCCTGGGACAACGCGAAGAAGTACATCGAGGACGGCAACTTCGGCGGCAAGGGTTCGGAGGCGCACAAGGCCGCCGTGACCGGCGACACCGTGGGCGACCCGTACAAGGACACCGCCGGTCCTGCGGTGAACCCGCTGATCAAGATCATCAACATCGTGGCGCTGCTGCTGGTGCCGCTGCTGCCGGCGACCGGCTGGATCGCGGTCACGGCCAAGCCGGCGGCAGTGCACGCGCCTGCGGCGACGATGCCGGCGCCAGCGGCCCTGCCTGCACCCGCGGAAGCGATGCCAATGGCCCCAGCGCCTGCCGCGGCGACGCCAGCCGAACCGGCAGCGGCGTCGCCGGCGCCAGCCGAACAAGCGCCAGCGGCCACGCCGCCAGCTGCACCGGGCAAACCTTAAGCTTGCTCGCGTCGATCGAAGGGCCGCGTCACCGCGGCCTTTTTTACGGTTGCGAAAACTTGCCCCCATTGCTCCTGGCGCGTCGCTCGATGTTCCGCGCACCGCGCTCGCCCTGGAACGGCAGGGCGTCAGTGTGATGCTCGATATATACTCCCTTGCACGCGAGGTGATCGGCTACGCCACTTACTTTGGTTTGCCTTGAGCCTGGCCATCATCGAGCACTTATTCGGAGGATTGCAATGGCAACGGTACGCGAAGGCAACAAACCAGTCATGCTGGTGGTCGACGTGCAGGTCGGCGTGATGCGGGATGCGTGGGAGGCGCCCCGCATCATCGAAAATATCTCCCTGGCGGTGCACCGGGCGCGCGACAAGGGCGTGCCGGTCATCTGGGTCCAGCACGTGGACTCCGATTTGCCTTATGGAAGTCCGGCCTGGCAATGGGTGCCGGAACTGGTCCAGGCGGACGGCGAAAAGCTGATCCAGAAGAAGTTCAATTCGGCGTTCGAAGACACCGGGCTCGAAGCGGATCTGGTGAAACTGGGCGCCACCCACATCGTGCTGGCCGGCGCCGCCACCAATGCCTGCATTCGCGCCACCGCCTATGCGGCGCTCGATCGCGGCTACGACCTGACCCTGGTCAAGGATGCCCACTCGACCGCCACCATGCCGCAGGAGAATGGCCCGACCATCGAAGCCGCCATCGTCGTCGATGAACTCAATCTGGCGATGACCTGGCTCAGTTATCCCGGCCGCAGCAATGGCGTCGCCGCGGCAGCGGAAGTCGATTTCACGCCGCCCGCCAGGCTGCATTAGGCACAGCATGAAAGCGACGCTGCAGGCAGTACACCCCGTCATTCCGGCGCAGGATGTGGACGCGTCTGTGCGGTTCTATCTGCGCCTCGGCTTCACGCTGGCGTTCCAGGATCCGCCGGTCGAACCCAAATACGCCGTCATCGAACGCGATGGCGTGGAGCTGCATATCCAATGGGCCGGCATGGACCAGTGGGCCTATCCCACGGACCGTCCGGCGTTTCGGTTTATCGTCAGCGATGTCGATGCGCTGTACAAGGAATTTGCCGACAGCGGCTGCATCAATCCACAGACAGGCCAGGGCAGCCCCTGGGCCGCACCGGCGGAAACGCCGTGGGGGACGCGTGAATTTCACCTGCGCGACCCGGGACAGAGCAGCCTCCAGTTCTACCAGCCACTGTAGGGCAGGATCGATATGGCAAAGACCGACAATGCCAGAACGCCGATACGCGGCGCCGGCTGGAAAAAGAAGTCGACCATCGCCACCGACAAGTACGAAGCCGTGTCGGAAGCGATCCTCGCAGCGCTGACGGCCGACCCGATCAGGTTCGCCGACTTGGTCGAACGGGTGGCCAAACGGCTGCCCGATTTCGAGGGTTCCGTTGGCTGGTACACGATCAGCTGCGTGCGTGAGCTCGAAATGCAGGGCAGGGTGACGCGCCACACGCGGCCGGTGCTTTATTCAAAACCCGATCCCGCTTGACCCGGGGAGCCGCAGGCATTACCTTTCAACTATTGCAAATTGTGCAAAAGTTTGGAGATGCCTCGGATGAATTACAAACTCGGCGCAGCGATGCTGTGCCTGATGGCGCTGGCCGCCTGTTCGCAACCGCATTCAAATTCCGGCGGTGCCAAGATGATGGACATGGCCGCGCCGCCAGAAACGCGAGCTGCGAAGCCGTCTTCCTTCCTGGCCTACGAGCACTCGATCGACATCGACGCGCAGGAAAAGCAGGTGCCGCAACTGTTCGCGTCCGCGCAGCAGATGTGCGCGGCCGCCACGGCGGATGCGTGCGTGGTGCTGGAGTCGCGCATCAGTTCAGGCGAGGGCGCACATGCGACCTTGAAGTTCCGCGCCAAGGCTGCCGGCATTTCCAAGCTAATTGAAGGATTGTCCAAACAGGCGGAAGTGGCCAATCGGTCCTCCGTCGCCGAGGATCTGGCGGCGCCAATCGGCGACGCCAACAAAAAGCTGCAAATGCTGAAGGATTACCGCACCAAGCTGGAAGCGTTGCAGGGCCGGGCGACGGCGGATGTCGAGTCGCTGATCAAGCTTACCCGCGAGCTGGCGCAGGTACAGTCCGAGATCGAGTCTTTGTCGGGAAGCCAGGCGAAGATGATGGAGCGGGTCGAGACCGAGATACTGACAGTTAACATAAAGTCCGAACGGAATAAATCATTCTGGCACCCGATCACCAGCGCCGCCACGGATTTCGGCTCGAACCTGTCGAGCGGTGTGGCGAGCACCATCGTGGCAGTCGCATTCATGCTGCCATGGGCGGTACTGTTGTTCATTCTCGGTTTCGGACTGCGTAAATTGTGGCGCCTCTTGCGAAAGCCTTAGTTTCAGAACACGCACATCTTGTTGGCCGCCTCGCGCAGCGAGCCGCGGAAATCCGGATGCGCGATCGCGATCAGCGCCTCGGCCCTCTGCTTGGCCGATTTGCCGCGCAGCTGCGCCACGCCGTATTCGGTCACCACGTAGTTGACATCGTTCTTGCTGGTCGTCGCGTGCGTGCCTGGCGACAGCGTGGGGACGATGCGCGAAATCGTGTTGTCCTTGGCCGTCGACGGCAGCACGATGAAGGCCTTGCCCCCGCGCGAGCGGTTCGCCGCGCGCACGAAGTCGACCTGGCCGCCGGTGCCGGAGTAGGGCAGGTGGGCGATGCTCTCCGAGCCGCACTGGCCCAGCAGGTCCACTTGCAGGCTGGCGTTGATCGCCATCAGCTTGTCGTTCTGGCCCGCGATGTACGGGTCGTTGGTGAAGTTCGACGGATGCATCTCCAGCATCGGGTTATGGTGCATGAACTGGTACAGCCGGTTCGAGCCCAGGGCGAAGGTGGCCACCATCTTCCCTGGCAGCAGCGTCTTGCGGCTGTTGTTGACCGCGCCGCATTCGACCAGCTTCAGCAGGCCGTCGCCGAACATCTCGGTGTGCACGCCCAGGTCGCGCTTGGCGGTCAGCTGCATCACCACCGCGTCCGGAATGCCGCCGTAGCCGATCTGCAGCGTCGAGCCGTCCTCGATCATGTCGGCCACGTAGGCGCCGATCGCTTCCTGCACCGGCCCGATCTTCGGCAGGCCCACTTCGAGGATGGGATCGTCATTCTCCACCAGCGCCGTCACCTGCGAGATGTGCACGTGGCACTGGCCATGGGCGAACGGTACGTTCGGGTTCACTTCCAGCACCACCGCGCGCGCCTTGGCCACCGCCGCCATCGTGTAGTCGGCGCCCAGGCTGAGTGCGAAGTAACCTTGCGCGTTCATCGTCGATGCCATCGCAAAGACGACGTCGGACGGCATCTGCCCGCGCTCGATCATCGACGGGATCTCGGAAAAATAATTGGGGATGAAGTCGCACCAGCCGCCCTGGCCGGCCGCGCGCGAGGCGCCGCCGAAGAACAGCGCCGCGTGCCGCACGTGGGCCGCCGTCTCCTGTTCGAAATAGCCGAACTTGCGCATGGCGAGGATTTGCGCCACGCGCACGCCGCGAAAGCGGGTGCGCTGATCGGACAGGGCCGTCAGCAAGGTGGGCGGTTCGCCCACGCCGGTCGGCACGACGATCATGTCGCCGTCGCGCACGTGGTCCATGGCTTGTTCCGCACTACACCGTTTGCCGGTGTATTGCTCAAGTGCTGATTGCATTGCTGTCTCCTCGTTTTTTTTCCATGGTAACGCAGCAAACTGTATTGAACCTTACAGCCGTCGTGTAACGGCGTGCGTCGGGTGTGGCGCGCACCGGCGTGCCGGACCATAATGGAAGATGCGCGGCCCATGCCGCGAGGGGAACATCATGGTCAACAGGATTTTCATTGCCACCTTGTCGCTGGCCTTGCTTGGCGGCACTGCCGTTGCCGTCGCGCAGCCGGTGCGTGCCACCCTCAAGCCTGAGCCGGACATCGTGGCCGAACCAGGCGCCAAGCCACCATCGAAGGCCGCCATCACGGACAAGAAGGCCAGGGCTGACAAGGACGCCAAGCCGGCCAAGGCGCCGCCCAGGCGCCGCGCCGTGCTGCAGCAGATCGAGCCGGTGCGCCCGATCGGCAGCGCCGCGCCGGAACCGTACCGGCCCACCCTGACGCCGCCCGCGCCGGTGGTCGGCCTGGCGCCACGGCAACCGAGCTTCGGGCTGCCGTCGGCCATGCCGGCGCCGCCGCGCACGACCGGCCCGGTGCAGCTCAATTGCGACGCCGGCGGCTGCACCGACATGAACGGCACCCGCTACCAGGGCGGGGTCGGCACCACCCTGCTGGACGGGCAGGGGCGCACCTGCACCCGCATGGGTAGCACCGCGCAGTGTTTCTAGTTTGTGTCTGCTACAATCCGCTTGCTTGACGTTTACGTAAACGTCAAAAAGAGACCGATAAGAAACTTCAGAGGAAAACCATGCAAATTCAGAACAATGTCTTCATCATCACCGGTGGCGCATCGGGCCTGGGCGCGGCGACCGCGCGCATGATCGTCGCCGCGGGCGGCAAAGTGGTCCTGGCCGACGTGCAGGCCGAAGCCGGCCAGGCGCTGGCGGCCGAGCTGGGCGGCCAGTTCGTCCAATGCGATGTGACCTCGGAAGCGGACGGCCTGGCCGTGGTCGCCGCCGCCACCGCGATGGGCACGCTGCGCGGCCTGGTCAACTGCGCCGGCGTGGCGCCCGCGGTCAAGACCGTCGGCAAGGATGGCCCGCACGCGCTGGACGTATTCCAGCGCACCGTCAACATCAACCTGGTGGGCACCTTCAATATGTGCCGCCTGGCTGCGGACGCGATGGGCAAGACCGAGGCGGCCGATTCGGGCGAGCGCGGCATCATCATCAATACGGCGTCGGTGGCGGCGTTCGACGGCCAGATCGGCCAGGCGGCCTACGGCTCGTCGAAGGCGGCGGTGGCCGGCATGACCCTGCCGATGGCGCGCGACCTGGCGCGCAGCGGCGTGCGCGTGATGACGATCGCGCCCGGCATCTTCGAAACCCCAATGCTGATGGGCATGCCAGCCGAAGTGCGCGATGCGCTGGGCAAGATGGTGCCGTTCCCGCCGCGCCTCGGCATGCCCGCCGAATACGCGCACCTGGCCAAGGCCATCATCGAGAACGTCATGCTGAACGGCGAAACGATCCGCCTCGACGGCGCGATCCGCATGCAGCCGAAGTAATCCTGTTGTACGATGCACGATAGCATCAGGCGCGCGGCCTTGGTCGCGCGCTTTTTTTTTACTTTTTATTCGTCCGGAGTTCGCATGCCTCGTCTGAAGTTGCTGGTCCTCGCCGCCGCCTTCCACTTCCCGCTCGCACTGGCGCAGGATGCGGCGCCCGAAGTCGGCATCGCCTACAAGGACAAAGCCGGCTGGACGGCGAAGAAATTCATGGTCGCGGCGGCCAATCCGCTGGCCGTCGAGGCGGGCTACCAGATGCTCAGGAAGGGCGGCGCCGCGATCGACGCGGCCATCGCCACCCAGCTGGTATTGACGCTGGTCGAGCCGCAGTCGTCCGGCATCGGCGGCGGCGCCTTCCTGATGCATTACGACGGCAAGCAGGTCCAGTCCTTCGACGGCCGCGAAACCGCGCCCGCGGCCGCCACCGAAAAGCTGTTCCAGAACGCCGACGGCACCCCCGTGTCGCGCACGGCCGGCGTGGTCGGCGGCCGCTCGGTCGGCGCGCCCGGCGTGCTGCGCATGCTCGAAATGGCGCACAAGCAGCACGGCAAGCTGCCGTGGAAAACCCTGTTCGCCCCGGCGGTCGCCTTGTCCGCCGATGGCTTCGCCGTCAGCCAGCGCCTGAATGGCTTGCTGACCTGGGACCAGCACATCCGCAAGGACCCGGTCGCGGCGGCCTATTTCTACGACCCGGCGGGCAAGCCGTGGCCGGTCGGCCACATCCTCAAGAATCCGGCGCTGGCCGCCACCCTGCGCGAGATCGCCGACGGCGGCGCCGACGCCTTCTACAAGGGCCACATCGCACGCGACATCGCGGCCAAGGTGGCTGCGCATCCGACCAACCCCGGCCTGCTGACGGCGGCCGATATCGCCGGCTACCAGCCCAGGCTGCGCGCGCCGGTCTGCAGCGACTACCGCCGCTACACGGTGTGCGGCATGCCGCCGCCGTCGTCGGGCGGCATCGCGGTGGCGCAGATGCTGGGCATGCTGGAGACGCGCGACATGCGCGCGCTGGCGCCGAAGGACGGCGTGCCCGGCGCCGAGGCGCTGCACCTGTTCTCGGAAGCGGGCCGGCTGGCTTATGCCGACCGCAACCGCTACGCGGCCGACACCGACTTCGTGCCGCTGCCTGGGCGCGGCGTGCCGAGCCTGATCGACAAGGCCTACCTGGCCAAACGGGCGGCCCTGATCGGCGCCAGGTCGCTCGGCGTGGCGCCGGCCGGCACGCCGCCCGGCATGGAGGTGGCGTGGGGCATGGACAATGCGATCGAAACCCCGTCCACGTCGCACCTGGTGGTGGTCGACGCCAGCGGCGCCGGCCTGTCGATGACGACGACGGTGGAAGACGCCTTCGGCTCGCGCCAGATGGTGGGCGGCTTCATCCTGAACAACCAGCTGACCGACTTCTCCTTCGATTCGGCCGACGCCGCCGGCCCGGTCGCGAACCGGGTCCAGGCCGGCAAACGCCCGCGCAGCGCGATGTCGCCGACAATCGTGTTCGACAAGGCCAGCGGCAAGCTGGTGCTGGCGGCCGGTTCGCCGGGCGGTTCGGCGATCATCAATTACGTGGCCAAGGTGCTGGTCGGGACGCTCGACTGGGACATGAACATGCAGCAGGCCATCTCGATGCCCAATTTCGGCAGCCGCAACGGCCCCACCGAGCTGGAAGCGGGGCGCTTCCCCCAGCAGACCATGGACGTGCTCAAGGCGCGCGGCCACACGATCCGCACCGGCGACATGAATTCGGGCCTGCACGGGGTGCAGCGGATCAGCGTGGATGGCGAGCCGCGCTGGTTCGGCGGCGCCGATCCGCGCCGCGAAGGTGTGGCCAAAGGTGATTAAATAGCAATATTTTTTCCCCGCAAACCCGGAAGACCCTGATAATCTTGCTGGATGGGATTTAATCAAAAAACGGGACTGATACTGACGGGCGGCGGCGCACGCGCGGCCTACCAGGTCGGCGTGCTGCAGGCGATCTCCCGGATCCTGTGGGAGGCCGGCTGGCCGCCCGCGCGCAATCCCTTCGACATCATCTGCGGCACCTCGGCCGGCGCCATGAACGCGACCGCGCTGGCCTGCCGCGCCGACAATTTCGGCGAGGGCGTGCAGAAGCTGCTCGACGTGTGGGAAAACATCTCGGTCGACCAGGTTTACCGCGCCGATTCGCTCGGGGTGCTGCGCTCCGGCGCGCGCTGGCTGTCGCTGCTGTCGTTCGGCTGGCTGCTGCGCAAGTGGCGCGCGGCGCCGCCCGCCTCGCTGCTCGACAACACGCCGCTGGTCGGTCTGCTGCACCGCATGCTCGACCTGCCGCGCCTGGACGCGGTCATGTCCGACGGCCTGCTGCATGCGCTGGCCATCACCGCCTCCTCCTACACCGTGGGCAACCACATCACCTTTTACCAGACCGCGGCCGACATCGCGCCCTGGATCCGCATGCAGCGCATCGCGCTGCAGGACCAGATCGGCGTCGAGCACCTGCTGGCGTCGTCGGCGATCCCGTTCATTTTCCCGGCGGTGCCGCTGTTCCTGGGCGGCCACCGCGAGTATTGCGGCGACGGCTCGATGCGCCAGCTGGCCCCGATCTCGCCCGCCATCCACCTCGGCGCGAGCAAGGTGCTGGTGGTGGGCGCCGGGCGCCTGACCGAGCCGCCGCGCGACGCCACCGTGTCGGCGCGCTACCCGAGCCTGGCGCAGATCGCCGGCCACGCGATGTCCTCGATCTTCCTCGACAGCCTGGCGGTCGACATCGAGCGCCTGAACCGCATCAACGCGACCCTGTCGTTGCTGCCGCCCGAGTACCGCGAGAAGACGGTGCTCAAGCCGGTCGACCTGCTGGTGATTGCGCCGTCCGAACGGCTCGACGACATCGCCAGCCGCCACATCGGCAGCCTGCCGGCGCCGATCCGCACGCTGTTGTCCGGCATCGGCGCGACCGAAACGCGCGGCGCGGCGCTCGCGTCCTACCTGTTGTTCGAATCGAGCTACACTTGCGAGCTGATCGACCTGGGCAAGCGCGACACGAACGCGCGCAAGGACGACGTGCTGGCCTTTTTTGGATCCTGAGATGATCAAGGATCCCGACATGAACCATTCTGCAAAGAAGGACAAGTTATGAAAGCACTGGTAGTCGACGACGACGTGGTCTCGCGCATGGCGCTGACCGACTTGCTGTCGGTGTACGGCCTGTTCGACCTGGTCGAGGCGGCCGACGGCGAGGAAGCGTGGGACCTGCTGGCCGCCGGGCTGCGGCCGGTGATCTGCTTCTGCGATGTGCGCATGCCGCGCATGTCCGGCATCGCGCTGCTCGAGAAGATGAAGCAGGACGAGTCGCTGGGCGAGGTGCCGTTCGTGCTGGTGTCGTCGGCATCGGACCGCGACACCGTGCTGCAGGCGGTCAAGCTGGGCGCGGTCGGCTACATCCTCAAGCCGCTGCACGCGGCGGACGCGCGCGCCCATCTCGAAAAGATCTTCAAGGTCACGCTCGACAAGCTGGCCGAAAACCCGTCCGCCACGCTCAAGCGCCTCAATATCGGCGCCGACCGGCTGGCCGCCTACCTGGCCGCGTTCAGCGAGCAGCTCGCCGCCGCGCGCCGCGAACTGGCGCGCCTGCTCGACGCCGGCCGGGCGGTCGAGGCGCGCACCCGGCTCGATGCGGTCCACGCCGGCTGCATGACGCTCGGCCTGTGGCACGTGGCCGCGGGGCTCGACGTGCAGCGCCGGGGCGTGCTCGACGCCGCCCGCGTGACCGAGGCGCTGGCCGACATCAGCGAGGCGGTCGCGCGCCAGTCGGCCCGGCTGGCCGCGGCGGCTTCGGCCGACCAGCCCGGCACGCCGGCCTGACCCGGCAGCCGCGTCCGGACCATCATGCGCCGCCTTGCCGCCACCTGCCTGATGCTGTGCTGCCTGCTAGGCAGCCTGGCCGCGCCGTTGGCGCTGGCGGCGCCGGCGCGCGCGCTGCGTTTCCAGCACCTGTCGGTGGACCAGGGCCTGGCGCAGGAGTCGGTGCTGGCGATCGCCCAGGACAGCGAGGGCTTCATGTGGTTCGGCAGCCAGGCCGGCCTGTCGCGCTTCGACGGCTACCGCGTCGTCACCTGGCGCAATACGGTCAACGACACGCGCAGCCTGGCCAACAACTGGGTGCGCGTGCTGCATGTGGACCGCAACGGGCGCATGTGGATCGGCACCGACGGCGGCCTCGATCGCTACGACCACGCGACCCAGAGTTTCGTCCATTACCTGCCGACCGAACCGGCCAAGCGCGGCAACGGCAACCTGCACATCAGCGCGATCGCCGACGATGGCAAGCAGGGCCTGTGGCTGGGCACCGCCGACGGCCTGCAGCACCTCGACACCGTGACCGGCAAGTTCACCATCTGGCACCACGAACCGAACAATCCGGACAGCCTGGCCGACGACCAGGTCAGCGCGCTGGCGGTCGGCCCCGACGGGCGCCTGTGGGTCGGCACCAATTCGGGCCTCGACAGCCTCGATCCCGGCGCCACCAGGTTCCGGCACCACCGCGCCGGCGCCGGCAACCCGAAATACAATTCGGTCACCGCGCTGCTGGTCGACGACACGCGCACGTTGTGGATCGGCAGCCTGGCGGGCCTGGAGCGCTGGAAGCTGGGCCAGCCCGACAGCGCGCGCCAGCGCATGGGCGGCGGCGACGGCCTGCGCCAGGAGGTCATCACCACGCTGTACCAGGACGCGCAGCTGAACCTGTGGGTCGGCAGCTACCACGATGGCCTGTACCACTGGGACCCGGCCAGCGGCCGCTTCGCCCAGTACCGCCACATCGCCAGCGATCCGCACAGCGTGGCCGACAACCAGGTGTCGTCGCTGTACCGCGACCGGGTCGGCACCTTCTGGGTCGGCACCTGGTACGCGGGCGTGAGCCGGGTCGACCTGAACAGCGGCGGCTTCGCGCGCATCGTCAAGCAGGCCGACATCCCGGACACCCTGTCCGACAACAAGGTGCGCGCGATCATCGAGGATGGCAAGGGCAAGCTGTGGCTGGGCGCGAACACCGGCCTGAACCACTTCGACCCGGCCAGCGGGCGCACCCGGGTGTACCGCCACGATCCGAACAACCCGAACAGCCTGGCCGACATCCAGGCCAGCGCCGTGGTGCGCGACCGGGCCGGCATCCTGTGGATCGGCACCAATACCGGCGTGACCCGCTTCGACGAGGCGGCGGGCCGCTTCACGCGCATCGCGATCGGCGGCGGCGATCCGGACAGCGCCAATGTGCGCGGCATGCTGTCCGACCGCGGCGGCCAGCTGTGGATCTCGACCCGCGGCGGCCTGCACCGGCTCGACCCGGCCACCCGCAAGCTGACCACCTACCGCCATCACCCGACCGACAGCAACAGCCTGGCCGACAACGTGGTGCGCCCGCTGCTCGAGGACCGCGGCGGGCAGCTGTGGATCGGCACCTTCAACGGCCTCGACCAGCTCGACCGCGCGAGCGGCAAGTTCCGCCATTTCCGGCACGATCCGCGCGATCCGTCGAGCCTGAGCCACGACGAAGTCCATCACATCCTCGAAGACAGCAAGGGCACCCTGTGGGTCGGCACCGCCGGCGGCCTGAACCGGATGATCACCAGTTCCGACGGCTCGGTGCGCTTTCGCCGCTACACCGCGCGCGACGGCCTGGCCGACGACGCGGTCGCCTCGATCCTGGAGGACGAGGACGGCAAGCTGTGGATCAGCACCAACACCGGCATTTCGCGGCTCGATCCGGCCAGCGGGCGCTGGCGCAACTACAGCGCCGGCGACGGCACCATCGAGGGCGCGTATTTCGACGGCTCGGCGCTGCGCGCGTCCGACGGCACCCTGTATTTCGGCGGCTTCAACGGCGTCACCGCGTTCAGCCCGCGCGCCGTCAGCGACAACCTGATCGCGCCGCGCGCCGTGATCACCGACTTCCAGATCTTCAACAAGCCGGTGGCGGTGAGCCATCCCGGCCTGCTCGACGGCCCGATCGAGACCGTGCGCGCGGTCACGCTGGCGGCGTCCGACTCGGTGTTCTCGCTCGAATTCTCGGCGCTGCACTTCGCCGCGCCCGGGCGCAACCGCTTCGCCTACCAGCTCGAAGGCTTCGACGAAAACTGGGTCAACACCGACGCCGGCAAGCGCTTCGCCACCTACACCAACCTCGATCCCGGCACGTATTCGTTCCGCGTCAAGGCCGCCAACAAGGACGGCGTGTGGAGCGCGCCCGGCCCCGCGCTGCAGATCACGATCCTGCCGCCGTGGTGGGGAACCTGGTGGTTCCGCAGCGCGGCGCTGCTGCTGGTGCTGGGCAGCGCCTACGGCGCCTACCGCGCGCGCATGAGCGGCCTGCGGCGCCAGAAGGACATGCTCGCGCAGCTGGTCGGCGCGCGCACGGTCGAGATCGAGCAGCAGAACCGGATGCTGGAGAACCAGAAGCGCGAGCTCGAGGCGCAGCGCGAGGAGGCCGACAAGCAGCGCGCCGAGGCCGAGCAGCGCAGCGCCGACGCCGAGCGCCAGAAGATGGAGGTCGAACGCCAGAAGGAGAATGTGGAGCTGGCGCACCGCAACATCTCGGTGCTGTCCGAGATCGGGCGCGAGATGACCGCCACGCTCGACATGGAAACCATCATGAGCCTGGTGTACCGCCATGTGCACCACCTGATGGATGCGCGCATCTTCGGCATCGGCTTCTACCGCGAGGACATCGGCGTGATCGAATTCCCGTTCGCGATGGACCAGGGCGTGCGCGCCGGCTACTTCACGCGCGAGCTGGACGACCCCGACCAGTTCGCCGTATGGTGCCTGACGCACCGGCGCGAAGTGTTCATCAACGACCTCGCCAACGAATTCGACAACTACATCGCCCAGGCCGGCATCGCCAAGGTGATGCGGGTGCGGCGCGGCGACGGCGCGCCGCCGTCGATGCCGGTGTCGATGATGTACGTGCCGCTGACGGTCAAGGACCGCATGATGGGCGTACTGTGCGTGCAGAGCGTGGAGAAGAACGCCTACCGCCGCGTGCACCTGGACATGCTGCGCACGCTGGCCGCGCATGCCGCGGTCGCGCTCGACAATGCGCGCGCCTACCGCGAGCTGGAGGAAACCCAGGCCCAGCTGGTCGAGCAGGAGCGCCTGGTGCGCCTGGCCAAGCAGAAGGCCGAGGACGGCACCCGCCAGAAGTCCGAATTCCTGGCCAACATGAGCCACGAAATGCGCACCCCGCTGGCCGGCGTGATCGGCATGCTGGGCTTCGCGCTGCGCGACAAGATGCTGCAGGAGAGCACGCGCGAGCAGATCCTGCGCGGCCAGGCCAATGCCCAGTCGCTGCTCACCATCATCAACGACCTGCTCGACTTTTCGAAGATCGAGGCCGGCAAGCTGACCATCGAGAACATCGATTTCGCGCTGGCCTCGACGGTGGAGAACGTGGTCAGCCTGTTCGAGGAGCAGGCCGCCGCCCACAGCGTCGCGTTCTCGATCGACCTGGCCGGCGACCTGCCGCCGTTCGTGGTGGGCGACCCGACGCGCCTGCGCCAGGTGCTGGTCAACCTGGTCGGCAACGCCTTCAAGTTCACCAAGGAGGGCGAAGTGCGCCTGATCGTGAGCCGCATGGGCGAGCCGCGGCCGGACGAGCCGAACATCAACCTGATCCGCTTCTCGGTGACCGACACCGGGATCGGCATCGCGCCCGATGCGCTCGAGCGCCTGTTCCAGAAGTTCGAGCAGGCCGACACCTCGACCACGCGCCGCTACGGCGGCACCGGGCTGGGGCTGGCGATCTGCCGCCAGCTGGTCGACCTGATGGGCGGCAGGATCAGCGTCGACAGCGCCGAAGGGGAGGGCAGCACCTTCCACGTGGTGCTGCCGCTGGCCGACGGCGTGGCGCCGCCGCTGGTGCCGCACGTGCCGCGCGCGCCGCACAGCCACTGCCTGCGGGTGCTGTGCGCCGAGGATTTCCCGACCAACCAGATCATCATCCGCATGATGCTCGAGGAGCTGGGCCACCACGTCGACATCGCCGAGAACGGCGCGCTGGCGGTGGCCGCCTGCGCGCGCACCCGCTACGACCTGATCCTGATGGACGGGCGCATGCCGGAGATGGACGGCGCCACCGCCACCCGCCTGATCCGGGCCGGCGGCCCGGCCGAGGCGCCGGTGCGCGACCAGGAGCTGATGATCATCGCGCTGACCGCCAACGCCAGCGAGGAAGACCGCAGCCGCTACCTCGGCTGCGGCATGGACGATTTCCTGACCAAGCCGATCGACGAGGCGGCCCTGCACCTGCAGCTGTCGCGCGCCATCGAACGCCAGCTGCAGCGCGGGATCACGCTGCAGCCGATGGCCGAGCGGGTGGTCGAGCGCGCGCCCAGCACCACCGAGCTCGATGCCATGTTCGGCGTGATGACGGGGCCGACGCCGCTGTCGCTGGCGGCGGCGCAGAACGGGGCGCGCCGCGGCGGCGACCTGAAGGCGCGCATGCGGGCGGCCTTCGCCAGCGAAGTGCCGGGCCGCCGCGCCGACCTGGAAGCGGCGCTGGCGCGGCGCGACCACGAGGAAACCGGGCGCCTGCTGCATGGTATCCGGGGCAGCGCGGCCTACCTCGAGGCGACCGAGCTGCACCTGCTGTGCGGCGAGATGGAGGCGGCCGCCGACGACAGCCAGTGGGGCGTGATCGAAGCGGCGCTGCCGCGCCTGCACCGCCTGCTCGATTCATTTGAAACGGCCGCCACCTGAATATGGATTAACATTATAATAAATGCAATTAGAGGCAGCGCTGGCGGAGATGCACATGAAAGTACTGGTAGTCGATGACGATGTGGTGTCGCGCATGGTGCTGATGCACCTGATCGACAGTTGCGGCAAATTCGAGATCCTCGAGGCGGAGGACGGCGAGGACGCCTGGCGCCAGCTCGAGAGCGGCCTGCGTCCCGCAATCACCTTTTGCGACCTGCGCATGCCGCGCCTGTCCGGCATGGACCTGCTCGAGCGGATCAAGGCCGACGGCGCGTTCGGCGCCATGCCCTTCGTGCTGGTGTCCTCGGCCAATGACCGCGGGACGGTGGAGCAGGCCGCCGGCATGGGCGCGGCCGGCTACATCGTCAAGCCGTTCGAAGCGGACCAGGTGCGCTCGCACATGGCGGCCTTCGGCCCGCCGGCGCCGCCCGCCGCGGCGCTGCTGGACGCCGAGCCGCCGCTGGCGACCACCCGCAGGCTCGGGATCAGCAAGGAACGCCTGCTGGTGTACCTGGGCGGCTTCCAGAGCCAGCTGGCCGAGGCCAGCGGCGAGATCGTCGCCTTGCTCGGGCGCGGCGAGCAGGAGGCCTCGCGCATGCGCATCGAGCGCCTCCAGGTTGGCTGCCAGACCCTGGGCCTGTACGGTCCGGAGTCGGCCCTGCATGCGCTGGGCGCCGCCTTCCTCGAAGCGGAGCGGGTCAGCGAAGTCCTGGCCGACGCCGTGCGCGCGGTGATCGCCCAGGCCGACGCCGTCAAGCGCACCCAGAACTAGCCGGACGCCAGGCCCGGACCCTGGTCAAGCGCCTTGCAAATAGCACTTGAAAGCTTGATAGTTTAGATTTAAAGTATCTGGCAGCAGGCAGGCACATACTTTATTTCGGGGCTACCATGACAAGCTTGACCGCAGCAGAACTGGGCCCGTCCGCCTACGCGGACAACTTCGCGCGCAGCCATTTGCCGCCGCGCGAACAGTGGCCCGATTTCCATTTCGACCTCCCCGAGCTGCAGTATCCGGCGCGCGTGAACTGCGTGGCCGCGCTGCTGGGCGGCGCCCTGGCGCGCGGCGACGGCGAGCGCGTCGCCATCTACGGCGAGCATGAAACCCTGACCTATGCCGAACTGGCCGCGCGCGTCGACCGCATCGCCCACGTGCTGCGGCGCGAGCTCGGGCTGGCGACCGGCAACCGCGTGCTGCTGCGCGGCGCCAACAACCCGATGATGGCGGCCGCCGTGCTGGCCGTGTTCAAGGCCGGCCTGATCGCGGTGCCGACCATGCCGCTGCTGCGCGCCGGCGAACTGGCCACCATCATCGACAAGGCGCGGGTCGACGCGGTGCTGTGCGCGGCCAGCCTGCGCGCCGAGATGGAGGCCGCCGCACCGAAGCACAGGCCGGCCAGTACGGTGTGGTTCAACGACCCCGGCAATTCCGAATCGCTCGAAGCGCGGATGGCGGGCCACGATAGAGCGTTCAATGCGGTCGACACCTCGGCCGACGACGTGTGCCTGATCAGCTTCACGTCCGGCACCACCGGCGTGCCGAAGGGGACCATGCACTTCCACCGCGACGTGCTGGCCATCTGCGACTGCTTCCCGCGCCACACGCTGGCGGCGCAGCGCGACGACATCTTCATCGGTACGCCGCCGCTGGCGTTCACCTTCGGCCTGGGCGGCCTGCTGCTGTTTCCGATGCGGATAGGCGCGGCCGGGGTGCTGATCGAGAAGCAGACGCCGGAGACGCTGCTGGCCAACATCCAGAAATACCGCGCCAGCGTGTGCTTCACCGCGCCCACCTTCTACCGCCAGATGGCGCCGCTGGCGCCGCAGTTCGATCTGTCCTCGCTGAAAAAGACGGTATCGGCGGGCGAGGCGCTGCCGCTGGCCACGCGCGAAGCATGGCAGGCCGCCACCGGGCTGCGCATGATCGACGGCATCGGCGCAACCGAGCTCCTGCACATCTTCATTTCCGCCGCCGGCGACCAGATCCGCCCCGGCGCCACCGGCAAGCCGGTGCCCGGCTACCAGGCCTGCATCCTCGACGAGGCCGGCCGGCCGCTGGGGCCGGGCGTGGTCGGGCGGCTCGCCATCAAGGGGCCGACCGGCTGCCGCTACCTGGCCGACGCGCGCCAGAAGGACTACGTGCTCAATGGCTGGAACCTGACCGGCGACGCCTACGAAATGGACGCCGACGGCTACTTCTACTACCGTTCGCGCACCGACGACATGATCATCTCGGCTGGCTACAACATCGCCGGGGCCGAGGTCGAGGATGTGCTGCTGCGCCATCCCGCGGTCGCCGAGTGCGGCGTGGTCGGGCGCGCCGACGAGGAGCGCGGCCAGGTGGTCGAAGCGCATGTCGTGCTCAGGGCCGGCTTCGACGCCAGTCCCGAACTGGCGCTGGCGCTGCAAAACTTCGTCAAGGAGCAGATCGCGCCGTACAAGTATCCGCGCTCCGTGAAATTCACCGACAAGCTGCCGCGTACCGAAACGGGCAAGCTGCAGCGCTTCAGATTGCGATCCCGATGAACATTGTTTGCATCGGCGGCGGTCCCGCCGGCCTGTATTTCGCGCTGCTGATGAAAAAGCAGGACCCCGCGCACCAGGTCACCGTGATCGAGCGCAACCGGCCCTACGACACCTTCGGCTGGGGCGTCGTGTTTTCCGACCAGACCCTCGGCAACCTGGTCAATTCGGACGAGGCCACCGCGCGCGCCATCCTGCAGTCGTTCAACCACTGGGACGACATCGATATCTTCTTCAAGGGCGAAAAGATCACTTCGGGCGGCCATGGCTTCTGCGGGATCGGGCGCAAGCGCCTGCTCAACATCCTGCAGCAGCGCTGCGAGGAGCTGGGCGTGGCGCTGGTGTTCGAAACCGAGGTGCAGGACGACCAGGCCGTCGCCGCCCGCTACCGGGCCGACCTGGTGATCGCTTCCGATGGCCTCAACAGCCGCACCCGCAGCCGCTACGAGGCGACATTCCGGCCGCAGATCGAGGCGCGCCAGTGCCGCTTCGTGTGGCTCGGCACCCGGAAGAAGTTCGACGCCTTTACCTTCGCTTTCAAGGAAACCGAATTCGGCTGGTTCCAGGCGCATATCTACCAGTACGACGGCGACACCTCGACCTTCATCATCGAGACGCCCGAGGCCGTGTGGCGCGCGGCGGGACTCGACAAGATGAGCCAGGAGGAGGGCGTGGCGTGGTGCGAACGCCTGTTCGCCGACCAGCTCGACGGGCATGGCTTGATGTCCAACTCGCCGCACCTGCGCGGTTCGGCCATGTGGATCACCTTCCCGCGCATCGTGTGCGAGCAGTGGGTGCACTGGAACGGCGCCACGCCGGTGGTGCTGATGGGCGATGCCGCCCACAGCGCGCATTACTCGATCGGCTCCGGCACCAAGCTGGCGCTGGAGGACGCGATCGAGCTGGCGCGCTGCTTCGGCGCACATGCCGATCCGAAAGACGCCCTGGACGCCTACCAGGAAGCGCGCGCCGTCGAAGTGCTCAAGATCCAGAGCGCGGCCCGCAATTCGATGGAATGGTTCGAGAACGTGGAACGCTACAGCGCGATGGAGGCGCCGCAGTTCGCCTACTCGATGCTCACGCGCAGCCAGCGCCTGTCGCACGAGAACCTGCGCCTGCGCGACGCCGCCTACGTGGCCGGCTTCGAGGCGTGGATCGCGCGCCGCGCCGGCGAGCAGGCCGGCCTGGCCGTGCCCGCGCACCCGGTGCTGCCGATGCTGACGCCGTACAAGCTGCGCGGCGTGACCCTCAAGAACCGCATCGTCGTGTCGCCGATGGCGCAGTATTCGGCGGTCGACGGCGTGCCCGGCGACTACCACCTGGTGCATCTTGGCGCGCGCGCGCTGGGCGGGGCCGCCATGGTATTCGCCGAAATGACCTGCGTGTCGGCCGACGCGCGCATCACGCCTGCCTGCCCTGGCATGTACGCGCCGGAGCACACGGCGGCATGGAAGCGGATCGTCGACTTCGTGCACGCCAGCACCGACGCCAGGATCGCCCTGCAGCTCGGCCACGCCGGGGCCAAGGGCTCGACCCGCGCGATGTGGGACGGTATCGACCAGCCGCTGGCGGAGGGCAACTGGCCGCTGGTGTCGGCCTCCCCGCAGCAGTACCTGGAGGGCGTGTCGCAGGTGGCGCGCGAAGCCACGCCCGGGGACCTGGACCGGATCGAGGCCGACTTCGTGTGCGCCACCCGCGCCGCCGGCGAAGCCGGCTTCGACTGGCTCGAACTGCACTGCGCGCACGGCTACCTGCTGTCGTCCTTCATCTCGCCGCTGACCAACCAGCGGCGCGACGAATTCGGCGGCAGCCTGGAGAACCGCTGCCGCTACCCGCTGCGCGTGTTCCGCGCGATGCGCGCCGCCTGGCCGCGGGACAAGCCGATGAGCGTGCGCATCTCGGCCCACGACTGGGTCGAAGGCGGCATCACGCCGGACGATGCGGTGCAGGTCGCGCGCCTGTTCAAGGAAGCCGGCGCCGACATGATCGACTGCTCCTCCGGCCAGGTCAGCAAGCGCGAGCGTCCGCTGTACGGGCGCATGTTCCAGACCCCGTTCGCCGACCGCGTGCGCAACGAGGCGCGGATCCCGACCATCGCGGTGGGCTCGATTTTCGAGGCCGACCACGCCAACAGCATCATCGCGGCCGGGCGCGCCGACCTGTGCGCGGTGGGCCGGCCGCACCTTGCCAACCCGGCCTGGACGCTGACGGAAGCGGCGCGGATCGGCTTTTCCGCCGTCGCCTGGCCGAAACAGTACCTGCCCGGCAAGCAGCAGCTCGAGCGCAACCTCGAGCGCGAGCGCCAGCTGGCGGCCGCCAGCAGCGGCCTGACCCCGCAGCAGCTTGCGGCCAAACTGCTGGAGGGCTGATGGACGAACTGGCAGGCAAACATGCAGTGGTGACCGGCGGCGGGCGCGGCATCGGCGCGGCCATCGCCGCCGCGCTGCTCGCATCCGGCGCACGGGTGACGATCGCCGGGCGCGACGCCGTCATGCTGGCGGCCACGGCGCGCCGGCTGTCGGCACAGGGAACGATCGCCGCCATGGCGCTCGACGTCGCCGACGGCGCCGCCGTGCGCGCGGCGTTCGCGGGCGCCGGCCGCAGCGAGCAGGAAGCGCGCGCCGAACTGGCGGCGGGCAATCCGCAGAAGCGCCTGGTCGAGGTCGACGAAGTGGCGAACGCCGTGCTGTGGCTTTGCCTGCCGCGCTCGGCGGCGATGAATGGACAAGCGCTGGCGGTGGCCGGCGGGGAGATCATGTGAACGACAACCAGCAACACGAAAACGCAGCGGTGCTCGACCTGGCCAGCCGCCTGACGCAGGAAGACAACCAGTCGCTCAAGCTGTGGCTGCGCATGCTCTCGTGTACGGTGCGGATCGAGAACGAGATTCGCAGCCGGCTGCGCACCACCTTCGGCATTACGCTGCCGCGCTTCGACCTGATGGCGCAGCTCGAGCGATTTCCGGAGGGCTTGCGCATGGGCGAGCTGTCCAAGCGCATGATGGTCACCGGCGGTAATATCACCGGCATCACCGACCAGCTGGAGCAGGAGGGGCTGGTGCAGCGCGTGGCCGATCCGAAGGACCGCCGCGCCTACAGCGTCAAGCTGACGCCGGCCGGGCGGCGCGCCTTCGCCGAGATGGCGGTCGTGCATGAAGCCTGGATCGCCGACATGCTGCGCGATATCTCGGCGCCGGACAAGGCGCAGATGATCGCCTTGCTGTCGCAAATGAAGGCGCACCTGAACGGCGCCGAAGAACAACAGGATTAAGACAAGAGTAAGGAACACCACGACCATGCGATACCTACCAGGCCAGGCGCAGCAGCTGCCAGGCAACCGCAAGCAGATGGCCGGCTATGCCGCCACCCACTTCCGCTTCGCCGTCCTGCGCGGCGTCGCCACGCTGACCCTGAACCGGCCGGAGCGCAAGAACCCGCTGACCTTCGAGTCCTACGCCGAGCTGCGCGACCTGTTCCGCGCGCTGGCGTATGCCGGCGACGTCAAGGCGGTCGTGATCACCGGTGCCGGCGAGAACTTCTGCTCCGGCGGCGACGTGCACGACATCATCGGCCCGCTGACCCAGCTCGACATGCCGGGCCTGCTGGCCTTCACGCGCATGACGGGCGACCTGGTCAAGGCCATGCGCGCCTGCCCGCAGCCGGTCATCAGCGCCATCGACGGCATTTGCGCCGGCGCCGGCGCGATCCTGGCGCTGTCGTCCGACCTGCGCCTGGGCACCGCGCGCAGCAAGACCGCCTTCCTGTTCACCCGCGTCGGCCTGGCTGGCTGCGACATGGGCGCCTGCGCGCTGCTGCCGCGCGTGATCGGGCAGGGCCGCGCGGCGGAATTGCTGTACACCGGCCGATCGATGTCGGGCGCCGAGGCCGAACGCTGGGGCTTCTTCAACAGCATCAGCGAACCCGCCACGCTGCTGGCCGACGCGCAGGCGCTGGCGCAGGGCCTGGCGGACGGCCCGACCTTCGCGCACGGCATGACCAAGAAGATGCTGCAGCAGGAATGGAACATGGGCGTCGACGAAGCGATCGAGGCCGAGGCCCAGGCCCAGGCCATCTGCATGGCCACCAACGATTTCCACCGCGCCTACCACGCCTTCGTGGCCAAGCAAAAACCCGCGTTCGAAGGCGACTGACATGGCCGACAAATCCTACCTCGGCTGGCCATTCTTCGAAGCGCGCCACGCCGCCCTGGCCGAGGCGCTCGACGCCTGGGCCGCGCGGGAAGTGGCGCAGCCGCACGGCCATGACGTCGACCAGGCCTGCCGCACGCTGGTGCGCCAGCTGGGCCAGGCGGGCTGGCTGCAGCACGCCGTCGGCCGCGACGGCGGCGCCATCGACACCCGCGCCATCTGCCTGCTGCGCGAAACGCTGGCGCGCCACAACGGCCTGGCCGACTTCGCGTTCGCGATGCAGGGCCTGGGCTCGGGTGCGATCTCGCTGTTCGGCAGCGCCGCCAACAAGGCGCGCTACCTCGACCGCGTCGCCAGCGGCGAGGCGATCGCCGCCTTTGCGCTGTCCGAACCGCAAGCAGGTTCGGACGTCGCGGCGATGCAGTGCGCCGCGGTCCTTGACGCCGACGGCTATGTGCTCAATGGCGAAAAGACCTGGATCTCGAACGGCGGCATCGCCGACTTCTATGTCGTGTTCGCCCGCACCGGCGAACTGCCAGGCGCGCGCGGCATCAGCGCCTTCATCGTCGATGCCGGCAACCCCGGCCTCGAGATCGCCGAGCGCATCGACGTGATCGCGCCGCACCCGCTGGCGCGGCTGCGCTTCGCCAACTGCCGCGTCGACGCCGGCCAGCGGCTGGGCGAGGCGGGGCAGGGCTTCAAGGTGGCGATGGCCACGCTCGACGTGTTCCGCACCTCGGTGGCCGCTGCGGCGCTGGGCTTCGCGCGGCGTGCCTTCGACGAGGCGATCGCGCACGCCAGCACGCGCAGGATGTTCGGACAAACGCTGGCCGATTTCCAGCTCACGCAGGCCAAGCTGGCGGCGATGGCCACCGCGATCGACAGCGCCGCGCTGCTGGTGTACCGCGCCGCCTGGCAGCGCGACCAGGGCGCCAAGGTGACCAAGGAAGCGGCGATGGCGAAGATGCAGGCGACCGAAATGGCGCAGCAGGTGATCGACGCGGCGCTGCAGATGTTCGGCGGGATGGGCGTGGTCAGCGGCCATCCGGTCGAGAGCCTGTACCGCGAGATCCGCGCGCTGCGCATTTACGAAGGCGCGACCGAGGTGCAGCAATTGATCATCGGCCGCGAACTGCTGCGCGAGCACGCGGCCACCAGCAAGGAGCCAGCATGAACATCCTCCAACCGCCGGGATGGGCCCGGCCGCGCGGCTATTCGAACGGTGTCGCCGCCAGCGGACGCACCGTGTACGTCAGCGGCATGATCGGCTGGGACGGGCAGGGCGTGTTCCACACCGAAGACTTCGCCGGCCAGACCCGGCAGGCGCTGGAGAACATCGTCGAGGTGCTGGCCGAAGCCGGCGCCGCGCCCGAGCACATCGTGCGCATGACCTGGTACGTGGTCGACAAGGGCGAGTACCTGGCCGCGCACAAGGAAGTGGGCGCGGCCTACCGCGAGATCATCGGCCGCCATTTCCCGGCGATGACGGCGGTGCAGGTCGCCGCGCTCATCGAAGACAAGGCGCGCGTCGAGATCGAGGTGACCGCGGTCGTGCCCTGAGCGGCATCAAGGTGCTGCGCTTGCCGCCCGGCGCCTTCCGGCCTAAGCTGGGGGAATGGAAGCCAGGGTCGCCCAGCTTGAGGAGTTTGCCGCCGAGACGCGCGACAGGCTTGCGCGCATCGAGTCGCGGCTCGACGGCATCGACGCGCACATGGCGACCAAGGCCGATCTTGCCGAGCTCAGCGAGCGCATGATCAAGTGGATCGCCGGCACCGCCATCGCGATGGGCGCCGCCGCCATCACCGTCATGACCTTTGTCCTCAATCACGCCGTGCCGACGGCGCCCGCGGCCCATCCGGCGCCCATCATCATCACCATTCCCACCCCGGCGCCCGCCGCGCCGGCCCGGCCCGCGCCCTGAGCTGCCGCCTATCGTGCACTCCGGGCGCGCCACCCGGTGCACAATAGTCAGCTCGACAATTCATGGAGTCGCCGCATGCTGTTCAAGGGAATCGTCACCCTGCTGTTCGGGTCCGACTGGGCGCTCAAGGAGCGCTGCCAGCGCGCCCGCCATCCGATGGCGAAACGCCTGCTGGTCAAGCTGTGGGGCGCGCTGCAGTACGAGGCCGGCAGTTCGGTGGCATGGAATGCCCGCTTCGCCGGCCAGCCGTGCTTCCCCCATGGGAACAAGAGCATCTTCATCTCGGGCGCCGCCCGCATCGGCCGCAACGCCGTGATCTTCCAGCAGGTGACGATCGGCTCGAACACGATCCCCGGCTCGAAGGGACAGGGCGCGCCGACGATCGGCGACAACTGCTATATCGGGGCGGGCGCCAAGATCATCGGCCGGGTCAGGCTCGGCAACAACGTGCGGGTCGCGGCCAACGCCGTCGTCTACCAGGACGTGCCGGACGACAGCGTCGTCTTGTCCGGGGAGCAACGAACCTTGACGGGCAGGCAAGGCATGGACAACCGCTTCTACAGTTTCCGGGGCAAGTGGTGCTATTTCGACGACGGCGCGTGGCGGCCCGTCACCGATCCCGCGCTTGTCGCGGCACTCGATATTGCACCGGCGGACGAAGGCGTATCCGGAGGTTGACACCTGCCGCGAACGGCCAGATGATCATGGGATGGCGCCGCTTTTGCCGCGCTGGCCATGTTTACGCCACAAAATGCACGTCATTTTGCGAATTACAACATCTCTCTGGTTGCCTTGGTGTAACATTTACATCTCGCTCAACCGAAGCCAGCACTTCACCATTCGATCGCGCCCACGGAGCCTCTTGCGTGTCTACTACCGGACTTCTGCTCATCGCCTTGATTCTCGCGGTCGCCGGCGCGCTGATAGTCTACGTCGTGCGCAAGCGGCGTCCGCCGCCGCCGCCCGAGCCGGTGGTCTACCTGCAGGACGATGCCCCTTCGGTCCCGGCCCCGCCGCCGGTCGTCGCCGAGGAGCCGGTGCTGCCGTGGGAAGATCCGCCGCTGTCCGAGGAAACCGAACCCGATAACGAGCCGGTGTGGCAGGACACGCAGTTCGCGATCGAGTTGGCCGAGCGCCTCGCCGCCGAAGAAGCCGAGGCCGAGGCGGCCCGGCGCGAAGAGGCTGCGATCGAAGCGGCCGCGCGCGCGGAGCAGGACCGGATCTTCGCCGGCATGAAGGACGTCGAAGCCGAGCTCTACAATATTCTCGCGATCAAGCCCCTCAACGGGGATGAGTCCGACCTCGCGCTCGACATTCCGCTGGAGCCCGCAGCGCCGAAAAAGGCGCCGAAACAGGAGCCGAAACAGGAGCCGAAACAGGAGCCGAAACAGGCGTCGAACGCCGCGCAGCCGCAGGCGGCGCCGAATGTCGTCGACCGGATCGCGCAAGCCGAGGCGCGGCGCGAGGAAGCCGAACTGAAAGTGGCCGAAACGCGGGCGCGCATCGCCGTTGCCGAGGCCGAGCGCGCCGAAGCCGAGCGGGTCAGCGCCGAACGCGCGGCGGCCGCACAGGCCGACGCCGCGCGTGCCGAGGCCGAACGGCTGGCCGCGGCCGAGGCGGCGCGCACCAAGGCCGAGCGCGAGGCCGCCGAACGGGCCGAGGCGGAGCGCGCCGAAGCGGCCAGGCGCAAGGAAGAACTGCGCATCGCGGCCGAAGATGCCGCGCTGATCGAGGCGGCGCGGGTTGCCGCCGAGGTGGCCGCGCGCAATGAAGCCGAGCGCATCGCGGCGGCACGGCTGGAAGCGGCGCGCCTCGAAGCGGAACGGCTAGCCTCGATCGAAGCGGCGCGGCTGGAAGCGCTGCGCCTGAAGGCTGAAGAAGAGGCGCGCGTGGAGGCGGTGCGGCGCGCGCAGGAAGACGCGGTCCGCGCCGAAGCGGCGCGCTTGAAGGCCGACGAGGAAGCGCGGGTGGAAGCGGCACGGCAGGCGGTGCTGGACGCCGAGCGCAAGGAGGCCGAACGCATCGCGGCGGAAGAGGAAGCGCGCCTCGCGGCGGAACGCGCCGTCGTGGCCGAAGCGGCCCGCAAGGAGGCCGAGCGGCTCGCCGCGGTCGAAGCGAAATGGATCGCCATGGCCGCCGAGCGCAAGGCGGCCGAGGAAAAGGAACGACAGGCGCTGGAGGAGGGCAACCGCGCCGCGGCGCGCCGCTTCAAGCAGATCGCCGAGGAGGCGCGCATCGCCGCCCGCAAGGCCAAGGCCAATCCCGTACCGGCGCCCGAACCCGAACCCGAACCCGAACCCGAACCCGAACCCGAACCCGAACCCGAGGACGACAGCGGCGAGATTCCGGTGCTGGTGGAAATCGTGCCCGAGGCGCCTGCGGCCCGCCCGCATGTGCCGAAGAAGGCAGCCGATACGCTCGTCATGATCGTCGACGATTCGAAGGTCGTGCGCGTCAAGACCAATCGCCTGCTCGGCAACCATCAGTTCCAGGTGCAGCAGGCGGCCGATGGCCTGGACGCCGTGCGCCAGATCGCCGAACGCATGCCCGACATCGTCATCACCGATGTCGAGATGCCCGGCATGGACGGCTTTGAACTGACCCGCCACCTGCGCGGCAATGCGCAGACCGCGCACATTCCGGTGATCATGATCAGCGGCGAGGAGCGCCACGACATGGCCGGATCGGGCGTCGATATCCTGCTCGGCAAGCCCTATCCGGAAGATATGCTGATCGGCCACATCGAACGCCTGATGCGCGAAGGCCGCGGCGCCGCCTGACCATGCCGGTTCCATCGACGCTGCCGTCCGCCCACCATGCCTTCCTGCACCGGATGAGCGGCGTGCTGCAGGCCGACACCAGGATCGTCGCCGTCGCCGCCGCCGGCTCCTGGCTGTCCGACACGATGGACGACTACAGCGACCTCGACCTGGTAATCGTCGTCGAGCCGGACAGCGTCGACGCCGTCATGGCGCAGCGCCAGGCACTCGCCGCCTCGCTCGGCACCTTGCTTTCCGCGTTCACCGGCGAGCATGTGGGCGAGCCGCGGCTGCTGATCTGCCTGTACGATGCGCCGCTGCTGCATGTGGACCTCAAATTCATCTCGCTCGACGACGCCGCCGCGCGGGTCGAGGACCCATCGATCCTGTGGGACCGGGATGGGCGCTACGGCGCCGCGATGCAGGCTGCGGCTGCCCACTATCGAGCGCCATCGCCGGCCTGGATCGAGGCGCGCTTCTGGATCTGGATCCACTACGGCGCGGGGAAGATCGGCCGCGGCGAGCTGTTCGAGGCCATCGACTTCATCGCCTTCCTGCGCGGCGCGGTGCTCGGCCCGTTGGCCTTGCAGCGCGCGGGCGCGCGGCCGCAGGGCGTGCGCAAGCTCGAACTGGCCGTGCCCGATTTCGCGGCCGAGCTGCGTACCACCATCGCGCCCTACGACGCGGCGGGCTGCATCAAGGCGCTGCGCGCCTGTGCCAGCATGTACAAGGACTTGCGCGACCTGGCGGGAGGATTCGCGCCGGATGCCGCCGCAGAGAAGGCGGTGATGGCCTATGTCGATCTGCTCGAAACGCGTTGCGCCGAAGGCGCCAGCGGCGGCCCGCGCCTTTCAACCTGAACAGAAACTCCGATTGGACGTTGTGGTGCATCAGGACGTTGCGGTGCGCTGCAGACGACGATGTCGATTCCATTGAACAAGCGGGGATTGACATGGAGAGTGAAGCGCAAGATGATCGCGGTATGGAATCGCGCATCGCAAAATTGGAAGCCGATGTTGCTGCCATCCAGTTTGATGTGGCAGTGATCAAGGCCACGTGCGCCACCAAGGCTGACCTGGCCGCTTTTGCAAGCGAGCAAATGGCTGCTATGGCCGTTTTTGCAAACGAGCAAAAGGCTGCTATGGCCGTTTTTGCAAACGAGCAAAAGGCTGCAATGGCCGTTTTTGCGAGCGAACAAAAAACTGCCCTTGCCACTTCCGTCAGGGCGCTACAGGATGCCATCGCCGCTTCCGCCAGCGCGCAACAGGATGCCCTTACCGCGTCCGCCAGGGCGCAACAGGACGCCCTTGCCATGTCCGCCAGGGCGCAACAGGATGCTTTGGCCGGCTTGGCCAGCGAGAACAAGATTGGCCTGGTTAAAGTGGAAGGCAGTCTGCGTACCGAGATCGCGACCTTAAGGGGCGAGATCAAGGCGGCAAATGCCGAGACCAAATTTACGATCGTCCTCTGGGTAATGACCGCCTTCGTGCTGAGCCAGCTCTTGCCGGAACTGATCGAGCTCATCCGCTAATCGGGTCTCGGCTGGTATAATTGCGGGCTGCAACGAGTGTGTCGCCATAGTACAATGGATAGTACAAGGTCCTCCTAAGACTTAGATACAGGTTCGATTCCTGTTGGCGATACCAGTAAACAGGACGGCTGGGGCCCACAATCGGTACAATGCGTGCTTCTTTTAATCTTTTTGGCCTGTTTTTCACGGCCGGGCACGTAAAAATACCATCATGGCAGTCATCTCCCTCTCGTCGGCGCAGCTCGCGTTCGGCCACGTCGCGCTCCTCGATCACGCGGAATTTTCCCTCGAAACCGGCGAACGGGTCGGCCTGATCGGCCGCAACGGCACCGGCAAGTCCTCGCTGCTGAAAATCATTTCCGGCCGCATGAAGCTCGACGACGGCCTGCTGGTCCAGCAGCAAAACCTCAAGATCGCCTACGTCGAGCAGGAACCGGTGTTCGACCCGGCGATGTCGGTGTTCGACGCGGTGGCGCTGGGCATGGGCGAGCAGCAGGCGATGCTGGCCGAATACGAGGCGCTGACCGGCCAGTTCGGCCAGGGCGACGACGACGCGCTGATGGACCGCATGCACGACTTGCAGGTCAAGCTCGACGCGACCGACGGCTGGAGCCTGGCCAACAAGGTCGACACCACGCTCGACCGCCTGAACCTGTCGCGCGACGCGCTGATGGGCACGCTGTCGGGCGGCATGCAGAAGCGCGTGGCGCTGGCCGTGGCGCTGGTGTCGGCGCCGGACGTGCTGCTGCTCGACGAGCCGACCAACCACCTCGATTTCCGCTCGATCATGTGGCTCGAAGGCTTGCTGCGCGACTTCAAGGGCTCGGTGCTGTTCATTACCCACGACCGCTCCTTCCTCGACAACGTCGCCACCCGCATCATCGAACTGGACCGCGGCAAGCTGCTGTCCTTCCCCGGCAACTTCACCACTTACCAGGCGCGCAAGGCCGAGCTGCTCGAGAACGAGGAAGTCGAGAACGCCAAGTTCGACAAGTTCCTGGCGCAGGAAGAAGTGTGGATCCGCAAGGGCGTCAAGGCGCGCCGCGTGCGCGACGAGGGCCGCGTCAAGCGCCTGGAAAACCTGCGCCTGCAGCGCGTCGCCCGGCGCGACCAGCAAGGCCAGGTCAAGCTCGACGTGGGCGGGGGCGAGCGCTCCGGCAAGATCGTGGCGGACCTGGAAAACGTCAACAAGTCCTATGGCGACAAGGTCATCATCAAGGACTTCAGCGGCACCGTGCTGCGCGGCGACAAGGTCGGCCTGATCGGCCCGAACGGCGCCGGCAAGACCACCCTGCTCAAGATTATCCTCGGCGAAGAAACCGCCGACAGCGGCAAGGTCAAGCTCGGCACCAAGCTGGAAGTAGCCTACTTCGACCAGATGCGCTCCCAGCTCAATGAAGAGGCGAGCCTGATGGACACGATCGCGCCGGGCAGCGACTTCGTCGAAGTCAATGGCCAGCGCAAGCACGTGATGAGCTACCTGAGCGACTTCCTGTTCGCGCCGGAACGCGCGCGTTCGCCGGTCAAGTCCCTGTCCGGCGGCGAGCGCAACCGCCTGCTGCTGGCGCGCCTGTTCGCCAAGCCGGCCAACTGCCTGGTGCTCGACGAGCCGACCAACGACCTCGACATCGACACCTTGGAATTGCTGGAAGAATTGCTGGAAGACTATGAGGGCACGGTGTTCCTGGTCAGCCACGACCGCATGTTCCTCGACAACGTCGTCACCGAGGTGATCGTCGCCGAAGGCGGGGGCATGTGGCGCGAATTCGTCGGCGGCTATACCGACTGGGAACGCACCAAGGCCGCCATCAGCGCGGCGGCGCCGGCCAAGGCGCCCGCCAAGGCCGCGCCCGTCAATACGAACACGGCTGCGGCACCGGTTGCAAAAAAGTCAAAGTTGAGCTACAAGGAACAGCGTGAACTGGAAGAGCTGCCGCTGCTGATTGCCAGCCTGGAAGACGAGCAGTCGCAGATCACGCTGCAACTCAACGCCCCCGATTTCTACAAGACCAATCCGGCCGACGCCAAGCGCATCAACGCGCGCTTCGCCGCGATCGAAGAGCAGCTGCTCGAGGCGCTTGAGAAATGGGAGCAGATCGAAGCCCGCTCGAAAGGTTGACCGACCTCGCCTGACGGGCTCATAAAAGGAGACCCATGTCAGACAGCCGTGAACCACCGGGCGGTGCCGCATCCCCTGCCAGCGCCCAGTCCGGGGCGCCGCCCGGCGCCATGTTTTCGCGTGCCGCCTGGGCGCGCATCCTCCCTTTCCTTACCTACCTGGTGTTCATCGTCATCGCCGACCTGCTCGCGCGACTGGGATGGAATGCGCAGGACTTGCGATGGCTCTATGCCGTAAAAATCGGCGCGGTCATGCTGATGCTAGTCATATTCTGGCGCGATTACACCGAGTTCAGGGATCCCCCGCCGCTTGGCCTGGCCGGCGCCGCGGCCGCGATTGCGGCCGGCATCGCCGTGCTGGTGCTGTGGATTCACTTGAACGCCGATTGGATGATCGTCGGAAAGCCCGAAGGTTTTGATCCGAACACCAATGGCCAGATCGACTGGCTGCTGGTGGCGGTGCGGATCTTCGGCGCCGCCGTGGTCGTGCCGGTCATGGAAGAACTGTTCTGGCGTTCATTCCTGATGCGGTGGATCGTCGCGGTGGACTTTCTCAAAGTGGACCCGGCCCGCATCACACTGCTGAGTTTGATTGTCACAGTGACACTGTTCGGCTTCGAACACAAGCAATGGTTGGCCGGAATCGTCGCCGGACTTAGCTATAGTGCCTTATATGTTCGGTATCGCACGTTGTGGTCGCCGGTTTTAGCTCATGCTTTCACAAACGGCCTGCTGGGCGGTTGGATTGTAATCACGAGCAACTGGACATATTGGTGAAGCACCAGGGTCCATTGCGCGTCTATTTATTTACGATGGCTGACAATGTTGACCCTTACAAACAAAAAAAATCGACTGGCCCTCCTGCTCGGGGTGGCCTGCATCAGCCCGGCACTGGCCGGCCCCGATGAGGGTTTCAAGGTGCAAGCCGGCCTTGGCTACTTCCACGATAATAATCTTTTTCGCCTGCCGGAAAGCTGGCCCGCCTTCGATGGCCAGCGCAGCGATTCGGCGCGCCAGGCCACGGTCGGGCTGCTGTTCGACAAGCGCTACAGCCTGCAGAACATCAGCGCCCAGGCCAAGCTGACCAAGGTCAAGTTCGACCACTTCAAGCAGCTCGATTACGACGGCAAGGATGCCCAGTTCAACTGGGCCTGGGAAATCGGCAGCAAGTTCAGCGGCAACCTGGGCAGCATGGTTGCGCAGACCCTGGCGCCGTACACCGATTTCCGCAGCGACCAGCGCAACCTGCGCAAGCAGCGCCGCAATAACTTCGACGGCGGCTGGCGCATGCATCCGAGCTGGCGTGTGCGCGGCGGCGTCGCCAGCGACAAGTACACCTACGAGCTGCCGGTGCAGCGCGTCAACAACCGCACCGAGGACACTTACGAAACCGGCATCGATTTCCTGCCACGCAGCGGCAATACCTTCGGCGTGGTGGCACGCAAGATCAAGGGTCGCTACCAGAACCGGCGCCCGGTCGGCGGCGCCAGCCTGGACGACAGTTTCGACCAGGACGAGCTGAAGGCGCGCGTGCTGTGGCGCGGCAGCGGCAGCACCAGCGTACAGGCGCTGGCCGGCTATGCCAAGCGCGAAAATCCGGGCCTCGGGCGCGATGTGTCGGGCTTCAACGGCCGGCTCACGGCGATGCACGAGCCGCGCGGCAAGATGCGCTACACGGCCGCGCTGTGGCGCGAATTCTCGCCGATCGAAAGCAACGTCGTCAGCTATAGCCTGAACAAGGGCGCCAGCCTGGCGGCCACCTATGTGGCCACGGCCAAGGTCCGCGCCGATGCCAGCCTCGGCTACGAGAAGCGCGGCTACAACGCGCGCACGGCGCTGAGCCAGCCGCAGGACCTCGACGATTCCCTGAAGACCGCCCAGCTGTCGGCCAGCTGGGCGCCGCGGCGCAGCCTCGACGTGACGGCGGCGTTCGCGCGCCAGTCGCGCAGCGGTTCGCCTTTTCTTGGCTTAGGCAACTTTAAGGCCAACACTGTGTCAATCAATGCCAATGTCCGTTTCTAATGTTCACATGACCGTCAATGATATTCCCCTGATTTCCTTCTTTCAGCGGGTGCTCGATCCCCTGATCATCATGGGGACGCTGTACCTCGCCTCGGTGCTGTTCAAGGAGCCGTTCACCGGCTATTCGCTGGTGCTGATGGTGCTGGCCTTCTTCATCTCGTCGGCGGTGTACCAGCATGTCGACCCCTACCGCCCGTGGCGGCGCGGGCGCATGCTGGCGTATGCGCGCGACACCGTGTTCGGCTGGTGCCTGACGATCGCCGTGCTGCTGTTCCTCGGCCATGCCAGCGGCCTGCAGTATTACTACGAGGAGAAAGTAGTGCTGGCCTGGTTCCTGGCCACCCCGCTGATCCTGCTGGTGAGCCACCTGGCGGTGCGCCGGGTGTCGATCGGCAAGGGCAAGAACAGCGAAGTGCGCTCGGTGGTCGTGATCGGCGCCAACGACGTCGGCCTCAAGTTCGCCGGCAACTGCGAGCGCCAGCCGAACCTGTTCATGCAGGTGCACGGCTTCTTCGACGACCGCACCGACGAGCGCCAGCCGGCTGCGATGCGCCATCCGATGCTGGGCAAGATGACCGAGATCGCGCCGTATGTGCGCGAGAACAATATCAAGATGATCTTCATCAGCCAGCCGATCTCGGCCCAGCCGCGGATCCGCAAGCTGCTCGACGAATTGCAGGACACCACGGCCTCGGTATATTTCCTGCCCGATATCTACGTGTTCGACCTGATGCAGTCGCGCTTCGACAACGTCGGCGGCATGCCCGCGATCGCGATCTGCGAAACCCCGTTCATGGGCCTGAACGGCATGATCAAGCGCACCAGCGACATCGTGCTCGGCAGCGCGATCCTGCTGTTGCTGCTGCCGCTGATGCTGCTCATCGCGCTGGCGGTGCGCCTCACGTCGCCGGGCCCGGTGATCTTCCGCCAGCGCCGCTACGGCCTGTACGGCGAGGAAATCATCGTCTACAAGTTCCGCTCGATGACGGTGACCGACGACGGCGGCAAGATCGTGCAGGCCCGGAAGAACGACCAGCGGCTGACGCGGATCGGCGCCTTCCTGCGCCGCAGTTCGCTCGACGAGCTGCCCCAGTTCATCAATGTGCTGCAGGGGCGCATGAGCATCGTCGGGCCGCGCCCGCACGCCGTCGCCCACAACGAGCAGTACCGCAAGCTGATCAAGGGCTACATGCTGCGCCACAAGGTCAAGCCCGGCATCACCGGCTGGGCCCAGGTCAACGGCATGCGCGGCGAGACCGAAACGCTGGACAAGATGGAGGCGCGGATCCAGTACGACCTCGACTACCTGCGCAGCTGGTCGCTGTGGCTCGACATCTGGATCATCCTGAAGACGGTCATGGTGGTGCTCAAGCGCGAGAACGCGCATTGAATTGGCGGGGTTTTCCCGCTCTGAAGCCTCATTGCAAAATTACAATCGAGGAATAGAATGGACTGGCGAATTGCCATGTTTTTAACTTTCTGTGGCTCATTTACCAGGGAAACGAACCAATGAAAAAAGCGCTGATTACAGGTGTCACCGGGCAGGACGGCTCCTACCTTGCCGAATTCCTGCTGGCCAAAGGGTACGAGGTGCACGGCATCAAGCGCCGCGCCTCGCTGTTCAACACCGAGCGGATCGACCATATCTACCAGGACCCGCACGCCCCGAGCCCGAACTTCTTCCTCCACTACGGCGACCTGTCGGACACCTCGAACCTGACCCGCATCGTCAGCCAGGTCGAGCCGGACGAGGTCTACAACCTGGGGGCGATGAGCCATGTGGCGGTGTCGTTCGAATCGCCCGAATACACGGCCGACGTGGACGGCATCGGCACCTTGCGCCTGCTCGAGGCGATCCGCTTCGCCCGGCTCGAGCAGAAGACCCGCTTCTACCAGGCCTCGACCTCCGAGCTGTACGGCCTGGTGCAGGAAACCCCGCAGCGCGAGAGCACGCCGTTCTATCCGCGCAGCCCGTATGCGGTGGCCAAGCTGTATGCCTACTGGATCACGGTCAACTACCGCGAGGCCTACGGCATGTATGCCTGCAACGGCATCCTGTTCAACCACGAGTCGCCGCGCCGCGGCGAGACTTTCGTCACGCGCAAGATCACGCGCGCGCTGGCCAACATCGCCCAGGGCCTCGAGGACCGCCTGTTCCTCGGCAACATGGACGCGCTGCGCGACTGGGGCCACGCCCGCGACTACGTCGAGATGCAGTGGCTGATGCTGCAGCAGGAGCGGGCCGAGGACTTCGTCATCGCCACCGGCCGCCAGTACTCGGTGCGCCACTTCGTCGATGTCGCCGCCGCCGAGCTGGGCATCACGATCGCATGGGAAGGGCGGGGCGTGGCCGAGAAGGGCGTGATCGCCGCCATCGCGGGCGACAAGGCGGGCGGCGCGCGCGTCGGCCAGACCATCGTCGCGGTCGACCCCCAGTACTTCCGGCCGACCGAGGTCGAGACCCTGCTCGGCGATCCGGGCAAGGCCAAGCGCCAGCTGGGCTGGGAGCCGCAGACCAGCTTCGCCGACATGGTGCGCGAAATGGTGCAGCACGACCTCGACAAGGCGCGCCGCCACGCACTGCTGAAATCGCATGGATATAACGTAGCAATTACTTTGGAGTGAATGTTTTGAACAAGCCACAACCATCGAACAAACCGCAACCACGCATCTTCGTCGCCGGCCACCGCGGCCTGGTCGGCGCCGCCATCGTCCGCACCCTGAACGACCAGGGGCTGACCAATATCGTGACCCGCACCCACGCCGAGCTCGAGCTGACCGACCAGGCCCAGGTGCGCGCCTTCTTCGCCGGCGAGGACATCGACCAGGTCTACCTGGCCGCGGCCAAGGTCGGCGGCATCCATGCGAACAATACCTACCCGGCGGAATTCATCTACGACAACATGATGGTGCAGGCCAATGTCGTGCACGAAGCCTGGCGCAACGGCGTGCAAAAGCTGCTGTTCCTCGGCTCGTCGTGCATCTACCCGCGGCTGGCGGAACAGCCGATCCGCGAGGAGTACCTGATGAACGGCATCCTCGAGCCGACCAACGAGCCGTATGCGATGGCCAAGATCGCCGGCATCAAGCTGTGCGAGAGCTACAACCGCCAGTACGGCACCGATTACCGCAGCGTGATGCCGACCAACCTGTACGGCCCGGGCGACAACTACCACCCCGAAAACAGCCACGTGATCCCGGCCCTGATCCGGCGCTTCCACGAAGCGAAGGTCAACCATGCGGACGAGGTCGTGATCTGGGGCAGCGGCAAGCCGATGCGCGAATTCCTGTATGTCGACGACATGGCCGCGGCCAGCGTCTACGTCATGCAGCTCGACAAGGAAACCTATTGCGCGAATACCGATCCAATGCATTCGCACATCAACGTCGGCACCGGCCAGGACGTGACGATCGGCGAGCTCGCCAGGCTGATCGGCAAGGTGGTCGGCTACCAGGGCCGGATTGAATTCGACAGCAGCAAACCGGATGGCACGCCGCGCAAATTGCTCGATGTTTCCAAGCTCAAAAAGCTGGGCTGGAGCGCGCAAGTGACCTTGCCCGATGGACTGGAAAGCGCCTACCGCGCCTTCCTTGATACCAACAAACTGTACTAAAGGAAATATTAAAGCGCGCCTTGCTCTACCGGGCGCGCCGTTTTTTTTGGCCGTGATAAATTTGCAAAGAGTCGTGTTGCTTTGGCAACCGCGTTCAACCGAAAAAATTATTGGCAACCACGATGAAAAAAACCTCCGCAACGTCCGCAACCGTACGCCTGTGCGCCAGCGCGCTGGTGGCCGCCGCCAGCCTGGCCGCCTGTTCCGACAAGCCGAAGGAGGCCGCCAAGCCGGGCCAGGCGCTGGCCAGCGTCAACGGTGAAGAAATCACCACCATGCAGCTGAACGAGGAGCTGCAGCGCGCCAATGTCACACCGGCCCAGCAGGGCCCCGCCAGCAAGCAGCTGCTCAAGGTGCTGGTCGACCGCCAGTTGCTGCAGAACGAGGCGGCCAAGGAAAAGCTCGACCGCGATCCGAAGGTCATGCAGGCGATCGAACGGGCCAAGGCGCTGATCGTGGCCCAGGCCTACATGCAGAAGAAGGTCGGGACCCAGCCCAAGCCGGCGCCGGCCGAGATCGAGGCCTACTTCAACGAGCACCCCGAGTTCTTTTCGCGCCGCAAGCAGATCACGATGAACCAGCTGATGATCGCCACGCGCGACCTGACGCCGCAGGTGCAGGCCGCCGCCAACGGCAGCAAGTCGCTCGACGACATGGCCGCCTGGTTCGATGCCAACAAGGTCAGGTACATGCGCAACCAGGTGGTGCGCAGCAGCTCCGACCTGGCGCCGGAACTGTCGGCCAAGCTGCTCGCGATGCCGAAGGGGCAGCTGTTCGCGGTGCGCGAGGGCGAGCGCAGCCTGCTGATCGGCATCGCCGAGATCAAGGAGGCGCCGGTCACGCTGCAGACGGCGTCGCAGCAGATCGAGCAGTTCCTGATCACCAAGCGCAACAAGGAAGCGGCGGACGCCGAACTGGCGCGCCTGCGCGCGCTCGCCAAGATCGAATACCTGAACAAGGACCTGGCGCCGGACGGCAAGGGCGCGCCGGCCACGGCGGCGGCCGTGCTGCCGCCGGCCGAGGCCGCCGCGCCGCCGGCCGACAGCGCCGCCGCCGACAAGGCCGCGCTCGACCGCGGCGTCGCCGGCCTCAAGTAAGCCAGCAAGGGGCACTACCCCGGCGCGCCGGGATTCACACGATGATTCAGGAATTTTCAAGAGGAGAGGGCAGATCATGAAACGACTTTGCAACTGGCTGTTGGCCGCCGTACTGGCCATGATGGCGATCGGCACCGCCGGCGCCGCCGAAGTGCCGCTCGGCGCCGGCGATGTACTGAAGGTGTCGGTGTACGGCAATCCCGACCTGTCGCTCGAGACCAGGGTCAGCGAGGCGGGCACCATCACCTTCCCGCTGATCGGCCAGGTCAATGTCGGCGGCCTGTCGGTCGCGGCGGCGGAAAAGAAGATCGGCGGCCTGCTCGAGAGCGGCGGCTACCTGAAGAAGGCGCAGGTCAACCTGCTCGTCACCACCTTGCAAAGCCAGCAGGTGTCGGTGCTGGGCCAGGTCAACCGCCCGGGCCGCTACCCGGTCGACGGCAAGCGCCAGGTGCTGGACTTGCTGGCCACGGCTGGCGGCATCGGCGCCGAGGGCGGCGACCGGATCAGCCTGATCCGCAACCGCAACGGCAACACCACGCGCGAGACGATCGACCTGGGCAGCATCGTGACCAACGGTTCGCTGGCCCAGAACATCGAGGTGTCGGGCGGCGACATCATCTATGTCGAGCGCGCGCCGCGCTTCTACATCACCGGCGAAGTCCAGCGTCCCGGCGCCTTCAAGATCGAGCGCCAGATGACGGTGCTGCAGGCGCTGTCGGCCGGCGGCGGCCTGACCCCGCGCGGCAGCGACAACGGCATCAAGGTCACGCGCCGCGACGCCAGCGGCAAGGCGACCACGATCAACGCCAAGCATGACGACCTGGTGCAGGTCGACGATGTCATCACCGTGCGCGAGAGCTGGTTCTGACACCCATTCACTTCACCGATTGAGAGCACCGCCAATGAACGTCCACCAATTCCTGCTGATCCTGCTGGCCCGGAAAAAAGTCATCCTGGCGACCCTGGCCGCCACGGTGCTGCTGACCCTCGGCTACAGCATGCTGCAGGCGAAGACCTACAAGGCGACCGCGTCGGTGCTGCTCAACTACAAGGGGGTCGACCCGCTGACCGGGGTCACGATGCCCGGCCAGCTGCTGCCCGGCTACATGGCGACCCAGATCGACATCATCAGCAGCAAGAACGTGGCGCTGCGCGTGGTCGACCAGCTCAAGCTGGCCGGCAGTCCGGCCGTCGTGGCCCAGTTCAAGGAAGCGTCGGACGGGCGCGGCACGGTGCAGGACTGGCTGGCCGACCTGCTGCTCAAGAAGCTCGAGATCGTGCCCTCGCGCGAATCGTCGGTGGTCGAGATCAGCTTCAAGGGCGCCGACCCGCAATTCGTCGCCGCCGTCGCCAACGCCTTCGCCGACGAGTACCAGAAGATCACGGTGCAGCTCAAGACCGAGCCGATGAAAAAGGCTTCGCTGTACTTCAACGAGCAGGCCAAGCTGCTGCGCGACAATGTCGAGGCGGCCCAGGCGCGCCTGTCCAAGTACCAGCAGGAAAAGGGCATCGTCAGCCTCGACAACAACCGGGTCGATGTCGAGCTGTCGCGCCTGAACGACCTGTCGGGCCAGCTGGTCCAGGCCCAGGCCGCCGCGATCGAAGGCAATTCGCGCGGCCGCATGGCGAGCGGCTCGCCGGACGCGCCGGACGTCGTCAACAATGCGCTGGTGCAGAACTTCAAGCTCGCGCTCGGCGCCGCCGAATCGAAGCTGGCCGAGGTGGGCCAGCGCCTGTCGCGCAACCACCCGCAATACCTGGCCGCCAAGGCCGAGGTCGACCAGCGCCGCGCCGACCTGCGCGCCGCCACCGCCAGCATTTCCTCCGGCGTCGGCAACAACGCCGCCGTGCTGCGCCAGCGCGAAAGCGAGCTGCGCGCCGCGCTGGCCGCGCAAAAGACCAAGGTGCTCGAGCTGAACCGCGCGCGCGACGAGCTGGGCGTGCTGCAAAAGGATGTCGAGAGCGCCCAGCGCGCCTTCGACGCGACCTCGCAGCGCTTCTCGCAAACCCGCATCGAAGGGCAGTCCGAACAGTCGGACATCTCGATCCTGAATCCGGCCACGGTGCCGATGGACGCGGCCGGCCCGCGCGTGCTGTTCAACACCCTGGTCGCGATCCTGCTCGGCACCGTGCTCGGCGTCGGCTTCGGCCTGCTGGCCGAGATGCTCAACCGCCCGGTGCGCTCGACGGGCGACCTGAAGGATATGCTCGACATTCCGGTGCTGGGCAGCATCGCCTGGAATGCGCCGCGGCGCACGATGCCGGGCCTGCGCCAGCTGCTGGGGCCGAACCGCCTGCGCCTGAACTGAGGGCCGCCGGCCCGACCTGACCATTATTGAATCGGACTGACATGGATATGACGATGAACCCGCAGGCGCTGCATTCGGCGCCGCCGCCGCCCGGCCAGGCAGGCGATGAGACGCGCATGGGCGTGTTGCTGCTCGAGTCCGGCAAGATCACGCCGGACGGCGCCGAGCGCGTGCTGCGCATGCAGAAGGAGCTCGGGATCCGCTTCGGCGAGGCCGCGCTGCGCCTGGGCCTGGTGACCGAGGGCGACATCCAGCAAGTGCTGGCGCGCCAGTTCGACTACCCGTATCTGCTCAAGGGCGAATCGAACCTGTCGCCGAACCTGGTGGCCGCGTTCGAGCCCTTCAGCCCCCAGGTCGAGCAGCTGCGCGCCGTGCGCAGCCAGCTGATGCTGCGCTGGTTCGCGCGCGGACGGCGCGCGCTGGCCGTGGTCGGCGTCGACCCCGGCGACGGCGTGTCGATGTTCGCGGCCAACCTGGCGGTGGTGTTTTCCCAGCTCGGCGAACAGACGCTGCTGGTCGACGCCAACCTGCGCAAGCCGCGCCAGCAGGAAGTGTTCGACCTCAAGGGCCGCCAGGGCCTGTCCGACCTGCTGGCCGGGCGCGCCGACATGGCGGTGGTGGCGCGCGTGCCGTCCTTCCTCGACCTGTCGGTGCTGCAGGCGGGCACGCTGCCGCCGAACCCGCAGGAATTGCTCAGCCGTGAAGCCTTCCGCACTCTCAACGCCCAGTTCGAGGCGCGCTACGACATCGTGCTGTACGACGTGCCGCCGTTCTCGTCCGGCGTCGATGCGCTGGCCGTGGCCGCGCGCGCCGGCGGCGTGCTGCTGGTCACGCGCAAGCACCACACGCGCCTGGCCAACATCAGCCGCATGGCCGAGCAGCTGGCCCAGGCCGGCGCCGAGGTCGTCGGATCGGTCGTGGTGGAATTCTGATGGCTGCGCACGCCGGCAACAGCATCGACCTGCACCTGGCCCGGGTGCGCGCCGCGCTGCCCGAGTGGTGGCCGGTGCTGGCCGGCCTGCTGGTGCTGTTCGTGCCGACCTTCCACGACCTGTTCACCGGCGCCTGGGTCAGCGAGGAGCAGGGCCACGGCCCGATCATCTTCGCGCTGTTCCTGTGGCTGGTGTACCGCAACTGGGACCGGATGCTGGCCGCCAGCAGCGCCGACGCCTCGTCCTGGGCCGGCTGGCCGCTGCTCGTGTTCGGCCTGGTGCTGTACATGGTCGGCCGCTCGCAGCGCATCCTGATGTTCGAGGTCGGTTCGATCATCTGCATCCTGGCCGCGGTGCTGCTGCTCAAGCGCGGCGCGGCGGCGCTGCGGGTCCAGTGGTTTCCCTTCTTCTTCCTGCTGTTCATGGTGCCGCTGCCGAGCGAATTCGTCGCGATGGTGACGATGCCGATGAAGATGGCGGTGTCCTGGGTCACCGAGCACCTGCTGTTCGCGGCCGGCTACCCGATCAGCCGCTCCGGCGTGATCCTGCAGATCGGCCAGTACCAGCTGCTGGTGGCCGACGCCTGCGCCGGCCTGCAGACCCTGCTCACGCTCGAAGCGCTCGGCCTGTTTTACCTGAACCTGGTGCGCCACCCTTCGGCGGTGCGCAACATCGGCCTGGCGATCCTGATCGTCCCGATTTCGTTTTGCGCCAACGTGATCCGCGTGGTCGTACTCACACTTATCACCTACTACTATGGCGACGCCGCCGGGCAGGGCTTCCTGCACGGCTTCGCCGGCATGGTGCTGTTCCTGACCGCGCTGATGCTGATCCTCGGCGTCGACTCGGCCTTGCAATGGCTGATCCGCAGGAGGGCCGCTTGAAAAAGCGCTTCATCGTCAGCCTGGTGCTGGGCCTGGCCATGGCCAGCTCGTCGGCGCTGACCGGCGTCATAACGCCCCGCATCAAGCTGGCCGAACAGCAGGACCGCTTCCGCCTCGAGGCGATGATCCCGGCCGCCTTCGGCGACTGGCAGGTCGACAACACCCTGGTGCCGCTGACGCCGGACCCGGAACGCCAGGGCGTGCTGGAAAAAATCTACGACCAGACCCTGTCGCGCACCTACGTCAACCGCGACGGCCAGCGCGTGATGCTGTCGATCGCCTACGGCGGCGACCAGAGCAAGGCGCTGCAGCTGCACCTGCCCGAGGTGTGCTACGTGGCGCAGGGCTTCGACATGCTCGCGTCGCAGGATGGGCAGCTGGCCACGCCGTACGGGGAATTGCCGGTCAAGCGCCTGGTCGCGCGCCAGAACGCGCGCAACGAGCCGATCACCTACTGGATCACGATCGGCGACAAGGCGATCAAGTCCGGCATCGAGCAAAAGCTGCAGCGCTTCGCCTACGGCCTGGCGGGCAAGATCCCGGACGGCATGCTGGTCCGGGTGTCGACGATACAGCCGGGCGCGGCCGATGCCTACCGCCTGCAGGACCGCTTCGTCGGCGACATGCTGGCCGCCGTCGACGGCAAGGACCGGGTGCGCCTGGTCGGCACGGGCGGGCACAAGGGTTAATCGATAAATGAGTTTATGCAATTGCGTGAAAGTACCGGACATGTGCAATGAATGAGTTCATGCAATTGCGTGAAGGTAGGGGACATGTGCAATGAATGAGTTCATGCAATTGCGTGAAGGTAGGGGACATGTGCAATGAATGAGTTCATGCAATATATCTACACGGGCTTGCCGTTCGCCGTGGTGGCGCTGGCGGCCGTGCTGGCCGTGGCCGGCATCGGCGTCGGCCTGGTCGCGCCGCGCCTGCTGGTCTATCCCTACCTCGCCATCTTCTTCCTGTTCAATTCGACCAGCTACGGCAGCCTGCAGATGTACTCGTCGGCCGGCATCTACACGCGCGGCTCCGGCCTGCTGTTCTTCGCGCTGCTGCTGTGGGGGATGCTGGGCATCTGGGTATGCGCGCGGGTGTCGGCCGGCTTCGGCCACGGCAAGCCGCCCGAGAACAACCTGCGGCCCTGGTTCTGGGGCTGGTTCGCACTGCTGGTGCTGCACGTGGCGGCCGCGCTGTTCCTCGGCCGCACGCCGTCGGAAGCGCTGGCGCCCAGCGGCTTCGCCAACATCGTCTGGATGGCGCCGCTGATCTCGCTGATGCTGCTGACCTTCCGCACGCGCGCCCACGCGATCGAACTGGCGCGCTTCATCATGCTGATGGGCCTGGGCCGCGCCGCCTTCGGCCTGGCGCGCTGGGCCTTCGCCGGCGGCGACCCGAACAATGTGTATGCGAACATGAACGCGGTCAAGATCAAGCTGACCTTCTTCGACATCAACGACAGCATGCTGTGCGCGGCCGCCTTCGCGATCGCCGCCGTCCACCTGTTCCAGCTGGGCCAGGCGCACGGTTCGCGCTGGTGGCGCACGGTCGAATGGGCCACCTTGCTCGCCACCGCGGCCTGCATCGTGCTGTCCTACCGGCGCACGGCGTGGATCGGCTTCGTGCTGGCCTGCCTCGTCATCGCCTTGCGCTTCCCGCTGCGGCGCCGGCTGCAGCTGGCGGCGGTCGGCCTGCCGCTGATGGCGGCGGCGATCCTGACGGTGGCCGTCAACCGCCTGTCGCAGACCAAGGGCGCCGGCGACGGCCTGGCGAGCCTGTTCTACGACATGAGTTCGCGCCGCTTCGGCGCCGAGAGCCAGCGCGTGCTCGAACTGAAGTTCGCGCTGGCCGACTTCTTCGCCCATCCGTTCACCGGCATCGGCGCCTGGGGCAAGTACAGCGGCTTCGAGCGCATTTCGTGGCAGGTCAGCGCCGACGGCGGCAGCTTCATCCACAGCGGCATCCTGCACATCATGCTCAAGGCCGGCTTGCCGGGCCTGCTGCTGTTCATCGGCCTGGCCTGGGCCTTCGTGTCGTTCACGCGGCGCGCGCTGCGCGAACTGCCGCCCGAGCTGATGGGGCTGGCCACGGCCGGCCTGGCCGGCATCGCGCTGATGCTGCCCGATTTCCTGGTCGGCACCCCGATCCCGCAAGTGCGCACCACCCAGCTGATCGCCCTGTGCATGGCCTTGCCCTACGTGGCGATGGCGGCCAGCCGCGCCCCGCGCGCCGCGCCCGCCGCCCGCCGCGCCTACGCGGCGGCGCCGCCGGGACCGCTGCCG